>CAJTKE010000004.1 GCA_910576865.1 uncultured Oscillibacter sp.
CTGGGTTACAAGCAGGAGATCGAGGGCTTCGTTGACACCGGCTGGACCATGAACGTGGCCAAGGTCGGCAACGTGACCGGTCTGTTCGACCGCCTCGACTTCGACGGCGCTGGCGCCGTGAATCGTGAGACGGCCTGCCAGCTGGCTCTGAACACCCTGAAGGCGACCATGGTCACCTACGGCGGCACCACGATGGTGAGCGGCGCCCAGACCCTGGCCGTGCAGGGCACGCAGGCCATGTACGTGACCAGCAACAACCGTGAGATCAACGCCAACATCAACCGCCGCGTCATCAACGCCGTGAACAACGAGATGACCCTGGAGTTCGGCGAAGAGCACTTCAAGGATCTGCGGCTGGAGCACGACAAGTACGATCCCGCGTATGACATCTATGGCCATCCCTCCAACGAGTGGAGCTATAAGAAGGTCACCATCGGCACCTTCAAGCTGCCTGCTGACTTCACTTATACCAAGCAGATTTCTCACCTCGAGGATTCTGTGGCCACCAAGGAGAAGGCTCTGGGTCTGCGGAACTACGACACCTACAGCACGGATCACCGCAACTTCACCGCCAACTGGAGCACCGCTTCCAGCCGCAGCGACTGGAACAGCCCCTTCGCGGACGCCACCCAGATCACCATCAACGGCTGGAACGCCCGGGTCCGGAATACTGAGCTGTATGAGACTCAGACTCCCGTCCCCGCTGGTGAGAAAGCCGGCAACGGCCAGCTCTACAGCTATGATGCCAATGTGATCGGCAGCGGCACCCGCAATCAGGCCCCCACTCTGGCTGAGATCGCCGACCTGACCGACAACGGCGTGACCGTGGAAGTCTATGTCTGCCCCGTGGACGCCGACTTCATCACCAACGTTGTCGTCACCCGCACTCAGCTGATGAAGGTCAAGACCGTCGGCAGCGACTATGTCCGCCTTGAGGACATCGAGCCCGACAGCCGCGATCCCTATGATGTTCCCAGCCTGGGCGCCATCACCGGCTACAACGCTTTCGCCATCGACGGAACCGAGTGGTCCGGCAAGGCCATCGCCGACGTGAAGGACGACAACTATGACGCCTACAATGCCCTGAAGGACATGAAGGCCGGCGACTATGTCGCGGTTGTCCCCTACACCGCCGATGAGGGCAAGACCTGGGAGGTCGGCGAGGCTTATGCCCCCGAGACCGTCTCCGGCCGTATGACCCGCGTTGACATCTACAACAGCGAGAAGAAGCGCGACGGCAACGCCATCGCCATCACCGTCGGCGGCACCAGCTATCCCATCAACGAGTGGAACCTGGATATGCTGGACATCACCGACAACATCATCAAGTCCACCCGCAAGGACGTGACTGTGTACCTGGCCAAGGACGGCACCGCTCTGTGGACCACCGAGGTCGGCAACACGGACGCCTGGATGGTCGTCGCTGACTACTATCAGGGCACCAATGACTCCGGCAAGGTTGTCTGGTACGTCCACGGCTACACCCTGGGCGGCGACGAGGTCAACCTGGATCTCGGCACCATCCGCGGCGCGGCTGAGAAGTACGCCCCCGGCGAGCTTGTCCGTTACCGGATCAACACCGCTTCCGGCACCGGCGAGTATGTCCTGGAGAAGCCCAACAGCAACCAGGCCAGCGTCAAGAAGGGCGGCATGTACGCTCCCTATAACCGCAACGGCGGCGTTCCCGCGTATCCCAACCCTTCCATCAGCACCAACGCCGGCATCGTGGAGCCCGCCCGCGACAAGTATGAGGGCATCTACCGCGTGGCCCTGGCCTACGGCAACACTCCCACTGACTACGAGGTCAAGAAGAACCTGGATTACATCGCTCTGGACCGCTATCCTGCCGCCAACACCCACGAGCTGTCCACTGCTGAGGCCACTGGTCTGACCGCGGGTTATCAGTGGGACGTGAGCACCCTCTATTATGCCAGCAATCCCACCTTCATCTTTGTCGATTTCGACAAGAGCGGCGAGATTGAGACCATCAACTTCATCAAGGGCCGTCAGGACATCCGTCATGAGGACCTGAGCGAGTACAACAAGAATTGGCGCAACGTCGGCACCAACAATGACGACTTCGTCGCCAGCACCGCCGAGGCCTATGTCAACGACAAGGGTCTGGTCGAGACCGTTGTCATCAAGACCGACTCCGCCGAGGCCAACCTGAGCGGCCTGCGCATCATCACCAAGAATACCGGCTCCAACAACTACGTGCCCAAGGGCGCTGAGGAGACCACCTCCCTGACCGGCAAGTGGAACGAGCGCGAGTATGTCCAGGGCCCCGACTTCAACGAGGCCAAGACCGGCGTGTTCGACAAGGGCTATCAGGTTGGTGACATCCTGGTCGGCAATGAGAAGGACGGCATCTTCTATGCCAAGGCCTTCCACGGCGACGAGTACCGCGGCAGCAGCCTGGACGGCTTCACCGTCACCGGTATTCAGAAGGTTCCCAACAAGACCCAGCTTGACAAGTATCTGGACGACTGCTTCAAGATTGTCGAGGGTTACAGCAAGTACACGACTCTGGGCGGCGCCACTCTGACCAACGCCAACGGCCTTGCCGAGTTCAAGGATCTCCTCAAGTACACTGACGAGGATCCCCTGCAGCCCGTCAAGGAGGAAGGCCTGATCCGCTGCGTCGGCGCGAAGATCATCGACGTCCGCGTGGGCCACGAGGGCGAGATCACCAAGCTGAAGGACCTGCTTGACACTGACAAGTTCGACCTCAGCAAGATGACCCTGAAGGTCCTGCTGAACGGCAAGCACGGCGACGCCGGCTTCCGTAACGCTTACGCCGTCGTCATCATCGACGCTCCCAAGGCCGGCACTGGCAGCGACACCACCACCGGCAGCGTCTCCCTGTCCACCGCCGGCTCTGTGCGGCCTGTGGACAACAAGTACGGCAATGTCACCGTCAACAAGTACACCAATGGTGTTACGGTTGACCTGAAGTTCACGACTCCCGCCTGGGGCACCAAGAACGTTCTCGCTACCGATCTGGTGGACTTCGACGTTGACCTGAAGGTGAACGGCGAGACCTTCGCGACCCTCAAGAAGTCTAACTTCTCTGCGGTGGGCGTGAGCGGTACCACCTTCACGACTTCCGGCACCTACACGATTCCCAGCAGCACGGTCACCAGCGGCCTGATTGATCCTGCGAAGGATGTCTTCACCGCCGTTCTGAAGAACGTGTCCTGGAAGTACGCGGACGTTGTCTATCAGTATGAGGGCGGCGCTTCCGCCGCTGACGAAGTCACTGGCCCCGACAAGATGGCGATCGGCACCAAGGCCGGCTTCACCTTCATGTTCACCAAGACGGCTGATCAGGCTATCATTGCGACTGGCCTGAGCTACACCGTTGCTGGTGCGAAGTTCGATGCTCCTCAGCCCCCGATGACCGACAACACTAATCTGACTCTGGCCAACGCTTATGCCGAGGGCGGCAAGGTTGTCACCATCACCATCAAGGGTGTTACTGCTGCCGCTCCTGCGGACAAGTACGACGTCAAGTCCCTCACCACCGGCGCCAAGGCCATCGAGTTCCTGGTTGTCGATGCTGTTCCCGCCGCCGACGCGATTCCCGGCGAGGGCTGGCTCACCGCTACTCAGGCTGCGGCTGGCAAGATCGTCCTGGTCAGGTCCTCTGTCACCGGCACGAAGCTGACCGGCATTGCGGATGCGAAGAATCCCGGCACGTTCGCTGATGTGACCGTCGCCGAGAGCGCGACTGAGATTCCCACCGGCACCGGCGTGTTCCAGTTCACCATGCCCGCCAACGCCGTGACAGTTACGGATGTCAACACCGACGCTGTCTCTGTTACCGGTGCGTACATCTCCAAGACTGACAAGATCAACGCTCTGACCTCTGGAGCCAAGAACTTCAAGACCGGCGAGGCGATTGCCGCCTACATCACGGCCAACGTGTCCGGTGTGACTGCCAAGGCGGTTGCGGACTTCGATGACCCCACCGCTCTTGAGAAGATCGTTCTGACCAACAGCGCTGGCTCTACGAAGGACATCGGTGCGAGCGACATCACTGTTGGCGCCAATCTGGCCCAGGTTACGGTCGGCACCACTTCCGTCATCGCTGCCGATACCGCCGCGAATGCCTCTGTTGGTGACGTTCTGACCCTCGAGGGCATTACGGTTGACGGCGCGGGTGCGAACGTCTACGTTGTCACCAACAAGGGTGCGACGGATGGTTTGGTTGCGTGCGCGACTGATACCGCCGGTTTGGCCACGAAGCTGACCGGCATTGAGTCCATCGATACGAACAGCGGGAAGGGCTATGCGAAGCTGGCTGCGAACCCGGTTACGATCAGCCAGGTTGCTCCTCTGGACACCGCCGCCGCTACCGGCGTGTTTGCGACCGCTTCTGTCACCGCGATGAAGAACGGCGACAAGCTGGTGAAGGTTGGCGAGGTTCTGACCATCACGGTCACTGCCAACAACACTGTGACTGATGCGAACAACACCGCTGGTGTTACCTTCGAGGATGGGCCCACCACTACCGCGACGGTTTCTGACGTGACCTGCGCCGGCTTTGCGGCTGGTACTGCTATCGCCGCTACCGACACGGTCGACGTGACCCTCAAGATTGCCGCTCCCTCTGCTGCGGCTGTTACGATCCTGCTCAAGCCTGTGGCTATCCCCTGATCAGCATAGATTACAGGCGTGAGTGAAGAGAGGCCCCCCGGACGAAAGTCCGGGGGGCCTTTTTCGTATCTCCCTACAGCACGGCATGAGAAGCGGAAAGCGGACCGCCGGCAGGCGGTCCGCTTTCCTGGTGAGATGATGAGTCTTTTCTTTCAGTTCTCCATAATGTTACCTCTCAGTGATTGATGCCCTCTCTTGTCAGGCGGGGAGCCCGCGGGAGCTGATCCCCCCTGACGTTTTCAGTATATACGAAACGCGGAAAATTGTCAATATTCAGGATTGCGGCGGGGTCTCCTGGAACTCCCAGTCAATGGCGTATTTTCCGCCGAGAATGGGATGCGGGATGGTGAAGTCAACGTAGTGGAATTTCTGCTCCTTGTCCAGCTTCAGCGTGCCGGGCTCGGAGTCGTAAGGCTCCGTGTCCAGAAAGTCGCTGAATTTCAGCTTGCGGATGTTGATGACGTTCAGGGACTTGTCGAACCGGACCCGCAGGGTGATTCGAGTCGTTTTCCAATAAATGCCCGCGATCAGGCAGGTCATTGCCTTGCGCTCGGGGTCCTTGAGGCTGTTGCACCGGAAGCCGGTGGGGAAGGGCTGGTCATGCTTTGTGTATCGCTTGGGCAGCTGGATATGGAAGTCCTGATAGCCCAGATAAGCCTGGACGTCGTCTTTCTTCGCGTCCGGGATCGGGACGATGCTCTGCCCCGTCACGACGGCGGAGAAGCTGGATACCTCTCCGGCGGACCACTTGAGCTTGTCGGGGATTTCCGTACGGGAGCCGGAGAGGATTTTGACGGTGTAGTTGCTCTGGTAAGAGAGAGATTCGCGGCTGTGATAGGTGTACTCGATGACCTTGTCCCGGCATTCAAAATCACTTTTGGAAGTGATGGAATTTTGGAGGAAGCCCAAAAGCCGGGCGGAGATGGGACGGCGGAACCAGCGGAGCGTAAATAGAAGGAGGAGGAAGACCACAACGCCGATTCCGATGGAAAGGTACAGGGAAGCCTTGCAGAGCCGCGCGATCAAGCCGGCGAGGATTGGGGCAAGGAATTGGATGACGGTGAATATGTCGCTGGCGAGACCCAGGCGGGACGAAGGCTTTTCTTGGTCGCTCATGATAATCACCCCCAGTTTTTTACATAACTATATCAGGTTTTTCCCGTGGAATCAAGAGTGAATGTCGAGGCCTGTCGAAACGGGGCGTTGAACGACGGCCGGCGCATAGATTTCCCCGCCCCGGGAAACCCTACCGCCAAAGGGAGGTTTTCACATGGATTATCTCAACGCGTTCCTCTGCGGCGGCGTCCTGTGCGCCATCGGGCAGATTCTCATCGACAAGACCCAGCTCACCCCCGCCCGGGTCCTCACCGGCTACGTGGTGGCGGGGGTCATCCTCAGCGCCGTGGGGCTGTACGAGCCCCTGGCCCGGTGGGGCGGCGCGGGGGCCACGGTGCCCCTGACGGGCTTCGGCCACCTGCTGGCCAAGGGCGTGCGCAAGGCGGTGGACATGGACGGCTGGCTGGGGGTCCTCACCGGCGGGCTGACGGCGGCGGCGGGCGGCGTGACGGCGGCGGTGTTTTTCGCGGCGGTCATGGCGGCGGCGTTCAAGCCCAGCGGCAAGCGGTGAATTTGTCACGGAATTGTTACCCCTTTCCGCCGGAGAATCTGCTATACTGGGCATACGGATTTATTGACGAAAGGGGGCGGAGCCATGGGACGGGTTTTTCTCGCGCTGGCGCTGCTGATTCTGCTGGGCGGCTGCGGGGCCCCCGCCCCGGCCCCCGCGCCCCCTCCGCCTCCGGAGCCGGAGGAGGTCCCCGCCCCGCCTCCGTCCCCGGAGCCGGAGCCCTATGCCATCACGGACCCCACGGAGGAGCGGGAGGGCCATGTCCCCTGGACCGGCGTGGTGGAGCACCTGTTTTTCCACCCGGTCATCGCGTATCCGGAGCTGGCTTTCGACGGCGACAGCCAGGAAAGCGGCCTGGACGACTACATGTTCACCGCGGGGGAGTACGAAAAAATTCTCCGGAGCGTCTGTGAGAAGGGCTACATACTGGTGGACATCAACAGCGTCTGGCGGGAGGAGGAGGGGGAGGACGGCCCCCGGATGGTCCGGAACACGCTGTACCTCCCCGAGGGGAAAAAGCCCCTGGTCCTCAGCTTTGACGACGTGAATTACTACCCCTACATGCTGGAAAACGGCTTCACCCACAAGCTGATCATCGGGGAGGACCTGAAAATCGCCTCCCGGGGCCTGGACCCGGCGGGGAACGAGGTGGTGAGCCGGGACCTGGACGCCGTTCCGATCCTGGACAAATTCGTGGAGGAGCACCCGGACTTCTCCCCCTTCGGGGCCAAGGGCTGCCTGAGCCTGACGGGCTACGAGGGCATCCTGGGCTATCGGACCCAGACCACCACCACCGGCTGGGACGACGTGAAGGAAGCCGCCCGCCAGAAGGAGCGGGAGGCCGTCCGGCCCGTCATTGAGGAGCTCAAGCGCACGGGCTGGACCTTCGGGAGCCACACCTGGGGCCACATCCGCCTGGGAGACGGGAACATGACCCGCATCCAGGCGGACACGGAGCGCTGGCTGGACGAGGTGGGCAGCTTGGTGGGGGAGACGAAGATTCTCTTCTACCCCCACGGCGAGCGGCCCGACGGCAACGACTGGACCCTGACGGGCCCCGCTTTTCAGTACCTGCAGGGCCAGGGCTTCCGGGTGTTCTGTTCCGTGGGCGTGGAGAGCTTCAGCTTCATCAAGAAGGACATCTGCGCCGTCATCTGCGACCGCCTCCACCCCGACGGGACCACCCTGCGCCGCCACCGGGACCAGTACCTCCAATTCTACGACGCCAAGGACATCATCGACCTGGACGCCCGCCCTGAAAGGGAGGTCCTCTGGCCGGAGGAATGAGAAAGGAGCCTTTGCCATGACAAGAGAAGAGCTGAAAGCCGCCGCCATCGCCATGACGGAGCGGTCCTACTGCCCCTACTCCCACTTCCCTGTGGGGGCGGCCCTGGAGTGTTCCGACGGGACGGTCTTCACCGGCTGCAACATTGAGAACGCCGCCTACTCCCCCACCCTCTGCGCCGAGCGGGTGGCCGTGGGGAAGGCCGTCAGCGAGGGGCACCAGGACTTCGTCCGCATCGCCGTGGCGGGGAGGTGCGAGGACTTCTGCGTCCCCTGCGCCGTCTGCCGTCAGGTGCTCTACGAGTTCGCCCCGGACATGGAGGTCATCAGCCTCAACGGGAAGGGGGAGGAGCTGGCCCGGACCCTCCGGGAGCTGCTGCCCCACGGCTTCGGCCCGCAGTATCTGCTGCCGGACGCGTAAACAAAGGCCCCTCCGGGAGATTTCTCCCGAAGGGGCTTTCCCTTGTCAGAACTCGAAGACCTGCCCGGTCCGTTCCACCGGAACCGTCACGGGTGTAAAGGCGGGATACTTTTCCAGAAATTTCCTGGTGAAGTCAAATTCCCCCCACTGGTGCATGGGGAGGAAGCGGCGGATGTCCGCCGTTTCGAGGAAATACGCCGGCCCCCAAAAGCCCGCCTCTCCCAGCCGGGGGTCCAGGGGCAGCATGGCAAGGTCGATCCGCCGCCCCCGGAGGGGCTCCGTGTACTTTTTGAAGTTCGCCGCCATGTTGTTGTTCCAGGCCTTGTCCTCCCCCTCCCAGTGCCACCAGTTCAGGTCCCCGGCGTGGAAGACGGTCTGCCCGTCCAGGGAGACCAGAAACGCGGCCCCCTCGTCGGTGGAGGGCAGGACCTCGACGCCGATGCCCGGCAGGACGCAGGACTGTCCGCCCCGGAGGGCGCGGCATTTGTCCGCCGTCTCCGGGGAGACGCCCCAGCGGGCCAGGCCGGAGGGGCTGAGCCGGATGTCCCGGCCCAGGAGGAAGCGCACGTCCCGGGTCCCGTCGTCCAGGGAGAAGATCCGGGGGTCGAAGTGGTCCGGGTGGGCGTGGCTGGCAAAAACGTACAGGGGGACCCCCGGCCTCACGGCCGGGAGTTCCCCTTTCCACCAGTCGAACAGCAGCGCGGCGGAGGCGGACTCCACCAGAAAGCCGCTGTGGTCCAGAAACGTGACCCGCATCACTTCAGCTTCACCGCCGTGCCGTAGGCCACCACCTCGGCGGCGCCCTGCATGACGGAGGACGAGCCGTAGCGGATGTTGACCACCGCGTCGGCTCCCAGAGCCTGGGCCTCGTCCACCATGCGCTTCGTGGCGATCTGGCGGGCCTCGTTGAGCATTTCCGTGTAGCCCACGATCTCCCCGCCCACCAGGGTCTTCATGCCCGCCATGAAATCCTTTCCGAAGTTCTTGGACTGGACCACCGTTCCCTTCACGATTCCCAGGGCCTCGATCTCCCTTCCGGGCACATGGTCAATATTCAGCAGCAGCATCGTATTCTCCTCCTTCAATTTCTTTGAAACGTTCTTTTAACACCACCAGGGCGGAAATGACCAGCAGCCCGCACACGCCCGCCAGGGCGGCGAACAGCCAGACAAACGGCCTGGGCAGGTCCGGGATGAAGCACAGCGCGGCAAAGCAGCCCGCGCAGGCCAGCTGAAACAGGGCGAACAGGAACACGCTCAGCGCGGCCTGTCGTTTCCGGCGTCTTTGGGATGCACTCAGCATGGGGATTCCTCCTTTTGGGGGCTTGCGGCCCAAGGGTTTCTATGGTATAATAACCGCATTATCGAGTACAGGTGGTGCGGTATGGGTATTTTTTCATTTTTATTCCCGGACCGGTACGACGTGGAAGTCGCGCCGGCGGAAACGGAGAAAGCGGCGGTCCTGGAGCCGGAGCAGCCGTCTCTGCCCACGCTGAGCGTCGGCATGGCCATCGACGTCATGGAGGAGTCCGGGAAAGTGCTGAACGACGGCCTGATCACCGAGTGCAAGGGCCAGGAGCTGACCTTGGGCCGGAAGCCCGGGGCCCTGTCCTTCCGGCTCAGCGAGATCGGGAGCACGCTTTTTATCCGGGGCTGTGACAGCAGGATGACGCAGTTCTACCTGCGGGCCCGGGTGGCGGAGTCCACCCGGACGGTGATCAAGCTGAGCGATCTGGAGCCGGAGGTCCGGGACAATCACCGGCGGAACTTCCGCCTGGCGATCAACACCCCCATCTCCATTTTTTACCTCAACGACGAGCGCCGGGAGCGTCCGGAAAAATGCACCCTGGTGGACATCAGCACCGAGGGCTGCTGCATCCAGACGGAATACCTCCACGGCGAGGGCGAGGTCATCGTCCTCAAGGTCAAGCTGGACGAGTATATCGCCATGGACCTGGTGGGCGAGATCATCCGGGTGAACGACTGCGGGACCAACGGCTTCCGCTGCGGCGTCCTCTTCGCCCAGCTCAAAAAAGAGGAGATCGAGAGCCTGACCAAGATGCTCTACAACATCCAGATCAGCAACCGGCGGGAGCACAGCCGCTCCGAGACCGGGCACTGGTGAGTTCAGGACCCTGGCGGGGCGCTTCGGCGTCCCGCCTTTTTCGCGCCTCAGTACCGGCTGGCCTCCTCCTCCTCGCCGCCGTCAATCTCCCGGAGGCGCTGGTTCAGGGCCAGGATGATTCCAACCACCACCGCCCCGCCCAAAAAGGCGTAGCCCAGCAGGAAGGGCAGGGCGGGCAGGCCCTCTCTCGTCCCCAGAAAACCGGCCAGGGCCAGCACGATGGCGATCAGGGGCGTCAGGTACGCCACCACCAGGACCGTGACAACGATGGGGGCGATTTTCTTCTTAGTAGTTTTTCGCATCGTCGATCTCTCCTCTCCCGATTTCCCGGATTCGCTGGACCAGGGCCAGCACCACGCCGCCGATGATGACCAAAGGGAACAGGGCGATGACGGCCAGCATAAAGGCCGGGGGCGCGTCGGCGGCGCTCAGGGCGATAAGCCAAAGAATCAGCCCCGCCAGCGCCCCCATCAAAAGAACCATCCCCACGGTGATGAACACCGGAGCCAGGTAGCGGATGCGCACGTCCCGCTTCTGCTTGTTCTGGAAGGTGGCGCCGCCCTGCTCCATGGCCTCCATCTCCTTTAATATGCTCCCGGCGTCCAGGTCCCCCAGCCGCTCCTGCCGGTCCGTCAGCCCGGCGCAGAGGCGGATGGCCTGATCCAGGTTGTCCCGGTCCCGCTCCAGGGTGACCAGATGGCGGCGCATGCCGTCTCCCACGGTGTGGATGCCGCCCTGCATCTTCCGGATCTCCTCCAGGGACACGCCCAGCTTCCGCAGCAGCTTGATCTGGAGCAGGGTCCGGACCTCCGCCTCGCCGTAGTCCCGGTAGCCGTTCTCACTGTTCCGCCGGGGGGCCAGCAGCCCCTCGGACTCATAGAAGCGGATGTTCTTCCGTGTGATGCCCACCAGGGCCTCCACCTCGTTGATTTTCAAGTCCCTCACCTCGGTTTCCGGTCCTATGGTACACCTTCCAGCAGGGGGAAGGTCAAGAGGGTTTTTGAAAATTTCCGAAAAAAGGCGGAAGAACGCCGGAGGGGCCCGCCTCCGGCGCGATTCTCAGATGCTGGTCTGGGGCCGTTCCTCCCGTTCCAGGGGGAGGTCCGGCCGGGCGGCGGCCACGGCGTCCAGCACCAAGTTGGCGTTTGCCAGCTTCTCGAAGGTGAAGTCCTGGTAGAACTCCCCGTCGTCGTAGTACAGCCGCAGCCGGGTGACGGGCAGGGCCTTTCCGCAGCAGCCCGTCAGGGGCAGGCTGGTGTTCCGGGTCAGGGCCCGGGTCAGCGACGCGAAGGAGAGATACCGCGTCCCCGGAAAGGCGGGGAAGTAGATGGCCCGGTCACTGAAGCGGAACTGCTCCGCCCGGCGGGAGGCGCTGTAATCCCGGTTGGGGTCCTCCAGCGGGTGGGACTGAGCCAGGGGCTTGGGGGTGAAGATGGCCATGGCGGAAACCTCCCGGACAGGATTTTTGTTCAGTATATGCGCTTTTTTCAAAATACTCCATGGCAAATGCCACAAAGCGGGGAAATACTGTGGAAATGCCACTTGCCGCCGGGGAAAAAGGACGTTATACTAATACCGGAAACCCGCCCGGCGGGGGCTCCCTCTGAAATAAATCATCTCTTTTTGTCGGAGGTTTTTCATGTATCGGATCAAGACATTCAACAAGATCGCCCCCCAGGGGCTGGCGCGGCTGGACCCCGGGCGCTATCAGGTGGGGGAGGATGTGGCGGAGGAGGCGGGCATCCTGGTCCGCTCCGCCAGTCTGCTGGACTACCCCTTTCCCGAGAGCCTGCTGGCCATCGCCCGGGCGGGGGTGGGGGTGAACAACATCCCCCTGGACCGCTGCTCGGAAAGCGGCGTGGCCGTCTTCTCCACCCCCGGGGCCAACGCCAACGCCGTCAAGGAGCTGGTGCTCTGCGCCATGCTCATCTCCTCCCGGGACATCACCGGCGCGGTGCGCTGGGTGAGGAACCAGGCGGACTCCGGCGTGGAGGTGGAGACCGTGGTGGAGAAGGGGAAGGCCGCCTTCGTGGGCCCGGAGCTCTACCGGAAGGCTTTGGGCGTCATCGGTCTGGGGGCCATCGGCTCCCTGGTCGCCAACGTGGCGCTGGATCTGGGCATGGACGTGTACGGCTTCGACCCCTTCCTCTCCGTGGACGCCGCCCTCCGGCTGGACCGGCACGTTCACGTGGTCCAGGACGTGAACGAGCTCTATAAAAAGGCGGACTACATCACCGCCCACATCCACTTCAACGAAAAGACCCGCCACATGATCGGCAAAGAGGCTTTCGACGCCATGAAGCCCGGCGTCCGGCTCATCAATCTGGCCCGGGGCGGCGTGGTGGACGACGAGGCTTTGCTGGCCGCCCTGGACGCGGGGAAGGTGACGGCCTACGTCACCGACTTCCCCACAAACAAGCTGGTGGCGAATCCCCACGTCATCGCCATGCCCCACCTGGGGGCCTCCACCCCGGAGAGCGAGCAGAACTGCGCCGTCATGGCGGCGGAGGAGCTGCGGGATTACCTGGAGAACGGGAACATCAAGAATTCCGTGAACCTCCCCGACGTGCGCCTGGACCGCAGCGGCGTCCAGCGGCTCTGCGTCCTCCACAAGAACATCCCCGCCATGCTGGCCAGCATCACCGCCCTCCTCAGCCGGGACGGCGTGAACGTGGAAAACCTGAGCAACAAGAGTAAAGGGGACTACGCTTACACCCTGGTGGACCTGGGGGCCAGGGTGGAGCCCGCCGTCCTGGAGGACCTGCGGAACCTGCCCAACGTGATCCGGGTCCGGTCCATCGGTTAAGGGACAAGGAATCTTTTATAAAGTAGCTAGATAAGGAGGGATGTCTGTGCCGGACCTGAACGGGGCCCTGCAGCGCTTTGCCGGAAAGATCGACCTGGAGAATGTGTTCGCCGCCGCCCTGACGCTGCTGGTCTGCCTGCTGGCGGCGCGGCTGCTGCTGAAGCTGGTCCGCCGCCTGCTGGGCCGGACGAAGCTGGAGGAGCGCGTCCGGCGCTATATCCTGGCGGCCCTCAAGCTGCTGCTGTACACCCTGACGGCGGTCTTCACCGCCGGGAGCCTGGGGATCGACATGACCTCCCTGGTGGCGCTTCTCTCCGTGGGGTCCCTGGGGGTGACCCTGGCGGCGGAGGACATCCTGGGCAACGTGGCGGGGGGATTGGTGATTCTGTCCTCCCACCCCTTCGCCATCGGGGACTTCATCGAGTCCGGGGGCGTCTCCGGCACGGTGGAGGAGATCAATCTGAACCACACGAAGCTCGTCACCCCCGACGGCCTGACGGCCCTCCTGCCCAACAAGGTTTTGGCGGCGTCCCAGGTGACCAACTACACCGTCCTGGGCCGGCGGCGCATCGTCTGGAAGATGACCGCCGCCTATGGCGCGTCCACGGAGACGGTGAAGGCCGCCTGCCTCCGGGCCGTGGAGGCGACGGAGCACATCCTCCCCGACCCGGCCCCGGCGGTGTACCTGACGGCCTTCGGCGAAAGCGGCGTGGACTACACGGTCTACTGCTGGGCCGCGGCGGCGGACTTCTGGGCCACCCGGTTCGCTTTGGCGGAGAACCTCCGGGCGGAGTTCGGCAGGGCGGGGATTGAGATTCCCTACAACAGGCTGGACGTGCGTATTCAGAAG
The DNA here is from genome assembly GCA_910576865.1 of uncultured Oscillibacter sp. Classification (GTDB taxonomy): domain Bacteria; phylum Bacillota; class Clostridia; order Oscillospirales; family Oscillospiraceae; genus Oscillibacter. Next base: position 13,772 of record CAJTKE010000004.1, read on the forward strand.
GACTGAAGAGAAAAGGCGGGCCCCCGGCGCAAGCCGGGGACCCGCTCTTTTTTTCGTTCACTCCACCGGGCCGATGATGGTGCCGTCGTCCTTCTCCGCCTCCAGCCCGTGGGCGAGGCGCAGCAGCAGGAAGCCCGTCAGCGTCAGCCCTCCCCCGGCGTAGAGCAGCAGGGAGGACAAATAGGCGCTGCCGTCCGCCAGGGAGGCGGCGCAGAGGACCAGGGACCCGGCGGCGTAAAACCCGAAGCGCCGGGTCCGCCCCGCCTGGAAGGCGAAGGAGCTGAGCCGGTAGAACCCCAGGGTCATGAACACCAGGGCCAGCAGCTCTACATAGTACATGGTCAGGGAGGGGTTCACGGAGTCGATGCGGTAGGTCAGCACCAGCCGCACCACCAGTGCCGCCACGGGCAGCAGGGTGATGGCGGCGGGGGCCTTGTGCCGGGGCCCGCCCTCCCGCCGGCGGCAGCCCGCCAGCACCGGGAACAGGGACGCGGCGGCGGCCAGGGTCAGCACGCCCAGCAGCGTCTGCCCCTGGGGGGAGAAGCCCAGCCCCCCGGCCCGGAGGATGCCGTAAATGGCGTGCCGGGAGGAGACCAGCCCCTCCGGCAGGAACGCCAGGCTCTCCGCCAGGTCCGCAAGGCCGCTGAGGGCCAGGAGAAACACGCCGCACATGGGAACGGTCAGAAGGCCGGCGTTCTCCGTGGAGAAGTCCCGGGGCAGCACGGGGCCGGGGTCCTCCTCCGCCGGGAGAAGCCGGGCCGTCAGGGCCAGGACGGCGGCGAGGCCCGCCAGCAGGACCGCCAGGGCCAGGGCGGCGAAGTTGCCGGGGATGGGGAGGCCGGTGTCCGGCTCGTAGCCGGTGTGGTTCTGCAGCAGCCGCAGCACGCAGGCGGCGGCCCCGCCCAGCGCCGCCGCCAGGGGAAGGGCGTAACGTTTATCCATAACAAACTGTCCTTTCGGTAGCCGATTGGCGGGGAGACCCCGTCAAACTCAGTACCCCTTAGTATAGCACAGGCGCGGGCTTCTGAAAAGGGTTAATTTTCCGCCTCCTCCGCCAGCGCCACCCGGGGAGTCTCCGCCGCCGCCCGGCGGAGGAGGCGGACCAGGGCCCGGCCCCTGGGGCCCAGCCGGTTCTCCAGCGCCTCCCGGTGGAGGAGGCGGACCGTCACCGGCTCCCCCGGGTCCGTCAGGCAGTCGAAGAGGGCGTCCAGGTTCCGCCCGTACCACGCCGGCAGGACGGCGGCGAAGCGGTCGTGGACCTCCTCCAGGGACCGGAGCTCCAGCCCGTCCAGCACGATCTCAGCCATCGCCCTCGTCTCCATACAGAAGCTCGAAGGACTCGTAGTGGTCCTCCGTGTAGTAAATCAGCCCGTCATTGGAGAAGACGATCCGCTTGGCCCCCCGGCTCCTCGCCCCCAGGGTGTCGATGTCGCATTCCGTCCAGGTCCGTCCCTCGGCGTCCGGCAGAAGACCCTCGTAGTTCCCGAAGCGGCTTCCGCCGATGCACAGGCACTGTCCCGGGGCGTAGGGCTCCAGGGACCCGCCGGACCAGCCCAGATTCTGGGCCTCCTTCTTGGTGATGAAGTTGTCCGACAGGCGGCCGTAAGTGTGGATGTAGAGGGCCACGTCCTCCTTGGTGGTGTAGGCCCCGTTTTCCGGCAGGGTATCCGTTCCGGAGGACTGGTCCTTCGAAGGGGCGTTGCCGGGCTTTTCTGATTCCTCCGGCGGGGCCTCCGGGCTCTCCGCGCCGGGGGACGCCTCCTCCGGCGGCGGGGCCTCCCCGTCCTCCTCCGGGTCCTCCGCCGGGGGGAGGTCCGCCTTCACGTCCTCGACCCGGGCGCCCTCCTCCGGCACCTCCGTCAGGTCCACGACGCCGCCGCAGGCGGAGAGGGAGAACAGGGTCAAAGCGGCCAGCAGGCCGCTGAGCCAGCGCTTCATGTCCATCATCCTTTCTTGTGACTATGGGCACAGTATACCAGCTCCGGCAAAAAGAGGCAAGGGGAAAAGCCCCTTGCCTCCTGTGTGTCACGGGTTGTCCAGCAGTCCCCGGAACCGCTCCAGCAGCACGGCGGTCTGGCCCCGGGCGGCCCGGCCCTGGGGCTGGAGGGTCCCGTCCTTGGTTCCCTGGAGGATGCTCTCCGCCAGGGCCCAGCTCATGGCCTCCCGGGCGTAGCCGCCGACCTCCCCGGCGTCCCGCCAGCCCCGGAGGGAGGCCCGGGCCCCGCTGTCCGCCTTTTCCAGCCTGGCGTAGCGCCAGAGAATGGCGGCCAGCTGCTGGCGGCTCACCGGCAGGTCCGGGCGGAAGGTCCCGTCGGCGAAGCCCTCCGCCACGCCGCTCCGCGCCGCCCAGGCCACGGCGGCGCTGTAATAGGCGGAGGCGGGCACGTCGGAGAAGGAGGAGCCCCGGACCGCCGGCTCCCCCGCCAGCCGGTACAGGATGGCGGCGATCTGCCCCCGGGTCACCGTCCCGCCGGGGGAGAAGGTGGTGGGACTGGTGCCGTTCATCAGCCCGGCGGCGTGGACCCGCTCCACGGCCCCGGCGTACCACGCGTCCTGCGGGACATCCTGGAAGCGCCCGCCGTTCCAGGCGGTCCAGGCGCTTTCGATCAGCTCTCCCCCGGCGTCCTGGGACAGCTCCCAGAAGCCCACGCCCCCCAGGCCCCGCCGCCGGGCCAGCTCCGCCTTGGCGGCGATGGATTCCGGGTCGTCGTAGGAGAGAAAGGCGCGGTTCCCGTAGAGGTAGGGGACCCCCGCCTCCCGGTGGCGGAGCTGCCGGCAGCCGGGGCGGTTCAGGTACTCGGCCTTCACCTTGTCCCAGGAGACGGACCGGGCGCTCTCAAAAGCGCTGTAAAGTCCGCTGTTTTCCCTGGAGACGCCCTGATATATGTACCCGTACAGCGGCATTCCCAGCACCAGCTTTTCCGCCGGGACCCCCTGGCCCAGCCAGGAGGAGATGCCGTCGTCCACGCTGGCCCGTCCCCGGGGCGGGCCGTCCGAGGGGGCGTGGAGAGGCGCGTTGAAGTCCGTACAGGTGTCCCAGGGCCCGTGGAGATCGTAGGCCATGAGGAAGATGTGGTCCACCGTTTCCGCCACGGCCCGGGGCTCGATGCTGTTCAGATAGCCCCCGCTCACCGCTCCGGCGATGGTCAGGACGTAGCGCTTCCCGTCCCGCTGTCCCTGCCGGTCCAGCGCCGCCCGGACCTCCCGCAGCAGCAGGGTGAAGTTCTCCTTGTCCCGGGGCCGGTGGACCACGCCGGGGGCGCCGCCGGAGACGGGATACTCCCAGTCCAGGTCCACGCCGTCCAGGCCGTGGGCCGCGATCAGATCCGCGCAGCTTTGGGCGAAGGTCCGCCGGGCCCCGGCGGTGGCGGCGGCGTCGGAGAATCCGGCGGATTCGTCCCAGCCCCCCAGGGAAAGAACGATGTTCAGATCCGGGTTCCGCTTCCGCAGGGCCGTCAGCTCCCGGAGGGCTTTCCCGTCCCGGACCGGGTCGGCCAGGACGGCCCGGCCGTTTTCAATTTTGGCGAAGGCGTAGTTGATCTGGGTGAACCGCTCCGCCGGGAGCTTGTCCGGCGTATACCCGCCGGCGGAGGCCCAGGAGGCGTAGTAGCCCACCATCTCCCCGGCTCCTCCGCTCCCGGCGGCGGAGGCACGCCCGGGGCCCGTCAGGGACAGCAGCAGGGTGAACACCAGGACAAGCGGGACCAGACGGCGCATCTTCCACATCGTTCCAATTCCTCCAATATATAACAAGATTATAAAATCAGTTTCAAAATAGAACTTACCCCATTTTACCCTGTCATCCCGGGCGGGAGCAAGGAACAAATTCAGGAAGCTCTGCCAGAGGGCAAGAAGAGACGGCGCTTTCGCGCCGCCTCAAAGTGCCGAAAAAGGCGGAAGGCCGATTCAACGGGAAGGAAGAGAGTTTCGAGAGGGAATCAGCGGACCGTGCTTTTCAGGGTCCCGATGCCCTGGATGGCGCACTCCGCCACGTCCCCGCTTTCCAGGAACCTGGGTGGGTTGAAGCCCATGCCCACCCCCGCCGGGGTGCCGGTGGCGATGATGGTCCCCGGCAGCAGGGTCATCCCGGCGGAGAGCTCCGCGATGATCTCCGGGATGCCGTGGATGAGCAGGGAGGTGTTGGAGTGCTGGCGCTCCTCCCCGTTGACGGCGCAGGAGATGTCCAGGGCCGGGGGGAAAGGCGTCTCGTCCGCCGTGAGGATGCAGGGCCCCATGGGGGTGAAGCCGTCCAGGCTCTTGCCGAAGTACCACTGCTTGTGGCCGGTCTGGAGGTCCCGGGCGGAGACGTCGTTGAGGACGGTGTAGCCGAAGACGAAGTCCCCGGCCTCCTCCGGCCTCACGTTCCGGGCGGTCCTCCCGATGATGACCGCCAGCTCCGCCTCGTAGTCCAGCCGCTCCACCAGCCCCTCGTATCGGGGGATGACGCCGTCCGGGTCCCCGGCCCGGCTGACCCGCTTGGAGAAGTAGACCGCGGCGGGCCTGTCCTTGGTGAAGGCCTCCGCGTCGTACTTCGCCGCCTCGGCCTCGTGGTCCCGGTAGTTCATGCCCAGGCAGATCACGTCCTGCCGGGGCCGGGGGATGGGGGCCAGGAGCTTCACGTTCTCCAGGGGGACGGCCTTGCCGGTGACGGCGAGGGCTGCCGGGGGAAGGGACTCGATCAGGGTGTTCATATCGGGATAGGGAAGGAAGACCACGCCCTTCTCCGTCAGCGCGCCCACGCGCTCCTCATTTTCATACAGGCAGGTGATCAGCTTCATATGCAAGTCTCCTTTTCAAGCGTTTTCCATATCATAAAGCATAGGCCCCGAATATGCAAGAGGCGGAGCGCTTCCGCTCCGCCTCGAGTCCGTTTCACGACAGCAGCAGCTTGTCGTCCGCCTCGTCGCTTCCGCTGACCTTGTTGAACAGCTCCAGCAGCTGGGGCACCGTCAGCTTCTTTTTCTCCTCTCCGGAGACGTCGATGACGATTTTTCCGTCGTACATCATGATGAGCCGGTTCCCGTGCTGGATGGCGTCTTTCATGTTGTGGGTGACCATCATGGTGGTCAGTTTGCTCTCCGCCACGATGCGGTCCGACAGCTCCAGCACCTTGGCCGCCGTCTTGGGGTCCAGGGCGGCGGTGTGCTCGTCCAGAAGCAGCAGCTTGGGCTTTTTCAGGGAGGCCATCAGCAGCGTCAGCGCCTGCCGCTGTCCGCCGGAGAGGAGGCCCACCTTGCTGGTCAGCCGGTCCTCCAGTCCCAGGTCCAGATTCTTCAGCATCTCCTGATACTGCTCCTTCTCCGCCTTGGTCACGCCCCAGCGGAGGCCGCGGCGCTCTCCCCGGCGGGCCGCCAGGGCCAGATTCTCCAGAATCTGCATGGTGGGCGCGGTGCCCAGCATGGGGTCCTGGAAGACCCGGCCGATATAGGGGGCCCGCTTGTAGTCCGGCAGGTGGGTCACGTCCACGCCGCCGATGGAGATGGACCCGCCGTCCACGGCCCAGGTCCCCGCCACGGCGTTGAGCATGGTGCTTTTTCCCGCGCCGTTTCCGCCGATGACGGTGCAGAAGTCCCCGTCGTTCAGCGTCAGGCTCACGCCCCGGAGGGCCTGCTTCTCGTTGACCGTTCCGGCGTTGAAGATTTTCCAGATGTCTTTGATCTCAAGCATGGCTGGCGCCTCCCGTCTTCACCTTGGCGTGGAAATACTTCCCCTTCCAGTAGGGCAGGGAGAGGAACACCGCCACCACCAGCGCGGAGAGGAGCTTCAGGTAGTTGGGGTTCAGGCCCATGGCCAGCACCGCCTGGATGACGATGTAATAGAGAATCGCGCCGATGGCCACCGCCAGCAGCTTCAGGGCGAAGTTGTGGAACAGCTTGCTGAAGAGCACCTGCCCGATGATGACCGCCGCCAGGCCGATGACGATGGCGCCCCGGCCCACGTTGATCTCGTTGGCCCCGTTGTACTGGCAGAGGAGCGCCCCGGAGAGGGACACCAGGCCGTTGGAGATCATCAGGCCCAGGACCTTGCAGAAGTCGGTGTTGATGCCCTGGGCCCGGGCCATACTGCCGTTGGAGCCGGTGGCCCGGAGGGCGCAGCCCAGTTCCGTGCCGAAGAAGCCGTACAGCAGGGCGATGAGGCCCACGGTGACGAGGCCCACCACCAGAATGGGGTGCCGCCAGAGGGGGAAGTCCCCCCGGATGGCCCCCTGGACGAAGCGCAGGGACACCAGCAGCTTGTCCAGCGTGTCCGCCTGGGTGACGTTGATGGCCACCGACGCCTTGAAATCCATGATGGCCATGTTGACGGAGTACAGCCCCAGCTGGGTCAGGATGCCCGCCAGGATGGCGGGGATGCCGCACTGGGTGTTCAGAAGCCCCGTCACCAGACCCGCCAGCATGCCCGCCAGCGCGGCCGCCAGCATCGCGGCCCAGACGTTGACCCCGGCGGTGAAGAGCATGACGAACACGGCGCCGCCGGTGCAGAAGGAGCCGTCCACGGTCAGGTCGGCGATGTCCAGAATCTTGTAGGTCAGGTAGACGCCGATGGCCATGATGCCCCAGATGAGCCCCTGGGACACGGCCCCGGGCAGGGCGTTGAGGAAAGTCAACATGATGGAAACCTCTCTCTATCGGGATGGGCTTACTGGGCGGCGATGGCCTCGTAGCCCTCGGGAGCGGTGAGGCCCAGAGCCTCGCAGATGGCGGGGTTGTATTTCTTGACGAACTGGGGCGCGTACTCGATGGCCATGGTGGCGACGTCGGCCTTGCCGGTCAGGATGTCCGCGGCCATTTCGCCGGTCTTGTAGCCGATGTCATAGTAGCTGATGGAGAGCGTCGCCACGCCGCAGCCGCCGCAGATGCCTTCCTCTCCGGCGAAGACGGGCTTCACGCCCCGGCAGATGTTGTCAATGATGCCCGCGTTGTTGGCGGCCGTGTTGTCCGTGGGGACATACAGGACGTCACAGGCGTCCACGGCGCTCTGGACCACGGAGGCCATGTCGTTGGTGTCGGAGAAGGGGAACTGGGTGCAGGTGTAGCCCATGTCCGTCAGGAACTTCTGGACATTGTCCACCTGATACTGGCTGTTGGGCTCGGCGGAGCAGAAGATCAGGCCCACGGTCTTGGCGTCGGGATACCACTCCTGGATCATCTGGGCCTGCTGGTCCAGGGGAGCCAGGTCGGAGGTGCCGGAGACGTTGCTGCCCACGGTGCCGGAGAAGTTCTCAATGCCCAGGGCCACGCCGTATTCGGTGATGGAGGTGCCCAGCACCGGGATGTCGGCGGTTGCGGAGGCGGCGGCCTGGAGGGGGGCGGTGGCGTTGGCCATGATCAGGTCCACGCCGCCGGAGACAAAGCCGTTGATGATGGTGGCGCAGGTGGGGGTGTCTCCCGCCGCGTTCTGGGGATCCAGCTCCACCTGACCGGGGAGCAGGGCGTTGACGGCGTCGGTGAAGCCCTCGGTGGCGGCGTCCAGGGCCGGGTGGGGGGCCAGCTGGCAGATGCCGATCTTGTAGGTCTCGCCGGAGCTGCCGGAGTCCGCGGGAGCGGAGTCGGCGGGCTGCTGGGTCTCGGCGGGGGCGGAGCTGCCGGAGTCGGCGGGGGCGTCTCCGCCGCCGCAGGCGGCCAGGCTCAGGGCCATGGCCAGGGTCAGAACGAGTGCAAGCAGTTTCTTCTTCATGATGTCCAATCTCCTTGTTTCAAGTAGTGTGCGCAGGTTTGCCGGGTTCATTGAAAAAGCGGCCCGTCCGCAGACAGGACCGCTTTCTTCCAGGTAAGCGCCTGTTCAGCCGGACTGTCTGCTTCCACGCTCAAAACGGCCCGCGCAGCGGACCTTGGTAAAGCGGAAACGGACGCCCCGGAGGGAGAAAGCGGATGTACACATGGGAACATCTCCTCTCGGATGGATGAACAGCCTTGACGCTTTTGTACTATACAGCTTTAAAGGGGTAAAGTCAATGGTCAATTTCAACAAAATCTTCTGCTTTTTCCCCCGCTCCCCCGTCAATAAGGGCGGGCGGTTCTTGCTGGGAAGAATCCGCCGCCTCAGAGAATGCCGCAGCCTTCGCCCGGATTCTCCCCTTGCCTGGAGGAGAAAAGCATGGTATACTAAGTCTGGACAAAACCGGGCATGATTTCCAGGGAGGTGGCCGCGTATGGAAAAAAAGGGCGTGAAGATCGCCGCCCAGAACCGGAAGGCCCACCACGACTACTACGTGGAGGAGAAATACGAGGCGGGCATCGAGCTGGCGGGGACGGAGGTCAAGTCCGTCCGGGCCGGAACGCTGAACCTGAAGGACTCCTACTGCTCCGTGAAGGAGGGGGAGCTCTTCGTCCACGGGATGCACATCTCCCCCTATGAGAAGGGGAACATCTTCAACAAGGACCCCGTCCGGCCCCGCCGCCTGCTGATGCACAAGCGGGAGATCCGGAAGCTCCACGCCCTGGTGAAGCAGGACGGCTACACCCTGGTCCCTCTGTCCGTGTACTTCAAGGACGCCCGGGTCAAGGTGGAGGTGGGCCTGTGCAAGGGCAAGAAGAACTATGACAAACGGGCCTCCGCCGCCCAGCGGGACGCCAAGCGGGAAATCGACCGGGCCATGAAGGTCCGATAAGTTCATAAGATAGTTTATGAAAGTATAGAATAGAAAGGAATGAACGGATATGTCTGCCAATCCCATCGCCACCATCCTCATGGAGGACGGCAAAAAAATGACCGCCGAGCTCTACCCCGGCAAGGCCCCCAACACGGTGAACAACTTCATCTCCCTGGCCAACAAGGGCTTTTACGACGGCCTGACCTTCCACCGGGTCATTCCCGGCTTCATGATCCAGGGCGGCTGCCCCGACGGCACCGGCATGGGGGGCCCGGGCTATGAGATCAAGGGAGAGTTCGCCTCCAACGGCTTCGCTCAGAACGACCTGAAGCACACCACCGGCGTCCTCTCCATGGCCCGGACCATGATTCCGGACTCCGCCGGAAGCCAGTTCTTCGTCATGGTGGCCCCGGCGGGGCACCTGGACGGGGACTACGCCGCCTTCGGGCAGGTCACCGAGGGTGTGGATGACGCCATCGCCATCTCCCGGGTCCCCCGGCGGATGTCGGACGACCGGCCCAAGACCCCGGTGGTGATCCAATCCATCCGGGTGGACACGCAGGGCGTGGAGTATCCGGAACCCGAGACCCGCTGAACCCGAGACGGAGCGGAAAGGAGGAAGCCATGAAAACCGCCATCATCACCGGCGCGTCCTCCGGCCTGGGCCGGGAGCTGGCCCGCCAGATCGAGGACGTGTTCCCCGACATCGAGTGCTTTTGGCTGATCGCCCGCCGGGAGGATCGGCTGGAGAGTCTGGCCATCAGCCTCCCGGGGCGGCACACGGAGTGTCTGCCCCTGGACCTCTGCGACCCCATGAGCTTCGTGGCCCTGAAGGACCGGCTGGCGGAGAAGAAGCCGGAGGTCTCCCTGCTGGTCAACTGCGCGGGCTGCGGCTGTCTTGGCCGGGTGGGGGAGATGGACACCGCCACCCAGACCCGGATGGTGGACCTGAACGTCCGGGCTCTGACCGCCGTGACCAATATTGTCCTGCCCTATATGCCTGAGGGGAGCCGCATTTTGAATGTGTCCTCCATCGCCTCCTTCTGCCCCAACCCCCGGATGACGGTCTACTCCTCCACCAAGGCCTACGTCTCCCACTTCACCGTGGGCTTGAACGAGGAGCTCCGCCGCCGGAAGGTCAGCGTCACGGCGGTGTGCCCCGGCCCCATGGACACGGAGTTCCTGCCCCTGGCGGGCATCACGGGCCGCTCCAGCACCTTCGAGTTCCTGCCCTACTGCGACCAGGTCCGGGTGGCCGGCGGCGCCCTCCGGGCCGCCAAGGCGGGCCGCGTAATCTATACGCCCAAACTCCTGTATAAATTCTACCGCCTCCTGGCCAAACTGACCCCATCCCAGCTCCTGGTGAAGTTCGTCAAGACCTGACTGAAAAGGAGGAGCGGGGCCCCTGGATGGCCCCCGCTCCCAAATGTCACAAAACCGTAACACACGCCAATTGGAAACCATGCTATACTGAAACAGTGTCCATCTGCAAACACCCAAAGGACCAAGACCCCACGCAAGTCCTCCGCCCCACAGCGGCGAGCAAAGCGATGCGGCGTCCCACAGAAAATCCCGCCGGAATCCAGCGAAGCGAATCCGGCGGGAAGAGGAGGGGCAAAGGAGCGGAGTGCAGTTTTCGCCTACAGTCCGCAGACTGTTGGCGGAAACGAAACGGAGCGGATTTCGCCCCGACGACGGGGGTGTAAGGGTTTCGACGGGGGTATGGAGGCGGGACCAGCGGGCGGCGGCGCCTGACCGCCATAAAACGGGCAAATTATAAATCAAATAACAACAACACTGTTGCTGTTGCTGCCTGATTAAAGGCAGCCGTCCGACCCGGAAGGACCGCGAGCCGGGAAGGGCGTCGTTCAGCGGTAAATGTGCGTACGGGGCGCTTCGGCCGTGCCACACATCAGAAGCTCACCTGAGATGACGGCGTGACGGCTTGCCGTCATCGAGGGGAACAGGGAGGATCAAGCCTCCCGCAATAACCGTCTGCGCCCGGAGAAAGTCCCGTCAAAGTGCTTTCGGACGCGGGTTCAACTCCCGCCACCTCCACCAGCTCAGAAATTCCCACCGCCGCTCCGTTTCCGGCTTCGCCGAAAACTGCGCTATGGTGGGAATTTCTTCGCTTTCGGGCCGGATTCGCTGCGCTGGATTCCGGCCCGATTTTGGAACGGATACATGGTCCGCATCTGGACATGGGACGAACACCTGTTGTTTCAAGGGCGGTTTTGCCGTGATGGTGTGGCTCTGATGTCAAAACGAACAGCGGAGGTCAAGGTGTAAAAGCCTTGGCCTCCGCTGTTTCATGCTTGTTCGGTTGTGTCCTGTGCGTCCCGCCACTCCGCTGACTCCCGCCGGCCTTGTTCAAGAAGAAACCACGGAAGCCCTCCCGGCCGGGAGGGCTTCATGAAATATCATTGCGTTCCGCAGGTTCAAAAAATATGACTCTCTTTTCCGCGGAGTTTGCATGCGGACATGCAATCTTCCCGGCGGGCCGGGGCTTTAGTGGAGGTGAAGCGATGTTTGAACTGTACGCGAAGAAGAATCAGCTGGCGGTGGGGCGGCGGGAGGCGGTGACCAGCGGGAGCGTGAACGTGTACCCGGTCCGGTTCCGGTTCTCGGAGGACTGGGCGGGGCTGGAGAAGACCGCCGTGTTCCGGGCGGGAGAGCGGTCTGTTTCGGTCCTGCTGGATGAAACCGGGGAAGTTGAGTGCGTTGTCCCCTGGGAGGTGCTGGCCGCGCCGGGGCTCCAGCTGGAGGCCGGGGTGTACGGGACCCGGGGCGGAGATGTGGTCCTGCCCACGGTCTGGGCGGACCTTGGCTACATCGAGACCGGCGCGGCTCCCGGGGAGGACGCCCGGCCCCCTACGCCGGGATTGTGGGAGCAGCAGCTGGCCCGGAAGGGGGACGGGCTGGGCTACACGGACCAGGGAGAGCTGGGGCTCTACGCCGGGAAGACGCTGCTGGGCTCCGTCCCGATTGCCGGCGGCGGGGGAGAGGGTGGGACCTCGGACCACCGTTTTCTCTCTCACCGGGACGCGGAGAGGCAGCACCCCATGAGCGCCATCGACGGGCTGGAAGAGGAAATCCGGCGCATCCCGCCCCCGGCGGAACCTTTGAGTAATTTGGAATTGGAGGAGCTTTTGAAATGAGCAAATATCTTGACAGCAACGGACTTTTGTACCTGTGGAGCAAAATCAAGACCCTGCTGGGCGGCAAGGTGGACAAGGTGGAGGGCAAGGGGCTGAGCGCCAACGACTTCACCACGGCGGAGAAGGAGAAGCTGGCGGAGCTGGAGAACTACACCCTGCCGGAGGCCACGGCGGAGACCCTGGGCGGTGTCCGGGTGGGGGCGGGGCTGACCGTCACCGGCGGCGTTCTCTCGGCCACCGGCGGCGGGACGGCGGACAGCGTGGACTGGAGCAACATCCAGAACAAGCCGGACCTCGCGCTGAAATCGGACCTGACCAACGTGTACACGTACAAGGGCAGCAAGGTGAATTACGCGGCCCTGCCGGAGAGCGGGAACACCGTGGGCGACGTGTGGAACGTGGAGGACACGGGGATGAATTACGCCTGGACCGGGGAGGGCTGGGACGCCCTGGGTGCGGCGTTCGAGATCCAGGCCATCACCAACGAGGAGATCGACGCCATCACGGCGGCGGAGGCGTGAGGGTATGGGGTTTCTGGATCATGCCGGGCTCGCCTGCTTCTGGGGGAAAGTCAAGAGCTACGTGGACGGAAAGGCCGGCGGCGCCGAAGAGGTCTATTCCACGGAGGAGCGGAGAATCGGGACCTGGATTGACGGAAAGCCGCTGTATCGGAAAACATTTTATACGGACTACTCCAAGTCTTCTCTGAATGCCACAGCCTCGTTTACTTTCATCCTCGAAAGCGCCGAGTTTGACCAGGTGACCAATATGTTCGGGTCCATTATGTTTTCGAATGGGACAAAATCCTATCCTCTTGGCTTTGTTCAAGATGAAAATTATTTCACAGCTTTTACCACCGCCTCGCGTGGTATTGCATATTTCTCAAGCGTCACCCAGGTCGACGCGGATTGCGTCTTCATTACAATTGAGTACACGAAAAAACCCGACTGAGGAGGAGCCCCTATGACCGAAAAATGTACCGACAACCCCCGGGACTGCCCGCTGGTCCGCCGGGTGGAGGCCCTGGAGCGGGCCAATGAGCAGCACAGCGCCACACACCGGGAGATGTTCAAGCGGATCGGGGACCTGGAGCGGGTCAGCGATGTGCAGGAGAACAAGCTGGATACCATTCTGAAGAAGCTGGACGAGCTCACCGAGAAGGTGGAGGCCCTGGAGGCCAAGCCCGGGAAGCAGTGGGAGGGGCTGGTGGAAAAGGCCCTGTGGGCCGTGTGCGCCGCCGTCATCGCTTTCCTGCTGGGGAGGGTGGGGCTGTGAGAGGGAAGCGGCGCAGGGAGCCCAAGACCTCCAACCTGATTCTGCTGGCCCTGGGGCTGTTCGCCTTTGGGTTCATCGTGGCCATGACCGTGATCTTCTGCGTGAAGGGCGCGGTGCCGGATACGCTGATTCAGTACACCCTGGGCAGCTTTGCCGTGGAGCTGTTTTCTCTGGCGAGAATCAAGATTTCCAAGGTAAAAACCGGGGACAAGCCCGGGGAAAGTGAGGACAACTATGGATAAGACCATCATCAAGCGGCTGGGGAATCTCCTCAGCGTAAAGTCCCTGGTGACGCTGACGCTGACCGGCGTGTTCGCTTACATGGCGGTGGCGCAGACCATCAGCCAGGACTTCATGACCGTGTACGCCGTGGTGATCGCGTTCTACTTCGGGACGCAGAGCCAGAAGGTGCAGGACAGTCTGGACGGGGGCGGCAATGGCAACGGCTGAGAAGGTGCTGGCCGTGGCCTGTTCGGAGCTGGGGGCGAAGGAGTCCCCGGCGAACTCCAACAATGTCAAATACAACACTTGGTATTATGGCCGGGAGGTCTCCGGGGCGGCATATCCCTGGTGCATGGTGTTCGTGCAGTGGGTGTTTGCCCACGCGGGGGTTCCGCTGCCGCTGAAAACCGCCTCCTGCGGGGCGCTGATGAACGCGGCCAAGAAAGCGGGGCAGTGGGTGGCCAAGGGCTGCCGCCCCGGGGACGTGGTGATCTACGACTTCCCCGGCGGGGCGGCCACGGACCACTGCGGCGTCATTGAGAAGGTGACGGCCTCGGGGGTGGTGGCCATTGAGGGCAACACCTCCCAGGCCGGAAGCCAGAGCAACGGGGGCATGGTGTGCCGGAAGAACCGGCCTTACAGTCAGATCGTGGGCGCGGTGCGCCCGGAGCTTGAGGAGGAAGACGACATGAACATCGACAAGCTGACCGACGCGGAGGTCCTGGCGCTGGGGAAGCGGCTCCAGGCGGTGATGGGCAGGCAGACCGTCAGTCCGGCCCTGGCGGCGGAGCTGGCTGAGGCCAAGGCCAGGGGCATCACCGACGGGAGCAGTCCCGGGGCCTTCTGCACCAGGGCCCAGGCGGCGGTGATGACGCTGAGGGCAGTGAAAAAGTAAAAAACGGAGGGCTTGGCCTCTCCCTGACAGGGATATCTACGACTCGAGGAAGCACCCCGGCGGGAATCACGCTGTGATTTCCTGCCGGGGGCTTTCCTCGTCCCGTTGAATGTCCTGTCCAACGCAGCCAATGTCATTGTAGTGGATTTCAATGGTCCGCATCGCTTTCTTGGACCACTTGGTGCTTTTCTCATGCACCACGATCTTCTGGATGAACAGCCGCAGCAGCTCCGGCGTCAGCTCCGCGCTGCGCTTTCGCGTGGCGGTCAGCTCCTGTTCCTGACTCCGTATTTTCCTCTGGATTTTGGCGGACTGCCTGTCGCCGATGTATTCGTCGAACTCCCTGGCATGTTCCCTGGCCATTGCCTTCATCCGCCGCAGGTTCTCCAAGACCACCTCATGTCGTTTGTCCTTGTAAGATGCAGAGGATTTATTTCTCCCTCAGCTTACGGGCAATCTGACTTGGCCCGATTCCGGCGGCGCACATGGCAGAGATCCGGCGGACTATGGCGGCGGTTCCCTCGTCTACAATCAGCTTCTGGCTGCTATTTTCCTCCTTCTGGTAACCATAGGGAGCCCTGGTCCCAAACCGTTCTCCCCGCTCCGCTTTGGCCTTGAGGACGGCCCGCACCTTGCGGCTGGAGTCCCGAACATACCATTCGTTGAACAAATTTTTGAACGGCATCAGTTTGCTGCTCTCACTGCTGTCGGCGCACTGCCTATGGCAAACCCCGGCCCTGCGTATCGGATCATCTCCAGGTCCATGAAGTGGTCCCCTGCAGGTTACGGACGATTCCTGGCCAAGTGCCGGCACGGAATGATATCCACCTCCCGCCGGATGAGCAGGTTTTCGGCGTCGTCCACCAGCCAGACGTTGTAGAGATGGGTTGTTGGTGATGAGTTCCGGGAAGCGCGTGCCCCGGGCAAGTGGTCGGCTTACAGCTCCAGCCAGTGGGAGGGCTCCGTGAAAAGGAGGACCTTTCCCCGCTCCGGAGGCCAGTGCTCAACGTCACGTTCCAATGCGGCGCGCATCCCGCCCCGGTCGTCCTCCGGAAAAGGAACGTGATACACACAGATTGTCCTCGCCGGGAGGGCCCCCTGGAAGAACCTCCCGGTTCGCAGGGCCCGGAAGAACAGGGGATTGACAAAAACGGCGTCCAGCGGCGGAAGCCCCGGGAAGGTCTCCAGCGTGTAGTCCGCGTCCGCCGTGAAGAGGACCCGCTTTTCACCCAGGGTCAGCAGAAGACAGGCATGGGGCACGTCCCAATACCGCCTGTCCAGGTGGCGGGTGGGGAGGGACCGGACGGTGACGCCGGGGGCCAGGGTCCATTCCTCCGGGCCGTCGGGCGGGATGCATGAGACGCCCCATTCATCCAGACAGGCTCGCAGGCGCCTCCGGGCTTCCGAATCCCCCGGGGGGAGGAAGAGGCCTTTTGGCTGGCGCCGCTGCGCGTACTCCTGGACCAGCTCCGCCGAGAAATGGTCCGAGTGTCCGTGGGTGAACAGTAGAAAGTCGACGCCGTCATAGGGCGGCTCCCCGTCTTGAAGCCGCCGCAGGGTGTCCGGCGGAATGTCGCTGAAGGGGTTGTCCGTCACCCGATAGAGGCCGTCGATCAGGAGTTTGGTGTTCCGGTATTCCAGCAGGATGCCCGCGTTGGCAATCAGCATCCCGCGAAGTGTTTCGTCCATAGCGCGCTCCTTGCTTGTTTCGGGCCGCTGGGGCGGCGAGAGCGGCAGCAGGTGAAGCCTGCTGCCGCCCTGTATTTTGGTGTCACATGAGGGATTGTGGATTTTCCAGATAATTTTTCACGTCGTTGATGAAGTTCGCCAGGGGGACGCCGTCGGTGACCCGGTGGTCGCTTCCGATGACCAGCTTCATCATCATTCTGGCCGCGATGGTGTCTTTCCCGTCGTCCAGGACCACTGCCATTTTCTTCGCCGTGCAGGCGGTCATGATGGAGGACTGAGGAGGAAGAGGCCGTGGGACGGAGTCGTAGGAATTCAGCTTGCCGATGTTGGTCACGCCGAAGGTGCCCCCGGAGCAGTCGTCGGGCCGCAGCTTTCCCTCGTTGGCCCGGCCCACGAGCTCCCGCATCTCCTCGGAGATCTGGAAGACGCTCTTGTCCTGGGCGTCCTTGACCACCGGGGCCACCAGCCCCTTCTCGGAGGCGGTCATGACGCTGACGTTGGAGGGCTTGTAGACCTCGATGGCGGTTTTGTCCGCATTCAGAGAGGAGTTCATGATGGGTGTTTTCTGCAGGGAGAGGGCCACCGCCCGGACGATGAAATCGTTGACCGTGACCTTGGACCCATGCTCCGCGTTGACCGCCTTGCGGAACTCCAGCAGATCCGTCACGTCCACGTAGATGCCCTGGTAGTGCAGGGGAATGGAGAGGCTGGCCTCCATGTGCTTCCCCATGGCCTTTCGGATGCCCTTGTAGGGGATGGACTCTAAAATTTCCGTCATAAGCGCCCCCCGCTCACACCAGACCGGAGATGTCCTCGCCCTCTTCGCCGATGATGCAGACGGGCGTGCCGCAGTCGTAGTCCTCTTCCGTCTCCACCAGAATCTTCAGAAGCGTGGCGGTCTCGGGGCAGGGGAACTCCATCGTGGTCTTGTCGGTCAGAACCTCGAACAGGGGCGCGCCCTTTTCCACCTTGTCGCCCACATTGGCCATCCAGGATACGATCTGGCCCTCTTCCATGCCCTCGCCCATTCTGGGCATCTTGATCACTCTTGCCATTTTGCTACCTCCTGCTTTTATTTCAAAAAATTGTTGTCACGCGTTGATGAGCTCTTTCACCTTAGCGGCGATCTTGTCCGGGGACAGCATCACCCAGTCCTCCATGACGGGGCCGGCGGGAATGACGGTGTCCGGCAGGGTCAACCGCTGGACCGGCATCTTCAGGTCCTTGAAGCAGGCCTGGGTTACCTGGAAGGCGATCTCGCCGGTGATGCCGTAAGTCTCGGTGAATTCGTCCACAATGAGCAGTTTGCCGGTCCTCTTCACGGAGGCCGTCACCGGGTCCAGGTCCAGGGGCCGCAGGCTCCGCAGATCGATGAGGTCGATGTCGATGCCCTCCTCCGACAGCGCGGCGGCGGCTTTTGCGGCCTTCAGGATGGAGGTGCCGAAGCCGCAGACGGTCAGGGCGTCGCCCTCATGGACGGTCCGGCTCTTGCCGATGGGGACGACGAAGTCCGGGTCCAGGGGGACTTCCCCCTTCATCCGGTACGCGGCGGACTCCTCACAGAAGAAGACCGGGTCCTTGTCCCGAATGGCCGCCTTCAAAAGGCCTTTGGCATCCTCCGGTGTGGAGGCACAGACCACCTTCAGCCCTGGGAAGCCCGCAAACAGGTGGTAGATGGACTGACTGTGGTGGGGGCCGGAGCGGGTGCCGCCGCCGATGGCCGTGCGGACCACCGCCTGCATGTTTTTCACCTGCCCGCCGGACATGTAGCGGTATTTCGCCAGATGGTTGACGATGGGGTCCAGGGCCACCATGCTGAAGTCCATCTTCATGATTTCCATGATGGGCTTCCAGCCGTACATGGCGGCGCCGATGCCGAAGCCCACGATGGCATTTTCCGCCAGGGGGGAGTCGATGATGCGGTCGGGGCCGTATTTGTGGTACAGGTCGCCGGTAACGCCGTAGGCGCCGCCCAGAATGCCTACGTCCTGGCCCAGAAGGATGACCTTGTCGTCCCGGGCCATCTCCTCGTCCATGGCCATGCGGAGGGCCTGCATATATGTCATTTTCTTCGTTTCCATGGGGGTTCCTCCTTTCAAGCCTCGGTTCCGGACCAATAGATGTCTTCCATGGCGACCTCCGGCTCACTGTAGGGGGCCGCCTCGGCGAAAGCCCAGGCCTCATCGATTTCCCGTTCACACTTGTCCTCGATGGCCCTGAGCTGCCCGTCCTGCACGCCGTACTGCTCCTTCAGCTTGGCGGAGAGCAGATGGATAGGGTCCCGCTTCATCCAGAACTCCTGTTCCTTCGGGTCCTTGTACTTGGTGCCGGGCTCGTTGACGGCGTGGCCCCGCTGCCGCCAGGTCATGACCTCCAGAATCATGGGGCCATTTCCGGCGCGGACATACTCCGCCGCCTTGACCGTCGCGTCGTAGACAGCTTCCACGTCGTTGCCGTTTTCCACCGTCACGCCAGGGATGCCGAAGCCCGCCGCCCGGGTGCTGAGGCGCTGGAGGCCGGTCATCTTCCGGAAATCCTCGGAGATGGCGAAGAAGTTGTTTTGGATGATGAAGAGCACGGGGAGCTTGAAGGCTGCCGCCATGTTCACACCCTCGTAAAAGGAACCTTCGCAGGTGCTTCCGTCTCCGGAGTAGGCCACCGCGATGTTGCCCTTCCCCTCGTGCTTGAAGTGGTAGGCGAAGCCCACCGGGACGGTGTAGCAAGGGCCCAGGGTGCCGCCCAGGACGTACAGGTTTTTGGACACGTCCACGAAGTGGGCCTCGCCGGCCTTGCCCTTGCAGGTGCCGGTGGATTTCAGCAGCGTCTCGGACAGCATGGTCTTCATGTCGCAGCCCCGCATGAGCAGGTGGGGGTGGGAGCGGTGGTGGGGGCAGACCGCGTCGGTGGGGCGGAAGGCCATCATGGTGGCCGTTCCGCAGGCCTCCTCGCCCATGCCCAGATGGGTCATGCCCAGGGGTTTGCCGTCCACGTAGGCATCCCAGAGCCGCTCGTCAAACCGGCGGGCCTTGTACATGTTTTCGTAGAACGCGAGCAGGATAGAAAGATCTGCCATAACGTATTCTCCTTTTGCCAACTTTTATCCCTTTCATGTTATCCATTTTACGGGACTTTTTCAAATAGACAGAATTCATATGAGGTTATTCCATGGAATTATAGACCGGTGGGCCGGGCTGAAATAACCCCAGGGAATAGCAGGCTGAAAAGGATTGGAATTGTACAATTTCGCCGCCATCATGTAAAATCTCAGGTGAATATGAAAAAGAAAGAGGTTACACGTCATGGGAAAAATCAAATTCGGCGTCTGTGAGTTCAGCTTTCCGTACTGGGGCCCTCAGGCCATCCGGATGGCCCACGAGGCCGGTTTCTCCGGGATGCAGCTGGCGGACGGCGGCGGCTCCATGTACTCCTATCCGCTGAACAACAAGTGGATTCAGGAGAGCTATCTGGAGAGCGCGGCCAAGTATGGCGTCACCCTCCAGTCCATCCATCTTTACACGCTGGTCCGCCAGGGCTTCATCCGCAGCAGCCAGCGCACCGCCGAGGGGAAAGAGGGCATGGAGAGCATCCGAATGGGAATCATCGCGGCCTCGGAGATGGGCATCCCCACGGTGATGATCGAGGGAATGCGGATGTACGGCGCCGCCCAGCATCAGCACGTCCTGGATATGTACCAATACGCGGTGAAGGTGGCCGAGGATTACGGCGTCCAGATTGCCATGGAGACCGACGTGACCATGGAAAAGCACTTCGAGTTCCTGGACCGGTTCGACGGGAAGCTGAAGCTCTGCTTCGACACCCACAACCCGGTCATGTACGGCACGGGCTATCCGCCGGACATGATCCGGAAGCTGGGAAAAGAGCGAATCGACCACTTCCACATGAAGGAATCCCTGCCGGACGCGGAGGGGTTCGTGACCAAGGAGACCGCCCCCATTGTCCTGCTGGGCCAGGGCGGAACCTTTTTCAAAGAGTCCGTCCAGGCCATCAAGGACATCGGCTACGAGGGCTGGATCATCTCCGAGACCTTCTATACCCGGCCCAACCTGAACGTGAACGGAGAGGACTACATCTCCCTGGCCCGGAGGGACGTGGAGACGCTGAAGGCCGCCTTCGGCGAGGACTGAGCCTTGGAAAGAGCGGGCAAGGGGAAACTCTGGACCAGGACCTTCACCGCCCTGCTGGCGGCGAATTTCTTCACCGCCATGGTGTTCTACCTGCTGAACACCACCATCGCGGGGTACGTGATGGACAGCTTCCGCGTGGGCCCGGCGGAGAGCGGCGTCATCGTGGGGGCCTACGCGGTGGGCGCGGTGCTGGCCAGACTCCTGATCGGGGGCGGCGCCGCCCGCCTGGGCCTGCGGCGGCTGGCATGGTCGTCCACCGCGCTGTATCTGCTTCTGACGGCGCTGTATCTGGCGGCGGACCGCTACTGGCTGCTTTTCCTGGTCCGCTTTCTCCAGGGGATCAGCTTCGGCATATCCAACACGGTGGTGAACACCTTGGGAATGCTGGAGATTCCCTTGGAGAGACAAGGGGAGGGCACGGCGGTTTTCACTCTGAGCCCCACGCTCTCCGCCGCCGTGGGTCCGGCGGTGGGCATGGTACTGTTTCGGAGCGATTCCTACCGCACGGTGCTGTGGACCTGCACGGTCTGCGCAGCGGTTGCCATGGTCATGGTGCTGGCGGCGGGCATCCGGCCTGACGGGCCGCCGGTCCTCGCGGCAAGCGAGGCCGGAGAGGAACGGAGAAAATTCGAGCTGTTCGAAGCCCGAGCCCTGCCGGTCAGCGTCATGTTCCTGCTCATGGCCATGTGCTACGGCACCGTCACGTCCTTCGTGAGCCGGTACTCCGAGAGCCTCGGCCTGGAGGACGCGGCCACATTTTATTTCGTGGTCTATGCCTTGGTGATTGTCCCGGTGCGGCCCCTGGCGGGGAGGCTCCTGGACAAGCGGACGGACAACATGGTGATCTATCCAACGCTGGCGGTCTATGCCCTGGGCTTTTTTCTGCTCAGCCGTGCCGGGAATGGATTCGTTCTGCTGCTCTCCGCCGCGTGCGTGGGCGCGGGCTACGGTGTGAGCCTGTCCGGCGGACACGCCATCGCCGTCAAATACACCACGCCGGACCGGTACGCCTTGGCCGTCGCCACCTTCTACGCCTGCGGAGACCTGGGCGTGGGTGTGGGCCCGGCGCTGCTGGGGATGCTCCAGCCGTCCCTCGGCTACCGGGGCATGTACCTCTCCCTGGTTCTGGTGGTGACCCTGGGCGGGCTTTTGTACACGGCCTTTCACGGCCGGGGAAGGGGAAGAGGACGATGATCTACATCGAATCGGAGAGCCGGGACCCGTATTTCAATCTGGCCCTGGAGGAGTATGTTTTTGAGGAGCTGGACCCAGGCCGGCGGTATTTCATGCTCTGGCAGAACGACAACGCCATCATTGTGGGAAAATACCAGAACACCGCCCAGGAGATCAACCAGGAGTTTGTGGACGCCCACCACATCCGGGTGGCCCGCAGGCTCTCCGGCGGCGGGGCGGTCTATCACGACCAGGGAAATCTGAACTTCACCTTCATCGTCAACGAGGGGGATATTGAACAGTTCAATTTTCAGTATTTCATCCGGCCCGTCCTGGCCGCCCTGGACCGCTTCGGCGTCCGGGCCGGGTTCACGGGGAGGAACGACATCACCATTTGCGGGAAAAAATTCTCCGGCAACTCTCAGTATGTGAAGCGGGGGCGCATCCTGCACCACGGCTGCATCATGGTGGACAGCAATCTGACGGACGTGGCCGCGGCCCTGCGGCCCAAGGCGGCGAAGTTCCAGTCGAAAAGCGCCAAGTCCGTGGTCAGCCGGGTGACCACCGTCAACGAGCACAGCTCCGCGCCGGTCACGGTGGAGGCGTTCAAGGCGGCGCTGCTGGAGGAGATCGCCTCCGCCGGGTCGCTGGAGCGGCATGTCCTGACGGGGAAGGAGCTGAAGCGGGTGGAAACCCTGGCGGAGGAGAAATACCGCACCTGGGAGTGGACCTACGGCTGGTCCGGGGACTACAACTACAGCAAAAGCGAGAAGTTCGACTTTGGTCTGGTGGAGGTGAACGCCGGGGTGAGGGAAGGCATCATTGAAGAGCTCCGCGTCACCGGCGACTTTTTCGGGCGGGGCGACATCGCCGAGCTGGAGCAGGCCCTGGTGGGAGAGCGGATTGACGAGGGCCTGGGCGCGCGGCTGCGGGAGAAGCTGGACGTGGGGTATTACATCCAGGGGATGGAGCCGGAGCAGATGCAGAAGCTCCTCCGTTAGGGGAGCACTGGAGCGAGATTCGGAAAGGTATGGTGACACGATGGAACTGTTCTGTGTGAAGCCCGCAGTTCATTATCTGGAGACCTTCCACGCCTTCGTGGAGGCGTTCGCTCTGTCGGAGACGGACCTGATTCTGACGGAGTCTGTCATTTACGATGGCGTCCTGGCGGAGGAGGCGTGCCTGAGAGCCCACGTGATCCTGAAGGATACCTACGATCCGGCGGAGCCGACGGAGGAGGCCATAGACGCCATTCTCAGAGACATGGAGGGGCTGGAGGTGAAGCGGGTCGTCGCCATTGGCGGCGGAAGCGTCATCGACATCGCCAAGCTCCTGTGCGTGAGGGACGCCCGCCCCATCGGAGAAATCATCCGGCGGGAGCGGGAGATCCGGCTGGACAAGACCCTGGTCGCCGTCCCCACCACCTGCGGCACGGGAAGCGAGGTCACCTACGGCGGCATCGTCACCATGGGGGACACCGGATACAAGACGGCCATCATCGACCCCCTTCTGTCCGCCAGCCACGCGGTCCTGATTCCGGAGCTGCTTTACAGCCTGTCGGACAGGGTGTTTCTCCACTGCTCGGCGGACGCCCTGGGCCACGCCATGGAGGCCCATGTCTCCAGGACCCGGGGGAACGAGATGGCCCGGGCGGCGGGCGCCCGGGCGGTCAGGCTCATCACGGAGGGGTACGCCGAGTGGCTGCTGGCGGGCGGGAGCCGGGAGGCCCGGAACCGGCTGACGGGCCGGTTCCTCATGGCCAGCTGCCTGGGGGGCATGGCGGTGAACAACGGCGGCGCGGGCCCGGTCCACGCCCTGGCCTACCCGGTGGGCGAAACCTATCACATGTCCCACGGCGAGTCGATCTATCAGTTCCTGACGGAGGTGTTCCTCCACTACGAGCGGACGGCGGACGGCCCGCCGCTGGAGGAGCTGCGGGACATCATTCGCCCGGCCCTGGCCCGGGCGGGCATCCAGGCCCCCTCCGTGTTCCAGGGGCTGGAGAAGCTGATGAACGCCCTCTGCCCCGCGAGGCCCCTGAGCGCCTGCGGCATGACGGAGGACGACGTGGAGGGCTTCGTGGAGAACATCTTCGCGGCCAAGCAACGGCTTCTGGCGGCCGGCTGGACGGCGTTCACCAGGGAGGACGCGGCGGGCGTCTACCGCAGGCGGTTGGGCCTGGATCAATAATTATAAGTAATATTTTCTCATAATTCCTATCTATTTTACTTGCGAAAACCCGGATGCTATACTGAAATCAGCGAAGAGAATTCCCTGAGGGGAAAAACAATCTGTGAGGCTGCGTATGGAAAAGGCAAGGGCGGAACTGGTATTCCAGGTGGGCATGGTCGTCGACAGCGTGGACGAGGTTCTGGAGAATCTGAGGAGCTGCTTCGACCTGGAGGAGGACAGCGTCGTGGTGAAATCCACGAAGGAACAGGCGGAGCGGGGGGTGTCCGTGGAGAACACCTACGACGGCCGGCCGGTGGAGTTTTACATCAAGACCGCGCGGTTGAACTTCGGCGGCATCGACTTCGAGTACATCGAACCCCTGAACAAAGAGGGCGGGGACCCGTATTCCGACTGGCTCCGCGCCCACGGGCAGGGCATCCACCACATCAACCTGAAGCTGAAGGACCGGAGCGTCCTGGACAGGATGATGGAGGAGCGGAACATCCACCCCCATCTGGTGACGAAGGTGGGGGACTTGGCCCTGGAGACCTACGACTTCCGCCGGCTGTTCGGCTTCATCGGGGAGCTGGGCGACATGGTGGTGGGCCCCATGGCCAAGGCGTATTACGAGGAAAAGAATTGATTCAATTTTGAAAGGAGCACATGAAAAATGGGTAGAGTACAGGACAAGGTCGCCATCATCACCGGAGGCGCCAAGGGCATCGGCTTTGTGGCATCCAACACCTTCAGCCGGGAGGGCGCCTCCGTGGTCATCGTGGACATGGACGCCGCCGCGGCGGAAAAGGCGGCCGAGGAGATCAAGAGCGCCGGCGGGAAGGCCATCTGGGTGGCCGCGGACCTGACCAAAGAGGAGGAGCGGGAGCGCATCTTCGCCGAGGCGGTGGCGGCCTTCGGCAGGGTGGACATCCTGGTCAACAACGCCGGCTGGGGCTGCAAGCTGCCGTTCCTGGAGACGGACTCCGCCTCCTTTGACCGGTCCATCAACCTGAACATGCGGGCCACCTACTTCATGATCCAGCTGGCCTGCAAGCAGATGATCAAGCAGGGAACCGGCGGGAAAATCGTCAGCACCGCCTCCACCGCCGCCTTCCAGGGCGAGCGGAACAGCTCCATCTACGCCGCCACCAAGGCCGGAATCATCGCCTTCTCCCGGGCCATCGCCCTGGAGGTGGGAGAATACGGCATCAATGTCAACTGTGTGGCCCCGGGCTTCACCCGGACCAACAACAACAGCCACATCCCCGACAGCATCGACGAAAACTTCCTGGGAATCACCCCCACCAAACGGATCAACCAGGCCCAGGACATCGCCAACGGCTATCTGTTCCTCTGCTCCGAGGAGGCCCGGCAGATTACGGCCCAGGTCCTGCCCATCGACGGAGGCTTCTCCGGTACCCGGGCCATGCAGGCCAGCCAGAACGCCTCCATGCAGGTGAAATAAGAGGGTTCCGCCATGACGGAACAGCGTTTTGGCATCTGCGAGTGGTCTCTGCCCGTCTCCGGCCCGCTGGCCATGCGGCTGGCGGCGGAGGCCGGCTATGACGGGATGCAGATCGGTGAGGCGGGCGGCAGGCAGATGGGGTACCCCCTGAACAACCGCCGGGTGCGGGAGCTCTACCGGGAAGAGGCGGCGCGTTGCGGCCTCCGGCTCCACTCCTTGAATCTGGGCGCCCTCCTGGCGGAGGGAACCCTGAACTACGGAAGGGACACGGAGCGGGGCGGCTGGGCCGGAGAGAGTCTGACCAACGGCTTCGCGGCCTGCCGGGCGCTGGACATTCACACGATTGTGATCACCGTGGAGCCTCCGACGGAGGAGGCCTTCACGAACGTGGTCAGCCACCTGCGGTTTGCCGAGGAGCTGGCCAGGGAGTCCGGCGTGGAGATTGCCGTCGAGTCGGCGCAGCCCGTGGAGGAGATTCTGCGCCTCCTGAACGAGCTGAGCGGGGAGACGAAGGTCTGCATGGACCTCCTCAATCCGCTCCGCTTCGGCACCGGCGACCCCCGGGAGCAGATACGCCTCTTCGGCGAAGAGCGGATCAGCCACTTCCACATGAAGGACAGCATCCGCTCCCTGTTTCAGAGAGGGCGGCGGGGCTGCGTCCTGCTGGGCCGGGGCGACGCGGGCTACCGGCAGTCCGTGGAGCTCATCCGGGAGATGGGCTTTTCCTGCTGGATGATCACAGAGAACTATTACCACCTGCCGCCGATGAACGACGGAACCCGGGACTTCGCCGCGCTGGCGGCGGAGGACCTGAAAACGCTGAGGGCGTCTTTCCCCTCCTGAGAGGCAGTGAAAAAAGGGCCCCGCCGGGCGTGAACCCGGCGGAGCCCTTTCGCAGCTTTTCCGCCGGACCGGATATAACCAGCGGATATATCACAGTATTCCATATGGTGTTTTGCACATTTGCTATAAAACTGGTAAGATTTTATCAAGCAAACTATCGGTTTTGCATGAACCAAAAAAGGAGGAGCAGGTTTATGGCGCAGCGAAAAGAGTGGATGAAGCAGATTTTCCAGATCGTCATGGTGGTGGAAAACCTGGACAAGACTCTGGAGAACTGGAAAAGGCTGGTGGAATTTGACACGGCCTCCATCAGGACCGGCGAGACCCCCCGGGACGCGGAGTGCATCTACTGCGGCAAGCCCGTTCAGTGCCCGGCGAGATACGCCGTCTTTGACCTGGGCGGCGTGGAGATGAAGCTGGTGGAGCCTTTGAACCAGGAGGGCCCCTACGCCGACAGCCTGAAAAAGGGCGGGCCGGGCATCCATCACCTGGGCTTTTATACGGAGGACATGGACGCGCTGACGGAGCGCTTCCAGGAGCGGGGAGAGGTGCCGGTCTACGAGGAAACCTGCTGTGGCGGGCATTACGCCCTCTATGACTTCACCGCCGGGACCGGAATGACGGTGGCGCCCTGGGATCACATGGAAGGTCCCTGCGCCAGATAAGGTGGGACGGCATGGGAACTGTGAAATTCGGCGCGTGCGAGTACAACTTCCCCGTCTGGGGCTCCCTGGCGCTGGAGATGGCCCATGAGGCCGGCTTCGACGGCATTGAGATCACGGACGGCGGCGGCTATCTCCAGCCCCACCCCATGAACAAGGGCCTGTTTGTGGAATACGAGCGGCTGGCCCTGAATCTGGTCCGGCTGGACGGCTTTCCCCTGACGGACCGGATCGTCCAGGAGGACTACCTGGAGGCCCGGGACAGGACCGGAATTCAAATCACCGGCGTATACCTCTACTTCCTGAACAGCCAGGGCTTCGTGAACTGCGACAACAAAACCCTCCAGGGTCAGGACGCCCTGAAAACCATCAAAAATGCGGTGATGGCGGCGTCGCGGATGGGAATCCCCCTGGTCTCCGTCCCCACGAAGGGCATGTTCGGTGTGGCCAAGAACGCCTACGCCCTGGAAAAGCTGGAGTACGCGGTCCGGGTGGGGGGGGAGTACGGCGTGCGGATCGCCAACTCCTTCGATACCAGCCTGGCCCGGGAGCTGGAGGTCCTGGACCGCCTGGGAGGAAAACTGAAGGCGGATTTCAACACCATCGACCCCGTTGTCTACGCCCAGGGGGACCCGGCGGAGATGATCCGGGCGCTGGGCAGGGAGCGGATTGAGCAGCTCAAGATCAAGGACCTGAAGGCGGACCGGGAGGGCTTCCTCACCAGGGAGACCGGCGAAGACGCGGCCCTTGGCCGGGGAGACGCTCCCTGGAGGGACTGCGTCCGGGCGGCGCGGGACATCGGCTTTGAGGGCTGGGTCCTCAGCGACACGCCCTTCAACAGCGCCGCGCTGCGGGAGGACGGTGGGGACTATGTGTCCCTGGCGAAACGGGACGCCGCCGTCCTGCGGGAAGCGTTCGGCGGATGAGGGGAGGCGGAAGCATGTCAAGATTCCAATTCGCGGCCTGTGAGTGGACGTTCCCCTGCTGGGGCTCCACGGCGGTGAGAATGGCCGGCGAGGCCGGCTTTGAGGGAATGCAGCTGGGGGACGCCGGCGCGGTGATGCACGCTCACCCCCTGCGGAACAGACGCGTTCAGGAGTATTACCTGGAGGCCGGGGCGAAGTACGGCGTGGAGTTTCCCCAGATTCACCTCTACACCCTGGGGCACCTGGGCTTTTACCGCAGCCCCTTCGACTCTCCGGAGGGAAAAATATGCCGGGACATCATCGAGAACGCCGTCATCGGCGCCTCGGAAATGGGGATTCCGACAGTGGTCATCGACAGCATGCGGATGAACAGCCCGGCGAAAAAAAGGCACGCCCTGGACATGGCGAAATTCGCCGTGAAGGTGGGGGCGGACCACGGTGTCGGCATCGCCATGGAGACGGACATGACCCTGGAGGATCACTTCGCCTTTCTGGACGAGGTGGGCGGGGGGCTGAAGCTGTGCTTCGATACCCACAATCCCTGCATGTATGGGACGGGCCATCCGCCGGACATGATCCGCGCCCTGGGAAGGGACCGGATCGACCACTTCCACATCAAGGACAACGGGGGAGACCAGCGGGGCTTCGTCACGGTGGAGACGCCCCTGGTGGAGTTCGGCACCGGGGTCACCTTCTTTGAGGAATCGGCCCGGGCGGTGAAGGACATCGGCTTCAGCGGCTGGATCGTGTCGGAGAACATGTACTTCCAGCCGGCCTTGAAGCGGGACAGCGATTACGTGGAGGCCGCCAGGAGAGATGTGGCGGCTCTGCACAGAGTTTACGGCGTGGACTGACGCCGGGAGAGGAAAGGATTGCCATGACAAAGCTGAAAATGGATCTGGTCTGCCAGGTGGCGGTGGTGGTGAACGACCTGGAAGAGGGACTGGCGGCGTTCCGGGAAATCTTCGGGTTTGACGAGGACTCCCTGAGCTTCTCCGACTCCAGGGACGCCTATGCCGAGGGGCGGCTGAAGGACGTGAAATACAACGGCGTGGAAGGGACGTACCACTATTTGCAGCACAACTTTTTCATGGGCGGCATGGACATCGAGATGTTCGCGCCCACGCCGGGCTATGAGGACGAGTCCAACCCCTTCACCGATTTCCTGAAAACCAACGGCGGCCCTGGCATCCACCATTTGAACATCCGGCTGGTGAACCGGCAGGAGGGCGTGGACTACCTGGAAAAGGACCTGGGCTATGTCCCGATGTACGATGTGACCCATCTGGGGCGGAACTGCAAATACTATGACTTCCGCAAGGAGTTGGGACTGGTCATCGAGTACGGCATGCGGGTGGTGGGCCCCCGGGCATCCATGAGTGAGGAAGAGATTGCGAAGCTGACGGCTTATCGGGAAGCGTAATTGCAAATAGGGAGGTTATCAGATATGAAAGCGATTCTGTACAAAAAGGGCGGACGGGCCAACGCGTCGTTCACGGAGGTACCGGAGCCGGTGGTGGGCCCCGGTGACGTGCTCATCAAGGTCTACGCCAGCTGCATCTGCCGCCCGGCGGACTGTGCCCACGACGGCGGCTACTCCGTGTTCGGCAGGTATCCCCTGGTCCCGGGCCACGAGTACGCCGGCATCGTGGAGGCGGTGGGGAAGAACGTGACCCGCTTCAAGACCGGGGACCGAGTCACCGCCGACGCCAACAAGCCCTGCGGGAAATGCTATTACTGCATGCGGGGCGAGGTCCGGTTCTGTGAAAACAACACCGCATACGGGCAGGCCCTGAACGGCGGCTTCGCCCAGAAAGTGTCGGTGGACGAGAGCCTTGTGTACCGGATTCCCGACGGCGTTTCCCTGCGGGCGGCGTCCATGACGGAACTGGTGGGCTGCGCCTATAACGGCGTGGAGGTGGCGGGCTTCCACACTTCCGACGAGGTGCTGATTCTGGGCTGCGGCGCCAGCGGCATGCTGCTTACCCAGTTCGCCAGGAACTCCAACGCCTCCTCGGTGGCCGTTGTCGACTGCGTACGGTCCAAGCTGGACCGGGCGGCGAAATACGGCGTGGACACGGTCCTGGTGGACAAAAACGACTACAGTAAACACGAGGCCTTGCTGCGGGAGAAATACCCCCACGGCTTTGACGTCATCATTGACGCCACCTCCGACTCCGAGCTGATCACCCGGTCCCTGGACCTCCTGAAGAGGGGCGGCCGGTTTGTCAACTACTCCTTTGTGAACAACACCGACATCGCAAAGCCCGTGGAAATCAACCCCAGGCTGTTCGTGACCAGGGAGCTGTCCTATCTGGGCGCCAGCTTCCAGCACTTCAAGTTCGAGCAGAGCCTGCGGGCCATTGAGTCCGGCAAGGTCAACTGCGAAGAGCTGATCACCAGTGTCCTGCCTCTGGAGGGCTTCTTCGAGGGAATGGACAAGGTCTGGAACGATCCGGAGACCATCAAGGTGCTGCTGGAGCCCAACGGCTCTTCCGAGTGGCTGTGAGTCATGGCGGATGTCAGAGAGATGAAGGCTCTGGTCTACCGGAAGGCGGGCAGGCGATTCGGCGAAGTCACCATGGTGCCCTGCCCGGTGTGCGGCGACGGACAGGTGGTGATCAAGGTCATGGCGTGCGGCATCTGCAAATGGTGTGAGCTCAGCCACGACACGCCAGGGGAAAGCGAGAAGCCCCTGTCCCGCTACCCGGTAATCCCGGGCCACGAGTTTGCCGGCGTGATTGCCGAGGTGGGCAGGGACGTGCGGGGGTATGCAGTGGGCGACCGGGTCACCGCCGACAACACGGTCCCCTGCGGCGGCTGTTATCAGTGCCAGAGGGGAAACACCCTGTACTGCGAGCATTTCGGCTCCCTGGGAAACAATATCAACGGCGGCTTCGCCCAGTATGTGGCGGTGGACGCGGCGCATCTGTTCAAAATCCCCGACCACGTCTCCTTCGAGGAGGCCAGCATGACGGAGGCGGTGGCCTGCTGCGTTCACGCCATCAAAGCGGCGGACATCAGGCTGGGACAGACGGTGGTGGTTTTGGGAGCGGGTCTCCAGGGCATCCTGCTGAGCCAGCTGGCGGTCCATTCCAATGCCCTGGAGACCATCGCCATCGACATTGAACCCGGCAAGCTGGCGCTTCTGGAGAAGTACGGAGTGAAGACCGTGCTGGCCTCCCCCGCCGACACGGCGGTCCATGAGAAAGCACTGGAGGCGCTGGCGCCCCATGGAGTGGACCTGGTGATCGACACGGCGGGTGTGTGGCCCATGATGAAAAGCCTGTTCAAGTTTCTGAAAAAGGGCGGTAAGTACATGCAGTACGGTTCCTTTCACGCCAGGGAGACCCTGGATATCACCACGGACATGCTGAACGATATCCACTTCAAGGAGCAGCGGTTCATCGGCGTGTCCGCCCAGACGAACTGCTTCCCGGAGGCGGTGGATTATATCTCCGGCGGGAAGCTGGACTTGAAGCCGCTGATCACCCATCGCTTTCCGCTGGATCGGTACTTCGAGGCCCTGGACGTCAACCGGGACGACCCGACCGCGATCAAGGTGGTCATTTTCCCCGACGAGGCCTGATTTCGATTGAAAGCGCGGCGCCTTCATTTTCCGGTTGCTTTGGCATGGATGCGTTCTATAATAATAGGCATGGGCAAATGAAAAAGACAAGGAGGGCGCGGCATTGATTGAGGTAACGAGTCTGACCAAGCGGTACGGCACACATCTGGCGCTGGACCATCTGAGTTTCCGGGTGGAGGAGAACGAAATCTTCGGCTTTCTGGGTCCCAATGGCGCGGGGAAAAGTACGACGATGAATATTCTCACCGGCTGTCTGGCCCCCACCGAGGGAACTGCCAGAATCGGCGGCCACGACATCGTGGAGGATTCGGTGCGGGCCAGGGAGCTTATCGGCTACCTGCCGGAGCTGCCGCCGGTCTATATGGACATGACGCCCCGGGAGTACCTGAGATTCGTGGCCGAAGCCAAGGGAATCGCCCGGGGCCGGCTGCGGGACGAGACGGAGCGGGCCATGGAGAGGACCCGCATCACCGACGTGAGGGACCGGCTGATCCGGACCCTCTCCAAGGGCTACCGCCAGCGGGTGGGCATGGCCCAGGCCATCCTTGGGGACACGAAGGTCATCATCATGGACGAGCCCACCGTGGGCCTGGATCCGATTCAGATCATCGAGTTCCGGGAGATGATCCGGGAGCTGGGGAAGGACCACACCGTGATCCTCAGCAGCCATATCCTGTCGGAGGTGTCCGAGGTCTGCGGGAAGATCATGATCCTGGTCAAGGGCCGTCTCGTGGCCATCGACACCCCGGAGAATCTGGCACGGAGGATCGGCGGGACGGAGTCCGCGCTGTCGCTGGAGGAGATTTTCCTGAAATACGTGGAAAAGGAGAACGAGCATGAGGAAGATGATCACCATCTATAAAAAGGACCTGCGGCTCTATTTTTCCACGCTGTCGGGCTATATCTTCATCGCGGCGGTGCTGCTGGCGGGCGGCGTCTATGTGTATGTGAACAACTTTTACTACGGATATGCCAGCTTCGGGGAGTCCATCAACTACGTGCCCTTTTTCTTCATTTTTCTGGCGCCGGTGCTGGCTGCGGGGGTCTTCACCGACGAGCGGCGGCAGAAGACGGAGCAGCTGCTGTACACCCTGCCCCTGACCTCCGTCCAGGTGGTGCTGGGGAAGTATCTGGCCCTGATCACGGTGCTGGCGGTCCCCCTGGGAATCCTGGGGCTGTATCCCCTGGTCATGTCCCTTTACGGGAAGGTCAACTTCGCCCAGGCCTACGCGAATCTGCTGGCGGTGTTCCTCCTGGGCATGGCGCTTTTCGCCATTTGCATGTTCATCTCCTCTCTGGCGGACAATCTCATCGTCTCTGCGGTGCTGTGTCTGGCGGCCACCTTCCTGCTCTATCAGATGAACGGCTTCGCCAGGGTCTTCAGCCCCTCCGCCGCCCGGTCTTATCTGGGCCTCGTGGTGCTGGCGGCGCTGTACGGCGTGTTCGTCTGGTGCCTGACGAGAAACCTCTCTATCGCGGCGATCCCCACGGCGGCGCTCATCCTGGTCCTGACGCTGGTGAAGCGGTTCAGCCGGACGCTGCTGGCCGGAAAGATCAACCTGATGATGAACGGCGCCGCGCTCTTCAAGCCCCTGGAGAATTTCAAGGCGGGTATTGTGGATTTGTACGCGGTGCTCTATTACGCCTCAATCACCGTTCTGTTCGTCCTGTTTACGATGTTCGTCTTTGAACGGCGGAGGTGGAACTGATGAGCCGGTTCAAGAAGTATTTTGACAACGACCACTATCAGAGCGGGCTGCGGGCGGTGGTGATCTGTACTCTGGCGGCGGCCCTGACCGTGGGCGTCAACCTGCTGGGCGGCCTCCTCCCGACGAAGCTGGGCAACATCGACGTCTCCTCGGACAAGGTGTATTCCATCTCGAGGGAGAGCGAGGAGGCCCTGAAGGCCCTGGACAAGCCGGTGACCCTCTACCACGTCTGCGAGGCGGGCAGCGAGTACCACAACACGGAGGTCGTGCTGAATCTGTACGCCGACGCGTCGGAGCGGATCACCGTGGAGAAGGTGGATCCCGCCTTTGACCCGACCCTTGTGACGCGGTACGCGGGCGATACGGCCCTGGCCAACAACAGCGTGATTGTCGTATGCGAAAACCGACGGCAGATCGTCCGCTTCTCGGACTACTACACCAGCGGCTCCTTCGTCCTGGAGGACTTCATGAACAGCGCCATCGCCTATGTGGCCTCCGACCGGCTGCGGATTGCATACGCCCTCACCGGCCACGAGGAGCAGCCCATCCACGCCTCCACCCGGGCCTACATGGGCCTGGACGGTTTCGCCCTGGAGGAGCTGGACCTGATAAAGGCCGGCGCCGTTCCGGAGGACGCCGGGCTGGTGATTGTCAACGGCATCGCCGGGGACATCACGGAAAAGGAGGCGGAGGCCCTGCTGGCCTACCTGTGTTGCGGCGGCGGGCTGTTGCTGAGCACGGATTACACGACGACCCCCAGGAAGAATCTGGAGCGGGTGACGGCGTACTTCGGCGCCGCCCTGGGACAGGGACTGGTCATGGAGTCGGACGCCGCCCGGTACACCGACGACAACCCGGCGTACCTGCTGCCTACAATCTATTCCGGGGACTATACCCTGACCAGGGGCATCAGCTACATGCTGCTGCCCAACACCATGCCGATCCTGTTTGATGAGGCCGCGTCGCCGGAGACCGCGTACACGAATCTGTTGGAGGCGTCGGAGAGCTCGTTTTCGGTGCGCACGAACATCTTCACTGGAGAGACCGGCACTCAGGACGGCCCCTGGACCGTCGGCGCGTCCTTTGAAAAGGGTGTGGACGGCGGGGAAGGGAAGTTGATCTGGGTTACCTCCAAATATCTGGCGGATGTGACCGTGTCCGAGGCGGCGGGCGGCGGCAACATCACCTTCTTCCTGAATTCCGTCTGCTGGCTGGGTGAGGAGGATCCGGTGGAGTCGGTCCATGCGAAGAAGATTTCCACCCAATACCTGGACATACCCGACGGCGCCCGCAAGGCCTGGAGCGTGGTGCTCATCGGCGTGGTCCCCCTGGCGGCGCTGGCTCTGGGAACCGCCGTCTGCGTAAGGAGGAAAAAACGGGGATGAACGGCCAAAGAGTTCGCCGGGAGCGAAAGCTGATCCTGTGCCTCGCCCTCCTGTCCGCCGCTGTCTACGGGGCCCTCCTGGGGCTGAGGGTGCTTCAGTCGGAGCGGGGGGCGGAAGAACGGGCGTACGCCGCCCAGGTACGGCTCCCGGATAGTCCGGCGGTGGTGGAAATGGTCAACACCGAGGAGTCCTACGTCCTCACCCGGGGGAACGGCGGCTGGGTTTGCCAGGGGAACGAGGAATTGAAAATCAACAGCGTGCTCATCAGCTATATGAGCGTCACCCTGAAGGAGTTGAGTCCCCGCCGGGTCCTCCCGGACAGCCAGGCATATCTGAAGGAGTTCGGCCTGACGGAGCCCGCGGCGGAGCTGACCCTTCGGATGAGCGAGGGGAGCAGGACGTATCGCGTCGGCCGGTATAACCCGGTGCTGGACGAGTATTATATGACGGTGGACGGCGGGGACTGCGTGTTCCTGATTGGCAGGGAGGACATGGACCTGATCGACCGCACGCTGCTGGAGCTCATCGCCGGGCCGGGCTTCGTGGGAACGGACATCGGCTCCGTCACCGGAATCCACGTGGTGAGGAACGGCGAGGAGTACACGGCGGAGCGGACGGGGGATCGCTTCCGGATACGGTGGGGGGACCGGGAGTTTGAGCGGAGCGAATACGCCGTGTCCGGCGTCTACTCCGTCTTCAACTCCGCACCCTACGCCTGTTGCCGCCACGACGCGGACGAGGCGGCGCTGGCGGCCTGCGGGCTGGACGAGCCGGAGATCAGCGTGGAGTTCACCACCTCCGGCGGGGACGTCTTCCTCCTGGAGGTCGGCACGGACGGGGAAGGGACCTTCCATGTGCGGGAGAACCGCGGCGGGACCATCTACCGGCTCAGCCCGGAGTACGGCGCCCTGATCCGCGAGCGGGTGGACCCCGCTTGGCTGGACGCTCCGGAATAAGGCGGTCAAGCGAATTTCCAGAAGCCGCCATGAAAAAAAGTAATATGAAAATATAGTATATGGTGATTTGAAAACTTTGTGATAGTTTGATAAACTTGTCACAGAATCGGGAATGAATTAGAGAAGAAATACCAAAAGAGGCATTTTCAAGAAAGGATGGAAAAAACAAATGAAGAAGATTCTTGCGACGGTTCTGGTCCTTACGATGCTGTTCGCCCTGGCCGCCTGCGGTGGCGGAGACAAGGGAGGAAGCACCAGCGACGCCGGCTCCGGCACCAGCGCGCCCAGCGAAACGCCCTCCGGCGGGGAAGTGAAACCCGTCAACGTCGTCTTCTACTCGGCCAACACCGGCAACGCGGCGGAAAAGGCCCTGAAGGTGATGGTGGAGCAGCTGGAGACCACCTCCAATGGAACGCTGAAGGGCGTCCTGATTGACGCCGGTACCGCCGGATACCAGGACGAAGCCGTACAGGCCATGATGGCGGGAGACATGAACGTCATCGTGAACACGGTGGACATGCTGGAAAACTATGTCCCCAACGTGGGCAACTGGATGTCCTGGCCCTTCCTGTTTGACTCCGACGCCGAGGCCCAGGAGGTCTGGGACAAGGGCGGCTGGATGTTCCAGAGAGTCCAGGAGCAGGCCGCCGACAAGGGCGGAATCCACCTCTTCACCTACGTCTACAACGGCTGGAAGAACCTCTGCTTCAAGGGTGACGTGGACGGCTGGGACGCTTGGCAGGGCCTGAAGTGCCGCGTTCCCGCCACGGACCTGTTCCACACCCTGTGCGGCGCCTACGGCCTGCAGACCGTGTCCGGCATCGACCCCTACACCTCCCTCCAGAACGGCACGGTGGACTCCGTGTACTTCAGCGAGGAGGCGTTCCAGACCTTCAAGCTGGAAGAGGTCATGAAGAGTTGTGTCATCACCCATGATACCTACGGCTCCAACCTGTACACCTGCTCCGAGGCTTTCTGGAAGACCCTGAGCCCCGAGCAGCAGGAGGCCCTGAACGAGGTCGTGATCGGAGTCGGCACGGAGTACAACGACATGTCCCGGGAGTCCGCCGAGGGCGAATACATGGACTCCCTGCCCGGCATGGGAATCAATGTGTACCAGATGGACGATTATACCAGGCAGATGATGAAAAAGGCCACCGTCTCCTTCTGGGAGGAGAAGCTGCAGGACGAGGCCTATGATCAGGACTTCCGGGACACCTTCCGGGAGGTCTTTGAGAAGAATTACGCGGACGTGATGTGATCCCCGGTCAGATCGCGCGCCATGTATAAGTAGGCTGTTGAAACGGGCGGGATGGTCATACCGATCCCGCCCGTTTTTCAAGACTGTGGAAAGGATACACCGTATGAAAAAGTTTATCAAGGGTGTCGTGAAAGTGAATGACACCATCGGCAAGATCGAAAGGATGTTTGCCATCACCTTGATGATCGCTCTGGTCGCCGCCTGCATGATCTTCATCACCTGCCGGTACATCCTGCACATCTCCGTGCCCTGGGCCGACGAGAGCGCCCGGTATGTGCTGATTGCCATGGGCTGGATCGGCGCGTCCTACTGCACGTATCACGACGACCACCTCCGCATCCAGGCGCTGAGCTCCCTGCTGAGGAGCAAGGTCAAGCGGGCGCCGCAGATTCTGATTGGCGTGGAGGCCTTCACCCAGGCCTGCATGTGTGGCTTCATGGTATTTTTCCTGATCAACTTCTGGAACTATCTGAACAATGCGGTCAAGGCCCTGAACCCCATGTCCTCCGCCCTCCACATCCCCCTGTGGTGGCCCATGTATCCCATCGTCGTGGCGGCGGTCATGATGATCCTGCACTCATTCCTGAAGGTGTTCATTCAAATCGGCAAGCTGACAGGCGCCGTTGAGATGGAACCTCCTGTGGAAGGATAAGCGAAGAGGAGGACAAAAAATGGAAGCGTTTCTGCTTTTTCTGGTCATCTTTCTGGGACTCGCCATGATCATCGAGTTCCCGCTGGCGTACTCCCTGGGCATCGCGGCCTCCGTGACCTTCGTCACCCACGGCTTCGCCCTGAACAATCTGGCGGGCTCCGCGTTCTCCAGCCTGGACAACTTTGACCTGCTGGCCATGCCCTTCTTCGTCTTCGCCGGGTACATCATGCAGTACTCCCGGCTGGCGGACGGCCTGTTCAAGTTCATCAACTCCTTCGTAGGCCGGTTCCGGGCCTCCTGCGGTGCGGTGGGCATCGCCACCTGCGCGCTTTTCGGCACCCTGACCGGCTCCATGGTGGCCACGGTGGCCGCCATCGGCCAGATCATGTTCCCCGAGATGAAGAAGAAGGGCTATCCCGGCGCCTACGCCGGGGCCATCGTGGCGAACTCCGGCATGCTGGGCCAGTTGATTCCGCCCAGCTCCGTGGGCATCATCTACGCCATGGCCACCTCCCTGAGCATCTCCGACGTGTGGCTGTCCACGGTGGGTCCCGCCGTGATCATCGTGCTCTGCTACTCGGTCTACAACTACTTTGTCCGCCGGAAGGTGGAGGAGAAGTGCCAGGAGAAATTCGAGCTGGTGCCCTATGTCAAAAACATCGGCGTGTGCACCAAAAACGCCATCTGGTCTCTGCTGATGCCGGTCATCATCTTCGGCGGCATCTACGGCGGCATCTTCACCCCGACGGAAGCCGGTGCCGTGGCGGCGGTCTATGGCGCGGCCTACTACTTCATCAAGAAGAAGAGGGACCCCAACTCCGTGGACGGCACCTTCGGCCAGATCTGCACCTCCGCCGTGGGCGTGGTGGGCAGCATCATGCTGATCATGGCCTTCGCCACCGCGGCGGGCCGGGCCATGTCCTTCGCCGGCGTGTCCGGGGCCATCAAGACCTTCTTCGAGACCTATCTGACCGCGCCCTGGCAGTTCATGCTGGCCACGGTGATTCTGTTCACCATCTGCGGTATGCTGGTGGACGGCAATGTGGCCATCCTGCTGTTCATCCCCCTGCTGACCCCCATGCTGGAGTTCTACGGCATCAATCCGATCTATTACGCCGCCGTGGTCCTGCTGACGCTGGAGTTCGGCAACGTGACCCCGCCCTTCTGCGTGTCTTTGTTCATGGCCGCGAAGCTGACGAACGAGAGCTTCATCTCGATTTTCAAGGAGACCATCCCCTTCCTGATCATCAACTATGTGGTCCTGATTATCGTCATCGCCTTCCCGCCGATTTCCACCTTCCTGGTGGGCTGACGCCATGGGGAGGAAGCGGCGATGAAATTACACTTGCTGGACAACGGCGTCCTGGTTCTGGGCAGCGAAAACCCGGTGGTCTGTGACGGCGGAAAGGGGGAGGGAGGCGAGTCCCCGAGAATCCCGGTGCACTCCTTCCTTCTGGAAACCTCGGAGGGTTACGTGCTGTTCGACTGCGCCTGCGACGACCGCGGCATGGAGGTCTGGCCCCAGTGGCTGCGGGAGACGCCCTATGTAGCCGGGGAAGGCGGCACGGTGGTGGAGCGACTGGCGGAGCTGGGCGTTAGCCCGGAGGATGTCCGCTATGTGGTGCTCTCCCACATGCACGTGGATCACATGGGCTGCGTGAAGTATTTCCCCGGGGCCCGGACGCTGGTCAGCGCCCAGGAGTTCACCGAGGTGATGCGGGAATACTCCCTGAACCGGCTGGACGGCACCTTCCATGTCAGAACGGACATCGACAACGCGCTGCGGGCGGGCGTGCAGTGGCGGCTGGTTTATGAGGACCGCCTGCCGCTGGCGGAGGACGTGACGGTGTACAACTTCGGCGCGGGCCACTCATACGGCATGCTGGGCCTGCTGGTGCGGACAGGGCACGGTTGCTATCTGCTGGCCGCGGACGCGGTGTATTCCAGGGCGCACTACGGCCCCCCCGCCCGGATGGCCGGCGTGTGCAGCGACGAGGCCGGGTATTACCGGACCATCGAGAGAATCCGGAAAATCGCCGAGGAGAATCAGGCGGAGGTCCTCTTCGGCCACGATGTGGAGCAGTTCCGCTCCCTGGCGGAGCGGAACGCCCAGGGAGAGCTGTAGCGTGAAAGGAACGCGGCAGGGGATTTCCCCTGCCGCGTTTTACTGCCGTCCGGCGGTGTTTTCACTTTTTCGGCGGCATGTGGAAGCAGCTGCCGAACACGCTGTGGGCGGCCTCCTGGAGGGCTTCGCCCACAGTGGGGTGGGCGTGGATGACGGAGAAAATGTCCTCCACCGTGGCCCCCTTGCCCATGGCCAGCGCGCCCTCCACGATCAGCTCCGTGGCGCTGGGGCCGCACATGTGCAGGCCCAGAATCTCGTGGGTGTTTTTGTCCGCGATGTACTTCACCAGACCGGCGGTATCCCCCAGGATCAGGGATTTCCCGTTGCCCATCAGGGGGAAGACGCCCACGGCGATGTCCAGACCCCGGCTGCGGGCCTCTTTTTCCGTCAGGCCCACGCCGGACAGCTCCGGAGAGGTGTAGATGCAGGAGGGCACGATGTCCATCCGGAGGGACGGCTCCAGACCCATGCAGCGCTCCGCCGCGCAGACGCCCTCGGCGGAGGCCACGTGGGCCAGCATGATCCCGCCGATGCAGTCCCCGATGGCGTAGATGGTTTCCACGCTGGTGCGGTATTGGGCGTCCACCAGGATGCGGCGGCGCTCCGTGGCGACGCCGATCTCCTCCAGGCCCAGGTCCTCCGTGGCGGGGCGGCGGCCCACGCACAGGAGGACCTTCTCCGCCGTGACAGAGGACTCCCCGCCGTCCGGCCCGGTCACATGGACCGTCAGGCCGGCCTCGGCCCTCTCGATGCGGTTGACCCGCGTCTCCAGCAGCAGGTCCGTCCCGTGGGACTTCAGGACCTTCTTCAGCGGGGCGACCACCTCGGCATCCTGGGTCATGAGAATGTCGGGCAGCATTTCCACGATGGTGATCTTCGTGCCCAGCCGCTGGTAAATGTGGGCCATTTCCACGCCGATGACGCCCCCGCCGATGATGCACAGGCTCTCCGGGACCGCCTCCAGGGAGAGGGCGCCGGTGC
Source organism: uncultured Oscillibacter sp. (assembly GCA_910576865.1). GTDB lineage: Bacteria > Bacillota > Clostridia > Oscillospirales > Oscillospiraceae > Oscillibacter. The sequence continues at coordinate 53,645 of CAJTKE010000004.1, forward strand.
TGTCCACCACGCCCTCCAGGTTCGCGCCGGGAATGGGCACGGAGGAGGGGACGGAGCCGGAGGCGATGATGGCCCTGTCGAAGGGGATTTCCACCGGGTCCTCCGCCGTCCCGGCCTCAATGAGGGAGGCGGATTTGAATCTCGCCGCGCCCTTGACCACGGTGACCCCGTTGGCGCTCATCAGGCCGGACACGCCGGACACCAGCTTTTTCACCACCTTGGCCTTCCGCTTCTGCATGGCGGCGAAGTCCACGGAGACCGCCCCCACGGAGATGCCGTTGGCCGCGGCCTCGTGGGTGACGGCGTGGTACAGGTCCACGGAGTGGATCAGGGACTTGGTGGGGATGCAGCCCGCGTTCAGGCAGGTCCCGCCCAGGGCCTCCTTTTCAATCAGAGTGACGTCCGCGCCCAGCTGGGACGCCCGGATGGCGGCCACATAGCCGCCCGGCCCTCCGCCGATAATGGCAACCTTCATCTTTCATGCCTCCATATCGTTTCTGTTTCGCCAAGAATCCGCATTATCCTGAAGTAGATTATAACACCGTTGCTTTTTCAGTGAAAATACATTATAGTTATTGACATGTATGAAATATAACAATTTGTGCAGCGAAAAGAAACATGGTACCATGAAAGGGATAGGTTGAAAGAACTATGGATATCCGTCAGCTGGCTTACTTCGTCCAGATCGCCGAGTGCGGCAGTTACTCCCTGGCCTCTCAAAAGCTGTATATCACCCAGCCGGCTTTGAGCAAGGTGATCAAAAACATGGAGGAGGAGATGGGCTTCCCCTTCTTTTACACATATCAGAGGCGGCAGCGGCTGACAGATGCCGGACAGGCGTTTTACGAGCGGGCGGCCAAGCTGCTCAAGAGCTACAACGAGCTGATCGAGACCACCTATGTGGACGAGCAGATCGACAAGGGACATCTGAGTGTGGGACTGTCCGTCGCTGCCGGGGGCTCCATGTTCGCCCATGTCCTCTTTCCCTTCACGGTGGAGTACCCGATGATCACCTTCTCCATCCTCGAGCGGGAGACGAACCTGCTGAAGGAGGAGGTGCTGAAGAAGAACCTGGACCTCGCCTACATCGACCTCTTTTATTTCGACCAGAACAAGGACTCGGAGAATTTCGACGTGTACCCGCTGGTGCAGTCGGAAAACGTGGTGGTCACCTGTGTGGACAACCCCCTTTCGCAGATGACGGACCTGGACTATGAGGACCTGAGGGACCAGAACATGATCCTCTACAACGGCGGCAAGGAGGTCGCCAGTCAGACAGAGGTGGAAATGCGGAAGCTGGGCATCGTTCCCAACATCGTGCTGATCAGCACCCAGTGGAACTTCATCCTGGACGCGGTGGCCAACAACATGGGCGTGGTCTTCTGCCCCTATTACATCTATTCCCGGTACCAGAATCCCCGCATCTGCGCCATCAAGCTGTGCAAGCACATCGGGTACCGGCGGACCGGAATCATCACCAAGAAAAACGAGTACCAGACCAGGGCGTGCACCTGCTTCCTGGACTACGCGACGGATCTGACCAGATACGACGGAATCAAGGATCGTCTCATGTATCACGCCGCTCCCTGAAGCCTGTTTTCCGACAGCCGGAACGGGCCCGGGGACGGCTGGAGGAAAATATTTTTGAAGGAGTGGACCGCATGAAAGGAAGAATCGCGTTTTTTGAGGGAAGCCGGAAGTTCGGCATCGTGGAGCACGACCTGCCGGAGCCGGAGGAGGGCGCGCTGCTGGTCAAGGTGCTGTGCACCAATATCTGCGGCTCGGACGTGAAGAACTGGAAAGGCGCCTCCTCGGTGGGCGTGGGGGAGAGGCCCACCTGCCAGGGCCACGAGTTTGTGGGCGAAATCTACCGCCTGGGCAAGGGCGTGGAGCGGGACAGCATGGGCAACCCGGTCAAGGCTGGCGACCGGATCGTGGCGCCCTATTACATCACCTGCGGCGAGTGCGGGCCCTGCAAGGCGGGCCGGGCCGATCTGTGCGAGAACGCCTACATCCACCTGGGCTCCGCGCCGGATCAGTGGCCCTACTTCGGCGGGACCTTCGCCACCCACTACTATGTCTATCCCAACCAGAAGTTTTACAAGGTGCCGGACGACGTGCCCAATGAGCTGGCGGTGGGGGCCAACTGCGCCTTTTCCCAGGTCTACTACGGTCTGGAGCGTGCCGGCCTGAAAGCCGGCGAGACGCTGCTGATCCAGGGCGCGGGCGGACTGGGCCTGTACGCGGCGGCGATTGCCCGGGAGAAGGGCGCAACCGTCATCGTCGCGGACGGCGTCGGCGAGCGGCTGGAGCTGGCGAAGCGGTTCGGCGCGGACCATACGGTCAACATCAGCGAGGTCGACCAGCTGGCGGACCGGGAGGCTCTCATCAAGGAGCTGACCGGCGGCAGAGGCGTGGACGTGGCCATGGAGGTGACGGGCTTCGCCGGCGCCTTCGAGGAGGGAATCCACCATCTGGCGGTCATGGGGCGGTATATCGTGATCGGCATCAACTCCACCGCCGTCGGCGCGGAAATCCACCCGGGCTACATCACGAGGAAAGCGCTGACCGTCTGCGGTGTGGTCCGCTACCTGCCGGAGTACCTGTACAAGTCCCTGCAGTTCCTGGAGAAGTACCAGGACAAGTATCCTTTCAAGGAGTTTTCGGAGCGGACCTTCGCCCTGGAGGAGCTGGGAGAGGCCCTGCAGCTCTCGGCGGACCGCAAGATTACAAGAGCCATCATCAAGCCGTAAGAAAAAGCCATAAACGGAACGGGATCGGCATACCCGCCGGTCCCGTTTTCATATGCTCAGGACCGCCTCCCTACGTCCAGCAGGGCCGCGGCCATGTCGTTGACGTTCCCAGGGCCGGTAACCACCAGCCCTCCCACGGTCTTCATGACATGACAGGCGTTGTTCTCCTGCAGTGCGGTGTACTCGTCCAGACCTCTGGTGCCCACCCCCTCGCACCTTGATTTATTTGACGCTTACGTTAAATGCTTTAATTGAAGTTTGGTATGACCTTTAAGTTGTTGACATTGACAATCTTTAGAAATATCAGGCGAGGCACGACAATCAATTATGATCGCCGTGCCTCATTCATGCTCCAAACGATTATCAAGTTGTTGTCCTTGCGCGGGGTGGCCCTTGCGCGCCCCCCGCTTTTCCATCTGCAAAATAGCCGAGATTCCTCCAAAAAAGGGGGGGTGGTTTATTATGGCGGCAAGGCTATAATTCTGCGGCAGCGTCTTGGTCCGCCTTCGCAAGCGCTTCCTGACCAAGAGACTCATATGCGCTTGCGCGGCACAGATGAACCCATTTTGATGTTATATTATCAGGGCTTAATTCGATTGCTTTATTGTAATCTTCCAGGGCTTTTTCAAAGTCTTTTAATTTCTTGTGTAAGTGTCCGCGGCTGTCATATGTGGCCGCGTAGTTGGGGTCCTTCCTGATCGCTTCCGTGTATTCTTTCATCGCGTCCTGTTCACGGCCTTGTGTTTGTGCGCGAAGACTGCGGCGGAAGTGGTCCAGGGCGGTAAGAGATTTCTCCTTTTCGCGCTGATTCTCCTCCTGCTGTTCGGCCGCATTCATTTCCTGGAGGGTTTCTTTCATTTCTTCGTTTTCATTCCATCAGGCAGTCCATCCACTGCATCTCCAGGGAACTGCCGCTGGGAATGCCGGATTCCACAGACGCGCCGGAGCCCAAAATGAAGCAGAACCGTTCGCTGCTTCTGGAGGCCTCTTTCATCAGCAAAGACAGCCGCCTCGCGGAAATGATCCTGGACCTGGGAAATTCCATTTCAGCCACCCCCATTTTTCTACATTTTATCTTCTGTTCCAACATTTGTCATTGGTACATTCACATCAATCCGATCATGAGCCTTTATTATGTATCGGGCCGTTGCTTCCTGCTGCATTTTGCGGCTGGATTCCGGGCCGTTTTTCAGGGCTGACGGGTACGCGTAGTTTCCCGGGGTTTCAGGGTGCTTTCAGGTTTTCCGATTATAATCCCCCCGCTGATGAAGCTGTCCGCGCGAGAACATGCTGCGGGGAAAGGAGACCGGATGGAAAAGGAAAACCGGGGCGTTACGCTGAACAGCCTGCTGGAGGAACAGCGGGCGCTGAATATGCGGATGCTGCTGGCGGTTCAGCTCCGGGACGAGGAGGCCCAAAAGTCCCTGCGGCGGGAGCTGGAGGAGGTGGCCGAACGCATTGAGCGCCTTCTGACCAGGAGGCTCTAATCCCTGCCGCAGTACCGGCGGAGGCCGCAGTTGTACAGCGCCGCCATGCGGGGCTCCAGCACCGGCGCCTCCCGCTCGGCGTCTCCCTCCCGGAGGAACCACGTCTCCCCGTCGGTGCTCAGCACGGGCTCCAGGTCCTTCAGGGAGTAGGAGGGCAGGATCACGCTGCCTCGGCTCCAGACCCGCAGGACGTTGGGCACGTCCACGTCCGCCGGGGAGTCGATCACCGCCAGACGGAGCTCCTGGAAATAGGCCCCGCCGAAGGGCCGGTCCACGTCCAGGCTGGCGAAGCCGCTGTCGTAAAAGGACTCCAGCGCCGCCTCCAGAGCGCCGTTGTTCCACACCGGGGCGATGAGGCTGCACTCGCTGAGCTTCACCCGCCGCTCCCCCCCGGAGGGGAGGGTGGAGATGGGAATCAGACCGTCCAGGGTGAAGGGGCCCGTCCTGGTCTTGGGCAGGAAGACGCGGGACGCGCTGTCGGCGGCGAGGCTGGCCGTCAGGGCCTGGATGGCCCAGTCCAGGAACAGGTCGAAGTTCCGCCCGGAGACCTTGCAGCGCTGGGCCCCCTGGTTCAGAAACTTGCTCATGGCCTCGTATTCCGTCAGGGCCATGGGCGGCAGGGGGGCTTCATACAGATTCTTCAAACGTGTGGTGGGCAGCATATCAAAACCTCCGGCGCTTTTCCAACAAAAGATACCTCATTTTACCACGGCGGACCGGGAAAGACAAGCGGAATGCCGAACAAATGTTTCGCACGATTGCCAGAATTTTTCGGGAATCAGGACGGCGGAAGGCGTAAATACTTTTATAAATACGCTATCTACAGGAGGCCCGCTATGATGACCGCGTTTGCCCGCACCGTCATCCTCTATTTCCTGATCATGATCGGCCTGCGCCTCATGGGCAAGCGCCAGATCGGCGAGCTGGAGCCGGGGGAGCTGGTGCTGACCATGATGATCTCCGATCTGGCCACCGTGCCCATGCAGGACTTCGGCATCCCCCTGATGGCGGGAGTCATCCCCATTCTGACGCTGCTGGCGTTGTCCATGCTCCTCAGCCAGCTGTCCCTGACCAGCCTCCGCTTCCGCCGGCTGGCCTGCGGGGCCCCCTCGGTCCTCATCCGGGAGGGAGTCCTCCAGCAGGAGGCCATGCGGCGGAACCGCTACACCCTGGACGAGCTTCTGGAGGAGCTCCGGGGCCAGGGGATCACCGGCGTGGAGGACGTGAAGTACGCCGTGCTGGAGAACTCCGGACACCTGTCGGTCCTCCCCTGGGCCAGGACCCAGCCCCCCGCGGCGGAGCGGATGGGCCTGGAGGTGGAGGACGACGTGACGCTGCCGGTGGTGCTGGTGAACGACGGGCGCCTCCTCCGGCGGAACCTGGAGGCCCAGGGACTGGACGAGGCGTGGCTTCGGGAGGCCCTCCGGAAGGAGGGACTGGACTCCCACCGGCAGGCCTTTCTGCTGACTCTGGACGAGACGGGCCGGGTGAACTGCGTGCGGAAGGAGGGACGGGCGTGAAGCGGGGCCTTCTGATTCCCGCCGCCCTGCTGGCGGCGGTGCTGGCCTTCTGCCTGTGGAACGGCGCGGCCATGGCGTCCCACACCGCCCGGTGGCAGGCCCAGCTGGAGGAGGCGGGCCGCCTGGGCCGGGCCGGGGACTGGGAGGGCGCCGCCGCCGCCATCCGGGACAGCCGGACCGACTGGGAGGAGCGGCAGACCTACCTTCGGGTGGTGGCCAATCACGACGCCCTGGACGGGGCGGAGGCCATGTACCGCCGGGCGCAGTCCTTCGCGGAGAGCCGGGAGGGCAGCGAGCTCCAGGCGGAGCTGGCGGGCCTCCGGGCGCAGCTCCGGGCCCTCTCCGGGATGGAGGAGCTCAGCCTGGGAAACGTGCTGTAGGACGGCGGAGAAAAACAACAGCGGAGGCAGGCCCGAGGGCCTGCCTCCGTTTATGTGTGCCGCTGCGGGGAATCAGAGGTCCACGGCCTTGATGGCCTGCTCCTTGATGCCGTGCTTTTCGGCGTAGCCGGTCAGGATCAGGGTCAGGGCGCCGTCGCCGGTGACGTTGCAGGCGGTGCCGAAGCTGTCCTGGAGGGCGAAGATGGCCAGCATCAGGGCAGTGCCGTCGCCATTGAAGTTCAGAACGCCGGTGATCAGGCCCAGGGAGGCCATGACCGTGCCGCCGGGGACGCCGGGGGCGCCGATGGCGAAGATGCCCAGCAGCAGGATGAAGAGGACCATGGAGCCCATGTTGGGCAGCTGGCCGTAGAGGACCTTGGAGACGATCATGACGAAGAAGGTCTCCGTCAGGGCGGAGCCGCAGAGGTGGATGTTGGCGAACAGGGGGATACCGAACTCCACCATGTCGGAGCGGAGCACGGAGCTCTTCCGGGCGCAGTCCAGGGCCACGGCCAGCGTGGCGGCGGAGCTCATGGTGCCCACGGCCGTCAGGTAGGCGGGGCCGTAGTGCTTCACGACCTCAATGGAGTTCCGGCCGGAGTACACCCCGGCGAAGCCGTACAGCACGGCCATCCAGATGTAGTGGCCCGCCATGACGATGACGATGGCCAGGAGGAAGGCGGGGAACTGCTTGGTGATGGTGCCGTCGTAGGAGAGTCCGCAGAAGGTCAGGGCGATGAAGAAGGGCAGGATGGGGATGACGACCTTCTTCACGATGCTCAGCACGATGTTCTGGAACTCCTGGAGGACGGCGGTGATGGTCCTCGCCTTGGTCCACACGGCGGCAAGGCCGATGAGGACGGAAAAGACCAGGGCGCTCATCACAGGCATGATCTGGGGGATATCCAGCTGGAAGGCCACCCCGGGCAGCTCCCTCAGCCCCTCCATGGTGGAGGCGATGGGCAGGAAGGGCACCAGGATGTAGCCCGCGATCATGGACATCAGGGTGGCCAGCACCGTGCTGACATAGGCCACGACGATGGCCACCATCAGCATCCGGGTGGCGTTGGAGCCCATTTTGGTGATGGACGGGGCGATGAAGCCGATGACGATCAGGGGCACGCAGAACATGATCAGCTGGTTCAGGACGTACTTCAGGGTGACCACGATGGTCATGACGCTCTCAGGCAGGAACAGTCCGAGAATGATGCCCACGGCGATGCCGATCAGCAGCTTCAGGGGGAGGCTCATGCCCTTTTTCTCAGCAGCCATAATAAATTCCTCTCTTTCCGTGTTTGAAAAACACAACCATATTTCCGCTCTCCGCGATCAGGGTCCCGCTTTCAGCATACGCGGGCGGAGGCCGGCGCATACGTGAAAGCCGCGTCAGGCCTTGGGGGGCTGGCCGGTCATGATGCGGATGATCTCCCGGTCCGTCTCCCGCATGCCCAGCCGGCCCAGCCGGCCGATGTTGGCGATGGTGTTTTCCACGCCCTTGGAGACGATGCCCTCTCCGCCCCGGAACTGCTGCTCGCTGCGGTACATGTTCCAGCCCAGCAGGCCCGCGTCCACGGCGGCGGCGATCTTGGCCGCGCAGGAGGGCTTGGCCCCGTCGCAGATCATGCCGGAGATGGTGGCCAGGGCGTTCACCAGGGTGTGGGCCACGGCCTCGAAGTCCCCGCCGTTCAGCCACGCGATGGCGGCGCCGGCGCCGCACCCGGCGCTGACCGCCCCGCAGTAGGCGCTGAGCCGCCCGATGCCGGTCTTCATGTGGATGGTCAGCAAATCGCTGAGGGTGACGGCCCGGAGGGTCTTCTCCTCGTCCGCCCCCAGGTGCCGGGCGTACTCGATGACGGGGACCGAGGCGGTGATGCCCTGGTTTCCGCTGCCGGAGACGATGATGACCGGCATCTCGCAGCCGCTCATCCGGGCGTCGGACCCGGCGGCGGCCATGGCCCGGGCGCGGATCTTGATGTCGTCCCCGTAGTGCTCCCGGAGGACCTTGCCGATGTTGGCCCCCCAGGGGTTTTTCATGCCCTCTTGGGCGATGGCGTAGTTGTAGTCGATCTGCCGCTGGACGATTTCCCGCACATCCTCGATGTCGCAGGTGTCCGCGAAGTCCACGATGGCCTCCACGGACATGCAGCTCCGGTCCGTCAGGCCCCCGGCGGCGTCCTGGGCCACCACGGCGCCGGCCTCCAGCAGCTTCTCCCCGTTTTTCTCAATCAGGACGATGTTGGTGTGGTAGTCCGCGATGCGAAGACGCACGGAGTCCTCCCCGGCGGTGAGGGTGACGATGATGTCGAAAACCACGTCCCCCGGGGCCGGGGCCACCCGGACCTCGTGGGACGCCAGATAGTCCTTGATCTCCGCCTTCTGTTTGTCCGTCACCTGGGAGATGACCTCCAGGATCTTCCCCGCGTCTCCCGCCACCGCGCCGGCGGCGGCGGACGCCTCGATCCCCTTCAGCCCTCCGGTGTTGGGGACCACCACGCTCTTGACGTTTTTGATGATGTTCCCGCTGGCCTCCACCAGGATTTTGTCCGGCAGACGGCCCAGAACCTCCCGGGCCTTGGCCGCGCCGTAGGCGATGGCGATGGGCTCTGTGCAGCCCATGGCGGGTACCAGCTCCTCCCGCAAAATCTGAACGAAATGGTGGTAGCGCTGGTCTGCCTGATTCACGATGCTCCTCCTCCTCTCATGTTTGGCCTCCACGGGCGCCGCCCGTGGAGGCCTGTGCTGTTTTACCGAAACAGCCATGGCTGAGTATAGCATTTTTTGGGAAATTTGTCAAGACACGGAAGCGGTGGGCCGCGGAAAAGCGGCCGCCCGAAGGGACAGCCGCTTTTCCGCAGGTATTCATTCCGAAGGGAGCTCCGGAGCGGCCTCCGCCGCCACGTCGGAGGGGCGGGGCACGTCGATGTCCGTCTCGCCCGACACCTCCTCGAGGGTCTTCTGCCTCGGGACTTCCTCCTCGTCCTCCCACAGGGAGTCGTACTCCTCCTCGCTCTGCCTGGCCAGCAGCGCCGCCTGCTTCGCGGCCATGTAGAGCTTCATGTCGTAGTCCATCAGCTTCTGCAGGTCCTTGGCCGGGACCCTGGCCCCGGAGGCGACGCGGCGGTAGACCTCCATGATCTTGCCCAGGTCCTCCGCCATTTTGGCCTGTACCTCCGCCTGGTGCCGGTTGCACTCGTCCCCGAAGACCTTGGTCTCCATGGCGGTGATGCCCATCAGGGCCTTGTCCACCGCGTCATATTGGGCGTCCAGCAGGGAGAGCTCCCTGGAGAGCTCCACCCGGTCGAAGGTGGACGTCAGGGGGTGCCGCTCCTGCTCCTTCAGGACCTTGTCCAGGGCCTCCCGCTTCTCCCAGATCGCGTGCCGGTGGGCGGCATAGGACTGCTTCGCGTCCCGGATCTTCATGGGCGTCGCCTCCTTCCGAAAATGGCCGTGCTTACTTCTTCACGATGTCCGCCGTGTCCATGGCGATCATCAGCTCCTCGTTGGTGGGGATCAGCAGGACCTTGACCTTGGAATCCGCGGCGGAGATGACGGCCTCCTTGCCCCGGACGCCGTTGGCCTCCTCATCCAGTTTTACGCCCATGTACTCCAGGCCCTGGCAGACCATGGAGCGGATGCCCTTGTCGTTCTCGCCCACGCCGGCGGTGAAGATGACCGCGTCCGCTCCGCCCATGGCGGCGGCGTAGGCGCCCACGTACTTCCGGACCTCATAGGCGAACTTCTCCCGGGCCAGGGCGGCCTTGGCGTCGCCCTTCCCGGCGGCGGACTCCAGATCCCGGAAGTCGGAGCTGACGCAGCTCAGGCCCTCCACGCCGGACTTTTTGTTCAGGGCGTTCAGCATCTCGTCGATGCCCATTCCCCGCTTGTTCATCTCATACTGGAGGATGCCCGCGTCCAGGTCGCCGGACCGGGTGCCCATGGGCACGCCCGCCAGGGGGGTGAAGCCCATGGAGGTGTCCACGCTCTTGCCGCCGTCCACGGCGGTGATGGAAGAGCCGTTGCCCAGGTGGCAGGAAATCAGCTTGATTTCCTCGGGCTTCTTGCCCAGCATCACGGCGGCCCGGCCGGCCACGTACTTGTGGCTGGTGCCGTGGAAGCCGTAGCGCCGGACCTTGTCCTCCTCGTACCAAGCGTAGGGCAGGGCGTACATGTAGGCCCTGGCGGGCATGGTCTGGTGGAAGGCGGTGTCGAACACGGCCACCATGGGCACGCCGGGCATGACCTTCCGGCAGGCCCGGATGCCCGTCAGGTTGGCGGGGTTGTGCAGGGGGGCCAGGGGGATGCAGTCCTCAATGGCCTTCAGCACCGCGTCGTCGATCAGCACGGATTTGTTGAAGGCCTCGCCGCCGTGGACCACCCGGTGTCCCACGGCCCCGATCTCGCTCATGGAGGCGATGACGCCGTTTTCCTTGTCCGCCAGGGCGTCCAGCACGGCCTGGATGGCCTCGGAGTGGGTGGGCATGGGGATGTCGACGGCGTCCAGGGTCCGCTTTCCCTCGGCCTTGTAGGTGAATTTGCCGTCAATGCCGATGCGCTCACACAGGCCCTTGGCCAGCAGAACGCCGCTCTCCGGGTCCAAAAGCTGATACTTCAGGGAAGAGCTGCCCGCGTTGATGACCAGAATGTTCATGATGACCGTCTCCTCTTCTTTGGGGGCGGGGACTTGCGCCGGCCCCGAATTTCATATAATATGGAACGGCAGGGGGGAACGAAAAACCCGGTTTCCCCGCTGTCCACCTCCATTATACCAGACTTTCCGGGAGTTACAACCGCTTTTTTACCAAACTGTCACTTTTTTGTCACCACTTCAAGGGGGAATTTCATGGCCGTCGCTGGTATCATAGCAGAATACAATCCCCTCCACCGTGGCCACGTCCACCTGCTGGAGGAGGCCCGCCGCCTCCTGGGACCGGAGGCGGGAATCATCTGCGTCATGAGCGGGAACTGCGTCCAGCGGGGGGACTTCGCCCTTCTGGGCAAGTCCGCCCGGGCCGCCGCCGCCGTGCGGAGCGGGGCGGACCTGGTGCTGGAGCTGCCGGTTCCCTGGGTCCTCAGCTCGGCGGAGGGCTTCGCCGCCGGGGCCGTGGGGATTTTGAGGGCCACAGGGGCCGTCACCCATCTGGTCTTCGGCAGCGAGGGGGGAGACGCCGCCCCCCTGGCCCGCTGCGCGGAGGCCCTGTGTTCCGACGCGTTTCCCCCCAGGCTCCGGGAGGAGCTGAAGCGGGGGGACAGCTTCCCCGCCGCCCGCCAGCGGGCTTTGAGGGGTCTGGTCCCGGAGGAGGACGCGGCGGCGCTTGGGCGGCCCAACGACACCCTGGGCGTGGAGTACTGCAAGGCCCTCCGGGGCGGCGGGATTCAGCCCGTGGCCGTCCCCCGCCGGGGGGCGGGACACGACGGTGAGGCCATGGAAGACGGCTTCGCCTCCGCCTCCGCCATCCGCGCCCTGCTCCGGCAGGGGGAGGAGGAGACCGCCCTGCGCCTCTGCGCCCCCGCCATGGCGGAGGCTTACCGCACGGAACGGGAGGCCGGACGGGCCCCCGCCGGAATCTGGAACTGTGAGCGGGCGGTTCTGGCCCGGCTGCGCTTTCTGGAGGAGGGGGATTTCGCCGCCCTGGACCCGGGAAACGAGGGCCTGTACCGCCGCTTCGCCCGGGCCGCCTGGTCCGCCGGGTCCCTGGCGGAGCTGCTGGAGACCGTGAAAACGAAGCGCTACCCCCTGGCCCGGCTGCGCCGGATGGTGTTCCGGGCCTATCTGGGTCTGCCCCCCGCGCCGCCGGAGGGGCCCGCCTGTCTGCGGGTTCTGGCGGCGAACGGTCGGGGGACCACCCTGCTGGCCGGGATGCGGAAGACCGCCGCCCTGCCGGTTCTGACCAAGCCCGCCGCCGTCCGCCGCCTTTCGGAAGAGGCCCGCCGCCTCTTTGCGCTGGAGGCCCGGGCGGACCGCCTCTGCGCCCTGGCCTGTCCCGACCCCTCCGCCGTTCCGGACGAGTGGCGGACGGGTCCGGTGATCCTGGAAGGGGAGGGGGGCTGAACGAAGGAGGAATCCCCATGAGTGCCATGATCGCCCTGTTCCTGGTGTTTACCGCTCTGGTGGGCTGCGCCGGAGAGACCGGCGTCAACCTGAAAAACGCCCCGCCGCCCGCCGAGTCCCTCGTCTTCTCGGTGGAGGTGGAGGAATACGAGGAGACCGTCCGGGACGAGGACGGCGCGGTGCTGGCGGAGTGCTCCTACGAGCTGCCGGTGATGCGGGTCTTGACGGCGGACGGCGGCGTTCTGGAAACCGCCGCCACGGCGGAGCAGGAGCGGGCCCTGGCGGTGACGGAGGCCTTCAACGCCCGCTTCGCCCCCTGGAAGTCCAACCCCCAGACCCTGGCCAGGAGCGCCAAAGAGGACCGGGCCTTCCGGAACGAGTCGGGGCTGGAGTCCATGGCCTACACCGACGACCTGTGGTGCGCCGTCTACCGGACGGAGACCCTGGTCAGCGTCTCCGGAACCTACAGCACCTGGACCGGCGGGGCCCACCCCAACAGCATCCTGATGAGCTGGAACTTCGACCTGGAGGCCGGGGAGTTCTTCGAGCCGGAGATCCTGGATGAGGGCGGGGACCTCCGGGAATACGTCCAACTGGTCCTGCTGTCCCAGTCCCTCGATTTGGCGGCGGAGAACGGCGCCTCCTCGACGACGGGGTTGTATTGGGAGGACTACGAGGACATTCTGGCGGACTGGACCAGCTACGCCGTCAGCTTTGACGAGGCGGGCATGACCGTGGGCTTCTCCCCCTACGAGCTGGCGTGCTACGCCGCCGGGCCCCAGGTGTTCCGCCTGACCTATGACCAGCTGCGGCCCCACCTGGGGGAGCACGGCAAGGCCCTCCTGGGTCTGGAGGACGCCGGATAAACGATAGACAAAAGAACAGCGGACCGTCCGAGAGGACGGCCCGCTTCTTTTGCGCGCTCAGGTGGTTTCCACGGCCTCCGCCTCGGGGGCCGGGGCCTCGGGGGCGGATGCGGGAAGCTCCTTGTCCTTCCGCTTGAAGAGGGACTTCCGGGGCTTCTTCGGGGGTGTTTCTCCCTTGTCCTTCCGGCGGAAGACGTGGCTCAGGTTGTCGATAACGGAGTAGTACACCGGGGTGAACACCAGGGTCACCACGGTGGAGATCACCATGCCCGCGATCATGGTCACGCCCATGTCGCTCATCATCTCGTTGGTCTCCCCGATTCCCATGGCCATGGGCACCATGGCCAGGATGGTGGTCAGGGTGGTCATCAGGATGGGCCGCACCCGGAGGGGGCAGGCGTGGAGGATGGCGGTCTCCCGGTCCTCGCCCCGGGCCCTTCGGATCTTGATGTACTCCACCAGGATGATGGAGGAGTTGACCACGGTGCCCGCCAGCATGATGATGGAGACCAAAGACAGCATGGAGAGGTCCCGCCCCGTCACGGGGAGGCCGAAGAGGGAACCGGTGAAGGCAACGGGGAGGATCAGCATGACCATGACGGGCATGAGGAAGCTCTCAAACTGCACCGCCAGGACGAAATACACCAGCAGCAGCGCCGCCGCCAGGGCAATGAGCAGATCGCCGAAGCTCTCCATCATGGTCTCATAGGAGCCGTCGGTCTCCACGGCGTAGCCCTGGGGGAAGGTGTAGTTGTTCAGAATCTCCCAGACGGCGGCGGTCATGGCGGCGGTGTCGCCGCTGACGGAGTCGCCGGAGATGGTCACCTGCCGGGTCTGGTTGGACCGGACGATGGTCTGGGGCGCTTGTTCGATGGCGACGTTCGCCACGGAGCCCAGGGGCACCGTGCCGCCCATGGCGGAGGGCACGCCCATGGATTTCAGCGCGTCCAGGCTTTTCGCCGCCGCGCCGCCGCCCCGGACCACCACGTCCAGCTCGCGCCCTGTGATGGTCACTTTCGTGGCGGTGGAGCCGGTAAGCTCCGACCGGACCGCCTGGCCGATGGAGGCGGCGGTAAGGCCGTACTGGGCGGCGGCCTCCCGGTTCACGGAGACCTTCACCTGGGGCACCTCGTCGGACAGGGAGCTCTTCACGTTCACCGCGTCGGGCAGGGCCTCGATTTGGGAAATGAGGTCGTCCGCCAGGAAGGCCAGGGTATCGTAGTCGTCTCCCTCGATGTTGACCGCGATGTCTCCGCCGCCGCCCATCATCATATCCGCGTCGGAGGCGGAGACGGTGATTTCACAGCCGGCAATATCCTGCACCGCCGCCCGGAGGGCGATGGCAATGTCGTTGCTGCCCCGGGCCCGCTGGGACTTGGAGCCGATATCCAGCATCATGGTAACGGACTCGTTGTAGGCAATGTAGAACATCTCCTCGACTTCCGGCACCTCCGCCTCCACAATGGCGGTGACCCGGTCGGCAATGACGGACGTCTCGTTCAGCTGGGAGCCGATGGGCATGCTGACGTTGACCGAGATCTGCCCCTGGTCCATGTCGGGGATGAGGACCATCTTCGTATTGACCAGGGTGATGCCGAAGAGGACCACCAGGGCAAAGGAGGCCGCCATGCCCAGGAAGAGATGATGGACAAAGAAGTCCAGGGTTTTCAGGTAAAAGGCGCCGATCTTCCCCATCAGCCGCTTCAAGGGGCCGGGCTGCTTCCCGGCCAGTTTTTCCTGACGGCGGCGGACCTTCTCCTCGTCCAGGGTGAAGTAGCAGAGGAGGGGCACCAGGGTCAGGGAGATGACCAGGGAGGCAAAGATCAAGGAGGCGATGGTCAGGCAGAAATCCTTGAACATCATCCCCGCCATGCCGCCGGTAAGGGCCAGGGGGACAAAGACCGCCTCGGTGGTGAGGGTGGAGGCCAGGACGGAGCTGGTGACCTCCTTGGTGCCCTCAATGCAGGCGTCCGCCCGGCTGCGGCCCTCGGCGGAAAAGCGGTAGATGTTTTCCAGCACCACGATGGAGTTATCCACAATCATGCCCACGCCCATAGCGATGCCGCCCAGGGACATCATGTTCAGCGTCAGGTTGAAGGCCCGCATGAGGACGAAGACCGTCAAAATGCAGATGGGCATGGACACGGCAATAGTCAGCGTGGCCCCGCCCCGGCGGAGGAACAGCAGCACCACAACGGCCGCCAGCAGCACGCCCTGGAGGATGTTCTGATAGGCGGCGTCCACCGTCTGGTTGATGTAGTCGCTGGCAAGGTAGGGGGCGGAATAGCGGAGGCTGGGGTTCTCCGTCTTCAGATTTTCCAGCCGCTTTACCACCTGCTCGGAGACGTAGACCTCGTTGGCGGCGGACTGCTTGGAGACTTGGAGGACCACACAGGCGGCCTCGCCGGACTTGGCCATGGCGTCCATGTCCTTGTCCTCCAGAGTGACGTCAGCCACTTCGGAAAGCCGCACCGCGCCGCCGGTGGGCAGGGAGAGGATCATGTTGCGCACGTCGTCCACGGTCTGGAACTTGGCGTCGGTGGAGACGGTGAGCTTTTTGGACCCGTTTTCCAGGCTCCCGCCGGGGTAGATCAGGTTCTGCCCCGCCAGGAACTGGGACACGTAGGAGGCGGAAAGGCCATAGCCCGCCGCCCGGGTGGGGTCCAGCTCCACGGCGATCTGCTGCTCTGTGCCGCCGTTCACCGTCACCTGGGCCACGCCGTTGATCCGCTCCAGGGCGGGGACCACCAGGTCCTCCGCCAGGGTCTGGAGCTGGCTCAGGTCCTCGCCCACCAGGGCGATCATGGCCGTGGGCATCAGGGCGCTGAGGTTCATGTTGATGATCACCGGGTCCATGGCGTCCTCCGGGAGGCTCACCATGTCGAACTGCTCCCGGAGCTTCGTGGCGGCGATGTCCAGGTCCGTGCCGTCCACATAGGTGATCTGAATCTGGCTCACGCCGTCGGAGGAGGTGGAGGAAATCGTGTCCACGCCGGGGACGGACATGATGGCCCCCTCCAGGGGCCGGGTGACCAGCTCCTCAATGTCGCTGGGATTGGCCCCGGTGTAATAGCAGGCCACCACGGCCATGGGCATCTCCATCTCCGGCATCAGGGCCATCTGGAGCTGGGTGGCGAACATCAATCCGAAGACGCAGATCAAGATGCTGGCAAGGATAGTTGCCACCTTGTGCTGGATGCTTGCTCTGGCGATACTCATGTCAGGCCTCCCCGGAGACGATGCGCACCGGGTCGCCGTCGTTCAGGTAGGCCTGCCCCACGGTGACCAGCTGCTGCCCGGCGGAAAGGCCAGTGAGAACCTCCGTCACGCCGTTGCCGGTGAGGCCGGTGGAGACCTCCACGTATTTGGCGGCGCCGTCCTCCACCACGAAGACGTACCGGGTCTCGCCGCGGGTCAGCACCGCCTCGGTGGGCACCACGATGGTGTCCTCGGACACGTCGGTGTGGAAGGTGACGTCGGCAAACATGCCCGCCAGCAGCCCGTCGGTGTCGGAGGGCAGGGTGAGGGTGACGGTATAGAGCCGGGTCTGCATGTTGGCCGCCCGCTCCACGGAGCGGATGGTGGCCTCAAAGGTCTGGTTCGCGGCGCTGACGCTGACGTCGGCGGTGTCCCCCGCGGAGAGCTTGGGCACCAGGGCCTCGGAGACCTGAACCACGGCCTTCATCTGCTCCGCCCCGTCGATGACCGCCAGAGGGGCCGTGTTGGAGATGAAGCTCCCCTCCGCGGCGTTCATGGTCACCAGGGTGCCGCTGCCGGGGGCGATGACGTTGCCTCGGGCGTCCACGTTTTCCAGCACGGTGTCCAGCTGCTCCACGTTGCTGAGGGCGCTCTGCATCCCGGCCTCCAGCTGGGAGAGGGTGGAGTTCCGCTGGGCCACGGCGGTCTGGAGCTGGAGCTCCGCCTGATCGATCTCCAGCTGGGAGGCCGCGCCGATCTCGAAGAGCTCCTTCAGGTCCCGGACGTTCTTCTCCGCCAGGGCAATCTGCTTTTCAAAGACCGCCGCCTGATCGTTGTAGCTCTGGGCGGAGGAACGGTAGTTGATGCTGGCGGCGCTGCGGGAGGCCAGGGTGCTGGCGAGGTCCAGGGTGCACAGCATGTCGCCGGCCTTCACCTCGTCTCCCGCCTCGGCGTAGACGGCGGTACACTTGGCGCTGACCGCCACCATGATGGTGGACTGGTCCTCCGCCGCCAGCTGGCCGGAGACGGTGTTTTCCGTGTAGATGGTGTCCGCCCCGATCTCCTGCACCTGGACGGCCACGCCGGGGCTGGCGGGCTCCTCCTCCGGCGCCTCCGTCCCGCCGCAGGCGGACAGGGACAGCGCCAGCGCGGCGGCAAGCCCCGCCGCCAGAATTCTGTTCTTTGTCATGTACTTCCTCCAAATCATCGTCGCTGGTCTTTATGTTCCGGTCTGGCCGGAGCTCATCACGCCGTAGTTCACGGCCCAGTAGTAGGTCCGGTAGGCGGTGAACAGGTTCCGCCGGGCGGTCTCCACGGCGTCCTTGGCCTCCGTCAGGTCGTCCTCCGCGTCCAGAAGGGCGTTGCGGGAGATGGACCCCTGGCGGTATTTCAGCTCCATGGAGGCGTAGCTGCTCTCCTGGAAAGACAGGGAGGTCTGGGCGGAGCGGAGCACCTGCTGGTAGTCCTTCACGGAGTCGAAGGCGTTGCGGAAGTTCATCTCGAAGCTCTGCACCGACGTTTTGTACTCGTACAGCGCCGCCTCGTAGGTGTGCCGGGCGCTGCGGACGTTGGACGTGTTCTGCCCGTAGCTGGCCCGGGTGTCGTCGTAGGAGTCCCCGGCCTCGTCCAGCTTTTTCTTGGCGGCGAAGAGGTCATAGCTCCGGGTCTTGGCCTCCTCCAGGTCCGGCTTGTACTCCATGGAGTCCACCAGCCCCTGGCTCAGCGCCGGCAGGGGGCCCAGGACCAGGGAGCCGGTGAGGCCGGCCCCGATCATGGACTGCATCTGCAGCTTGCACCGCCGGAGGTTCATCTCCAGGGTGCTGAGGTTGCTCTGGAGGGTGGCTCTGCCGCTCTTCACCTGCTCCAGGGTCAGGGCGGAGATCTGCCCCAGCTCATAGCGGAGCTCCATCTCCTCCAGCTGGCGGTCCAGGGCGGTCATGTTCCGCTGGAGGGTGGCCTTGGTCTGCTCCAGCTCCAGGATGGCGAAGTACAGCGACTCGGCCCCCACCACGGTGAGCTCCTGGGCGTTTTTCAGCTGCCGCCGGGCGGCGGCGGAGTCCTCCTGGAGCTTGCCGGAGGCCAGGTCCGACACGGAGTTGTTCAGGCTGGCGTAGGAGCTGGCCAGATTGGAGATGATATAGCCCTGCATGGCGCTTTCCATGGGGCTGATGGCGGGGGTCTGGGCGTACATCATCTGCATGGCCTCCAGGCTCTGCATCTGGGCGTTCAGGCTCTGGTAGAGGTCCGTGTAGTCCGTGGCGTCGATGGAGGCGATGGACTCCTGGAGCATCCTGGCCGTCAGGCTTCCCTCCAGCACCTTGTCCCGCAGGTCCTCGAAGGCCAGATACCGGAAGTCGTCCTCGCCGGTGAAGACCAGCTCGTCGTCCATGCCGCTTTCCCGGGCGGTGGTCAGGGGCTCTCCGTCGGGGCGCACCACGATGGTGTTTCCGCCGTCCCCGGCGGCGGGGGGCGCCTCCTCGGGGGCCTCCTGGGGCGCCTCCCCTTCCGCGGGGGCCTCATCCTTCCCGGGCGCTTCGTCCTCCGCGGAAGTCCCGTCCTCCCCGGAGGCCTGATTCTCCCCGGAGGCCCCGGCCTCTTCCGCCGGGGGGTCCGTGTCTGTCTGAGCCAGAGCGGGTATGGCGCACAGCGAAAGGGCCAGCGCCAACGCCAGCAGCGGCGCGATCCATTGTTTCCTCATGTAGTCCTCCTTATATCTGTGTGTCCGGCTTCTGTTTTACACCTTCCACCTGGGGGAAGGTCAAGGAAAATTTTACGCGAGGCTGCCGTGCCTGACGATTTCCAGCTTCGCCGCCAGCTCCCGGCGGTGAAGCGCCCGGTCCTCCGGGCAGAGCATGGCGTCCATGAAGGCGCTGCCCAGGGCGGCCATCAGCAGGCAGAAGACGATTCGGCAGTAGTCCTGGGTGGGCTCCCGGAGGCCGGAGAAGTCGATGACGTCCCAGAGGCCGTCCAGCAGCCGCTGGCCCGGCCGGGTGGGGAGGAGCTTCTGGATGTCCACCCCCTGGTTGTTCTTCACGAACAGCATGCACCGCTCCATCACCGGGTCCTGGGAGAGGTCCTGACCGGACATGCGGTCGAAGCAGTCCAGCTGGGCCTGGAAGATGTCCCCGCCGTTGTCCCTCAGCACCCGGCGGTACTCCTCCTTCACGTGGTTGCGCACCTCCTCCAGGAGGTAGGCGAAGAGGTCGTCCTTCCCGGCGAAGTACTGGTAGAAGCTGCCCCGGGGGATGCCCGCCCGGCGGACGATCTGGTTGATGGACACGTCGACGAAGCGGACGGTGCTGAATTCCTCCCAGGCGGCGTCGAGGAATCGACGCCGCTTCTCCTCCGGCAGCCGGAGGAAGGTCTCTGTACACATATGTATCGATCCCTCACAACAAAAATGACACCCTGTCATTTTATGACAAGCTGTCACTTATTATAGTCAGGGCTAACGGAACTGTCAACGGTTTTGTACTTCCAGGGCCGTTAAGTTTTTGTGAATAAAGGGGCCGCCCCCTCCGGGACGGCCCCCTGTTCTCAATATCGCTTTTCCAGCCGCCTGTAAATCAGGATGCCGGACACAAACTCGACCACCAGGAGCGCCGCCAGGAAGAAGACCATCAGGTCGGCGCTTTCCTCCCGCACCACACCCAGCTTGCCCAGGATGCTGAAGGCCACAATGGAGCCGGACATCAGCACCAGCCCCAGGGCATAGGCCATCCGGCCGGACTTGTTCCGCAGCATCTCCTTTCGCTCGTCCCGGAGCTCGATCTGTTCCTCCTCCAGCCGTTCCCGGTAAAGGGGGGCGTTCTTGGGACTGGTCCACTTGATGTATTTGACGACCTGGATAATGCCCGGCACCGTGAACGCGCCGCAAAAGCCGCAGAACAAGCTGCCCAGCGGTGTGTCCCAGAAAATCGCCGCCGCCAGAAAGCCAAGCCCCAGGGCGATCATGCCCAGGCCGGACCAAAGGTAGCTTTTCTTCATTGGTTCCCGCTCCTTTCCCAGATGAAAATCTCCTCAATGGGGAGTCCGAAAAAATCCGAAATCGTAAAGGCCAATTCCAAAGACGGACTGTAGCGCCCGTTCTCGATGGAGCTGACGGTCTGCCGGGAGACCCGGATGGCCTTGGCGAATTCCTCCTGCCTCAGGCCCCGTTCCTTCCGCAGCGCTTCCACGCGGTTCCTCATGGCCGCCTCCTTTCGATGTCAAGGTCCTTTTACATGTTGGAGCGGCCGTCTCCTGCCATGTAAAGGTTCCTTTACCTATAAGCTACCACACACCGCCGGTTTTGTCAAGGGTCCTTTACATAAAATTTTTACCGCCTTGCATTTTGCCCGGCGCTGTAGTATCATAATGGGACTGCTGAACGGAAAAGGGGACCGCCCATGAAACGGATCTTACCCGCCCTCTGCGCCCTGCTGCTGCTGACGGCCTGCGGCCCGGAGCTGCCGCCGGAGGACTCGGACCGGCTGCAAATTGTCGCCGCCGTCTTCCCGGCCTATGACTTCGCCCGGGCCGCCGCCGGGGAGCTGGCGGACGTGACGCTCCTCCTGCCTCCCGGGGCGGAAAGCCACTCCTACGAGCCCACCCCGGCGGACATCCTCCGGGTCCAGCGCTGCGACCTCTTCCTCTACCTGGGCGGCGAGTCCGACGCCTGGGTGGACGCCATCCTCTCCGCCATTGAGCCCCGGGGGGAGGCCCTGCGGATGATTGACTGCGTGGACCTTTTGGAGGAGGAGACCGTGGAGGGGATGCAGGGGGGCCACGACCACGACCATGACCACGAGGAGGACCACGATCACCTGGGAGAGGTGGTGGGCATGGACGAGCATGTCTGGACCGCCCCGCTGAACGCCGCCGCCGTCACCCGGACCGTCGGGGAGCGGCTGGCGGCCCTGGACCCGGTGAACGGGGAGGCCTACCGCTCCAACGCCCAGGGCTACGCCCGGGAGCTGGAGGCCCTGGACCGGGACTTCGCCGCCTTCTTCGATGGGCGGGCGGACCGGACCATCGTCTTCGGGGACCGCTTCCCCCTGCTATATTTTGCCGACGCTTATGATCTGGACTACTACGCCGCCTTCCCCGGCTGCGGGGCCCAGACGGAGCCCTCGGCGGCGACGGTGGCCTTTCTGACGGAGAAGGTCCGGGAGGAACGGCTCCCCGCCGTCTGGTATATCGAGTTTTCCAACCACTTGGTGGCGGACAGCATCGCCGAGGCCGCCGGGGTGGAGACGGCTCAGTTCCACACCTGCCACAACGTCTCCCGGGCGGACCTGGAGGCGGGGGCCACCTATGTCTCCCTGATGCGGGACAACCTGGAGGCTCTGAAGAAATGTATGTAAAGGAGGCGCGGCATGGACGGCGCGTTTGACTTCCTGACCCTGGAGTTCTTCACCCGGGCGTCGGTGTTCCCGGGGAGCCTGGGAACCTTCCGCTACCGCTTCCAGCGCACGGGCTGGATGGGGGACGGGGAGATTCAGGCCTGGGTGTATGAGAATATCTGCTTCGAGCTGGCCAAGGACGCGGAGACGGAGACCTTCCCCTGGACGGAGGAGGGGATTTCCGCCTTGAAGGACTGGCTGGGGCGGAAGCTGACGGAGCGGGGAACGGAGCCCTATCGGATTCCCTACCCGCCGGCGAAAGCGTGAGAAGAGGAGGAAAGGGACATGTACACGGTGGAAGAGCTGCGGGCGCTGCTGATCCGGGAGAGGGCCGATTTTGAGCTGATCCGGCAGGCCGCGCCGATTCTCTCGGCCAAGGACGCAGAACCGTACTACGACGTTGCGAGGGCCGCGCCGGCCTTGGTCCTGCAAAGCGACCGGGGGTTGACGGTCTGCGTCTGTTCGGCGAACCGGGGACGACTGGACTTTGAGGCCATGAAAGCCGCCTATGGATTCACAAAGCTGAAAATGGCGGACCGGAAAAAGGTCCTGAAGCAGACGGGCTATGAGGTGGGGGCCATCCCGCTGGTAGGGCTGGAGCTGGACTGTATTTTCGACGAGTCCCTGCTGGAATACGATTACATTTACGGCGGGACGGGGGACCCGCTGACGACGCTGAAAATCGCCCCCGGGGACGTAAAACGGCTGAACAGGGTCATAGGGCGGCTGTAAGGGCCCGGCGGCTTCCGGGTCATAGCGCCCTGGATTTTCAGTCGGAACGAAAAGGAGGCAGACCATGTTTACCGGCTTCACCGACGAGACGGTGGACTTCATGTGGGGCATCCGCTTCAACAACGAGCGGACCTGGTTCGAGGCCCACAAGGACGTCTACCTGAACCATTTCTACCGCCCCATGCAGGCCCTGGGGGCGGAGATGTATGACTTTATCCGGGACCAGCGCCCGGACTACGACCTGATCCACAAGGTCACCCGCATCTACCGGGACGCCCGCCGCCTCCACGGCCGGGGGCCCTACAAGGAGAGCCTCTGGTTCTCCGTGGAGGAGCCGTCGGAGCAGTGGACGGCCAAGCCCACCTTCTGGTTCGAGCTGATGCCGGAGAGCTGGACCTACGGCATGGGGTACTACCTCCCCAGGGCCCTGACCATGGCCAAGCTCCGCTCCCGGCTGGACCGGGACCCCAAGACCATGGAGGCCCTGACCCGGGCGCTGGAGAAACAGGAGGAGTTCGCCCTGATGACGGAGGCCTACAAGCGCCCCAAGGGCACGGCCCCCTCGCCTCTGCTGGAGCCCTGGTATCAGGCGAAATCGTTCACGATCTGCCACGAGGAGAAGCTGACGGAGGACCTGTTCTCCCGCCGCCTCGTGGACCGGCTGAAACAGGGCTTCACCTTCCTGCTGCCCTATTACGATTATTTTGTCACCCTGGACGGGGATTCTGATCCCCGGGAACAGACATAACAAAGGAGAGATTTTCATGATAACCTGCCCCGACAGAGCGGCGGCCCTGGCGCTGCTGCGCAAGTACAACACCGAACCCTTCCACCTCCAGCACGCCCTGACCGTGGAGGCCGTCATGCGCTGGTACGCCCGGGACCTGGGCTATGGCGAGGAGGCGGATTTCTGGGCCGTGGTGGGCCTGCTCCACGACGTGGACTTCGAGAAGTGGCCCGAGGAGCATTGCAAAAAGGCCCCCGAGCTGCTGGCGGAGATCGGCTGTTCTGACGAGCTGGTCCATGCCGTGTGCAGCCATGGGTACGGCCTCTGCTCCGACGTGGAGCCGGCCCACGAGATGGAGAAGGTCCTCTTCGCCGCCGACGAGCTGACGGGCCTCATCGGCGCGGCGGCCCGGATGCGGCCCAGCAGGTCCTGCACCGACATGGAGGTGTCCTCCCTGAAAAAGAAGTTCAAGGACAAGAAGTTCGCCGCCGGGTGCTCCCGGGACGTCATCAAGACCGGCGCGGAGCGCCTGGGCTGGGAGCTGGAGGTCCTGATGGACAAGACCCTCCAGGCCATGCGGGAGAGCGAAACCCGGGTGGCGGAGGAGCTGGCCTCCCTGAGCTGAGAGACAAAAATGGACCGGCGGGGACATCCCGCCGGTCCTCAGGCTGTCAAACAAGTGTGTTTGCCAGCCTGAGCAAGTTTTCAGAACCCGTGGGAAGTTCTGAAAACTTATGATTGAAAACGAAAGGAACCCTTCCTGGGTTCCTCTCGTAACTCTCTTCCTTCCCGTTGAATCGGTCTTCCGCGTTTTTCGACACTCTGGAAAAGGACCGGCGGGGACATCCCGCCGGTCCTTTTCAAATTGTCAGTCCATAATATCGACCGAGACCTTGAGGCCCTCCCGCTGGGCGCGGGAGCGGACCACGGTGCGGATCTCCTTGGCGATGCGGCCCTGCCGCCCGATGACTTTGCCCATGTCGTCGGGGGCGACGCGCAGCTCCAGGGTCAGCTCCTGATCGCCGGAGGCGGTTTCCGTCACGGTGACCGCGTCCGGGTCGTCCACCAGGTTCCGGGCGATGTAGAGCAGCAAGTCCTTCATGCGCCGTCCTCCAGATCAGAGGACGTCCACTTTTTTCAGCAGAGCCCGGACGGTGTCGGTGGGCTGGGCGCCGGATTTGATCCAGGCCTGGGCCCGCTCCGCGTCGATCTTGATCTCGGCGGGGGAGACGCAGGGGTTGTACGTACCGATCTCCTCGATGAAGCGGCCGTCCCGGGGGAAGCGGGAGTCCGCCACCACCACCCGGTAGAAGGGAGCCTTCTTCGCGCCCATCCGGCGCAGTCTGATCTTGACCATGTTGTTGTACCTCCAAAAGTTTATAAATTTGATGATTTATTATAAATGCCGCATTCTGTCTTTGAAAATGCTCCGCACTTATAGCTCAGCGAAACCGCTTCTTCCGGCCGAAGCCGTGGAGCCGGGAGGGGGCCTTTCCCATGCCGCCCAAACCGCCCAGGCCGGGCATCCGCCCGCCCCTGGTCATCTGCTTCGTCAGCTCCCGCATCATGTCGAACTGCTTCAGAAGGCGGTTCACGTCCACCACCTCCAGGCCGCAGCCGGCGGCGACGCGCTTCTTCCGGCTGGCGTTCAGCACCTGGGGGTTCTCCCGCTCCAGGGGGGTCATGGAGAGGATGATGGCCTCCGTCCGGGCCATGGCCTTCTCGTCGATGGAGGCGCCCTGCATCTGCTTGCCAAGGTTCCCCGGCATCATGCCCAGGAGCTGGCTCAGGTCCCCCATGTTCTTCAGCTGCTGGAGCTGGTCGTAATAGTCCTGGAGGGTGAAGCGGTTCTTCCGCAGCTTCTCCTCGATTTTCGCGGCCTGCTTCTCGTCATAGGCCTGCTCCGCCTTCTCGATGAAGGAGAGCATGTCGCCCATGCCCAGAATGCGGGAGGCCATGCGGTCCGGGTGGAAGGGCTCGATCATGTCCAGCTTCTCCCCGGTGCCGGCGAACTTGATGGGCTTTCCCGTGGCCGCCCGGATGGAGAGGGCCGCGCCGCCCCGGGCGTCGCCGTCCAGCTTGGTGAGGATGACGCCGTCGATGCCCAGGGCCTCGTCAAAGGCGGAGGCGGCGTTCACCGCGTCCTGGCCCGTCATGGCGTCCACCACCAGCAGGATCTCGTTGGGATGGACGGCGGCTTTCATCCGCTTGAGCTCGTCCATCAAATTCTCGTCCACGTGGAGCCGGCCGGCGGTGTCCAGGAAGACCATGTCGCTGCCGTGGTCCCGGGCGTGGCGGATGGCGTTCTCCGCGATTTTCACCGGGTCCCCCTGGCCCTCCTCGAAGACCGGCAGGTCCATCTGCCCGCCCACGACCTTCAATTGCTCGATGGCGGCGGGGCGGTACACGTCGCAGGCGGCAAGCAGGGGCCGCTTCTGGTACTGCCGGCGCATCAGTCCGCCCAGCTTGGCGGTGGTGGTGGTCTTGCCCGCGCCCTGGAGGCCCACCATCATGACGACGGTGGGGCCGGAGTTGGCCATGGCGATTTTGGCGCCGCTTCCCCCCATGAGCTTCGTCAGTTCCTCGTTGACGATCTTCACCACCTGCTGGGCGGGGGTGAGGCTGTCCAGCACGTCGGAGCCCACGGCCCGCTCGGTGACGGAAGCCACGAACTCCTTGACCACCTTGTAGCTGACGTCGGCCTCCAGCAGGGCCAGGCGGACCTCCCGCATGGCCTCCCGGACGTCGTTTTCCGTCAGGCGGCCCTTGCCCCGGAGGCGCTTGAACGCGGCGTTCAGTTTTTCGGTCAATCCTTCAAATGCCATAAACTCATTCCTTCAAGGCGGCGGCTTCCCGGCGGATGGCGTCCGTCAGCTCCGTCAGGCGCCGGTCCTCGTAATAGCGGTAATTCAAAGTCGATATCTCCTCGGCGGCGGCGGCGATGGCGTCCACGTGGGCGCTTCGGGACAGGAAGCGCTTGATGATGCCCGTCTTGTCCTCCACCTCCTGCATGGCGGCCTCCGCCCGGACGATGACGTCCCGGACGCCCTGGCGGGAGATGCCGGCGTTCTCGGCGATCTCGGCCAGGGAGAGGTCCTCATTATAATAGAGGTCGAAGAACTCCTTCTGCCGCTCGGTCAGGAGCTCCCCGTAGAAGTCGTAGAGCATCGTCATGCGATAGGTCTGATTCTTCATCACGAGAAGCGCCCCCTTCCGCCGTGTAAAGCCATGCCGCTTTACAACGTTGCTTAGTTTACAGGAAAAACGGGGAAATGTCAAGGGGAAAATTGCCCGGGACCAAGACTTGTGTTTTCCATCGGAAACTGCTATACTATTAAAATCCATCGGTATGCTTACTTCTTCATCAAGGAGCGGCGATATGAACAACAAGAAACTCTCCCGCCTGCTGGAGCCCAACCTGCAGTTCTACTTCCTCTGCCTCCTGGCCTTCACACTGGCCGCGGTCACCGTCAGCCCGCCCCTGGCCCTCGTCGAGGGCGTGGCCACCGTGGCGCTGTACGCCTACTTCGTCCGCAGCAACAAAAAGCGCCGCCAGAGCGTCCTGCAATATATCGACAACGTCACCGGAAACGTGGACACGGCCAGCAAATCCACCCTCATCAACTCCCCCCTGCCCATCATGGTCTTCCGCCCCGACACCGGGGAGGTGATCTGGAGCAACGAGAACTTCCTCCAGCTGGCGGGGGTACGGGAACATCTTTTTGAGATGAAGGTGGAGGATGCCGCCCCGGAGTTCCCCGTCCAGTGGCTGCTGGAGGGGCGGCAGGAGTGCCCGGAGCGGGTCTCCATGAACAACCGCCGCTTCCGGGTTTACGGCAGCCTTGTCCGGGCCAGGGGCCGGGGCGGGGAGCAGAATCTGGTGGCCACCACCTACTGGGTGGACACCACGGAGATGGACCGCCTCCGCCTGGACTACGACGCCACCCGCCTGGTGATCGGCATCGTCATGGTGGACAACTACGAGGACATGATGAACGCCTGCGCGGACACCCAGCGCAGCGCCGTCCTGGCCCAGATTGACGAAAAGCTCAGCAGCTGGGCCGCCGTGGGAAACGGCCTGCTCATCAAGACGGAGCGGGACCACTATCTCTTCCTCTTCGAGGAGCGGTACTACGCCCACTTTGTGGAGGAGCGCTTCTCCGTCCTGGACGCCATGCGGGACATCAAGGTGGGCGAGGGGGGGCACCCCACCCTGTCCATCGGCCTGGGCCGGGAGGCGGACAGCATCCCGGCGCTGTACAAAAACGCCGCCCTCTCCCTGGAGATGGCCCTGAGCCGGGGCGGCGATCAGGCGGTGGTCCGGGGGAAGACGGACTTCGCCTTTTACGGCGGACGGGCCAAGACCACGGAAAAGCGCACCAAGGTCAAGTCCCGGGTCATGGCCAACGCCCTCAGGGAGCTGCTGGCGGACTCCACAGACATCTACGTCATGGGCCACAGCTTCGCCGACATGGACGCCGTGGGCGCCGCCGTGGGCGTGTGCTGCGCCGCCCGGAAGCAGGGCCGGCGGGCCCAGATCGTCATCGACCCGGAGAAGAACGCCGCCCAGTCCGTGCTGGCCATGCTCCGGGGACTGCCGGAGTATGAGGGCGTGTTCGTGAACCCGGGGGAGGCCTTTGTGAAGATGCGCCCCGGGACGCTGCTGGTGGTGGTGGACACCAACCGGCCGGACCTTGTGGAGAGCCCCCAGATTCTGGAGTCCAGCAGCCGGGTGGCCGTCATCGACCACCATCGCCGGGCCGCCAGCTATATCGAGAACGCCGCCTTCAGCTTCCACGAGCCCTACGCCTCCTCGGCGTCGGAGCTGGTGACGGAGCTGCTGCAGTACCTCGTGGAGCCCTCGGACCTCCTCCGGGAGGAGGCGGAGGCCCTGCTTGCCGGCATCGTGCTGGACACGAAGCACTTTGTTCTCCGCACCGGGGGCCGGACCTTCGAGGCGGCGGCGTTCCTCCGCCGGGGGGGCGCCGACACGGCGGACGTCCAGCGCCTGTTCCAGGGGGACCTGAAGGGCATGGTGTCCAAGTACGACGTCATCCGTCAGGCGGAGCTGTACCGGCCCGACGTGGCTCTGGCCGTGGTGGGTCAGGACGGCGTGGACCGGGTGGCCGCCGCCCAGGCGGCGGACGAGCTCCTGACCCTCAAGGGGGTGAAGGCCTCCTTCGTGGTGTACCGCAGCGGGACGGCCATTCTAATGAGCGGGCGGTCCCTGGGGGAGATCAACGTCCAGGTGATTCTGGAGGCTCTGGGCGGCGGCGGAAACTCCGCCACCGCCGGAGGGCGGATTGAGAACGGGGACATCCTGGATGTCCGGGAGAAGCTGATCCAGGCGATTGACGCGTATTTTGAGAAATAGCGGACCATTGGTCTGAGCATGGAAAGGAAGTTTTCAGCATGAAAGTCATTTTACAGCAGGACGTGAAGGGCCAGGGCAAGAAGGGCCAGATGGTGGAGGTCTCCGAGGGCTACGCCCGGAATTTCCTCCTGCCCCGGAAGATCGCCGTCCCCGCCACGGCGGACGCCATCAACACCATGAACCTGAAAGAGAAGGCCAAAAAGGCCGAGGAGGCCCGGCAGAAGGCCCTGGCGGAGGAGACCGCCGAAAAGCTCAAGGAGTGCATGGTGAAGCTCACGGCCCGGGCGGGCGCGGGGGGCAAGCTCTTCGGCGCCGTCACCACGAAGGAGATTTCCGAGGGGCTCCAGAAGCAGTTTGACATCGACATCCCCAAGCAGAAGCTGGTCCTGGAGGACCCCATCAAGGCCTTCGGCAACTACGAGGTCAAGGCCCGGCTGGGCTTTGAGGTGGTGGCCACCGTCTACGTATCCGTGTTCGAGGAGAAATAAGGCCGGTCGGCTTTGAGAAGGGAGGCGGTCCGCCATGGCCAACGAAGACCTGCTCCTGCGGCAGATGCCCCACAGCCTGGAGGGCGAGCAGGCGGTCCTGGGGTCCATGCTCATCGACCCGGACTGCGTGAAGTACGTGATGGACCGGCTCCGGCCCGGGGACTTCCACCTCCGGCAGAACCGGGAGATTTTCGAGACCATCTACACCATGTTCACCTACGCCCGGCCCATTGACGGCATCACCGTCTTCGGGGAGATGGAAAAGGCCGGGCTCACCGATGACAACACCCGGTCGTATCTGGCCCAGCTGATGGAGATCACCCCCACCAGCGCCAACGTCATGGAGTACGCCGACATCGTCCGGGACAAGGCCCTGCTCCGCTCCGTGGCCCAGGCGGCGGGGGAGATCACCGCCCTGGTCCAGGAGGGATTGGGGGAGGCGTCGGAGATTCTGGAGGCCTCGGAGCAGAAGATTTACGCCATCCGCCGGGGCCGGAGCGCCCAGGAGATGGTCCCCCTGCGGCAGGTCCTGCCCGACGTGCTGGACCGCCTGGGGGAGATGAGCGAGCACGAGAACCACCTGCCGGGCCTCTCCACCGGCCTCTCCGCCATCGACAACAAGATCACGGGCCTGAACAAGTCGGACCTGATCCTCCTGGCGGCCCGGCCCGGCATGGGCAAGACCTCCCTGGCGCTGAACGTGGCGCTGAACGTGGCCAAGGGGGGGAGGACCGTGGCGGTGTTCTCCCTGGAGATGTCCCGGGAGCAGCTGGCCACCCGCCTCCTCTCCTCCGAGGCCCTGGTGGAGAACAACCGGCTGCGCACCGGCCTCCTCCGGGAGACGGACTGGGAGAAGATCGCCGGAGCGGCCACGGTGCTGAACCAGCTGAACATCCTCATCGACGACAATCCCCTCCTGTCCGTGGCGGACATGAACGCCAAGTGCCGCCGGCTGGACGGCCTCAGCCTGGTGGTGGTGGACTACCTCCAGCTGATGACCTCCGCCGGGGGAAACAGCCGGGGCGGCGAGAACCGCCAGCAGGTGGTGTCCGACATGTCCCGGATGCTGAAGATCATGGCAAAGGAGCTGAACGTCCCGGTGGTCTGCCTGAGCCAGCTGAGCCGGGCCAACGAGAAGCGGGACGACAAGCGCCCGCAGCTCAGCGACCTCCGGGAGTCCGGCGCCATCGAGCAGGACGCGGACATCGTCATGTTCCTCTACCGGGACGACTACTACAACGAGGACTCGGAGAAGCACAACATCGCCGAGTGCATCGTGGCGAAAAACCGCCACGGGGAAACCGGCAAGGTGGAGCTCCGCTGGATGCCGGAGTACACCCAGTTCTCCACCCTGGACAAGCGCTATGACGACGAGGACTGAGCTCCTGGAGCGGGCCCCTTTCGCCGTTCCGCCCCGGCGGGGAGAACGGGTCCTCTGCGCCGTCTCCGGGGGCCTGGACTCCATGTGCCTGCTCCACATGCTGGACGCCTGGTGCCGGGAGCGGGGCGGGCAGCTGACCGCCGCCCACTTCAACCACCGGCTCAGAGGCGCGGCGGCGGACCGGGACGAGGCCTTCGTCCGGGAAATCTGCGGACAGTGGGACATCCCCCTGGCCGTTGGCCGGAAGGACGTCCGGGAGCACGCCAAACGGGAGGGCCTGTCCCTGGAGGAGGCCGCCCGGAGTCTGCGCTACGCCTTCCTGCGCCGGGCGGCGGCGGAGGCGGGGTGCAGGCGGATTTACACCGCCCACCACGCCGGCGACAACGCCGAGACGGTCCTTTTGAACCTGATCCGGGGGACGGGACTCTCAGGCCTGACGGGCATGGACTGGCAGCGGGAAAATCTCTGCCGCCCCCTGCTGAATGTGACCCAGGAGGAGCTGGAGGCCTACGCCGCCCAATGGAAGATTCCTCATATGGAGGATGAGACCAACGCCGACCCGGACGCCGCCGCCCGGAACCTTCTGCGGCTCCAGGTCATGCCCCTTTTAGAGGAATTGAACCCCCGGGCGGTGGAGCACATCTGCGCCGCGGCCCGGCGGCTCCGGGAGGCGGACCGCTCCCTGGAGGCGGACGCGGCGGAACGAACGGCCCATGTGGAGGTCCGGGACGGCCGGGTGACCCTCTCTGTGGACGAGCTGGCCCATGCAACGGAAGCGGTGCGGCTCCGGATGCTGCTGCGGCTCTTTGACCTCTTGGGCGTGGGCCGGAAGGACATCGGGGCGGCTCACCTGAACGCCATCCTGGACCTGACCCGCCGCACGGCCTGGGGAAAAGAGGGGCGGCTGAGCCTTCCCCATAATGTCACCGCCCGGTACTGCCGCCGGTGGCTGATTCTGGAGACCCGGCCCCAGTGTTTGACGGAGGTCCAGCTGGTCCCGGGGCGGCCCCTCAAATGGGGGGACTACACGCTGACCCTGCTGGACCGCGGGGAGGGAGAGGGCGTCGCCTTCTCCTGGCAGGGACGGCCGGGGGAGAGCCCGGTGGTCACCGTGGGGCCCTGTCCGCCCGGGGAGCGCCTGACCCTGCCGGGAAGCCGGGGGAGCAGAAGCGTGAAGCGCCTCTGCCTGGACCGGGGGATCTCCCTGGCGGAGCGGGACCGCCTCCCCGCCGTGTACGTGAATGGAGCTCTTGCCGCCGTGTGGCGGCTGGGCGTGGATATCGCCTTTGCGCCGGGGGGCGGAGGGCCCTGCCGGTTTATCAAAATCGAGGAAACAGAAAAACAGATCGAGGAGGACGGACATGATGCGCAGTGAAATGGAGCAAGATATCCTGAAGGTGCTGGTGACCGAGGAGGAGCTGAAGGCCCGGGTGGCGGAGATGGGCGAGGCCCTGTACGAGAAGTTCCAGGGGAAGAAGCCGCTGTTCCTGGGGGTGCTGAAGGGCAGCTTCGTCTTCATGACGGACCTTGTCCGGGCGTGCCAGCTGAAAAGCGACGTGGAGTTCATCGCCGTCAGCTCCTACGGGAACGCCACGGCCTCCTCCGGCAGCGTGCAGATCGACCACGACCTCCGGCAGGACATCACCGGGCGGCACCTGATCATCGTGGAGGACATTCTGGACTCCGGCAACACCCTGGCCTTTTTGAAGCAGTATTTCCTGACCAAGGGGGCGGCGTCCATCACCATCGTCACCCTGCTGGACAAGCCCGCCCGGCGGACCAAGGCCATCACCGCCGACCTCTCCGGCTTCACCGTGCCCGACGAGTTCGTGGTGGGCTATGGCCTGGACTACGCCCAGATGTACCGGAACATCCCCTATATCGGGGTGCTGAAGCCGGAAGTTTACGCCGGAACGTAACGCCCCGCCGCCGTGGGACGGCATAAAGGAGGAATGCCATCGTGTCCAAGCAAAACCGACCGTCGGGCCTCAGCTTTTTGATGCTGGGGCTGGTGATCCTGCTGTGCCTCAGCTGGATCTGGCAGCTGAACGGGGAGAACCAGCGGATGGAGTTCTCCCGGGTGGAGCAGCTGTTCCGCCAGGAGAAGGTGGAGTCCTTCGTCATCCGGGACAACACCCTGCTGATGACCCTCCGGGGAGAGCCGGAGGGCCGGAACACCGTGCGCTATGAGCTCTACGACTTCGAGCTGTTTTACGACAGTCTGGGCGCGCTGGTGGAGGAGCAGGCCGCCAAGGGGGTCCTCACCTCCTACGACTACCAGCAGGACCACTCCACCAACTGGCTGGAGCTGCTGCTGCCCTTCCTGCTGACGGCCCTGATGATGGGGGGCATGTGGTATTTCCTCATCCTGCGGAACCAGGGGGGCGGCATGGGGGCGGACCGGATGGCCCGCTTCGGCTCCGCCCGGACCCGGTCCCTGTCGGAGAAGGACAAGAAGGTCCGCTTCGCCGACGTGGCCGGGGCGGACGAGGAGAAGGAGGAGCTTCAGGAGATCGTGGAGTTCCTCCGGGACCCCCGGCGGTTCATCTCCCTGGGGGCCCGCATTCCCAAGGGCGTGCTGCTGGTGGGCCCTCCGGGCACGGGCAAGACCCTGCTTGCCAAGGCCGTGGCCGGGGAGGCCGGGGTGGGCTTTTTGTCCATCTCCGGCTCCGACTTCGTGGAGCTGTACGTGGGCGTGGGTGCCAGCCGGGTCCGGGATTTGTTTGACCAGGCGAAAAAGACCTCCCCCGCCATCGTCTTCATCGACGAGATCGACGCCGTGGGCCGCCAGCGGGGCACCGGCGTGGGCGGCGGCCACGACGAGCGGGAGCAGACCCTGAACCAGCTTCTGGTGGAAATGGACGGCTTCGCCGCCAACGAGGGCGTGGTGGTCCTGGCGGCGACGAACCGGGCGGACGTGCTGGACCCGGCGCTGCTGCGGCCCGGGCGGTTTGACCGGCAGATCTACGTGGGCCTCCCGGACATCAAGGGCCGGGAGGACATCCTGAAAATTCACGTGAAGGGCAAGCCCCTGTCCGAGGACGTGGACCTCCGGACCCTGGCCCGGGGCACCGCCGGATTCACCGGGGCGGATCTGGAGAACCTGGTGAACGAGGGGGCTTTGCTGGCCGCCCGGCGGGACCGGGACTATATCACCATGGACGACCTCCGGGAAGCGGAGATCAAGGTCATCGCCGGGCCGGAGAAGCGGAGCCGGGTCGTCACCCCCCACGAGCGGGAGCTGACGGCTTGGCACGAGGCGGGCCACGCCGTGGTGATGGAGGCCCTGCCGGAGCACGACCGGGTGAACCAGATCACCATCGTCCCCCGGGGGCAGGCGGGGGGCATGACCATCGCCCTGCCGGAGGAGGACCGGACCTTTCTCTCCAAGCGCTACATGGAGGACCGGATCGTGGCCCTGCTGGGGGGCCGGGTGGCGGAGAAGCTCTGCCTGGGGGACATCTCCACCGGGGCCAGCAACGACATCCAGCGGGCCACCTCCATCGCCCGGAAGATGGTGGCGGTGTACGGCATGAGCGAAACCATCGGCACGGTGTCCTTCGAGGGGGGCCATGACGAGGTCTTCATCGGCCGGACCA
Organism: uncultured Oscillibacter sp.; assembly: GCA_910576865.1. Lineage (GTDB taxonomy): Bacteria > Bacillota > Clostridia > Oscillospirales > Oscillospiraceae > Oscillibacter. The sequence goes on from CAJTKE010000004.1 coordinate 87,583, forward strand.
TGAGCCAGGGCCGGAGCTACTCCGAGGCCGTGGCCGCCCAGATCGACGAGGAGGTCCGCCGGGTGGTGGACGAGGCTTGCCGCCGCTGCGAGGACATCCTGACGGAGAAGCGGGCGGTGCTGGACGCCGTGGCGGCGTACCTGCTGGAGCACGAGACCATGGAGCGGGAGGCGTTTTTGGAGGTCTACGGCGGGAAGACGCCGGAGGAACCGGTGGAAGAACCCGAAGAATAAAGCGAAGGCCGGGAGCTTGAGCTCCCGGCCTTTTGCCGCTGAAATTCAGATTTTAAATCAGCCCCTGAGACAGCATCACGTCGGCCACCTTCATGAAGCCCGCGATGTTGGCCCCCAGCACCAGATCGCCGGGCTTTCCGCACTCCTCGGCGGCGGTGTAGATATTGTGGAAGATATTGGTCATGATGGTTTTCAGCCGCCGGTCCACTTCCTCGAAGCTCCAGGCGTAGCGCATGGAGTTCTGGCTCATCTCCAGGCCGCTGGTGGCCACGCCCCCGGCGTTGGCCGCCTTGGCGGGGGCGAAGAGGACGCCCGCGCGCTGGAACTCCTGGATGGCCTCCGGGAGGCAGGGCATGTTGGCCCCCTCCGCCACGGCGAGGCAGCCGTTTTTCACAATGACCTTGGCGATTTCCCCGTCGATCTCATTCTGGGTGGCGCAGGGCAGGGCGATGTCGCAGGGGATGCTCCAGATGCCCCGGAAGCCCTCGGTGTAGGTGCTGCCGGGGACCCGGTCGGCGTATTCCCTGATGCGGCCCCGGTGGCCCAGCTTGATGTCCTTCACCACGTCCAGGTCGATGCCCTTGGGGTCGTGGATATAGCCGTTGGAGTCGCTGAGGGCCACGACCGTCGCCCCCAGCTCCGTCGCCTTCTGGCAGGCGAAGATGGCCACGTTTCCGCTGCCGGAGATGACCACGGTCTTGCCCTGGAAGCTGTCTCCCTTCATCTTGGACAGCATCTCCTGGGTCAGGTAGCACAGGCCATAGCCCGTGGCCTCCGTCCGGACCAGGGACCCGCCGAAGCTCAGACCCTTGCCCGTCAGCACGCCGGCGGCGTAGGTCCCCCGGACCCGGCGGTACTGGCCGAAGAGGTAGCCGATCTCCCGGGCGCCCACGCCGATGTCCCCGGCGGGCACGTCCACGAACTGGCCGATGTGCCGCTGGAGCTCCGTCATGAAGCTCTGGCAGAAGCGCATGACCTCCTCGTCGCTCTTGCCCTTGGGGTCGAAGTCGCTGCCGCCCTTGGCCCCGCCCATGGGCAGGGTGGTCAGGCTGTTTTTCAGGATCTGCTCAAAGCCCAGGAACTTCAGGATGGAGAGGTTCACCGTGGGGTGGAACCGGAGGCCCCCCTTGTAGGGGCCGATGGAGGAGTTGAACTGGACCCGGTAGCCCCGGTTCACCTGGACCTTCCCCTGGTCGTCCACCCAGGGCACCCGGAAGGTGATGACCCGCTCGGGCTCCACGAAGGTCTCCACGATGCCCTTCTCCTCATACTCGGGATGCCGGTCGATAATCTGGTCCAGACTCTCCAGGAACTCCAGCACGGCCTGATGGAACTCCTTCTGGTCCGGGTCCCGGGTGGTCACCTGGGTGTAAACCCGCTGCAAGTACGCGCTCTTCAACATATCAACTCGCCCCTTTGTCCGGCCCTGACGCCGCCTCCCACAGCATGCCCCGAAACGGGGCGGATATACCATTTTTTGGGAGCGTCGGCGCAAACGCGGGCCGGGAAATTTCCTTCCTATAGAATATAGGAAAAACAGGGGGGCGCACAAGAAATAAATTCCCTAAAATGCGGGGGAAATTTATACCCATTATAAAGCGAAAACCACAAAAAGGCCCCGGCGGAGCCCGCCGGGGCACTTGCTCACTGGTAGAAGCGGTGGCAGCCGATGGTTTGCTGGTAGACGCGGCTGGCGTCGATCCAGCTTCCCTGGGACAGGGCCGGGGCGAAGAAGTAGAGGGCGTCTCCCACGGTGTTCTCTCCCGCCAGGGCCCGCCGGGCCGCCTCCAGGGACAGCTCCGTGGGCTCGTTCAGCACCGTGCCGTTGGCCACCGGCTCGAACTGCACGCCGTGCTGGTCGTCGAAGATGACCTCCGGGACGCTGTCGGGGAAGTCCCCGCTGGCCACCCGGTTCAGGACCACGTTGCCCACGGCGATCTGGCCCTCCAGGGCCTCCCCGCCGCTCTCGGCGTGGATGATGCGGGACAGCCAGAAGGTGTCCACGGCGTCGCGCTCCGCCCCGGGGGAGGTCACTGCCGCGCCGTCCAGCCAGGGGTCCCACTGGACGGCCGCGCCCAGAGCCTCCGCCGTCAGGCGCAGGGGCACGTAGGTCCGGCCCTCCACCACGTCCACGACGCAGGGATAGCGGGTTCCGTTGACGGTCAGCAGATTGCCGTCCGGCTCCGCCGTGAGGGACGCGTCCTCGGAGACGGCCCGGGCGCAGCCGGAGGCGGCGTCCCACCAGACGGTCCAGTCCCCCAGGGCCTCCAGCAGGTCCCGGAGGGGGGCGTAGGCGGTGCCCTCCTCCACGTAGGCGGGGGCGTCCAGAAGCGCGCCGTCCACCTGGAGTCCGGCGGGCCGGGCGGCCCGGGCGGGGAGGCACAGGGAGGCGGCGGCAAGAAGTCCGCATAAGAACTTTTGTTTCATATCGTTTCCTTTCTTGTGTGGATTTTCTATTCTGCGTTGGTTCGCACCATCAAGGATACCGGAAACGCCGCCCCGGGGCAACCCTCAAAACCTGGAGGCGGAGGAAGAGAACGGAAAAAGCGGGGGCCGGACGGCTCCCGCTTTCGCGCGCTTATTTCGCCTGGGCTCTCAGCCGGAGCTGTTCCTCCGTCACCTGATAAGCCTCCTGGGCCCAGCGGTCCAGGGGCCGGTCCACGGGGAGGGGCTTCCCCCGGCGGGCGTAGATGGCGGCGGCCACGGTCTCCAGCAGCTTGGGGTTCTTCACCAGCAGGGGGCCGGTGAGCTGGGAGGCGAAGACGTTCTTCCAGTGGAAGCCCTCCGGGCCTCGCTCCTTCTCGTTGCCGAAGCCCAGGTCCAGCCCGGTGAGCAGGGGCGCCTCCACGCCGGTGACGGTTCCGCACTTGTTCATGAAGCCCACCACCGCCTCGGGGTACAGGTCCGTGTGTCCGTACACGTCCCCCACGATGCGCCGTCTGCCGTTCTCCGTGGTGAAGGAGGCGAGGCCCAGACCCTCGTAAGAGCTGCCGTCCGCCTCCTTCACGGTTTTGCCGAGAAGATCCATGGCCGTCCCGGCGAAGAGCATGGCGGCGCAGTCTTCCGCCGCGGCTTTCAGCGGCTCGGCGTAGCGGGAGAGGTCCTCCATGGCCGCCCGGGCGGCCCGCTCCGTGCCCGCGCCCATATAGAAGAAGTCCCCCTTGGAAATGTCCGTCCCGCCGCCAGGGAGGACGGCCTCCACGGCCACGTCACAGTCCAGGCGCTCCAGATAGCGCTTCAGGGCCAGCACGTTGGCCCGGCTTCCATAGAGGCTCATCAGGTCGGGGTAAAAGTGGATGATCCGCACGTCCATGCCTCACGCCTCCTTTTCCACGCGGCTGAGAATCTTGTCCCGGTCGGAGAAGCAGGTGACCACAAACAGCTCCTCATCCCCGCTGTTCTTCAATTCCGACGCCGCCGCAGCGATGTCCGGCTCCACGGACCAGTTTTCCAGTCCGGTGCAGGAGAACCGCTCCGCCAGATCATTGCAGTACCGGCCCGCCAGCACCACCCGCTTCACGTGAGGGGCGCGGAGCTGGTCGAAGTCGATGTCCCACAGCCAGCTGGTCTCGCTGGTGAAGTACTTCCGGCTCACCGCGTCCACGATGACCAGCACCGCGCAGTCCCGTTCCGAGGCGGCGATGTACCGGAGGTTCGTGTCGTAGGCGATGGAGTTCTCGTGCTTGCTGGTCAGCAGGGTCCCGTGATGGGCCCCCAGGCGGAAGGTCTGCATCCGGCCGTTTTTCAGCAGGTAATTGCCCAGGACTTTCGCGGCGGTCTCCCCGGCCACGCCGCACTCCCGGCAGGCGGCGTAGGCCGCCAGGATGTTGCAGATGTTGTAGATGCTGCGGAAGGCCAGGGCGATCTCCACCCCGCCGTCCACGGTCACCACGGCCTTCTCCAGGTCCACCGCCGTGACGGTGTAGTCCGTGGCGGGCTTTTTGTGGCCGCATTTCGTGCAGCGGAAGGCCCCGATGTGGTTGTAGTGGGCATAGTCGTACTCCATGGGGGCATGGCACACCGGGCAGTAGGCCCCGTCGTGATAAACCCCCGTGGGCGCGTCGGTGGAGATGGAGCACTTGTCCAGGCCGAACCACTTGACCCGCTCCCGCCCCCGGCCGAAGCAGGAGGACAGGGGGTCGTCGGCGTTGAGAATCAGCTCCGTCTCGGGATGGAGGGCCGGGAGGATGGAGTCATAGACCCACTCCGGGTGCCCGTTCCGGGTGAGCTGGTCCCGGTAGAGGTTGGTGACCACGAACTCCGTGGGGTGGAAGAACTGGAAGGTATGGGCGGCGTAGCGCTCGTCGGACTCGATGAGGAGCACGTCCGCCTTGACCTTCCCCCCCAGGGTGGCGTGGGTCAGCACCAGGGTGGCGACGCCCTCGATCTGGTTGGAGCCCTCCTCGTTGTACACAACGGTCTTTCCGTCCGCCCGCAGAATGGCGGCGATCATCTCCACCGTGGAGGTTTTCCCGTTGGACCCGGTGACGGCGATGATGTGCCGCGGCAGCTCCACCCGCCGGAGGATGTCCGGGCAGATCTTCAGGGCGAACTTCCCCGGCATGGAGCTGCCCTTGCCGATGAGCTTGCCCACGGTGTGGCCCAGCTTGCAGACGATGATGGCGAATAGTTTCCTCATAGATAATCTCCCATTGAAATGTTTCCGTTACCGTCTTCTCCGGTCCGCCTCGTGGGCCTCCCGCAGCTCCGCGAAGGCGCGGACGGGGGCGCCGTCGGTGTCCTGGAATTTCATGGGCAGGGCGAAGAACAGAAGGTCCTTCCGTCCCCGGACCTTTTTCAGGCACAGGTTCTCAATGCTCACCACGCCGTCCTTCAGCAGGATGTGATGGACGGGCAGGCGGCTGTCCCCGATCCGGTCGATGCTGATGGCGTCGGTGCCCACGCCCTTGAGGCCCCGGGAGACCAGATACTTCGCCGCCGCCTCGTCGGGGACGGGGAAGCTGTCCTCCAGGAAGCTCTCAGAGCCCCAGCGGTCCTCCCAGCCGGTGTAGAACAGGATGAAGTCCGCGCAGTGGATGGCCTCGTAGTTGGACCGGAGGAACTCCTCCGTGATGACGGGGCCCTCCTGGGACACGTCCAGCACCGTGGCCCGGCCGGAGAACTGGGACATGGGCATGTCGTCCAGGGTCCGCCCGTCCAGCAGGAGGTGGGCGGGGGCGTCCATATGGGTGCCGGTGTGGGAGGAGAAGGTCAGCAGAGTCTCCCGGAAGCCGTCCCGGGTGAGGGTGCAGGCGGGGGCCAGGGCGGGGACCGGCGTGCCGGGGAAGATGGGGATGTCCGGGGTGATGGTGTGAGTCATGTCGATGAGCATGGGAAGTGCTTCCTTTCCAATTCAGTATTGACAGCTCTTCCGGTCCGGAAACCGGAAGTTCTATTTTTCCAGGTAGATCATCAGCGCGGCCACGTCCGCCGGGGACACCCCGGAGATGCGGGACGCCTGCCCCAGGTCCAGGGGCCGGACCGCCGCCAGCTTCTCCCTGGCCTCCAGCCGGAGACCCTGAATACCGCTGTAATCAATGCCGTCCGGCAGGCGGTGGGAGGCCATTTTCCGGAATTCCTCCACCTGGCTTTGCTGGCGGCGGATGTAGCCCTCGTACTTCACGGAGATTTCCACCTGCTCCCGCACGTCCGGGGGCAGGTCCGGCCGCCCCGGGTCGAAGGGACGGAGCTCGTCGTAGTGAATCCGGGGCCTTCTCAGCAGCGCGTCCAGGGGACAGCCCCCGGGGGCGTCCGCCGTGTCCTTGGAGCGGAGGAACGCCGTGAGCTCCGGCGAGGGGGAGGCCCCGGTGTGGCGGAGGCGCCGGATCTCCCGGTCCACCGCGGCGTACTTCTCCTCCACGGCCCGGAGGCGCTCCTCCGGGACCAGCCCGATGTCATGGCCCCGCTTCGTCAGGCGCAGGTCCGCGTTGTCCTGCCGCAGCAGCAGCCGGTACTCGCTCCGGGAGGTCATGATGCGGTAGGGCTCGTTGGTCCCCTTGGTCACCAGATCGTCAATGAGGGTGCCGATGTAGCTCTCCGCCCGGGAGAGGACGAAGGGGTCCAGCCCCCGGAGCTTCCGCGCGGCGTTGACCCCGGCCATGAAGCCCTGGACCGCCGCCTCCTCATAGCCGGAGGAGCCGTTGAACTGCCCCGCGCCGTAGAGGCCCGGGACGGCCTTGACCTCCAGCGCCGGGCTGAGGGCCAGGGGGTCGATACAGTCGTACTCGATGGCGTAGGCGGGCCGGGTCATCACCGCCCGGCGGAGGCCCGGGACGCTGTGGAGCATCTGAATCTGCACGTCCTCCGGCATGGAGGAGGAGAAGCCCTGAATGTAGACCTCCTCCGTGTCCAGGCCCATGGGCTCCACGAAGAGCTGGTGGCGGAGCTTGTCCGGGAAGCGGACGATCTTGGTCTCGAAGGAGGGGCAGTACCGGGGCCCCACGCCCTCGATGAGCCCGGAGTACATGGGGGCCCGGTCCAGGTTCTCCAGGACCACCCGCTTCGTCTCCTCCGTGGTCCAGGTGAGCCAGCAGACCGCCCGGTTCTCGGGGGCGTCCCTGGTGGACCAGGAGAAGGGCACGGGCAGCTCGTCCCCGGGCTGCATTTCCATCTCGTCGAAGTCCACCGTCCGGGCGTTGACCCGGGGGGGCGTGCCGGTCTTGAAGCGGCGGAGGGGGAGGCCCAATTTCAAAAGGGACTCCGTCAGCCGCGCGGCGGCGTGCATGCCGTCGGGGCCCGAGTCCTCCACCCACTCCCCCACGATGGTCCGGCCCGTGAGGTAAGTCCCCGTGGCCAGGATGACGGCCCGGGCCTCGAACACCGCCCCGGTGGCCAGGACCAGGGCGAAGCCCCCGCCCTCCAGGGCGCGGAGGGCCGTCACCTCCCCCTGGCGGACGGTGAGATGCTCCTGCCGCTCCAGGACGCGCTTCATGCGGCCCTGGTATTTCCGCCGGTCCGCCTGGGCCCGGAGGGACCAGACGGCGGGGCCCTTGCCCTTGTTCAAGAGGCGGTACTGAATGCAGCACTCGTCGGCGGCCTTGGCCATCTCGCCCCCCAGGGCGTCCAGCTCCCGGACCAGGTGGCCCTTGCCCGTGCCGCCGATGGCGGGGTTGCAGGGCATGTTGCCCACGGCGTCCAGGTTGATGGTGAAGATCACTGTCTCCATCCCCAGGCGGGCGGCGGACAGGGCGGCCTCGATGCCGGCGTGGCCCGCGCCGATGACGGCGATATCGAATTTTCCGGCGTAGAATTCTCGCATGGCGGGACTCCTGTCAATGCCCCCTGGGGGGGCGGGGGTTTTGGTGGTTGATGCAAGGCCTGTCCCTCCTCGCTGCCGCTGACTTGGCGGTTGGAGAGGCCGGCGGCCCTGCTGGTGTTTTTCTTTCGGGCTTGACAAGACCGCCTCGTTTGGTATAATGAATATGAAAGGGCGCCGTTACTTGGCGGTCAGCCCTTGATTGCTCAACCTTTTACAGTTGACCGTTCGGGGACCAGCCGGACGGTCAACACGCTTTTATGGTGAGGAAGTGTATCGTCACTGCCGCGATTGCGATGAAACGCAGCACAACGAAAACCCATCTTTTCCACATCAGCGTCACCTCCCTTCGATTCAATCTCCGGGAAATGAACCACCCCCCCTTCGTCGTCGCCGCAAAGTCCGCTTTGGGCGGAACGCCCTGCCGGGCATTCCTTCCACCGCTCCCTTGCGCCTCCTCTCCCCACAAAAGCCGCGGCTTTTGCGGGGACCCCAGAGAGATGGGCTGACCGCCTGTTATGTAACAGCGTCCTTCCAGTACCTATGATACCAGACCAGCCGTTTTATGTCAATTGAATCGCCTTGCGGAGGAGGGGGGGTGTCCCCTCCTGTTTCTTTTGCCCTTCCATACGCGGCCGCGCTTATCCCCGGTGGGCATACCGGTTCTCCGTCCGGCCCATGAGCCAGTCCACGGAGACGTCGTAATAGTCGGCGATGCGGAGCAGCTTTTCATATCTTGGGAAGGTGCCCAACTCCATATCCTGATAGCCTCGCATGGAAATACCTATTTCCGCCGCGACGGCGGGCTGGGACATATGCACTTCCTTCCTCAACATTTTAATCTTTTCAAAATAATCCATAGCTCCCCCTTGACATAGCACAAGTACATGTGGTATTATGAATCATACAAAAACATGAATGAAACGAGGCGTTCGTTGTGACCGAGATCCCCCAAATTGTCGAGGACCTGTACAACCAGCTGGTCATGATTCCCGACGAGAAGGACTGGCCGGAGTACCTGGGCGGCAATCCCGCCGTTGCGAATAAACTGTATTCCTTTTATTATGGCCTCCGGGCGGGCTACCAGCTGGCGGACGCCCTGAGGGAGGCGCCCTTCATCCCATAAAGGGGGTCCCCGCCGCAAACCAGCGCAGCGTTTGCGGTGGGGAGAGGAAGAACAAACGGAGCGGCTTGAAGCCTGCCCGCAGGGCGGGATTCATGGAGCGGAGTTTGTTCTGACGAGAGTGAGCAGGGCCACCTCCGGGCGGTTGAACAGGCGGAAGCTGGGCCCCGTGTTCCCCAGGCCCCGGGTGACGAACAGCGTGGAGCCGTTCTCCTCATAGAGCCCCGCTGTGTAGGAGGGGAAGAAGGTCCGGTCCGTGGACACCAGCCCGTCGGTGAAGGGCAGGCGGATGACCCCGCCGTGGCCGTGGCCGGAGATCACCAGATCCGCCCCCAGCAGGCTGTAGCGGTCCGGAAAATAATTGTTTCGATGGGCCAGCAGCATCCAGAAAGCGTCCTCCCCATAAGCGGCCCGGACCTCCTCCGCCAGGGACTCCGGGGACTTCTGATCCGCGTAGCCGTTGGGGTCGTCGATGCCCGCCAGGACAAGCGTGTCCCCGTTCCGCTCCAGGGTGACGAACGCGTTGGACAGCACCGTCACCCCCCGGGCCTCCAGGACCTCCTTCAATTCCGGCACGTCCCCGATGGCCCACTCGTGGTTCCCGGTGACGTAGTACGTGGGGGCGATGGCCGCGAGGCCCGCCGCCGTCTCCCCGGCGTAGCCCTCCGGGATGTCCCGGAAGGCGTCCAGCAGGTCCCCCACCAGGAAGATATACTCCGGCTCCCGGGCCCGAACGGCCTCCAGGAGCGTTTCGTTTTTCTCTCCGAAATACGTGGAGTGCAGGTCCCCCAGCACCACGATCCGGCACCCGTCGAAGCCCGGGGGCAGGTCCCGGAGGGCGGGGGAGAAGGATGTGATCTGCAAGGCCGTGTTGCCCCACCAGACGTAGAGCCCCGCCAGGACCGCCAGGGCCAGACAGAACAGCAGCCTCCGCCCCCGGCGGCGGGGTTTGGAACGCCTCTCCATAGACACCTCCGGGCCGTCAAGCGGCGATGATTCCTTGATTTTTCAAGTATAGCACAGGATGTCTTTCCCTGGCGAGAGGAAAATTAGACAAAGAACGGCGAAAGGATACAGAAAACTTCGTGCGTCCCGCCGCGGAAAGGGCGGCCTTAGGGCGCAGTGACGAAACCTGTCGACGGAAAAGTTAAAAATTTATGAAATACAGAAAATTCCACTTGCATTATGTCAACGAATGTGGTATTCTTTCTTACAGAAATTTCAAGAGAGGAGATTACAGACATGAGAATTTGCAAGCAAGCGCTGCCTGACGATTTGGACGACATGATCTTTCTGGATGAGCCTTGGACTCACAGCGACCGCTGAAACCCGGAAGCCACGCCGTCGGCGTGGATTTTTCTTTTTTCGCGGATCGGGCGCCCGCGCCCGTTGACGATAAGGACCCGGACAACAGGCAAACACAAAGCCCGCCCCATGATATGGGGCGGGCGTTTCCATTGGCTACCAGATGATGTGGAAGACGCCGAAAAACCCGGCGAAAAATCGTGGATTTTATGGAAGATTTTCGTGGCTTTTTGACGGCGGATATGATACATTTAAAATAGAGAACGGCCCCCCGGGGCGGACGGTCCGCCTCCCGGGCGCCGATGAAGTCAGAAAGGAAAGGGGGGCGGCGCCATGCGCGGGATTCTGGCCGTGATGTTGTCTCTGCTGCTGCTTTCCGGCTGCGCCGCGCCCTCGGGAGAGGCCTCCTCCCGGCCCGCCGCCGCCCCGGCGGCGCAGGCGGAGAACATGAGCACCTCCATGGTGGAGTCCTCCGCCCGGCCCCTGCCGGAGGCGGAGATTCTGGCCGCTTACGAGCTGGCCCAGCGGGTCTACGGCTGGTTTGATCTGGCCCCGCTGCCCCTGTCCGGGGAGTCCGTCGTTCTGGACGGCACGGTGTATTACCGGGTGAACGTGTGCGGAATCGAGGATCTGGAGGACCTGCGGGCCTATCTGCGGGGCGTGTTCTCCCAGGAGCTGACGGACCGGCTTCTGGACGGGGGCGGGCGGATCCGCTACCGGAGCGTCCAGGGCATCCTTTACGCCTCCGGCGAGGGCCGGGAGCCGGACGCCGGCAAGGGCCGGGCCCTGGTGGAGGCGGAGCGGCTGGCGGAGGACCTCTACTCCGTCAACGTGATGGTGGAGCTGCTGGCGGAGGACGGGGGGACCGTGGTGGGCCTGGAGAGCTGGTCCTTCCCCTATGCCTTTGTGGAGGACCGCTGGGTCTTCACGGACTTCCGGCTGACAGCGTGACGGGTGATATGGCCCCTGGACGAACTCCGTCCGGGGGCTTTTTTCGCAAATTTTTCCGGAACCTCATGCAATGTGCCTAGATTTACCATAGTATTTTTGTTTAATTGTAAGAAATACAACGTTTGCGTAAGAAAAATGGCGACTATCTATTGCAAAAAAGTTTTAAAGTGCTAAAATATAGCATACAACCCAGTAAAACAACGCGAAAAGGGAGGAGAGAAATCCATGGAAAACCTGTTCTGGATCGGATTTATCGGGGCGCTGGTTGCTGGACTTTTTGCAGTAATTCAGGCCAAAAAGGTGCTTTCTTACTCAGAAGGAAGCGAAAAAATGCGTAAAATCGCGGCCAATATCCGCGCTGGCGCAAACGCTTACTTAAAACAGCAGTACACCACGGTGTTCAAGGTCTTCGTGGTGGTCTTTGTCATTCTGCTGGTCATCGCTTTCGCCACCGGCGGGAAGATGCTCTCGAAGTTCACCCCCTTCGCCTTTGTCACCGGCGGCATCTTCTCCATGCTGGCGGGCTTCATCGGCATGAAGATCGCCACCAACTCCAACGCCCGCACCGCCCAGGCGGCCTCCGAGAGCCTGAACAAGGGCCTGCGGGTGGCCTTCTCCTCCGGCTCCGTCATGGGCTTCACCGTGGTGGGCCTGGGCATGCTGGACATCACCATGTGGTTCTTCCTGCTGCGGTACGCCTTCGGCGTCAACGATCCCATCGCCCTGGGCAACATCATGGTCATGAACGGTATGGGCGCCTCCTTCATGGCGCTGTTCGCCCGGGTGGGCGGCGGCATCTACACCAAGGCCGCCGACGTGGGCGCGGACCTCGTTGGTAAAGTCGAGGCCGGCATCCCCGAGGACGACCCCCGGAACCCCGCTACCATCGCCGACAACGTGGGCGACAACGTGGGCGACGTGGCCGGCATGGGCGCGGACCTGTACGAGTCCTACGTGGGCTCCATCCTGGCCACCTTCGCCCTGGGCGCCGTGGGCGGCTACGGCTGGAACGGCATGCTGCTCCCCGTGGCCCTGGCGGTCTGCGGAATCGTGTGCTCCATCCTGGGCTCCTTCCTGGTGAAGACCCGGGAGGACGCCACCCAGGAGTCCCTGCTGAAGAGCCTGCGCACCGGCACCTATACCGCCGCCATCCTGGCCGCGGTGCTGGCGGCTCCCCTGACCTACGTCATCCTGGGCAGCTGGGGCGTGTACATCGCCATCCTCTGCGGTCTGATCGGCGGCTGCGCCATCGGCTACTTCACCGAGTATTACACCTCCGACACCTACAAGCCCACCCAGGAGCTGGCGGCGGCCTCTGAGACCGGCTCCGCCACCATCATCATCGGCGGCATCTCCCTGGGGCTGAAGTCCACCATGACCTCCATCCTCATCGTGGCCGTGGCCGTGCTGGTGAGCTATTTCGCCGCCGGCGGCACCGTCCAGATCGTGGACGGCGCGGGCCACTTCACCGCCGCCTTCAACCAGGGCCTCTACGGCATCGGCATCGCCGGCGTGGGCATGCTCTCCACTCTGGGCATCACTCTGGCGACGGACGCCTACGGCCCCGTGGCCGACAACGCCGGCGGCATCGCCGAGATGAGCGGCCTGCCCGAGACCGTCCGCCAGCGGACCGACGCCCTGGACTCCCTGGGCAACACCACCGCCGCCACCGGCAAGGGCTTCGCCATCGGCTCCGCCTCCCTCACCGCCCTGGCCCTGCTGGTCAGCTATGTCAACATCGTCCAGGACAACACCGACGAGATTCTGAACTTCACCCTGACCAGTCCCACGGTGCTGGTGGGCCTCTTCATCGGGGCCATGCTGACCTTCGTCTTCACCGCCGAGACCATGAGCGCCGTGCAGAAGGCGGCCCAGTCCATCGTGGTGGAGGTCCGCCGCCAGTTCAAGGAGATCCCCGGCATCATGGAGTACAAGGCCGACCCGGACTACGCCTCCTGCGTCGGGCTCTGCACCAAGGGCGCCCTTCACGAGATGGTGGTCCCCGCCGTGTTGGCCATCGTGGTGCCCATCGCCACCGGATTGATCCTGGGGCCCACGGGCGTTGTGGGACTGCTGGGCGGCGTGTCCGTCTCCGGCTTCGCCATGGCCGTGTTCATGTCCAACGCCGGCGGCGCCTGGGACAACGCGAAAAAGTACATTGAGACCGGACACCACGGCGGCAAGGGCTCCGACCAGCACAAGGCGGCGGTGGTGGGCGACACCGTGGGCGACCCCTTCAAAGACACCTCCGGCCCGTCCCTGAACATCCTCATCAAGCTGTGTTCCACCGTGTCCATCGTGTTCTCCGGCCTGATTCTGGCCTTCAACCTGATGAAGTTCCTGTAAACAGCTTCTTCTTTCCTTTCCAATCCTTTCCAAACGGCGAAAGCCCTCCGCTTCACGCGGAGGGCTTTCGCCGTCTGTCAGGGGCAGTCCGCCCCGTCCTCCGGGTCCAGCAGGCGCATCATGGAGACCTCGTAGGCCGTCCGCTCCTCCGTCTCCCCGGACTCCAGAGTCTTGTGGTATGTACGGCTCTGGACCCGGCCCTCCAGGGCCAGGGGGTCCCCCACGCGGAGGCGGCTGGCCCGCACCGCCAGCTGGCCCCAGGCGATGACCGGCAGGTAGTCCGCCCGGCCGTAACGCCGGGGGACCGCCAACATCAGATCGCAGATGCTCCGGCCCAGGGGGGTCCGGCGGAAGATGGGGGGCTTGCACAGCGTGCCGGAGAGGATGATCTGGTTCCGGGGCTCGTCCAGTCCCGGCTGGAGGTCCTGGGCGTAGACCGTCAGCACCAGACGGCTGCCCACGCCGCTGCGGTTGTTGAAGGAGCGGAGCTGTCCCCGAAGCCGGAGAAGACGCCCCTCCGCCGCCCGCGCCGCCAGGGCCCCGGTCAGCAGCACCGGCAGGATGTCCGCCTGTCCGCTGAGCCGGGGGACCTGGAGATACACGCGGTAGAATTGGGCGCCGTGGTTTTCGTGGGACCACTCCGGCTCCCCCAGGACCAGCCCCTCCAGCAGCACGTCGTTTTTCGTCGTCATGTTGTCCACCTCTCGGTCGTGATACCGCATTGTATGAGGGGGACGGGGAGGATAGAACAGAAAAAAGGGGCGGACACACAGGTCCGCCCCCTACATGGAATGGCGTCTTCGTCAGATTTTGATGAGCTCGTATTTCCGGCTTCCCAGGCCCAGCTTCTCCGCGTGCTCCAGGCAGGACTGCCAGTGGGTGTCCGGGTGGGCCGCCTGGAAGACGTCGCCGCACTTGCAGTCAAAGCCCTCGTCAAACAGCACGGAGCCCGGCATCGGGGGCTGGGAGACCACCGCGTCGGCGCAGGCCTGATCCAGGGCCACAGGGTCGAAGGAGGCGAACATCCCAACGTCCGCGGCGATGGGCACGTCGTTCTCCCCGTGGCAGTCGCAGTTGGGGGAGACGTCCAGCACCAGGGAGACGTGGAAGCAGGGCCGCCCGTCCACCACGGCCTTGGAGTACTCGGCGATTTTTTTGTTCAGGATGGTGGGGGCCTCGTCATAGAGGCAGTCGATGGCGTCCTTGGGGCACACCGCCAGGCACCGGCCGCAGCCCACGCACTTGTCCGTGTCGATGGAGGCCTTGCCGTCGGGGCCGAACCGGGGGGCGTCGTGGGCGCAGATTCTGGCGCAGGCCCGGCAGCCGATGCACTTCTTTTCCTTCACGAAGGGCTTGCCGGAGTTGTGCTGTTCCATCTTGCCGGCCCGGGAGCCGCAGCCCATGCCGATGTTTTTCAGAGTCCCGCCCATGCCGGCCTGCTCGTGGCCCTTGAAGTGGGTCAGGCTGACGAAGACGTCCGCGTCCATGACGGCCCGGCCGATCTTGGCCTCCTTCACGTACTCGCCGCCCTCCACGGGGACGGATACCTCATCGGTTCCCTTCAGCCCGTCGGCGATGATGACGTGGCAGCCGGTGGTGTAGGGATTGAAGCCGTTGACATAGGCGGACTCCAGGTGGTCCAGGGCGTTCTTCCGCCCGCCAACGTACAGGGTGTTGCAGTCCGTCAGGAAGGGCTTGCCCCCCTGGGACTTGATGAGGTCCGCCACGGCCCGGGCCCAGTTGGGCCGGAGGTAGGCCAGGTTCCCCGGCTCGCCGAAGTGCATTTTGATCGCGACGAATTTGTCCTCCATGTCGATCTCGCCGAACCCGGCGGTCATCATCAGACGGGCCAGCTTCTGGGGCAGGTTCTCCCGCCAGCTGGGGCAGCGGAAGTCCGCGAAATAGACCTTGGATGTCTCAGTCATGGCAATCGTTCTCCTTTTTCATTTGATTTCACGCCTTCGCTTGTTTGAAAGACAGTGTATCACATGGAGTATGGTCCATGTCAAGCCCTTTCCGGCCTTTGGGGCCGGAATGTAAAAAAAGCGTTTTGCCGGTTGTATTCACCCGCCGCTTGTGCTAAACTATAACGGATTATAATAAGATGAAAGTATTACCACTGATGGAGGAAATCGGATGAAGATCGTTGTGCTGGCCGGGGGCCTCTCCCCCGAGAGGGCCGTCTCCCTGGTGACGGGCACCGGCATCTGCCGGGCGCTGCGCCGGCGGGGCCACCGGGCCATATTGGTGGATTTGTTCTTGGGGCTGGAGGAACTCCCGGCGGAGCCGGAAACCCTCTTCGACGCGGAGGACGGCCTGTGCCCCGACGCGAAAATCGACACCACGGCCCCGGACCTGGAGGCCGTCCGGCGGAGCCGGAGGGACCGGAGCCCCCGGGTCTTCGGACCGGGCGTGCTGGAGCTGTGCCAGCTGGCGGACATCGTCTTCCTGGGCCTCCACGGCCGGGACGGGGAGGACGGACGGGTCCAGGCGGCGCTGGAGCTCTTGGGCGTGCCCTACACCGGGTCCGGCTATCTGGCCTCGGGCGTTGCCATGGACAAGGCGGTGGCCAAGCGGGTCATGACGGCCGAGGGCGTCCCCACGCCGAAGTGGGGCGTGCTGGACTACGGCCCCGGGGACGCGGACCGGCTGGCCCGGGAGCTGCCCATGCCCTGCGTGGTGAAGTGCACCACCGGCGGGTCCTCCCTGGGGGTCTTCCTGCCGGAGGACCGGGAGGCGCTCCGGC
The DNA here is from genome assembly GCA_910576865.1 of uncultured Oscillibacter sp. Classification (GTDB taxonomy): domain Bacteria; phylum Bacillota; class Clostridia; order Oscillospirales; family Oscillospiraceae; genus Oscillibacter. Next base: position 103,542 of record CAJTKE010000004.1, read on the forward strand.
AGGCCCTGACGCAGGTCCGCCGGTACGGCGGGGAGGTCATCTGGGAGGAGCGGGTCTACGGCCGGGAGCTGACGGTGGCGGTGCTGGGGGACCGGGCCCTGCCCGCCGTGGAGACCACCCCCGCCGGGAAGGACTTCGACTACGCCGCCAAGTACCAGAAGGGCGGCGCCCGGGAGGTCTGCCCCGCCCCCCTGAGCGAGGCGGAGGCCGCCGCCGCCGGGGAGCTGGCCCTCCGGGCCCACAGGGCCCTGGGCCTTCAGGTCTATTCCCGGGCGGACATGATTCTCGACAAGGACGGGAAGCTCTGGTGTCTGGAGGTCAACTCCCTGCCGGGGATGACCCCCACCAGCTTCGTGCCCCAGGAGGCCGCGGCCGTGGGGATGAGCTATGACGAGCTCTGCGAGGAGATCGTCCGGCTGTCCCTGGACATCAAGCGCCGCTGATACATCATAAAAGAGAAAGCGCGCCCCGGACGGGGCGCGGGGAGGACGATGGAATGGAGCCCATGACTGCCCGCCAGATTGCCGCCGCCGTGAACGGCGAGTGGCTGAACCCCGGAGAGAACGCCCCCGCCGTCACCGCGGTCCGCACCGACAGCCGCGCCCTGACGCCGGGATGCCTCTTCCTGCCCTGGGTGGGAGAGCGGTTTGACGGCCATGACTTTATCGACGCGGCCCTGGAGGGCGGCGCGGCGGGGTGCCTCTGCGCCCGGGTGCCGGAGAAGCTCCGGAAGGACAAATTCTATATCCGGGTCCCGGACACCCGGCTGGCCCTCAAGGCCCTGGCCTCCGCCTGCCGGGACCGGTTCTCCATCCCGGTGATTCAAATCACCGGCAGCGTGGGGAAGACCACCACCAAGGAGATGATCGCCGCCGTTCTGGGGGCGAAGCTGCGGGTCTGGAAGACCCCGGAGAACTACAACAACGACGTGGGGACCCCCCTGACCCTGCTGGGCCTGACGGAGGAGCACGAGGCGGCGGTCATTGAGACGGGCATGAACCACTTCGGGGAGATCGAGTACCTGACGGAGATGGTGCGGCCGGATATCGCCGTCATCTCCAACATCGGCGACGCCCACATCCAGAACCTGGGGAGCCGGGAGGGCATCCTGAAGGCCAAGTGCGAGATCTTCACCCACCTGAAAAAGGACGGCTTGGCCATTTTGAACGGGGACGACGCTCTGCTTGACACGGTGGCGGTCCCCTTCCGCACCGTCCGCTGCGGCAAGTCGGAGCACTGTCAGGCCCGGATCACCGAAATCGCCGACCACGGCGTGGAGGGCATCCGCTGCACCGTCGTCACGGAGAAGGACCGCTATCCCCTGAGCATCCCCGCCCCCGGGGAGTACATGGCCTATGCCGCCGCCATCGCCGTGGCGGCGGGGGAGGCCCTGGGCCTCAGCCGGGAGGAAATCGTCCGGGGAGCGGCGTCCTACGTGCCGGCGGGAAGCCGGATGCGGGTCCTCCGCCTCCGGGACCGGCGGATGCTGCTGGACGACTGCTACAACGCCAACCCCCAGTCCGTGGCGGCGGCGCTGGAGATCCTGGCCCGGACGGACTGCGACAAGCGGGTGGCCGTTCTGGGGGACATGGGGGAGCTGGGGGACATCCGGAGCCGGGCCCACTTCAACATGGGGGCCCTGGCCTCCATGCTGGGCATCGACCTGGTGTTCGCCATCGGCAGCGGAGAGCTGGCGGGAAAGATCGCCGACGGCGTGGCCCTCAGCGGCGGGTCCGTGCAGTACTTCCCCACGAAGGAGGAGGCCCTGCCGGAGCTCCGGCGGGAGCTGGGGCCGGGAACCGTCATGCTGGTGAAGGCCTCCCACGCCATGAGGTTCGGCTGGCTGGTGGAGCGGCTGCAGGAAACGTAAACTGGAGAATGAACGACGGAATACTATGATTGAGATACAGATCAACTCCCTGGTCAAGTCCTTCGAGGTGGGGCACAACGTCCTGGACGGCCTGACCTTTCAGATTGACCAGGGGGAGCGGGTGGGCCTGCTGGGCCGGAACGGCGCGGGCAAAACCACCTTGTTTCGCATATTGACGGGAGAGCTGGACCACGACGAGGGACAGGTTTCCATCGCCGACCGCCACCGGCTGGGCCTGATCTCCCAGATCCCCGTGTACCCGGCGGGGTACACGGTGGAGGACGTGCTCCGCTCCGCCTTCCGGCGGCTGGAGAGTCTGGCCCGGGAGATGGAGGCCCTGGAGGGCCGCATGGCGGCGGGGGAATCGGACCCGGCGCTGCTGCGGCGCTACGGGTCCCTCAGTGAGCGGTTCGAGGTCTTCGGGGGCTATGACACCGACGTGGCCGTCAACAAAATCGCAAACGGCCTCTCCATCTCCCCGGAGCAGCGGAAGCAGCTCTTCGACAGCCTCTCCGGCGGGGAGAAGACCCGGGTGAACCTGGGGCGCCTCATCCTGGAGGACACGGACATCCTGCTGCTGGACGAGCCCACGAACCACCTGGACCTCCACGCCACGGAGTGGCTGGAGGAGTATATCCGGGGCTTCCGGGGCACCGTGCTGGCCATCTCCCACGACCGCTACTTCCTGGACCGGGTGGTGACCCGGGTCATCGAGATCGAGGACGGGAAGGCGGAGTTCTACAGCGGAAACTACAGCTTCTACGCCGTGGAGAAGGAGCGCCGCTATCAGGAGCGGCTGAAGCAGTATCAGAAGGAACAGGCCAAGATCGAGCAATTGGAAAAAGCGGCGGAGCAGCTGCGGGTCTGGGCCTTCATGGGCATGGACAAGACCTACCGCCGGGCGGTGAACATCGAGCGGCGCATCGAGCGGATGCGCACCACCGAGAGGCCCACCAAGGCGAGGAAAATGGACGCCCGCTTCTCCACCGCCGAGTTTCACGGGGACGAGATGCTGGGCATTCGGAACGTAGCCAAGTCCTACGGGGACAAGCGCCTGTTTGAGGGCATCACCCTGAAGGTCGAAGGGGGCGAACGCATCGCCCTCATCGGGGACAACGGGACGGGGAAATCCACCCTCATCAAGATGATCATGGGGGAGCTGTACCCCGACGACGGGCGGATCAAGCTGGGCCCCCAGGCCAAACCGGCCTACCTGCCCCAGATCATTCACTTCGACCACCCGGACTGGAATCTGGTGGAGAATATGATGGCCTCCAAGCGGGGCCTCTCCGCCCAGAGCGCCCGGAACCGGCTGGCGGCCTATGACTTCCGGGGGGAGGACGTGTTCAAGCCCGTGTCCGTCCTCTCCGGCGGGGAGCAGAGCCGCCTGCGATTGTGCATGCTGATGGACGGGGAGATCAACCTCCTCATCCTGGACGAGCCCACGAACCACCTGGACATCGCGTCCCGGGAGTGGATCGAGGAGGCGGTGGAGGGCTATGACGGGACGCTGCTCTTCGTCAGCCACGACCGCTATTTCATCAACCGCTTCGCCACCCGGATCTGGGAGCTGGCGGATGGGACGATCACGGACTACCCCTGCGGCTTCACCCAGTACCGGCAGATGAAGGCCCAGGAGGAGGCGGCGAAAATCGAGCCCCCGCAGCCGCGGAAGGAGAAGGCCGAGCGCCCCGCCCGGGGGAACCGGGCCCAGCAGAACGCCCGGCGGCAGCTGACCATCTGCGAGCGGGACATCGCCAGGGCGGAGGAGAACATCGCCGCCCTGGAGGCGGACATGGAGGCCGCCGCCTGCGACTATGAGAAGCTGACGGAGCTGACGGCGGCCCGGGAGGACGCCCAGGCGGACCTGGACGCCCTCTACGAGCGCTGGGAGCGGCTCAGCGAAGAGGCCGAGGCATGACGGCGAAGAGACCCTGCCGGATTGGTATGCTGGCCCTGGCCTGTGCCGGACTGGCCCTGGTGCTCATTCCCAACGGAATGCGCTTCACCGGGTATCTCCTGCTGGGCATCGCCGCAGTTTGGGAGTTTGGCCTGTTCCTTCACCACCGGGCGGGCAGGTCCCGGGCCTGTAAAATCTGTGAACGGGTTTTTCTCGCGGGCCTGACCCTGGGCATTGCGGCCCTGGTGAGCATCGAGGCCGCTGTCGTCTTCCGGGGAGAGGCGGACAACTCCGCCATCCCTGTGGACGCGGTGATCGTCCTGGGGGCCGGGGTCAACGGCGAGACGCCCTCGGCGGCCCTTTGGAGTCGGATTCGGGCGGCGGAGGCCTATCTTCAGAAGCACCCGGACGTCCCCGTGGTCCTCTCCGGCGGACAGGGGCCGGGAGAGCGGATCACCGAGGCGGAGGCCATGCGCCGCTGCCTGGAGGACACGGGGGCGGAGCTCCTGCTGGAGGAGCGGTCCACCAGCACGGCGGAGAACTTCCGGTACTCCAAGGCCCTGCTGGAGGAGTACGGCCTGGACACGGAGACGGCCACCGTCGCCGTGGTGACCAATGACTTCCACTGCTTCCGGGCCCACATGATCGCCCAAAAGCAGGGGCTGCGCATCGTCGATGTTCCGGCGGAGCTGCCCTGGTGGTGGCTCACCGCCAACTACTATTTGAGAGAGGCTTTCGCCGTGGTGAAGACGGCCCTCTTTGACTGATGGAATCAAAGGAGATGAACGCCAAGTGGCATGGAACAACGTGCTGTGCGTGTACTACTCCCGGACGGGGAACACGCGGACGGCCATGGAGGAGATCGCCAAGGCCCTGGGGGCCGAGCTTGCGGAGCTCCAGGACAACGTGGACCGAAGCGGCTGGGGCGGCTGGCTCCGCTGCGGCCTGGACGCCATGCGCCGGACCGTGCCGGCTGTTCAGTGCTCCGCCCGGTTTCCCCTGACGGATTACCGGCTGGTGATCGTGGGGTCCCCGGTGTGGGCGGGGCGGTGCAGCTCCGTGGTGCGGAGTTTTTTGAAGGAAAACGGGAAGCATATCCGCAACGCCTCCTATGTGCTGACCCGGGGCTCGGAGGACAAGAACGAGGAGATCTTCGAGCAGATGGACGCCTACGTCCCCTGCGGCCACCGGACGGCGGTGTCCCTGCGGAGCGGCTCCGTGGGTTACGCCTTCTGGCAGGAGGAGTTTCTCCGCCAGACCCAGGAATTCCTGCAGACCACCGGCCGGTGAGCGCGGGAGTGGTTCAATGCGGGAGAGATTGAAAGCGCTGGCCCTCCGCCGGGAGGACCTGGAGGCCCGGCTGTCGGACCCCGCCGTCTACGGCGACGGGAGGAAGCTGGCGGCGATTCAGCGGGAGCTGAAGGAGCTGGCGCCGGTGGTGGAGGCCTCCCGGGCCCTGGAGGCGGCGGAGCGCCGCCGGGAGGAGGCGGAGGCCCTTCTCCACGACCCGGAGCTGAGGGACCTGGCCCAGGAGGAGCTGTCTCAGGCCAGGGCGGAGGCGGAACAGCTCCGGGAGGAGCTGAAGCGCCTGCTCCTCCCCCGGGACCCCAACGACGGGCGGAACGCCATATTGGAAATCCGCGCCGGCGTGGGCGGCGAGGAGGCGGCCCTCTTCGCCGGGGAGCTCCTCAGGATGTACACCATGTACGCCCAGCGCCGGGGCTGGCGGGCGGAGGTCCTCAGCCTGAGCGGGACGGAGCTGGGGGGCGTGAAGGAGTGCGGCGTGCTGATCGAGGGGGAGGACGTGTTCTCCCGCCTGAAATTCGAGAGCGGCGTCCACCAGGTCAAGCGGGTGCCGGAGACAGAGTCCAGCGGCCGCATCCAGACCAGCACCGCCACCGTGGCGGTCCTCCCCGAGGCGGAGGAGGTGGACGTGGCCATCGACCCGAAGGATTTGCAGATCGACGCCTACCGCTCCTCCGGCGCGGGGGGACAGCACGTCAACAAGACGGAGTCCGCCATCCGGATCACCCACCTGCCCACGGGGACGGTGGTGACCTGCCAGGACGAGCGGAGCCAGTATAAAAACAAGGACAAGGCCATGCGGGTTCTCCGCTCCCGGCTCTATCAGCGGGAGCGGGAGAGGCGGGACGCCGCCGCCGCCTCAGAGCGGAGAAGCCAGGTGGGCGGCGGATGGCGCAGCGAGAAGATACGGACCTACCGCTTCCTCCAGAGCCAGGTGGTGGAGCACCGGATCGGGCTGACGGTCCACCGGCTGGACGCCGTTTTGAACGGCGATCTGGACGAGATCATCGACGCCCTGGCCGCGGCGGACCGGGCCGAGCGGCTGAAAAACGGAGAAGGTTGAATTTGGCGGGGGGACCCGCCTGGAAAAAGATAGAGGCGAGGCATATGCAGACGATTTATTACGATTTGCGGGACACCAAGGGACAGCAGAAGGAGATTGAGGACAAGATTTCCGCCGCCGCCAAGATCCTCCGGGAGGGGGGGCTGGTGGGCATCCCCACGGAGACGGTGTACGGCCTGGGAGCTGACGGGACCAACCCCGCCGCCGTCCGGCGCATTTTCGAGGTGAAGGGCCGTCCCCAGGACAACCCCTTGATCCTCCACGTCACCGGGGCCCAGTGGCTGCCCCGGTACTGCGCGCAGATTCCCCCGGTGGCCTACACCCTGGCCCGGAAGTTCTGGCCCGGGCCCCTGACCATGATTCTGAAGCGCCAGCCCGCGGTCCCCGACGAGACCACGGCGGGCCTGGACACCGTGGGTGTCCGCTGCCCCAACCACCCCGTCACCCTGGCCATCATCCGGGAGGCGGGAATGGCCATCGCCGCCCCCAGCGCCAACACCTCCGGCCGGCCCAGCTGCACCTCGGCCCAGGACGTGATGGAGGACGTGGGGGGCCGGATCGACATGGTGATCGACGGGGGGCCCTGCGCCGTGGGCGTGGAGTCCACCGTGCTGGACCTGACCCGGGAGCCCCCCCGGCTCCTCCGCCCTGGCGGACTGCCGGTGGAGGACATCGAGCGGCTGATCGGCCACATCGACGTGGACCGGGCGGTCAGCGCCTCCCTCCGGCCGGAGGAGCGCCCCGGCGCCCCGGGCATGAAGTACCGCCACTACGCCCCCAAGGCCCCGGTGACGGTGGTCACCGGCTCCCCCATGAACTCAGCCCGGAAGATCGCGGAGCGGGCGGGCCCCGGCGCGGGGATCATCTGCTTCGACGAGTACGCCCACCTCTTCACCCAGCAGGTGGTCCGCTCCCTGGGCCCCAGCAGCGACAAGTTCACCCAGGCCCAGCGGGTCTTCGAGGCTCTGCGGAGCTTCGACTCCACGGAGGTGGAGGAGATTTTCGCCCAGTGCCCGGACAACCGGGGGCTCGGCCTTGCCATCGGCAACCGGCTGAAGAAGGCGGCGGGCTTCCACGTCATCAACGCCGACAGCCAGCGGATCATCCTGGGGGTCACCGGCGGCACCGGCGCGGGGAAGAGCAGCGCCCTCCGGGCCGTCCAGGACCTGGGCGGCACCGTCATCGACTGCGACCTGGTCTACCACCGGGTGCTGGCGGAGGACGACGCCTTCAAGAACGCCATCAACGAGAAATTCCCCGGAGTCTTCAGCGCCGAGGGCCAGCTGAACCGGAAGAAGCTGGGGCAGGAGGTCTTCGCCAAGCGGGACCGGCTGGACCAGCTCAACGCCATCGTGTACCGCTTCCTGGTCCCGGTGCTGGAGCAGGTGGTGGCCTCCGTGGACGGCCTGTGCGTCCTGGACGCCATCAACCTCTTTGAGAGCGGCCTGGACCGGCTCTGCGACCGGACCATCGCCGTGACGGCCCCCACGGAGCTGCGGGTGAAGCGCATCATGGCCCGGGACCACATCACGGAGCAGTACGCCCGCCTGCGGGTCAACGCCCAGAAGCAGGACGAGTACTACCGGGGCAAGTGCGACTGCGAGCTGAACAACGCCAGCGACTCCCCGGAGGAGTTCCGCCGGGACGCCTACCTGTTCTTCGAGCGTCTGGTGGAGGCCATCCAGGAGGAGAAGCGGCACGGTTAATATCAGGAGGTAACATCTTATGGACAAAAACGAGTACAAGGAGCTGAAAAAACAGCTCCTCTCCACGAAAAAGAACGGCTATGACAGCCTGTCCCAGGCCGACAGGGGGGCCATGGAGGACTACTGCGCCGGATACAGGCGCTTCCTGGACGCGGGCAGGACGGAGCGACTCTGCGCCGCCGAGGCCGTCCGCATGGCGGAGGAGCGGGGCTACCGGCCCTACGCGCCGGGCATGGACGTGAAGCCCGGGGACAAGCTCTATCACTGCAACCGGGGCAAGGCCGTCATGCTGGCCCACATCGGGCGGAAGCCCCTCTCGGAGGGCATCCAGCTGGCGGCGGCCCACATCGACTCCCCCCGGCTGGACCTGAAGCCCAACCCCCTCTATGAGGACAGCGAGCTGGCCTATTTCAAGACCCACTACTACGGCGGCATCCGGAAGTACCAGTGGGTGACCATGCCCCTGGCCCTCCACGGCGTGGTGATTTTGAAGGACGGGACCCGTGTCACCGTCCGCATCGGCGAGGAGGAGGGGGAGCCCCGGCTGGTCATCACGGACCTGCTGCCCCACCTGGGCCAGGAGCAGGGCAAGAAGCCCCTGGCCACGGCCATTCCCGGCGAGACGCTGAACCTCCTGGTGGGAAGCCGCCCCATCGGCGGCGAGGAGGAGTCCGGCCGGGTGAAGCTGGCGGTGATGAAGCTGCTGAACGAGAAGTACGGCATCGTGGAGGACGACCTCAGCTCCGCCGAGCTGGAGGCGGTCCCGGCCATCAAGGCCTGTGACATCGGCCTGGACCGGTCCATGATCGGGGCCTATGGCCACGACGACCGGGTCTGCGCCTACGCCGCCCTGAAGGCCCTGCTGGACCTGGAGGAGACGCCGGTGAAGACCGCCGTGTGCATCCTGGCGGACAAGGAGGAGATCGGCTCCGACGGCGTGACGGGCATGCAGTCCGCCGCCTTCGACACTTTCATCGAGGACCTGTGCGCCGCCCAGGGCACGGCCCTCCGGAGCTGCTTCGCCAGGTCCTTCTGCCTCAGCGCCGACGTGACGGCGGCCTATGACCCCAACTACCCCGACGTGTTCGAGAAGCGGAACGAGTCCCAGCTGAACCATGGCATCGGCCTGTGCAAGTACACCGGGGCCCGGGGCAAGTCCGGGGCCTCCGACGCGGACGCGGAGACGGTGGCCTATGTCCGGCGGCTCTTCGACGAGGCGGGGGTCATCTGGCAGATCTCGGAGCTGGGCAAGGTGGACGCCGGCGGCGGCGGAACCGTGGCCATGTATATGGCCAACCGGAACATCACCACCCTGGACGCCGGGGTTCCGGTGCTGAGCATGCACGCCCCCTTCGAGACGGTGGGCAAGCTGGACTGCTACGAGACCTATAAGGGCATGAAGGCGGTCTTCCAGGCCAGGGCCTGAGAAGAAAAACACAGGAAAAAACGGGCTGTGCCATGCGGCACAGCCCGTTTCGGTCTGTCTTGCGGGATTCTCCGGCGCTTACCGGCTGGTGCTGACATGGCAGGAGGGCGTGTAGCCGTTCAGCATGTCAAAGGTGAAACAGCTGCCCGGGGAGAAGGTGACCCGGCGGACCAGGGACCCGCCGATCCGGTCGTCCCCGCTCCAGTCCTGGTGGACGGAGAGGAAGCCGTCCCGGCCACTGGTGTCCACAAAGCGGAGGCTGTTGTGGTCGTCCTCCCAGGGGATCATGTCGGCGAAGGCCTCGTCCCAGCGCTGGAAGATGAAGAGATAGCTGGTGTCGCGCTTCTCCGGGTTGTCGAACCGGACGAGGTAGGTGCAGGCCTGATACAGGGGGAAGGGGATGTCGATGGTGAACACCGCCTCATAGGGGGAGTAGACGTCCACGGTGACCTCCGCGTCGTAGATGCCCTCCGTGGTGAACTCGCTGCCGTCCAGGCCCAGGGAGCGGGCCTCCCCCGTTCCGGTGTAGGTCTGCAGGGGCCGGGGCGCCTCGGCCTCCGGCTCCGGGGAGGAGGGGACCAAGTCCTCGGGGATGTGGACCACCTTCTCTCCGGGGGCCGCCTCGTTGACGCAGCGGTAGAGGAAGGTGACGATCTGCCCCCGGGTGCAGGGCTCGCCGGGGGAGAAGGTGTCTTCGGAGGTGCCGGAGGTGATGCCGTTCTCCACGGCCCAGGCCACCGCCGGGGCGTAGTCCGCGTCGGGGCTCACGTCGGTGAAGGCGGCGGGGGCGCCGGCCTCCGGGGACCCGGACCAGCGCCAGAGGAACAGCACGGCCTGCGCGCGGTCACAGGCCTCGCCGGGGGAGAAGCTGGCCCCGCCCGGGTTTTCCGGAACGGTGATGCCGGCCCCGCAGGCCCAGAGGATGGCCTTGTAGATGTCCTGGTTCAGCGCGCCGGGGAACACGTCGCCGTAGGGGCTGTCCGTCCGCTCCGGCTCCGGGGACCCGGCGGCCCGCCAGAGGAAGGTGATGATCTGCCCCCGGGTGCAGAGGCTGTCGGGGGAGAAGGTGGACTCGGAGGTCCCGGTGGTGATGCCCCGCTCCACGGCCCAGGCGATGGGCGCGGCATAGTACAGCCCCCCGTCCACGTCGGAGAAGGCGGCGGCGCCGCCGGTCAGCAGGGCCAGGGCCAGGAGAAGAGCGGTCAGCGTCTTTTTCATATGCGCGCACCTCGTTTCGTCTCAGAATTGGCGGCTTTGGCAAGCCACCCCTATTGTAAGGGATTTTCCCCCCGCTTGCAAGCCCCCGGAGGGAGAAAACCGGGATTCCCACATTACAACTTTGTTACAAAGGGCGGACCCCGCCGGGCCCCGGCCGCATAGGATGGATTATGGAAAGGAGGAGCGCCCTTATGAATCCATCTTATCTGGACAGAGGCGATTTACAGATTTTTGTCACGGCGGGGGAGGGCCCGGACCCCGTCCCCGGGGCCCGGGTCCGGGTCACGGACCCGGCGGACGGGAGGGTCCTGGAGGAGGCCGTCACCGATTCCTCCGGGCAGACCCCGTTTCTGGAGCTGCCCGCGCCGCCCATGGAGTGGTCCGTGGAGGAGGGGGCGGCGGAGCGGCCCTACGCCGTCTACAACGTCACCGTCTCCGCCCCGGGGCGGGAGACTCTCCACCTGGGGGGCGTGGAGGTGCTGCCCGCCGGGCGGGCCATCCAGCGGGCTTCCCTGGCCCCGGCCCGGACCGGGGGCTTCAATGTACACAACGTGCTCCTGCCGCCCCACGCCCTCTGGGGGGAGTTCCCCGCCCGGCCGGAGGAGGAGGAGGTCAAGCCTCTGCCGGAGCCGGAGGGGCTCGTCGTCCTGCCGGAGCCGGTGATCCCGGAGTTCGTGGTGGTCCACGACGGGCGGCCCGACGACGCCTCGGCGAAAAACCACTGGGTCCGCTTCAAGGACTACATCAAAAACGTGGCGTGCAGCGAAATCTACTCCACCTGGAGGACGGAGGCCATCAAGGCCAACGTCCTGGCCATCCTCTCCTTCACGCTGAACCGGGTCTACACCGAGTGGTACCGGGGGAAGGGCCATGACTTCACCATCACCAGCTCCACGGCCTTCGACCAGTCCTACTCCCACGGGCGGACCATCTTCCAGGAGATCGGCGTGGTGGTGGACGATCTCTTCACCACCTACGTCACGAAGGAGGGCATTTCCCAGCCCCTCTTCACCCAGTACTGCGACGGGCGGCGGACCCGGTGCGGCGGATTGAGCCAGTGGGAGTCCCAGGCCCTGGGGGAGCAGGGCTGGGACGCGGTGAGCATCCTGAAGAAGTACTACGGCGCGGACATCTACCTCAAAAGCGCGGAGAAGGTGGAGGGCGTCCCCCTGTCCTACGGCGGCGAGGTGCTGAGCGAGGGCAGCGAGGGGGAGGCGGTCCGCACCGTCCAGAGCCAGCTGAACCGGATCGGGGACAATTTCCCCGCCATCCCCAAGATTCCGGCGGACGGCGTCTTCGGCCCCGCCACCCGGGAGGCGGTGGAGGCCTTTCAGAAGATTTTCCACCTGCCCCGGACGGGCAGCGTGGACTTCGCCGTCTGGTATGAGATCTCCAACATCTACGTGGCCGTGGCGGAGCTGGCCTGAAAGGGGGAAAGGCCCCCGGAGCCTCAGGACTCCGGGGGCTCGGCGCCCCGTTTTTTGTTTTTCGGCCACAGCAGTCCGACCCCGGAGAGGAGGAGATAGACGCCGAAGGGCCTGCGCAGAATCTCCACGTCCAGGCTGTTGGACACCCAGGCCCCCGCCAGCGCGGCGGCGACGGCGGCGGGCACGGCGGATTTCAGCGTGGGCTTGTCCAGATAGCCGCCCTTGGCGTGGCAGACCAGGGCGCTGGCGGCGGTGGGGAGGAAGAACAGCAGGTTCACCCCCTGGGCCGTCCGCTGGTCCACCCCCAGGAAGAGGGTCATCACCAGCAGCAGCAGCGTCCCGCCCCCCACGCCCCAGGCGGAGATCACGCTGGCCCCCAGGCCGCAGAGAAAGGGAATCATCCAGTCCGTCACAGCAGATACTTCACCCCCGCGTAGAAGAGAAAGGCGGCGAAAAGCCACTTGAGGAGCTTCGTGGGCACCTTCCCGTAGAGCTTCCCGCCCAGCCAGCCGCCCACGAGCCCCCCGGCAAGATACGGCAGGGCCGTCATGAGGGACACGCCGCCCCGCCAGACGTACACCGCCGCCGACACCAGACACACCGGAAAGATCACCCCCACGCAGGTGGCGTAGAGCTTCCGCTGGCTCAGGTTCCCCCAGCGGGACAGGATGGGCAGGAACACCATGCCCCCGCCGCCGCCGAACAATCCGTTGGCCAGACCCGCCGCCGCTCCCGCCAGCCGGGCCGTCCGGGCTTCTCTCACGCCGCCGCCTCCCTTCCCGTTTATGTACCCCTCCCGGAGGGACCGGGAGGGGGCCGCTCATTTCAGCTGGAAGCTCTGGCAGTCGGTGCACTCCACCATGGTGGGATTGCTCTCATGGGTGCCCACCTGGATGGTGCTCAGTCCGCAGTAGGCGGAGTCCTGGCAGTGGTTGGCACAGTTGGTCACGGTGCATTTGATGCTCTGGTTGGGGGTGCAGGCGCATCCCCCGTTGGTGCAGTTGGTCATGAGTCCGGTCCTCCCGCGTGAAGATTTTCAAAGCGCCGGGAGGCTGTCCCGCCTGTTCCCCCCGGCGCGTTTCCGCGTGAAAGGAGAGATGGTACGGCCTCATCAGCGCCCTCCTAGTGTGCGCCGGAGAAGACGGAGTATGCGCGGTTTGAGGTGATAAAAAATCTGGAAAAAACAGGACCGCCGGAAGGCGGTCCTGTGGGGACGCGGGAGAGGTCAGGCCACGTGGCAGAGGCCCTCGCAGAAGCCGGAGGGGTGGTCGTCGCCGCAGTAAGAGACGCCTCGGTGGCTGTGGGGCCCCTCGATGGAGCAGCCCTCCACGCTGCACAGGGCCCGGCAGGTGCCGTCGCAGAAGCCGTCCATGTGTCCGTAGCCGCAGCAGAGGACACCGCCGTGGTCGTGCCGCCCCTGAATGGCGCAGCCGTCCACGGTGCACAGGGCCCGGCAGCGGCCGTCACAGAACCAGTCCTGATGGGGATAGCCGCAGTAAGTCACGCCGTCGTGGACGTGGGCCCCCTCAATGGGGCAGTCGGGCACCGGGCAGAGGGGACGGCAGCGCCCGTCGCAGAAGCCGTCCGCGTGATGATAGCCGCAGTAGGTGACCCCGTTGTGGACATGCCGCCCGGTCTCGGGGCAGCCCTCCAGGGGGCAGAGGGCCCGGCAGTTGTTGTCGCAGACGCCGCTTTCGTGGGGATAGCCGCAGTATGTGACGCCATTGTGGACATGCCGCCCGGTTTTGGTGCAGCCCTCCACCTGACAGACGGTGACGGTGGCGCTGACGGCGGGCCGGGAGGGGCGGACGGGACGGCTGTGGCAGCCGCCGTGGTGCCCGTGGGCGGAGACGGGCAGGGTCAGCAGCGCCGCGGCCAGGGCGCAGAGCAGAATCTTTTTCAGCTTCATGACTTGAGACCTCCTGAGTCAGGGATTTCCATTTCCATGATAGCACAGCGGCCCCGGGCTGGCAAGGGGTTTTCTGTTTAAAAATCCTTCAAACTTCTTTCAGCATTTTTTAAGTTCCGCCGTCTATACTGAGGCCATCAAGTCGGGGAACGGCCGTCCCGGGAGGGGCGGCGGTCCAAAATTCAAAAACCAGACAATCCCAGTTCACACGTTCGACACGAATTCCTGTTATCTTGACTTCTAAAGGACGAGAGAACGGGATACATAATGAAGGAGGAAACCGGTTATGTATAACGACGAAAAGAATCTGTACCATTACACCTACCGCAGGGACGGCGCGGAGCCCACCTTTGGGGAGAGCCTCCACACCCCCGGCGGACAGCCCGGGTCCCAGGGACCCGAATTGGAGGGGAAGCCCGTGAAGAAAAACCGACTGGGCCTGAAGATCACCGCTCTGGCTCTGAGCTGCGCGCTGCTGGGCGGCGCGGCGGGGGGCGGCGCCGTGTGGGCCGCGGGCCGCCTCGGCGGGGGAGGAAACGAGAGCGAGATCAGCGTCTCCAACCGCCCCGTCACCCAGGTGGCCCTCCGGGATGTGGACGGGAAAACGGCCCTGAGCGACGCGGAGGTTTACGCCGCCAACGTGAACAGCGTGGTGTCCATCCGGACCTCCGCCACCGCCGGGTACAACTTCTTCGGCCAGCCGGTACAGTCCGCCTCCGCCGGGTCCGGCTTCGTGCTGAGCAAGGACGGGTATATCCTCACCAACTACCACGTGGTGAAAAACGCGGAAACGGTGACCGTCACCCTGTACAGCGGGGACGAGTTCGAGGCCCGGTATATCGGAGGCGAGGAGGACTATGACATCGCCGTCATCAAGGTGGAGGCGGAGGACCTCCAGCCCGTCACCCTGGGGGACAGCGCCACGCTGAACGTGGGGGACCACGTGCTGGCCATCGGCAACCCCCTGGGAGAGCTGACCTTCTCCATGTCGGGCGGCATGGTCTCCTGCGTGGACCGGGCCATCAACGTGGACGGGACGCCCTTCAACATGATCCAGACGGACACCTCCATCAACCCCGGAAACTCCGGCGGGCCCCTGTTCAACCAGTACGGCGAGGTGGTGGGCATCGTCTCCGCCAAATACTCCCAGTCCTCCGGCGGCACCACGGTGGAGGGCCTGGGCTTCGCGATTCCCATGAACGACGTCTTCTCCATGGTGAAGGACATCATGACCAACGGCTATGTGACTAACCGGGCGTGGCTGGGCATCACCCCCCAGACCATGAACGAGAGCTGGGCGGCCCAGTTCAGCTATGACCAGAAGACCGGCGTCTTCGTCTGCTCCGTGGAGGCGGGCAGCGCGGCGGAAAAGGCGGGGCTGAAAATGGGCGACGTGATCGTCAAGGTGGACGACACGGAGATCAAAACGGTGGAGGACCTGAATCTGGCGAAAAAGAAGTACAGCGCCGGGGACGCCGCCAAGCTGGAGGTCTACCGCCCCGACGGGAACGTGACTCTGGACCTGACCTGGGACGCGGCCCCCAGGGACGAGCAGGCCCAGCAGCAGGATCAGCCCGCCCGGCAGGCCCCCGACGGCGGAAACGGCGGCTATGACAACCGGGACGGCGGCTATTACAGCGATCCCTTCGACATGTTCCGCTACTTCTTCGGCTGAGCGCCGGAGGCATGACGGTATATTCTTCCCGGCGTCTGGCGGCGGCTTCGCGGCAAAAGCTGCGGCAAGGCGAAAAAGCCGCCGATGCGGCAGACGGCAGGGAAGTGTATGATAGATGCAGGGGCGGGGCTTCCCGCCGGGATGGTGAAAGCCATATAAAGCCAAAGCGAGGGAGGGCCGGATGTCCGGCCCTCCCGTGACGTTTACTCGTCCTGACGGGCGGGGGAGTCAACAGCCATGATGATGGCTGGTTCATTGCACCCCCCGTTTTCTCTCTTCCACCGTGCACGGCGCATTCGTCTCCGGCCTAAGAGCCGCCGCTTTGCGGCGGTTGGCCTCCGACACGCGTCTGCGGACGCAGTCTCTTTTCGCAAAAGAGGGGCCCCCGCCGCGCCCCGCGCGGTGGGGAGAGGAGGAAGGAACGGAGCAGAGCGGAGACCTCGCCGTCAGGCGGGGGCGGAGCGGGCGGAGTTTCTTCCGACGACATGGGGGGTGCATTGGACCAGCCCTCAAAGGGCTGCTGACTCCCCCGCCCGAAGGGCGAGCACCAACCCCGCCCCGGCAGAGGAGGAAGGCCATTCATTTCCGCTTCTTCCGCTCCGGCATCCAGAGCAGCTCCTCAAAGCTCTTGATATACACGTCGCAGTAGCCCCGCATCTCCGCCTCATCCTGGCTGAAGAGACTGTCGTGGACTCCCACCACCCGCATCTTCGCCGCCCGGGCCCCCTTGCAGGCGGCGAGGCTGTCGTCGAAGACGGTGCAGTCCTCCGGCCGGACCCCGGCGGCGCCGGCGGCGGCCAGCCAGATCTCCGGCCCGCTCTTCTGGAGGCCCAGCTCATGGGCGAAGGTGATCCGCTCGAAATACTTCTCCAGCCCCAGGGCCTCCAGGGCCGTGTGGCAGTGCTCCGGCACGCTGGAGGTCACCACGGCCATCCGCCGCCCCTCCGCCCTGCACTGCTTCAGATAGGCCCGGACGCCGGGCTTCACCGGCACGTGGGCGTAGGAGTCCGCCGCCAGCTCCATCCACTCGGCCACGATGGCCTCGCAGGACTCGGGGAGCTTGCAGAACTCTTTGGTGAACACCGCCGCCAGGGGCAGGGGGACGTGGGCCACGCCCTCGTAATAGGCGTGGGTGTACTTCATCCCCCGGCGGGCCAGGAACTCCCGGTCCACCTTCTTCCACACGCCGTTGGAGTCCGTCAGCACGCCGTCCATATCGAAGAAAAACATGGCTCAATCCTCCTTTGCCAGCCGGAAGCGCCAGGGAAAGTCCCGGGCCTCCTCCGCGTAGTCCACCCCGATCCGGGGACCGGCGATGATGTGTTCTTTCCCGGAAACGGGGAAGGGGGCCAGCCCGATATCCTCCGGGCCGTCGCAGAGGAAAAGCGTGTCCCCCGTCAGGTCCAGCCCGTTCTCCGCCCGGGTCAGGGCCAGGGCCCGGCAGACCTTGCCGGGGCCGTTGAGAAAGTTCTTTTTTCGGTAAGCCGTCAGGGGCTTGTCCCCGTACCGGAGGCGGGCCATGGTCTCCGTTCCCGCCACGGGCTCCAGGGCTCGGAGGAGCACGGCGGCGGGCTCCCCCTCCGGCTCGGTGACGAAGTTCAGGCAGTGGTACATGCCGTAGATGAGGTAAATATAGGCCGTCCCCGGCGGGGCGAAAAGGGTTTCCGTCCGGGCGGTCCGGCGGTAGCCGTAGGCGTGGCAGGCCTTGTCACAGCGGCCCACATAGGCCTCGGTCTCAACGACGCGCCCCGCCAGCGTTTCGCCCTCCAGGCGGCGGACCAGGACCTTGCCCAGCAGGGCCCTGGCGGCATCCAGGGTGTCCCGGGCGTAGAATTCACGACAAAGCCTTGCCATTTTCTCACCTCGGTGCTACAATACAGACTTGCGCGGCTCCGGGCCGCGTAACAAACTCAAGTATATCACAGAAGAGAACATGGAGCAAGGAAAATGAAAGTCAACCGAGTTCGTCAAAACGTCCTGCCCCTGGTCACGGCCATGATCTGGGGCACCGCCTTCGTGGCCCAGAGCGTGGCCGCGGAATACATGGGCCCCTTCACCTTCAACACCGCCCGGGCGGTCATCGCCTTCTTCTTTCTGCTGGGCCTCTGCGGCCTGCGGGCCCTCTGGCGGCGGGGCAGGGGGGAGGTTCCCGTTTCCTATGGGTCCCGCCGGGACCTGATCATAGGGAGCCTGTGCTGCGGCGGGGCGCTGTCGGTGGCCAGCTTCTTCCAGCAGAAGGGCCTGGAGACCACCACCCCCGGCAAGGCGGGCTTCATCACGGCGCTGTACATCGTCCTGGTGCCCCTGGCGGGGCTGGCCCTGGGGAAGAAGGTCCCCCGGGCATTGTGGCTGGGGGTGCTTCTTGCGGTGGGGGGGCTGTACTGCCTCTGCGTCACCGAGGAGCTCACCGTCACCGGCGGGGACCTGTACGTGCTGGTGTGCGCCTTCTGCTTCACCGCCCAGATTCTGGCGGTGGACCACTTCACCAACAAGGTGGACGGCGTGGCGTTGTCCTGCGCCCAGTTTCTGGTCATGACCGCCGTCTCCGCCGCCGGGGCCCTCATGGAGGCCCCGCCGCCCCTGGAGCTGCTGCCCGAATATCTGGGGCCGGTGCTGTATGTGGGCGTGTTCTCCAGCGGCGTGGCCTACACCCTTCAGATTCTGGCTCAGAAGGACTCCAACCCGGCGGTGGTGTCCCTGCTGATGAGCATGGAATCCCTCTTCGCCGCCATCGCCGGGGCCGTCATCCTGGGAACCCGGATGACGGGCCGGGAGTACTTGGGCTGCGCGCTGATGCTGGCGGCGGTGGTGCTGGCCCAGCTCCCCTGCCCCCTGGGGCGGAAAGAGACCCGGGCCGGGGAGGCATTTGGCGATGGACAAAAGGTTTGACCTATGCTATAATGCCAGTAAAATGGTAATGATATGCTCAGAGAGCGGTTTTTGTAAATGAGGTGAGCGCGTGCGGATCAATGTGCTTGGCGTCGGCTTTGACAACCTGACCATGGACGAGGCGGTGGACCGGGGGATGGAGCTGCTCCGCAGTCCCGGGGCCCACCGCGTGGCGACGCCCAACCCGGAGATCGTGGAGCTCTGCCGGGAGAATCTGGCCGCCCGGCAGGCGGTGAACGGCGCGGACCTGGTGCTCCCCGACGGCATCGGCGTCGTCAAGGGGGCCAAGATGCTGGGCACGCCGCTGAAATCCAGGGTCCCCGGCATCGAGTTCGCCGCCGGGCTCATGGAGCGCATGGCGGCGGAGGGCCTGTCCCTCTATCTCCTGGGGGCCAAGCCCGGCGTGGCGGAGACCGCGGGGGAGAAGCTGGCGGAGAAGTACCCCGGCCTGAAAATCGCCGGGACCCACGACGGCTATTTCCAGGAGGACGGCCCCGTGGTGGAGGCCATCCGGGCCAGCGGCGCGGACTGCGTCTTCGTCTGCCTGGGGGCCCCGAAGCAGGAGCTCTGGATGGCCAGGCACGGTGAGGCCACCGG
Organism: uncultured Oscillibacter sp.; assembly: GCA_910576865.1. Taxonomy (GTDB): domain Bacteria; phylum Bacillota; class Clostridia; order Oscillospirales; family Oscillospiraceae; genus Oscillibacter. The sequence goes on from CAJTKE010000004.1 coordinate 122,527, forward strand.
GGCCCGGCTGCTCTGCGGCCTGGGGGGAAGCCTGGATGTCTTCGCCGGGGTGGTGGAGCGGGCCCCGAAGTTCTGGTCCGACCACGGCCTGGAGTGGTTTTACCGCCTGTGCAGGGACCCCCGCCGGGCGGGGCGTATGATGAAGCTGCCCCTGTTCCTGATCCACGTGCAGAAGGAGAAGCGGCGGAAATGAGGGGAAAGCTGATTGTTCTGGAGGGTACCGACGGCTCCGGCAAGGCCACCCAGGCGGGGCTTCTGCGCCGGGGTCTGGAGGCCCGGGGCCTGTCCTGCCGGGAGATTGATTTCCCCCGGTACGGCAATCCCTTCGCCGAGCCCGCCAACCTGTACCTCCACGGGGCCCTGGGAGGGGCTCCCGGGGACGTGAACGCCTGCGCCGCCTCCATCATGTTCGCCGTGGACCGTTTCGCCTCCTACAAGGAGGACTGGGGCGGGTTTTACGAGTCCGGCGGCGTGGTGGTGGCCAACCGCTACACCACGTCCAACGCCGTCCATCAGGCCTCCAAGCTGCCCCCGGAGGAGCGGCGGGGCTTTCTGGACTGGCTCTTCGATCTGGAGTACCGCCGCTTGGGTCTGCCCGAGCCGGATCTGGTGCTGTACCTGGACATGCCCACCGAGGCGGCGAACCGGCTCATGCGCCGCCGGGAGGCGGAGACGCGCACCAAGGCCGACATCCACGAGCGGGACGGGGACTATCTCCGCCGCTGCCGGGAGTGCGCCGGGGAGATCGCCCGGGCCCAGGGCTGGACGGTGGTGGACTGCGCTGCCGGGGGTCTGCCCCGGACGCCGGAGGACATCCACCGGGAGGCGCTGGACATCGTTCTGAACTGCCTGTCCCGCTGACGGGCGGCGAAAGCGGGACGCCGGAGCGTCCCGCCTGGCCGGAGGATTCAGCAGCAAGAGTCGTTGCAGCCGCAGTTGCAGTTGCAGCCGCAGTTGCAGTTGCAGCCGTTGTTGCAGCCACAGCCGCAGCTGCACCCGCCGTTGCAGCCGCATCCGCCGGAGCAGCCTCCGCAGCCGCAGCCGCCGCCCCAGTTGTTTCCGCCCCAATTGTTTCCGCCCCAGCTGTTTCCGCCGCACCCGCAGCAGCAGAACAGGATGATGATCAGGACGATCCACAGGCAGCCGTTGTCGTTTCCATTGTTAAAGCACATACTCAGTCACCTTTCTTTGGCCCCGGGGCCGCGGACCGCGGCGTCAGGACCTTGGATTTGAGATATTCTATGCTCCCGGTTCCCGCCGGGAGCCTGACCCCCTGAAAATTCGCCCTGTCCTTTTTTTCAGGGCTTTTCCGGGGGCGCCTTGGGCGAGGAGGTTTTCAACATGGCTGAATTCAACAACCGCGACACCGCCAGCTGGGACGCCGGGCAGGTCCGGCGGGAGGAGCGCGCTCCCGCCCGTCCCCCCCAGCGCAAGCGCCGCCGGAGGCGGCGGCGGATGCACCCGCTTCTGTTCCTCCTGCTGCACCTGACCTTCGTGGCCCTGGCCTCGGCGCTGCTGGGCTGCGCGGGCTGGCTGCTGTTCAGCGACTTCTGCTCCTTCAACCGCTCCGGCACGTCGCCGGTGGAGATGATCGTGGAGGTCTCCTCCGAGGACACCGTGGACACAGTGGCGGACAAGCTGGAGGCGGCGGGGCTCATCGAGTACCCCTGGTTCTTCAAGCTCTACGCCAACATCACCCACGCGGAGGAAAAAATCGGCATGGGGAGCCACGCCCTGAACACGGACATGGACTACCATGCCCTGGTGCTGGGGATGCGGAGCTCCGCCGGGAACATGACGGCGGAGACCGTCCAGGTCACCATCCCCGAGGGCTACACCGTGGCCCAGACCATCGCCGTCCTGGCGAAAAACGGGGTCAACACCGAGGCGGCCCTGACGGAGGCGGCCCAGACCGCCGACTTCGACTATGACTTCATCGACAACGAATCCGAGGACATCAGCCGCCTGGAGGGCTTCCTCTTCCCGGACACCTATCAGTTCTACGTGAACGAAAAGCCGCAAAACGCCCTGAACCGCCTGATCAAAAACTTCAACAGCAAGATCGACGACGAGCTGCTGGCCGCCTGGCAGGAAAAGGGCTATGACCTGAGGGAAATCGTCACCGTGGCCTCCCTCATCGAGCGGGAGACCGACGGAACGGACCAGGCCAACATCGCCTCCGTCATCTACAACCGGCTGGACGGCCCCGGGGACAAGGCGGGAACCAACGGCCTGCTCCAGATCGACGCCTCCCTGCTCTACGGCCTGCCGGGCCACGAGGGGGCCATCACCCAGACGGACCTGGAGACGGACACGCCCTACAACCTCTATCTCCACAAGGGCCTGCCTCCCACGCCCATCGCCAACCCCGGCCTTGCCGCCATCAACGCGGCGCTGGAGCCGGCGGAAACCGGCTACTACTTCTACGCCCTGGGCAAGGACAACCGGCACCACTACTTCTCCACCCTGAGCGAGCACACCGCCTTTGTCCAGAGTGACCAGTATGGCGGATAAGCGGCCGGAGCTGCTGGCCCCGGCGGGGGACATGGAGCGCCTGCGCATGGCGGTGCTCTACGGGGCGGACGCCGTGTATCTGGCGGGGACGAACTTCGGCATGCGGGCCTTCGCGGGGAACTTCTCCCCCGAGGGCCTGACGGAGGCCGTAGCCTTCGCCCACGCCCACGGCGTCCGGGTCCACTGCACCGTCAACACCATGCCCCGGAACGACGAGGCGGATCGCCTCCCCGCCCACCTGGAGCTGCTGGAGGCGGCGGGGGTGGACGCGGTGATCCTGGCGGACCTGGGGGCCTTTCAGCTGGCGGGGCGGTACGCCCCCCACGCCGCCCGCCACGTCTCCACCCAGGCCGGCGTCACCAACTACGAGTGTGCCCGGGCGTGGCACGACCTTGGGGCCTCCCGGGTCATCCTGGCCCGGGAGCTGAGCCTGGAGGAGCTTCAAACCATCCGGGACAAGACCCCCGCCTCCCTGGAGCTGGAGGCCTTCGTCCACGGGGCCATGTGCGTCAGCTACTCCGGGCGCTGCCTCCTCAGCAACTACATGACGGGCCGGGACTCCAGCCGGGGGGCCTGCGCCCAGCCCTGCCGCTACAAATACGCGCTTCTGGAGGAGAAGCGCCCCGGCGAGTTCTTCCCCATTGAGGAGGACGGCCGGGGGGCCTACATCCTGAACTCCCGGGACATGTGCATGATCGACCACCTGGAGGACCTCCGGTTCCTGGACAGCCTGAAGATCGAGGGCCGGGCCAAGTCCGCCTATTACTCCGCTGTGGTCACCGCCGCCTACCGCCACGGTCTGGACGCCCTGGCGGCGGGGGAGGCCCTGGACCCGGTCTGGCGGGACGAGGTGGAGCACGTCAGCCACCGGCCCTACTCCACCGGCTTCTTCTACGGCCAGCCGGGCCAGTACTACGACGACGCCCGGTATGTCCGGGAGTGGCAGGTGGCCGCCCTTGTCACGGACTGCGGCGGGGAAGGGGACGCGACGCTGTCCCTCCGGAACAAGTTCCGCACCGGGGACACGGTGGAGCTGGTGGGCCCGGATGTGCGGCCCTTCTCCATGACGGTTCCGGAGATGACGGACGCCGACGGCCTGCCCCTCTTCGAACCCCGGACGCCCCAGAGCATTTTTCACATGAAGCTGCCCCGGCAGGTGCCCCCCTGGACCATCGTCCGGCGGGCCAGGGACCTGTCGGCCAAGTAAGACAGAAGATGAAAACTACTTTCATAAAGAATCTATAAAAAGGAGAAGCCGCTATGAACGCAGACGTCGTCATCGTGGGAGCCGGCCCCGCCGGTATTTTCACCGCCCTGGAGCTGCTGAAAAGGGGGAGCAGGCAGAAGATCGTCATGGTGGAGAAGGGGCAGAGCATTGAAAACCGCCGCTGCCCCAAGAGCCAGACCAACAAGTGTGTGGGCTGCAAGCCCTACTGCCACATCACCACCGGCTTCTCCGGCGCGGGGGCCTTCTCCGACGGGAAGCTGTCCCTGAGCTACGAGGTGGGCGGGGATCTGCCCACCCTCATCGGCCCGGATCTGGCCCAGGAGACCATCAACTATGCGGACAAGATCTACCTGGACTTCGGCGCGGACACCCACATCGAGGGTCTGGAGTACCCGGAGGACCGGAAGGAGATCCGCAAGCGGGCCATCCAGGCGGGATTGAAGCTGGTGGACTGCCCCATCCGCCACATGGGCACGGAGAAGGCCCACGACATCTACTTGGGGATCGAGCGCTATCTCCAGGAGAACGGCGTGGAAATTCTCTTCGGCCACGAGTGCCAGAACCTGATCCTGGAGAACGACGTCTGCAAGGGCGTCACGGTCTCCGACCGGCGCCAGGACTTCGAGATTCACGCCCGGCACACCGTCGTCGCCACGGGCCGCCGGGGGGCGGACTGGCTGGAGAAGCTCTGCGCGGAGCACAACATCGCCCACGCCCCGGGCACCGTGGACATCGGCGTCCGGGTGGAGGTCCGGAACGAGGTCATGGAGATGGTGAACCGGGTGCTCTACGAGTCCAAGCTGGTGGGCTGGCCCAAGCCCTTCAAGAACAAGGTCCGGACCTTCTGCCAGAACCCCGGCGGCTTCGTCAGCCAGGAGAACTATGACAACGATCTGGCGGTGGTCAACGGACATTCGTATAAGGATTATAAAAGTGACAACACAAACCTGTCCATCCTCTGCTCCCACAATTTCAGCGTCCCCTTCAACCAGCCCATCGCCTACGCCCAGAAGGTGGGGGAGCTGACCAACATGCTGGGGGCGGGCCAGATTCTGGTCCAGCGCTTCGGGGACATCCTGGACGGGAAGCGGACGTGGCAGAAGGAGCTGGCCCAGTCCAACATCCGGCCCACCCTGCCGGACGTGGTGGCGGGGGACATCACCGCCGCCATGCCCTACCGGGCCATGATGAACATCATCAACTTCATCCAGGCCATGGACTACGTGGTCCCGGGCTTCGCCTCTTACGAGACGCTGCTCTATTCCCCGGAGCTGAAATTCTACTCCAACCGGGTGAAGATGGACACGGACTTCAACACCAGCCTCCAGGGCCTCCACTGCCTGGGGGACTCCTCCGGCTGGACCCGGGGCCTCATGATGTCCTCCGCCATGGGGGTCCTCATGGGCCGGAAGCTGGCCTCCTTTTCTTGAAAGAAAAGGAGCAAAAGAACTTTAAGTCCGCTCTGGCTGTCTGGTGGAGAACCAAGTCAAAGCGACGGCAAGGCAGAATCCGACCAACAAAAAACCAGGGCCGTCAAGGCCCTGATTTTTTCTGCCCAGTCTTATCCAGCCTTACGGGATTCATACGTCGGGGGAGCGGGTACACTCTTTGCAATCCCCCCCGGCTCGCCCTCCGGCAGGTCCGTGTTTCCCTCCGTGCCCACGATTGTGGCTTTGGGAAGCACATGGACCAAACACTCCGCCGTCTGGTCCTTCCAGCTGGCGGTGATGACGGCCTCCCCCTCTCCCTCAATGAACACGGTGCCGGTGTTGGCCACCCGGGCCACCTCGGGGTTGGAGGAGGTCCATTCCACCTCCGCCATGGGGGCCCCCAGGGCCTCCAGCAGGTAGTGGCCGGTGTCGCCCTCTACGGCGGTGATTTCTTTGGCGGTCAGGCTGAGGATTCCGGGAATCCCCTGGTCCTCCATGTAGGAGGAGGGCGCCGTGACATTCAGCGTCTCCGTAGCCTGGAGGCCGCCGCCGCACTCCAGCGTTACCTCCAGGTGTGCCTGCAGACCCTCCGCCGGGATGTCCCAGGCGAAGAGGGCGAAGTCCCGGCCCTCTCCCGCCGCCTGGACGGCGATCTGCTGCCGCTGGTCCAGGGTCTCCGTCCCCGTGGGGGTCAGGAACAGCGAGACGGCGCCCACGGAGTTGTCCGGGCTGTCCTCAAACGCCACCAGCACCAGCACCCGCTCCCCGGCGGTGAAGCGGTTCCACCCGTCCCCCAAATCCGTCTGGAGGGGCGCGGCGTTTTCGTCGTGGAAATAGACACCGGTGATGCAGGGTTCCGCCCGAAGGGGCGCGTCCACGTTCGTCTCCGCCCGGAGGGCGGTGAACAGGGCGGCCGAGAACAGGGCCGACACGATCAGCACCCCCAGGACCAGCAGGACCACCCGCTTCCAGTTCCAGAAGGGCGCCTTGGGCGGAGCCCCGGGGACCGCCTCTTCAGGAGTAGCCTCCGCCTCCGGCGGGGGAAAGCTGACTCCCAGCACCTCCTCCAAGAGCTCCAGATTCTCCGGGCTGGGGACCGACGCCCCCAGCTCCCACTTGCTGACGGCCTGCCGGCTGACCTCCAGCCGCTCCGCCAAGTCCTCCTGGGTCATGCCCAGTTCCTCCCGGGCCTGCTTGATGATCTCGGAAATATTCATTGGTATATCCTCCTTGCGGTGTTTCCGAAACATGTTTCATGGCCTCAGTATAGCAGGTTGCGCCGGTTGCGTCCACCAACCGGCCCCGCAACCGGGGCGGTTGCGGAGAAAAGTTTCTCCATCCTGACAGATAGGATACCCCTGATTCGTTTTATCAGCAGAACGGCCCGTTCAAAAGGAGATGATGACAACGGAACAGATCACCTACACCCGCCGGGAGGCGGAGGCGCTGGTGGAGCGCTGGTCGGACACGGTCCTCCGGGTGGCCTGCACCTGGACCGGCAATCTCCAGGACGCCCAGGACGTGTGCCAGACGGTGCTGCTGAAGCTGCTGACCCAGCCGGAGCACTTTCCGGACCCCAATCGGGAGCGGTTCTGGGTCCTGCGGGTGACGGTCAACTGCTGCAAGGACCTGAAAAAGTCCGCCTGGGCCCGGAGACGGGTCTCCCTGGAGGCGGCGGCGGACGCGGCGGTCACCATGCCGGAGCCGGGGGAGAGCCCGGTGCTGGAGGCGGTGCTGGCCCTGCCGGAGAAGTACCGGCAGATCATTTACCTGCGGTATTACGAGGAGTACGGAGTGGACGAGATCGCCGCCCTGCTGGGCTGCAAGCCCGCCCAGGTCAGCACCTGGCTGTATCGGGGCATGGCGGCGGCTGTGGCGGCGGTGGTGCTGGCGGGCAGCGCCCTGGCGGCGGGGACCCTGTGGGACCGCTATTTCGGCCATTTGGATGAGGGCCAGCAGGAGGTCATCGAGACCCTGAGCCGGGACCTCCCGGCGGCGGAGTCCAACGGGACCACCATGACCCCCCTGGCGGCCTTCGGGGACCAGGACTTCTACTATCTGATGCTGGAGATCAAGGCCCCGGACGGCACGGTCCTCCGGGACTACGGCGAGGACGAGGGCTATTACCAGCTCTTTAATCCCGACGCCGGAGAGAGCGTGACCCTGCTGGACGGCGCCGGGAACGACATCCGGGGAAATTTGGAATTTGAATGGATGCCCCGCACCGGGGACAGCCAGGTCCTGACCGTTGTCATCCGCCTCTGGCCTATCGAGGGCGTGAACTTCTCTGACGGGACAGACAAGGTACTCCACATCCCCGGTCTCTGGGTCCAAAGCCCGGATAAGATCTATACCCCCGTCCTCAGCGGAAGCTGGGATTTCAACATCGGGACCCACACGGGCAATGTGGAGAACCGGACGCTGGACACCACCGGCGTCACCGTGGAGGATGAACGCTTTGGGACCGTAACACTGGATGCCCTGCGCGTGTCCCCCCTGGGGCTGTATTACCGCTCCAGCTGGGCCCACGGAGCGGAGGATGACACGCTCCTCTGTCCTCCCCTGGAGATTTCTGTCGTGATGGCGGACGGCAAGGAGATTTATCTGGACAACACCATAGGGAGCGGCCGGGACGACGAGTGCTGGTACGAATCCTATGGACCCTTCGAAGTCCCCATCGATTTGAGCAAAGCGGTCTGTGTCCGCTGGAACGGCGTGGAGATTCCCTTGCATTGAATCGCGGAGCAGACGCGAAAAAGAGGCACGGCGGAAAGCCGTGCCTCTTTTATACCCTTAAAGGAAATCAGATATGAATGCCGCCCACGAAGTAGGTATTGTAGTAGCCGTCGGTCAGGTCGGAGTAAATCACACCGCCGCTCCGGGAGGAGGAGGAGTGAATCATCTGTCCGCCGCCGATGTAGATGCCCGCGTGAGAGCAGGCCTTGCCCGCGTTCCGGCTGGGATCGTTGAAGAAGACCAGATCGCCGGGCTGGAGCTCGCCCAGGCTGTAGACCCGGGTGCCCAGGCCGCTCTGCCACTGGCCGGTGGCCGTGTGGGGCAGGGAGACGCCGAACTGCTTGTACACGTACATGGTGAAGCCGGAGCAGTCAAAGCCGCCGGGGGCCGCGCCGCCATAGGCGTACCGGGTGCCCAGGAACTGCCGGGCGAAGTCGACGATGCTGCTGTCGCCCACGCTGGCGCCGGGGGTCAGGGGAGTCTGGTTGGTCAGGCTTATGTAATCGCTGCGGACATAGCCGTCGCCGTATTGTCCGGTGATTTTGTACCAGCCGTTCTCGATTCCGATGACGGTGACGCCGCTGTTCAGGCCCAGGTTGTTGACGATTTCGGCGTCCAGATTGCCCTCGGCCCGGACGTTGACGCCCCGGGCGTTGATCCGGCCATAGTATTCAAACTCGGTGGCCTCGTCCTTGGTGAAGAAGTCGGCGGAGACGTAACCGATCTGACCGTCGTGCGCCACGTGGTACCAGCCGTCCTCCTCGCCCAGCACGGCGATGATCCAGTCCTTGTCCAGCATGGTGATGACGGAGGCCTCCAAAGAGGGCTCGGACCGGAGGCGGAGGGAGGACCCGGTGGTCTTTCCGATGCCGATGACCAGGGGGTCTCCGTCGGCGGCGAAGGCCGTCAGGGGCAGGCAGAGCATGGCAATCAGGGTGAGCGCCAGAACCTTGGCGGCTTTTCCTGCAAGTCGATTCATAGAGGTTGCTTCCTTTCTCGTGTCTTTTGTAAACGGTTGCGGCAAGCGGCCGGTATTACTTCTCCTTGCCCGCCAGGGCCCGGTTCAGCCAGACGGAGGCGATGTCCATCGCGGCGTAGAGGCTGTCCTTCTCGCTCTTTTTGACCACACGGTCCCGGGACTTCAGATCCGGGTCCGTGAGCTGGAGCTGAATGGAGACCTTGGAGGCCAGCTCCAGGTCCTGCTCCTTCTTTGTCTCCAGCACCTGCATCATGATGATATATTTTTCAGCCATCGTGCCGTAGTAGATCAGATTGCCCGCCCGGCGAAGCGGATGGCCCTTGTACACAAGCCCTTCGGTTTTGCTGTTCCTGCTTCCAGCCATAAAAACCTCCCTGAAAGATTTTGTAACCAAATTGTAACATCTTTTTCCCGTTTTGTCAACATTCTGACCTGAGCAAATTGCCAAAAAAGAATGGGTAATTTGTGGCACAACTGACAAAAAACGCAAAAATCCCGTGGAATACGGCCTCCGCCTCGGGGGGCGGCGAGCCGTGTTCCACGGGACGCGCGTCGAAAATGATTACAATTTGTAACTCTTTTTGTTACTGACCCAGATACTTCCGCACCAGCACCTGCAAAAGCTCATCCCGGTCGATCTTGCGGATCAGGGTCCGGGCATTGTTGTGGTTGGTGATATAGGTGGGGTCCTCGGACAGGATATAGCCCACGATCTGGTTGATGGGGTTATAGCCCTTTTCCTCCAGGGCCTTGTAGACTGTGGAGAGGATCTGATGGATCTCCGCGTCCTTTTCCAGCGCGAGGCTGAATTTTCTGGTGAAATCGTCCATAGGTACACCACCTTCCTTTCTGATTACGTCCTAGTATACTCGCTTTTTCCCCCACTGTAAAGGGTTTCGGCGGGAAATTTACGAAAGATTACGAAAGATTTTTACTGAGGCGCCCCTCCGGACTCAGCGGAGGACGGAATCCAGCTCCTTGGCCAGCAGGTCCAGGATGCCCTTCACGTCCTCGTCGGCCTCCTGGGAGGTGAGGCTGCGGTCGTCGGCCCGGAGCTCCAGATTGAAGGCCACGCTCTTCTTTCCCTCGGGCACGCCCTTGCCGGTGTATACGTCGAAGAGGCTGACGGACTTCAAAAGACCCTTGGCCCCCCGGCAGATGCACTCTTCCAGCTTGCCCACGGGAAGGCATTTGTCGCAGACCAGGGCGATGTCCCGGGTGACGGCGGGGAAGCGGGGCAGGGGCTGGTAGACCGGCGTGCCGCCCATGTTTTCGTAAAGGGCGTTGAAGTCCAGCTCGGCGGCGTAGAGCTCACAGTCCACGTCGTAGTTCTCCGCCACGGCGGGGTGAATCTGGCCCAGGGTGCCCAGGAGGAAGCCGCCCCGGTAGACCCTGGCGCAGCGGCCCGGGTGATAGGAGGGGTTGCCGGACTCCGCCTCGAAGCGGAAGCCCTCGATTCCCAGGCCCTCCAGCACGGCCTCCACGGCCCCCTTGAGCAGGAAGAAGTCCATGCCGCCGCCGTAGCCGCCCAGGGAGAGGACCTTGGGCTCGTCGGCCATGCCGGAGCCGTCATTTTTGGCAAAGTAGGTCCGGCCCAGCTCATAGAGCCGGACGGCCTTGTTCCGGTAGTGGCAGTTCCGGGCCAGGATCTCCAGCATGGAGGGCAGGGTGGTGGTGCGCATGATGGAGGTGTCCTCCCCCAGGGGGTTCAGAATCTTCATGGAGTCCCGGAGGGGGGAGTCCGCCGGGAGGTTGATCTTGTCGTAATAGGCGGGGCTGATGAAGGAGTAGGTGATGATCTCGCTGTACCCCGCCGCCCGGCAGAGGGCCCCGGCGGCGTTCTCCGCCTGCTGGACGGGATTCCAGCCCCGGCGCTCGTTCAGCCCGGCGGAGAGGGTGTTGGGGATGTTGTTGTAGCCGTAGAACCGGGCGGCCTCCTCGGCGATGTCGGACCAGTGCTCCACGTCGGACCGCCAGGAGGGCACGGTGATGACGTCCCCCTCCAGGCCGAAGCCCAGGGCCTCCAGGGTCTTCCGGGTGTCCGCCTCGGGGATGTCCACCCCCAGGAAGCGGTTCATCTTCTCCGGCTCGAATTTGACGGTGACCGGGTTGGGGACGAAGTTCAGGATGTCGATGACGCCGTCCACCACCTCGCCGGCCCCCAGCAGCTCCACCAGCTCACAGGCCCGGTTCACGGCGGGGAGGGTGTTCAGGATGTCCAGGCCCTTCTCGAACTTGGCGGAGGCCTCCGTCCGCATGCCCAAGGCCAGGGCGGTCTTCCGGATGCAGGCCCCGTCGAAGTTGGCGGACTCGAAGACCACGTCCACGGTGTCCCCCACGATCTCGCTGTTCAGTCCGCCCATGACGCCCGCAAGGCCCACGGCCCGGGTGTCGTCGGCGATGACCAGCATGTCGGGGTTCAGCTTCCGGACGTTCCCGTCCAGGGTGGTCAGCTCCTCCCCGGCCCGGGCCCGGCGGACCACGATTTTCCCGCCCTTCACATAGCGGTAGTCAAAGGCGTGCATGGGCTGGCCGTATTCCAGCATGACGTAGTTGGTGATGTCCACGATGTTGTTGATGGGCCGGACCCCGTTGGCCCGGAGGCGCTCCCGCATCCACTTGGGGGAGGGGGCGATCCGCACGTTCCGGACCATCCGGGCGGTGTACCGGGGGCAGAGGTCCGGATCCGGGGTCTCCACGTCCAAAAGCTCCGGCAGGGCGCCGGCCGCGCCGCCCCTGACCTCCGGGTCGTGGAGCTTCAGAGGTTTGCCGAAGGTCACCGCCGCCTCCCGGGCAAGGCCGATGACGCTGAGACAGTCGGGCCGGTTGGGGGTGATCTCAAATTCCACCACGTGGTCGTCCGCGCCGATGACGGGGCGGATGTCGTCCCCGGGCCGGATGCCCTCCTCGTGGAGGATGAAAATGCCGTCGGGGATGCAGTGGGGGAATTCCCGCTGCTCCGCGTGAAGGTCCGCCAGGGTGCAGATGTGCTCCCGCGTCATATCCAGAGCCACGGTGTCGCAGACGTGGATATTGGGGCAGCTGGTCCCGACTTTGTGGGTCCGCCCGCCGCTGTCGCACTCCACAAGGAAGCGCCCATTGCCATCGGGAAGGACCTCTGTGACAAACGCGGCTTTCACATCCCCGAAAATTTTGTATCCGGGGACAACGTCCTTGGGAATCGACGGCTTCTCGGGGTCGATGGCCTTGTAGTCGTTCAGCAGGGCGGCGGCGGTAATGACGGCGTAGGGGAAGTCCCGCTCGTCCAGGTTCAGCTCCTTCAAAGAGCAGAGCATGCCCTTGGACTTCACGCCCCGGAGGTTGCCCCGGGTGATGTGCTTGCCGCCGGGGAGCCAGGAGTTGTCTTTGGCCACGGGGATCAGGTCCCCCTCGTGGATGTTCCAGGCCCCGGTGACGATCTGGACGGGCTCGTCCTGGCCGATGTCGATCTGGCAGACCCACATGTGGTCGCTGTCCGGGTGGCGCTCCATTTTGTCAATGCGGCCCACGACGACGTTTTTGATCTCCGCCCCCAGGTCCTCGGTGACCTCCACCTTGGAGCCGGAGATGGTCATGGCCTCGGCGAAGTCCCGGTCACTGACCGGGCCCACGTCCACAAATTCCTGCAACCATTTACGGGATAGCTTCATAGCTTGTATCTCCTCACTATTCAAATCATTTTTGTGACGACATGCGCGTCACAAAAATTCCGATACCCCAGCCGCCCGGGGCGGCGTCACCAGTCCGCAGACTGGTGGTGGGGGATTCTCAAGGGGGAGCCTGCTCCCCCTTGAAGTTCTCAGAATTGCTCCAGGAAGCGGATGTCGTTCTCGAAGATCAGCCGCATGTCGGAAATCTTGTACCGCCCCAGCGCCAGCCGCTCCAGGCCCATGCCGAAGGCGAAGCCGGAGTACTCCTCCGGGTCGATGCCGCAGCCGCGGAGCACCTTGGGGTGGACCATGCCCGCGCCGAGAATCTCGATCCAGCCCTCGCCCTTGCAGGTGGGGCAGCCCTTGCCGCCGCATTTGTAGCACTGGATGTCCACCTCACAGCTGGGCTCGGTGAAGGGGAAGTGGTGGGGCCGGAAGCGGGTCCGGGTGTCCGGACCGTAGATCTCCCGGATGACGGCGTTCAGCGTCCCCTTCAGGTCCGCCATGGTGATGCCCTTGTCCACCACCAGACCCTCGATCTGGTGGAACATGGGGGAGTGGGTGGCGTCCACCTCGTCCTTGCGGTAAACCCGCCCGGCGGAGATCATGCGGATGGGCACGCCATAGCCCTCCATGGCCCGGATCTGCATGGGGGAGGTCTGGGACCGGAGGAGGACGGAGGAGTCCTCCGTCAAATAGAAGGTGTCCGTCCAGTCCCGGGAGGGATGGTTCTCCGGGGCGTTGAGCTTGGTGAAGTTGTAGTCCGCCTGCTCGATCTCCGGGCCGTCCATGATCTCAAAACCCATGTTCAAAAAGATTTCCTTCATCTCGTCCAGCACGGAGTACATGGGGTGCTTGTGGCCCATGGGGGGCTTCTTCCCCGGGATGGTCACGTCCACGGCCTCCGCCGCCAGCCTTGCCTCCAGGGCCTTCCGGGAGAGGACGCCGGACTGGGCCTCGATGGCCTGCTCCAGGCTGGCCCGGACGTCGTTGGCCAGCTGGCCCATGACGGGGCGCAGCTCGGCGGGCAGGCCGCCCATCTGCTTCAGGACGGCGGTGAGCTCGCCCTTCTTGCCCAGGTACTTGACCCGGAGGGCCTCCAGCCCGGCGGTCTCCCGGGCGGAGCCGATGGCCTCCAGCGCTCCGGCGCGGATGGCTTCCAACTGTTCTTTCATATGCTGGTACTCCTTTTCATTGAATAGGATGTCTCATGCCTTTTTCAAGAGCTCCGCCGGCGTCTTCTGCATGGTGACGGTGAAGCGGGGCAGCTGCTGCAGGCCCTTGGAGAGGTCGGCGGACTTCTTTCCCGGCCCGGTGATCACCGTCACGGGGAAGAGAGCCTTCAAGCAGGCGTCCGCGTCCGGGTCGGTCTTGCCGAAGGGGTAGGCGAAGTAGGTGGGCGGCGCGCCCAGCTCCACGGTGATGCGCTCGTGGCTGCACCGCAGGTCCTCCAGCACCCGAAGACGGAAATCCAGGTCGGACTCGCCCTTCTTCCGCTGGACGCCGTTGGCCTGCCCGGCCACGAAGTTCCCCATCCGGGTGTCCAGGTTATGGGTGACGTAGCCGTGGGACCCGATTTCCACCAGCCCGGAGGCGGTCATCTCCCGGCACATGTCCCAGGAGAGGAAGCTGCCGGTCCAGTTGTCCTGCATGTAGACCATGATGGCGATGGCGGCCTTGGCCCGGTACTTTTGAAGGAGGGGGTAGGCCAGATCGTAGTTGCTGCGGTAGCCGTCGTCAAAGGTGATGAGAACGGGCTTTTCCGGCAGGGGCTGTCCCGCCGCCAGCTCCCGGGGGAGGACGGTCTGATAGCCCTGCTCCGCCAGCCACTGGAGGTCCCGCTCCAGCCGGCCCGCGGTGACGGTCATCTCGTTGCAGGCCTCCCCGTTGGAGACCACGTGGTGGTACATCAGCACCGGCAGGCGGCAGGGGTAGGCCACCGGCGCGCCCTCCCGGGAGGAGGGGTGAATTTTGGGGACCTCCGGGACGGGGGCGGGCTGAGGTTCGGGCTCCGGCGCCTGGGCGGCGATCCGGGCCTCCTCCGTCAGGGCGGCGGAGGACGGGACGGCCGGGGCGAAGGGCGCGGTGAGGGAGAGGCTGAGGGTCAGCGCCAGTGCCAGGGGAAGGGAGTTCATGACGGTCAGGTCCTTTCTCTGCGGTCTTTCTCTGGATACGTTGCCGCTTCCGGGGGCCGGGGGAAAAGAAAAAACCCTCCGTCCCAAACCATGGGACGAAAGGCACATCCTTCCGCGGTACCACCCAGATTCGCGCCCCGGGGGCGCGCGCTCGAGGCCCCGGTAACGGAGGGCGGACCGGCCGTGTCTCCACGGCGGCTCCCGGGCGAACCAAACGGCGCGTCGCGGACGGGCTCGCAGCCGATGGCCCATCCTCTCTTGGCGAGGCGTGATCGTTATTTTCCCGTTCATCGCGGATATCTTCTACTATTTATAGCACAGAGAATTGAGAAAAGCAAGAGGGAAAATTCGACGGGAAGGAAAAGAGCTACGAGAGAAACCCAGGAAGGGTTTCTCTCGTTTTCAATCAAAAGTTTTCAGAACATCCCACGGGTTCTGAAAACTTGCACAGGCGGGCGAAAAAATCTTTTCGCCCGCCTGAAAGAGAGGCCCTTGGCCTCTCTTTCTTGTTCTTGGAGCTTACAGCTTCTCCTTGATCTTGGCGGCTTTGCCCACGCGGCCCCGCAGATAGTACAGCTTGGCCCGGCGGACGGAGCCGTTGCGGACGACCTGGATGGTGTCGATGGAGGGGGAGTGAATGGGGAACACCTTCTCCACGCCCACGCCATAGGAGATGCGGCGGACGGTGATGGTCTCCTCGATGCCGCCGTGCTTTTTGGCGATGACGGTGCCCTCGAAGACCTGGATGCGCTCCCGAGAGCCCTCCTTGACCTTCACGTGGACACGGACGGTGTCGCCGATCTGCACCTTGGGCGTCTCCTTGCCCAGCGCCTCTTTGTTCAGTTCCTTGATGAGATCCATGGATGCTTCCTCCTGTTGATATAGGCGTTCTTGCCCGCTTTTCCCGCGGATTTTTCCGCGCGCGGCAGAGGACCGCCCTTTGTAGCCTGATCAGGATATCACAATCCCCTTGGGATTGCAAGGGTTTTTTTCACAAAATCCCCGGAGATTCGCCTCAGCCCGAATCCCGGTGGTCCAGGGCGGCCAGGCCGAAGCGGGCCGCCCGGGTGACGGCCTCCCGCTCCGCCTCGTCCCCGGCGGCGTCGTACCGCCCCCGGAGCTCCCGGAGGAACAGGCCCCGGAGGGAGTCCTCTCCCGCCCGGGCCCAGACGTCCGCCGCCATGCGGGTGTGGTCCCGGACCTCCAGGGCGTAGAACCGGTCCGCCAGGGCCGTCTCCAGGGCCTTGGCCCCGGCGTCCTCCGCCTCCCCGACGAGGCGGAGGCGGTAGAGGTGGTCCGCCGTGTCCGGGGGGAGGGCGGCCTCCGCCGCCGCCCGGGGGGACAGGCCCGTCACGTCCACGTCCAGAATCTCATACCGCCGCCGGGCGAAGGGCACGAAATTCAGGGAAGCGACCTCCCCGCCGTCAATCACGCCCTCGTAAAAGCCCTTTTCCCCCAGCTCGTCGAAGCCCCGGCCCTCGATGCAGCCGGGCCAGGCGCAGAGGGTCCGCCCGTACCGCCGGGGCTCCCCCCGCCTGTGGATGTGCCCCAGGGCCAGATAGGCGAGGCCGCTGGCGGCGATGTCCTCCCGCCGGAGGGGGTCGTAGCGGTCCTCCGCCGGGTCGATCTCGCCGTGGAGGAGGCCCAGGTGGACGCCCCCGTCCTCCGGCGCGGTGAAGCCCGCCAGGAGGCTGCTCCCCTGCTCCGGGGAGGTGAAGGCCGCCCCGTGGACGGTGACGCCCAGCTCCGGCAGGCCGATGGAGGTCATGGCGCCCTCCCTGAAAATATGGACGTTCTCCGGCCAGTCCACGGCGGCCCAGGGGCTTCCCGGGCCGTACCAGTCGTGGTTTCCCGGGGCGGCGAGGACCCGGGCGTCCATCCGCCCCAGGGCCTCCGCCAGGGCCTCTCCCGTCTCCCGGTAGGGGGCGGCGCTGTCGAAGAGGTCCCCCGCCAGCAGCACCAGACGGATGCCGTGGCTATTCACATAGTCCGCCAGCCGGAAAAGGAGCTCCCGGCTCTCCCGCCGCCGCTCCGCCGCCCGCCCCGGGGGCAGGGAGGCGAAGGCGCTGTCCAGGTGGAAGTCCGCCGCGTGGATGAATTTCAGCATGTCAGCCCTCGTCCCGCCAGGCCTTGCACACGTCCACCCACGCCGTGAAGTTGGAGGAATACCGCTCCAGCTCGTCACAGGTCAGCTCGATGGCGCTGTTTCCGCTGCCGGCGGCGGGGAAGACCGTCTCGAACCGCCGGAGGGACACGTCCAGATAGACCTTCACGTCCTCCGGCAGGGCGAAGGGGCACACGCCCCCCACGTCGTGGCCGATGAGGTCGTGGGCCTCCTCATGGGTGAGCATTCTGGCCTTGGTGTGGAATTGGGCCTTGTACCGGCTGTTGTCCACCTTGGCGTCTCCCGCCGCCACCACGATGACGGGCTTGTCCTCCACCTTGAAGCTCAGGCTCTTGGCGATCCGGGCGCCCTCCACGCCCACGGCCACCGCCGCCAGCTCCACGGTGGCGGAGGAGATGTCAAACTCCCGGATGCGCCCCTCCAGGCCCAGGGGCCGGAGGTACGCGCGCACTTTTTCAATCGACATGTCTGAAAATCCTCTCTTCTGTCTGCGGTTTTATCGGATATCCACCCGTTCCACGGCGGCGCAGAGCCCCGTGTTTTTGTCCAGGGTGAAGACGGCCCCCTGCATCTTGCAGGGCCCCTCCGGGTGCTTGTACCGCCCCGGCAGGCCCCCCAGAAAATTCTCCACCGACTGCCGGGGATCCACGCCCAGCACGGAGTCCACGGGCCCGGTCATGCCCAGGTCCGTGATATAGCCGGTGCCCTTGGGGAAGACGGACTCGTCGGCGGTGGGGACGTGGGTGTGGGTCCCCCAGAGGGCGGAGACCCGCCCGTCCAGATAGTAGGCCAGGGCCAGCTTCTCGCTGGTGGCCTCGGCGTGGAAATCCACCAGGGTCAGCTCCGCCTCCCCCCGGTCCAGCAGGCGGTCCGCCAGGGTGAAGGGGTTGTCCGCCCCCCAGGCGAGGCCGCACCGGCCCACGAGGTTGACCACCCGGACCCGGAGGCCCCCCAGGTCGAAGATGCCGCAGCCGCGGCCCGGGGCCCGGCCGGAGTAGTTGGCGGGGCGGAGGAGCCAGGGGGCGTCATCCAGGAAATTTCCGATCTGGTGCTTTCCGAAGGCGTGGTTCCCCAGGGTGACCGCGTCGGCCCCGGCGTCCCGGATGCGCTCCGCCTGCTCACGGGTCAGCCCCACGCCGGAGGCGTTTTCCCCGTTGACCACGGTGAAGGCGATGTCCTTCAGCCTTTGCAGGGGCCGCAGGACCTTCTCCAGGTGCCGGAGCCCCGGCTCTCCCACCACGTCGCCCACGGCCAGAATGTGAATCTCTCCGCTCATCGTTCCGCCAGCAGCTTGGTCAGCTCCTCCATGAAGCTGTCGATGTCCTTGAACTGGCGGTAGACGGAGGCGAAGCGGACGTAGGCCACCTGGTCGATGGTCCGCAGGTGCTCCATCACCCGCTCTCCGATGATCTCCGTGCTGATCTCCCGCTCCATGGAGTTCTGGAGCTCCTGCTCGATATCGGCGGCCACCTTCTCCAGCCGGGCCACGGGCACGGGCCGCTTCTCACAGGCCCGGATCATGCCGCTGAGCACCTTTCCGCGTTCAAAGCTCTGGCGGCTGCCGTCCTTCTTCACCACCACCACCGGCAGGCTTTCCACCGTCTCATAGGTGGTGAAGCGCCGGGAGCAGGAGAGGCACTCTCTGCGGCGGCGGATGCTGTTGTTTTCATCGGCCGGGCGGGAGTCGATGACCTTGCTCTCATTGAAGCCGCAATAGGGACATTTCATAAAAGACCTCCTGATCCGCCGCCGGCCATCCGGCGGCCCGCATCCGTACCTACGGGAAGTTCCGGTACTTCCCGGGGAGCGGTTTCGGAGGCGTCCCGGGAACGTTCGGGTGTATTATATCACGGCATTTCTGAAATTGATAGAATTTTGTCAAATCTTTTTCAAAATATTTTCCTGTTTATGGAAAATCCGGCCGGTTCGCGGGGGAGGGATCAAAAAACGGGCCGGTCCCGATCGTCGAAGGCGTAGACCACGTAGGCCGCGCCGCCAATGCCGCGGATCCGGGCGAAGCAAAAGAGGGTGGTCAGGGGGAAGGGCTTCGCCGGGTCGTAGGGAAGGGCCAGATACCGGGTCTCTCCCGCCCGGCGGAGCAGGGCGCCCTGGGCCCCTTTCAGCCTCCGGCAGAGCCAGGGGGCCCGGAAAAGACGCTCCGGGGCGGGGGCGGGCTCCCAGGCCTCCGGTTCCCTGGCCCCGGCGGGGCGGGCTTCCCCCCGGAGGACGCGGCCCAGGGGGGCGGTGAGCCGCCCGGAGAAGCGGCGGCGGATGACGCCCTGGCCGCCCTCCGGCTCCAGCACGCCCAGCCGCAGCTCTCCCCGGTCCCCCACGGCCCAGGCGCACCAGAGGCCCTCCCCCGGCAGGGGGCACCGGGCGGAGAACCAAGTGTACAGGCCCTCCCGCTCCGCCGTGAGCTCCCCGGCGGGCCGGCCGTCCAGAGTCAATGGAAATTTGTCCATGTCCGTCCCTCCCGCCGCCTGAAAATCAAGGACCCGTCTGCGCCATCTTATGCGCGGACGGGTCCGGTTATGTGACTCAGGCCACGGTGCAGCTCCCCCGGGCCAGCACCTTGGTGGTGGCGGCGGTGGCCCGGACGCCGCGGCCCTCGATGGTCATCATGTACAGGTGGTTCTGGACCAGGGAGGCGCCGCCCGCCAGGGAGGTGCCGGCGGTCTCGTCAATGAGCCCCGGGTCCGACGGGGCCACGCACACGGCGGACCCCACCCGCAGCATCACCTCGCAGCCCACGCCGCCGGTGAGGGTCTGCCCCTCGCTGAGGGTCACCACCACGAAGGAGGCGGAGGAGGAGGACCCGCCGCCGGGGACGGCCTGTCCCGTCTGCTGGGCGAGCTTCTGGTCCACCCGCTGCATGATGGAGTTGAAAAAGGTGTCGTTCAAATAGCTCAGGGTCACCAGGGGGTCCTGGGAGGACCCGGCCTCCGCCGCCAGGGACACGCCGCTCATCAGCGCCGCGCTGAGGGCCAGCAGCAAAACGGCCCGGAGCAGCCATCTGTCTTTTTTCATTGGTGTATGTACCTCCTTGTATACCCTCCCGGCGGAACGCTCTTCCGCCGGGAGGGAACCTCAAACCAACTGGTCGTGGGGCAGCCCGAAGCTGACCGCGATCGCCGTGTCCACCTTGTTCATCACATGCTCCTCCACATGGCCCATGCGCTCCCGGAGCCGTTTCTTGTCCAGGGTACGCACCTGCTCCAGCAGGACCACGGAGTCCCGGCTCAGGCCGCAGCTCTGGTCCACGGGGAGGTCGATATGTGTGGGCAGCCGCGTCTTCCCGGTCTGGGAAGTGATGGCCGCCGCGATCACGGTGGGGCTGTAGCGGTTTCCGGTGTCGTTCTGGATGATCAGAACGGGCCGGACGCCGCCCTGCTCGCTGCCCACCACCGGGGAGAGATCGGCATAGTAAATATCGCCGCGCTTGACACTCGTATCCACAAAGTTCACACTCCGCCGAAAGAAGTACCCGCCATCGAAAGGGGAAGCGCGTCCCCCTTCGGTGAGGCCACTTTCATTCTCCCACGCAGTTTCGGAATTTATACGCCCGAAGGGGACAAATCCCGGCGTCCTCGCCCCACGTCATCTTATGCGGGGGAGGGGGGAGCGGTGTGGAGCGTCAGGCGCCGCCGGCTACTGCGCCATTGTATCATAAAAGGAGAAGCTCGTAAAGTCCGCCGTCAGAATGACCGCCCCGTCCACGGCGATCTCCCCCCGGACGGGGGTCCCGGCCTCCAGGTCCAGCCAGACGGTGGAGAGAATTTTCCCGTCCTTCACCCCCGTCTGGTCCACGGTGACGCGGAGGCAGGGCACGCCGTTCCAGTCCTCCCGGTTCTCCTCCAGAAGCCAGCCGTCCCGCAGGGCGCTCATCAGCCGGGGCAGGCACGCGGCGGGGCTGATCTCCTCGTCGCTGAGGGTCCCGGCGTTGAGGCTGGCGTCCTGGTACTCCAGCCGCCAGTCCGTGTCGCTGAGCACGGCCCACACCCCGGCGATCTCCTCCGGGGACAGAACCTCCACCGTGCTCTCCCCGCCGGGGACGTAGTCACACCGGAGCTCCGCCTCCCAGAGAAGGCCCTCCTGGCCGCAGGAGACCCGGGCCTCCATGGCGCAGCCGGCACAGTCATGGTAGCGGTCCCGCAGGTCCGCCGCCTCCGTCTCCCCGTCCCCGCCGCCGCCTCCGCAGGCGGACAGCAGAAGGAGCAGGGTCATCATTGGTACGCACTTCCAAAGGCGCACCGGAAAACCTCCTCTATGTTCTTTTTTCCCGCAGCTCTGAAAACACCCGGGGGAACGCGGCGATCACGTCCTCCGGCGTCACGCAGTACTCCGTCAGCGCCTCCGCCGCGATGTCCCCGGCCCGGCCGTGGATCCACGCGCCTCCCGCCGCCGCCATCACCGGGGAGGCCCCCTGGGCGAGCAATGAGGCGATGAGCCCCGTCAGCGCGTCGCCGCTGCCCCCCTTGGCGAGGCCGGAGTTCCCGGTGGTGTTCACCAGCACGTTGCCCTCCGGCCCGGCGGTGACGGTCCGGTGGCCCTTCAGGACCAGAACGCAGCCGTGCTCTCGGGCGAAGGCCCGGGCCGCGCCCACCCGGTCCCCCCGGGAGAGGTCCCCGCCGGCGCGGGCGAACTCCCCGTCGTGGGGGGTCAGGATGGTGACCCGTCCCCGGCGCCGGTCCAGAATATCTATATGTCCCTCCAGCGCGTTTATGCCGTCGGCGTCCAGGACCACGGGCTTCTCCGTCTGCCGGAGGACCTCCAGCACCAGCCGCCTCGTGGACTCCCGGCGCCACAGCCCCGGCCCCAGGGCCAGGACGTCACAGCCCTCCAGCCGCTCCAGCAGCTCCGGCAGGGCCCGGTGGCTCAGCCCGCCCCGGCGGTCCGCCAGGGGGAAGGGCATGGCGGAGACACAGCGCACCGTCTCGATCTCCCAGATGCTCTCCGGCACGCCCAGGTACACAAGGCCGCAGCCGGACCTGACCGCCGCCGAGGCGGTGAGATAAGGCGCGCCGGTATAGCCCACGGCCCCGCCCGCAACCAGGACCTTGCCGAAGTCCCCCTTGTGGCCGTCCTTCTTCCGGGGGGGCAGGGCGGCGGCGGCGAAGTCCGCTTCCACCGTCTGGACGGGGCAGGGGACCTGCCGGACCAGGGCGGCGGGAATGCCGATGTCATGGACCGTCACTTTCCCGGAGAGGAGGGCCCCGTCTCCCACGGCCTGCCCGATCTTCTCCAGGCTGAAGGTGACGGTCCGGTCCGCCCGGACGGCCCGGCCCAGGACCCTTCCCGTGTCCGCCTCCACGCCGCTGGCGATGTCGGCGGCGACCACCGTGCCCCGGCATTGGTTGATGAGATCCACGGCGGCGGCGAATCTGGAGCCCGGGGCGATGTCCCGGCTGAGGCCCACGCCGAAAACGGCGTCAATGATGACGTGGCAGCTCCGGGCCCAGGCGGCCTGGGATTTGTCCTCCGGGTCGAAGGCCTCCAGCTCCACGCCGCACTCGCTGAGACGGCCCGTCTCCTCCATGGCGTCGGGGGTGAGGCGGTCGTAGTCCCCCACCAGGAAGACCCGGACCTTGAGCCCCATCAGGAAGAGGAGCCGGGCCGCGCCGATGCCGTCCCCGCCGTTGTTCCCCGCGCCGCAGAACGCCGCCGCCCGGCATTTCCCGGGCCGGTCCGGCAGGAGGTCCAGGGCCGCCTGGGCCACCTCCGCCGCCGCACGCTCCATCAGGTCGATGGAGGGAATTCTCCGCTCTTCAATCGCTCTTCTGTCCAGCTCCCGCATCTGCGCGGCCGTCGCCAGCTTCATGAGCCCGTACCTCCCCGTGTCGATTTTTGTGGTTTCATGGGTTGATTATAGCGGATTTCCGGCGGGGGCGCAACCGCGGCCTTCCCACCTGCCCGAAAACCTGCTAAAATAGGGGACGCAACCGAAAGTTTACACGGATTTCTTCAAACGCAACACGAAATCGCTGGCGTTGCGCCGCCCGCTTTGGCAGAATGAGGGCAACAAATTCAAGGAGGATTCCCCAAAATGTCATTTTCCGAAAACCTGCAGTTCATCCGCGCTCAGGCCGGCGTCACCCAGGAGCAGCTGGCCGAGCAGCTGGACGTGTCCCGCCAGTCCGTCAGCAAGTGGGAGAGCGCCCAGAGCTTCCCCGAGATGGAGACGCTGCTGCGCATCTGCGACCTTTACGACGTGAATCTGGACCTGCTTCTCCGGGGCAGCGTGGAGGAGAGCCGGGTGGGCGACACGGCGAGGTACGACGCCTTCATGACCCGCTTCGCCTGGAAGATCTCCTTGGCCACCGCCGCCATCATCGCCGCCGTGGGCCTGTGCGGCCTGATGGAGGTCCTGGGCCTGCCGGAGGCGCTGGCGGGGGCGGCGCTGCTGCTGGTCGTCACGGTGTGCGTGGTGGCCCTGGTGGCCTCCGGCATCGAGCGGGAAAACTTCTGCCGGAAGAACCCCGTCGTCGCTGATTTTTACACGGAGGAGCAGAAGGAGTCTTTCCAGCGAAAGTTTGTCTGGCACATCGCCGGGGGCGTGGGCGCGATCCTGTTTGCCGTGGCGCTGCTGGCGCTGTTTTTCTCCGCCTTCCCGGAGAGGGAGCCCTATGAGTCCTATGCCATGGCCTTTTTCCTGCTGATTGCCGCCGGGGCGGTGTGGTCCTTTATCTACGGCGGCATTGTACACGACAAGTTTGACATAGCCCGGTACAACCGGGAGAACAACCCCACGCCGGAAACCAAGCGGCGCAACGACCTGGTGGGGACTGTCTGCGCCGTCATCATGCTGCTGGCCACGGCCATTTACGTAGGGCTCGGCCTGGCGCTGGACCTGTGGAAAACGGCCTGGTGGGTCTTCGCCGTGGGCGGCATCCTCTGCGGCGTGGCGGCGGTGGCCCTGGGGCCCAGGGAAGAGAACTAATCCAGCAGCCAGTCCACGTCCAGGTCCCAGGCGGCCAGGGCGATGTCCGGCTTGACCCGCTCCCCGTGGAAGTCGCTGCCGCCGGTGGGATGGAGGCGGTATTTCTCCGCCAGACGCAGGTAGAAGGCCGTCTGGGCCTCGCTGTGCCGGGGATAGAAGCACTCGATGCCCTCCAGGCCGTACCCGGCCAGCTCCCCCACCAGGGTGTCCAGGGCCCCGTCCTCCAGCCCCACCTGATAGGGGTGGGCCAGGGCCGCCCGCCCCCCGGCGGCGCGGATGGCCTCCACGCAGGTCCGGGCGTCGGGCTTGGCCCGCTCGATGCGGGCGTAGTCCGCCGTGTCCAGATAGCGGTCGAAGGCCTCCCGGTTGCTCCGGACATAGCCCCGGCGGACCATGGCCTGGGCGAAGTGGGGCCGGGCGATGATGTCCCCCCCGGCGATCTCCTCCACCTCCTCCAGGGTGACGGGGACGCCCTTTTCCCGGAGATAGTCCACGATGCGGAACTTCCGCTCGTCCCGCCCCCGCTTCATCCAGGCGCAGAGCTCCCCCAGCACCGGGGCGGCGGCGGAGAAGCCGTAGCCCAGGATGTGCAGGTTCCGGTACTCCCGGGCCCCCAGCTCCACGCCCCGGAGGACGGTGAGGCCCAGGGCCCTCCCGGCCTCCAGGGCCTCCTCCAGGCCCTCCAGGCTGTCGTGGTCCGTCAGGGCCAGGACCCGGATCCCCCGGCGCTTCGCCAGTTCCGCCAGCTCCGCCGGGGCGTACTGCCCGTCGGAGGCGGTGCTGTGGGTGTGCAGGTCCGAAATCATGAGCCCGCCCCCTCTCCGGCGGCGCAGGGGATCCCGGCGGTGTTCAGCTCCCGGCGGAGCCGGGAGAGGTCCCCGTCGAAGACCGTTCCCTCCATTCCGGCCTCCCAGGCCCCCTCCACGTTGAGGGGCAGGTCGTCGATGAAAAAGCACTCCCCGGCCCGGAGGCCGTACTCCCGGAGCAGGGCGGCGTAAATCTCCGGCTGGGGCTTGAGGAGCTTCCAGTCGGCGGAGACGATTTTCCCGTCGAAGCACTCGCTTCCCGGAATGCGGTCAAAGTAGAGCGGCAGGTCCACCTTGGCGTTGGACAGCAGGTAGACGCCGTACCCCAGGCCCTTCAGCTCCCGGACCAGGGCCCCCATGCCCTCCACCGGCAAGAGGCAGCGCTTCCACCAGCCCATGGTCAGCTCCCGGGCGGCGGCGTGGAGGCGGGGGGGCAGGCGGCGGCACATGGCGTCCACGCCCTCCTCCGGGGAGACGGAGCCCCGGTCCAGCCGGACCCACTCCACAGAGCCGAAAACCTCCCGCAGAAGGAGAGGGCGGTCCTCCTCCGGGATGCCCTCCCGCTCCACGAAGAGGCCGGGGCACCAGCGGATCAGCACGTTGCCCATGTCAAATACGATGTTCCGAATCATGGCGGTTCCCTCCAAAGCGATTCATTGGATTCGAGTCTTATTATATAGGAAAAGCCCGCCCTGCGCAAGCGCCGGCGCCTCCCCGCGAAAAAAGGAAAATTTTTCAAAAAAAAGACGGAAGAATGTGATAAAAGCAACTTGCGTTTTCTTGAAAAATTTGGTATCATGGGTAAATTAAGCGGAGGGGAGGCGTTTCGATTTGGTCATACATGAGTCGGCGGAGGACTATCTGGAGTCCATCCTCATCATTCACGAGCAGTCCGGCCAGGTCCGGTCCATAGACGTGGTCAACAAACTGGGCTTTTCCAAGCCCAGCGTCAGCATCGCCATGAAGAAACTGCGGGAGAGCGGATACATCAACATGGCCGGGGACGGAAACATCACCCTGACGGACAGCGGGCTGGAGATCGCCAGCCGCATCTACCGCCGCCACCGGATCATCACCCGTCTCTTTGAGCGGATGGGCGTCTCCCCGGAGCAGGCCGCCATCGACGCCTGCAAGGTGGAGCACGATCTCAGCGAGGAGACCTTCGCCCGCATCTGCGCCTACGTGGAGGATTCGCCCCGGTGACCCCGGCTCCGGAGAGGGCCCCTGAACAGACTGGAAATTTCCGGCGTTTTACCCAAAAAGCGGCGGGGAAGTTCTCTGTTTGGGGGCTTGCGTTTTTGCGGGCTTTCCGGTAAAATCAAATACGATAAAGCAAGGATAGATGGCTGCAACGGAGTGCCGCGCGCACGGGCCCGCACCTGTCTCTCCGTGCGGGCCGACAGGTGTTTCAAGTCCGAGTGGATTTGGGGCGCCTTTCTTTTTTGCCCGAAATTCAATTCAAGGAGGAGTTTTCTTATGATCTTACTGGCAAACGGCAGGCTCATCACCCGGGACCCCGACGGCACCGGCTATCTGCCCGACGGCGGCGTGGTCACCGACGGCGGGAAAATCGTGGAGGTCGGCGAGACCGCCGCCCTGAAGGCGAAATACCCCCAGGCGGAATTCGTGGACGCCAGGGGCGGGGTCATCATGCCCGGCCTCATCAACGCCCACACCCACATCTATTCCGCCCTGGCCCGGGGCCTCTCCATCAACGGCTACGCCCCCACAAATTTCTATGAGGTGCTGGACGGTCAGTGGTGGTACATCGACCGCCACCTGGACCTGGCCGCCACAAAGGCCAGCGCCCAGGCCCTGGTCATCGACTCCATCAAGCAGGGCGTCACCACCATCTTCGACCATCACGCCTCCTTCTGTGAGATCCCCGGGTCCCTGATGGAGATCGCCAGGGTCACGGAGTCCATGGGCCTCCGGGCCTGCCTCTGCTATGAGGTCAGCGACCGGGACGGGGAGGAGAAATCCCTCCAGTCCGTCCAGGAGAACAAGGACTTCATCGACTACTGCGAGGCGCACCCCTCCGATATGCTCAAGGCCATGTTCGGTGGGCACGCCCTCTTCACCATCTCCGACAAGACCTTCGACCGGATGGTTTCCGCCAACGCCGGACGGGTGGGCTACCACATCCACGTCTCCGAGGGCATGAACGACGTCTACGACTCCCTCCAGAACTACGGCCGCCGCCCGGTCCAGCGGCTCCAGGACCACGGGATTCTGGGCCCCAAGACCATTCTGGGCCACTGCATCCACGTGAACACGGCGGAAATGGACATCATCAAAGAGACGGACACCATGTGCGTCAACAACCCGGAAAGCAACATGGGCAACGCCGTGGGCTGCTCCCCGGTGCTCCAGCTCTACAAGCGGGGCATCCTGGTGGGCCTGGGCACCGACGCCTACACCAACGACATGCTGGAGAGCATCAAGGTGGCCCTGACCATCCAGCGGCACAACGCCTGTCTCCCCGGCGTGGGCTGGTGCGAGGTGACGGACATGCTCTTCAAGAACAACGCCAAAATGGCGGCGCGGGCGGGCTTCCCCGAGATGGGCGTCCTGAAGGCCGGAGCGGCGGCGGACGTGATTGTCATGGACTACAAGCCCTTCACCCCCTTCTCCGACGTGAACATCGACGGGCACATGCTCTTTGGCATGACGGGCCGCCAGTGCCAGACCACCATGGTGAACGGCAAAATCCTGATGAAGGACCGCCAGCTGACGGAAATCGACGAGGAGGCCGTCAACGCGGAAATCCTCCAGGTCTCCAAGAAGCTCTGGGGAACACTGAACCACTGCGAATATTGACGAGTATTGATTTAACATATATTAGGAGGAACAAAGCCATGTCCGAACTCATGACCCCCATCCCGTTCCGGGAACTGATGACCTGGGTGACCGCCGAGTATCAGAAGGAGGGCACCGTCTTCGGCGTCCACAAGCCCTACAGGGCGGGCGTCAAGACCCTGCCCATCTTCGGGGAGAAGATCGAAACCCCCTTCGGCCCCGCCGCCGGACCCAACACCCAGCTGGCCCAGAACATCATCGCCAGCTACTTCGCCGGGGCCCGGTTCTTCGAGCTGAAAACCGTCCAGAAGATGGACGGCGCGGAACTCTCCGCCTGCGTCAACCGGCCCTGCATCCTGGCGGAGGACGAGTGTTACAACTGCGAGTGGTCCACGGAGCTGTACGTCCAGCAGGCCTTTGAGGAGTACGTGAAGGCTTGGTGCGCCTGCAAGATCATGGCCAGGGTCTACGGCCTGGGCGATCCCGACGCCTTTGTCTTCAACATGTCCGTGGGCTACGACCTGGCGGGCATCCAGGGCGAGAAGGTGGACGGCTTCCTAAACGGCATGGCGGACGCCTCCAAGACTCCCATTTTCCAGGAGTGCATCCGGGTCCTCAAGGAGTTCTTCCCCGCCGAAAGCGCCTTCATCGACTCCATCACGCCCCATGTCTCCGGCAGCGTCACCCTCTCCACCCTCCACGGCTGCCCGCCGGACGAGATTGAGCGGATTGCCAGCTACCTGATTGAAAAGAAACGCCTCCACACCTTCGTCAAGTGCAACCCCACCATCCTGGGCTATGAGACCGCCCGGTCCATTCTGGACGGCATGGGCTACGACTACATCGCCTTCGACGATCACCACTTTAAAGAGGACCTCCAGTACGCGGACGCGGTGCCCATGTTCCGCCGCCTCCAGGCCCTGGCGGACAAGACCGGCGTGGAGTTTGGCCTCAAGCTCTCCAACACCTTCCCCGTGGACGTGAAGGGCGGAGAGCTGCCCAGCGAGGAAATGTACATGGCGGGCAAGTCCCTCTTCCCCCTGACCACCACCATGGCGGCCCGGATTTCCAGGGAGTTCGGCGGGCGGATGCGGATCAGCTACGCCGGAGGCGCGGACGCGCTGAACATCGACAAGCTCTTTGCCCTGGGCATCTGGCCCATCACCATGGCCACCACGGAGCTCAAGCCCGGCGGCTACCAGCGCTTCGTCCAGATCGGCGACAAGCTGGACGCCTTGGAGTTCCAGCCCTTCACGGTTGTGGACGTGGCGGGCATCGAGGCCCTGGCTCTGGCGGCCCGGTCCGACAAGTACCACGTCAAGGCCGTGAAGCCTCTGCCCAAGCGCAAGCTCAGCGAGAAGGTGCCCCTGCTGGACTGCTTCACCGCCCCCTGCAAGAGCGGCTGCCCCATCGGCCAGGACATTCCCGAGTACATTGAGCTGTGCCGGAAGGGTGAGTACGCCTCCGCCCTGCGGCTCATCTGCGAGAAGAACCCCCTGCCCTTCATCACGGGCACCATCTGCGCCCACCGCTGCCAGACCAAGTGCACCCGGACCTATTACGATGATTCCGTCCAGATCCGGGCCACCAAGCTGGTGGCCGCGGAGCGGGGTTATGACGAATATCTGTCCAAGGTGAAGGCCCCCGCCCCCGCCAACAGCGGCAAGAAGGTGGCCGTCATCGGCGGCGGCCCCACCGGCATGGCGGCGGCCTACTTCCTGGGACGGGCGGGCATCCCCGTCACCGTCTTTGAAAAGGCCGAAAGCTTAGGCGGCATCGTCCGGCAGGTGATCCCCGGCTTCCGCATTTCCGACGAGGCCATCGACAAGGACGCGGCTCTGGTCGCCAAGATGGGCGCGGAGATCAGGCTGAACACCCCCGCCCCCTCCGTCGCTGAGCTGAAGGCTGAAGGGTACACCCACATCTTCTTCGCCGTGGGCGCCTGGAAGGCCGGGCGGCTGGACATCCCCGGCAACGTGGTGCCCGTCATCGGCTGGCTGAAGGACCTGAAGGCCGGGAAGGAGGTTTCCCTGGGCCATGTGGCCGTCATCGGCGGCGGCAACACCGCCATGGACGCCGCCCGGGTGGCCCTCCGGAGTGGGGCGAAGTCCTCCACCCTGGTGTACCGCCGGACGAAGAAATACATGCCCGCCGACGCCGAGGAGCTGGAGCTGGCGATTGCCGACGGCGTGAACTTCCTGGAGCTGGTGGCCCCGGTGGAGCAGAAGGACGGGAAGCTCCGCTGCGAGAAGATGAAGCTGGGCGAGCCCGACGAGAAGGGCCGCCGGAAGCCGGAGCCCACCGGGGAGTTCGTGGAAATCGACTGCGACACGGTGATCTCCGCCGTGGGCGAGAAGGTGGAGAGCGAGCTCTTCACCGCCAACGGCGTGGAGGTGGACGCCAAGGGCCTGCCGGATTTCATGACCAACGTGGAGGGCGTCTACGCCGGCGGCGACGCCATGCGGGGCCCCGCCACGGTGGTGGAGGGCATCGCCGACGCCCAGTGGTTCGCCAACGCTGTGATCGGGGAAGCCTACCAGTTTGAAATCCCCGCCAAGGCCGTGGCCTCCCGGGCGGACGCCATTGCCAAAAAGGGCATTCTCTGCGAGTCCGCCAAGTGCGAGGGCGGCCGCTGCCTGACCTGCAACGTGGTGTGCCAGGTCTGCGCCGACGTGTGCCCCAACCGGGCCAACGTGGTCATCGAGCTGCCCGACGGGCGGCACGAGATTCTCCACGTGGACCGGATGTGCAACGAGTGCGGCAACTGCGCCATCTTCTGCCCCTATGACTCCGCCCCCTACCGGGACAAGTTCACCCTGTTCAAGACCCGGGAGGGCTTCGACGAGAGCGTGCACAACCAGGGCTTCCTGCCCCTGGGGGGGAGCAGGGTTCTGGTCCGGCTGGACGGGAAGGTCTTCGAGGCGGATTTGAACGACAAGAACGACCTGCCCGCGGACATCGAGGTGTTCATCCTCACGGTGCTGAACAAGTACACTTACCTGCTGTAAGCGAACGAAACAACGGAGGCCGGGCGCAGCCCGGCCTCCGCCTTGAGAAAACTGCTCTGCGCACTCTTGACAAAAGGGCGGGCTTGGGTATAATAAAGATGGAAGGGCGCTGTTGTATGGCGGTTAGCCCGGAGTATTGCCAACTTGAATCAAGCTAGCCGTTCGGGTACCGGCCGGACGGCTAGCACGCTTTTGGGGACAAGTACGCCAGCAGCAGCAAAGCCGCCACCAGCGATACCGCAAAACGCAGAATGCGCATTCTGCGTCCATTTCCCATCAGCCTCACCTCCCTTCGATTGGAATCTCAGGGAAATGAGCTAACCGCCTGTATACAACAGCGTTCCTTCCAGCCCCCATACGGGGGTATTTTCATTTTACAGGTCCTGTCGGTTTTTGTCAATTCTCGGGTTCCCTCAACTTGGGTGACTTTTGGAAATATGACTGGAATTTACAGCCCGTCCGTGCTATACTGTATCTCACGTGAGAAAATCCCCATGTCAGGAGCGTGAATTCTTTGACCCTTCTCTCTTCCGTCCTCCTGGGCGTCATCCAGGGGGTGACCGAGTTCCTGCCGGTGTCCAGCTCCGGCCATCTGGCCATTGCGGAGCACCTGCTGAACGTTTCCGGCGCGTCGTCGGTGCCGCCTTTTTTTGACGTGCTGCTCCACCTGGGCACCCTGTTCGCCGTATTCGCCGCTTATTGGGAGGACATCCGGGACATGATTCTGGAGTTCTTCTATGGCGTGGGCGATTTGGTTCACAGGACCACCCCCAGCCGCGTCCCCCCCGCCCGGCGGATGATTCTGCTGATCATCGCGGGCACCCTGCCCCTTTTCGCCGTGCTGCCTATCAAGGACACCATCGAGTCCCTGGGGGACAACATGTACTTCGTGGCCTTCGCGCTGCTGGCCACCGGCTGCCTGCTCTTTGCCAGCGACCGCGTGCGCCGGGGGCGGAAGACGGAGAAATCCGCGACAATGCTGGACGCCCTGCTGGTGGGCGTGGGGCAGGCCGTGGCCACCTGCCCGGGGATTTCCCGGTCCGGCACCACCATCACCGCCGGGTGCTTCGTGGGCTTTGACCGGAAGTTCGCCGTGCGGTACTCCTTCCTCATGTCCATCCCCGCCATTCTGGGGGCCAATATCCTGAGCCTCAAGGACGCCCTGGAGGCCGGCATCCTCTGGGAAGAAGTGCCCATTTACCTCGTGGGCGTGGCGGTCTCCGCCGTGGTGGGCTACCTCTGCATCCGGCTCATCAAGCTGGTGGCGGACAAGGGGAGGTTCGGCTTCTTCGCCTGGTACTGCTGGTTGGCGGGCATTGTCACCCTGGCCTTGATCTTCACGCAAACGTAACCCGAAACGGAGGTACATACCGTGGCTTCCTCATCACAGAAGAAACCCGCCGCCAAGAAATCCGGCGGCAGATCCACCGCGAAAAAGCCCCCCCAGAAGCAGCCCGTCCGCCGGGAGGTCACCGGCGGCGTGCTGCTGGTGCTGGCCCTGTGCGTCTTCGTGGGCTATTTCGGCGTCAACGCCCTGTTTCTGGACTTTTTCGCCAAGCTCCTGAAGGGCCTCTTCGGCTACGGATACTGGCTGGCGGGGCCCGCCCTGGTGCTGGCGGGGCTCATCCTGATCTTCCACCGGGGCCGCCCCGTCCAGCTGCGGACCACCTGCGCCCTGCTGCTGCCGCCGCTGCTGGGGTCCCTGGCCCATCTGGTGCTGTGCAGGGAGGAGTACGAGCCCTCCTTCTTCAAAATGCTGAGCGCCATCTGGGCCGACGGCGTGGCGCTGAAATCCGGCGGGGCCGTCTCCGGCGTGCTGGCCAACGGGTCCGCCGCCGTCTTCTCCCCCCTGGCGTCCACGATTCTGTTCACGGTTCTGTTCGTGGCCCTGCTCTTTGTCTCCCTGCGGCTGACCCTGGCGGCGTTTGACGGCTGGCGGCGGGCGAGGATTCCCTATGAGGAGCAGCCCGAGCCCGCCATCCGGGTGACCCCCGCGGACCCGCCCCGGCGGCAGGCCCGGACCGGCCCCAAGCCCCAGATCGACATCCCCCTGGACGGGGAGGAGCGGCCCGTGAGGCCGGAGCGCTCCGGGAAGTTCACCGGCTTCTTCCGCCACAAGGCGGAGAGCCAGCCCACCCCGGATCAGGTTCTCCGGGCCCAGACGGCCCCCGAGCCCAAGCCCGCTCCCGTCCCTGAGCCGGAGCCCGCGGAAACGCCCCGGGCGGCGATTCCCGTGCCGCCTCCCGTTTCGGTGCCGGAGCCGGTTCCCCCCGCCGTCCCCGTGACGCCGGAGCCCGTCCGGCTGCCGGCGGAGCCGGAACCCGCCAAGGCGGCGGAGCCGGTCCCGCCTCCGCCTCCGGAGCCCGTTCCCGCGCCGGAGCCCGCGCCCCCGCCGGAGCCCCTGCCCACGGCGGAGGCCTTCACCCGGGGCGGCAAGGCCGAGACGGCCAAGGAGGTGGCGGAGCAGACCGCCGCCGTGGCCGCGGAGATCGCCCGGAAGCTGGCCACGGAGGAGGGGGCCTATCCCTATCCCCCGGTGGACCTGCTGCGGGCGGGCCAGGGGGAGAACCACATCGAGGCCGGGGCGGAGCTGCGGAACAACTCCCGCCGCCTGGCCGAGACCCTGACCAGCTTCGGCGTGGACGCCGCCCCCGGCGACGTGATCCACGGCCCCTCCGTCACCCGCTACGAGTTCATCCTGGAGCAGGGGGTGAAGCTCTCCAAGATCACCAATCTGGCGGACGACATCGCCCTGGCCCTGGGGGCCACGGGGGTGCGCATCGCCCCCATTCCCGACAAGATCTCCGTGGTGGGCATCGAGGTGCCCAACAAGCAGGTGACCCCGGTGCTGATCCGGGACGTCATCGAGTCCCGGGACTTCGCCGCTCACAGGTCCAACGTGGCCTTCGCCCTGGGCCGGGACATCGGCGGGCGGAACGTCATCGGGGACATCGGGACGCTTCCCCACGTGCTCATCGCCGGAACCACCGGCTCGGGCAAGTCCGTGTGTACCAACTCCCTCATCATCAGCCTTCTCTACAAGTCCACGCCGGAGGACGTGCGCTTCATCATGGTGGACCCCAAGATGGTGGAGCTGGCCCCCTACAACGGCATCCCCCACCTGCTGATCCCCGTGGTGACGGACCCGAAGAAGGCCGCCGGGGCCCTCCAGTGGGCGGTGTTCGAGATGATGAAGCGGTACAAGACCTTTTCCGAGCACGGCGTGAAGAAGCTGGAAGAGTTCAACCAGCTGGCCGGGAGCCGGGAGGACCTGTCCCCCCTGCCCAGCGTGGTGGTGGTCATTGACGAGCTGGCGGACCTGATGCTGGTGGCGGCCAAGGAGGTGGAGGAATCCATCTGCCGGGTGGCCCAGATGGGCCGCGCCGCCGGGATGCACCTGGTCATCGCCACCCAGCGGCCCTCCGCCGACGTCATCACCGGCCTCATGAAGGCCAACATCCCCAGCCGCATCGCCTTCGCCGTGGCGTCCTCCATGGAGTCCCGGATCATCCTGGACAACGGCGGCGCGGAGAAGCTGGTGGGCCGGGGCGACATGCTCTACGCCCCCCTGGGGGCCGGGAAGCCCACCCGGGTCCAGGGCTGCTTCATCACCCCGGAGGAGATCGACCGGGTGGTGTCCTTCGTCAAGCAGACCGGAGAGGCCCAGTACGACGACGACGTCATCGCCAAAATCGAGGAGTCCGTCCAGGAGAAGGGGAACAAGGGCGGCAAGCCCGCCGCCGAGCCCCAGGAGAGCGAGGAGGACGAGCTGCTTCCCGCCGCCGTGGAGGTCATCCTGGAGACGGGGCAGGCGTCCACGTCCATGCTCCAGCGGCGGCTGAAGCTGGGCTACTCCCGGGCCGCCCGCTTGGTGGACCAGCTGGAGGAGCGGGGCTACGTGGGGCCCTTCGAGGGGTCCAAGCCCCGGCAGCTTCTCATCACCAGGGAGAAGTGGCAGGAGATGAAGATGGGCGGCGGAGCCGCGCCGGAGCCCCCCGAGGAAGACTTCGGAGACGAATGAACAAATCAAGAAACAAGCGCCGGAGAAGACTTCCTTCTCCGGCGCTTTCCCGCGCTTATCCGCCGCCGTATCCGTGATGCCCGTGGTGCCCGCCGCCCCATCCGCCGCAGGACTGGGAGGCGCTTATGCCATCCGGGGAGAGGCGGTCGATCCGCTCCCAGATTTCCCGCATGGTCATCTCCCGTACGGCTTCGGGGGTGACGTCCGGGTCCAGCCGCCGCAGCTCCGCGAAGGCCCGGTACTTTCCGCAGGAGAGCCCCATCTCATGGGCGGCGGCGGCGTCCTCCGCCGTGGCGGAATAGCAGTGGGTGTTCCCGTGACCCGCCGCGCAGGCCTCCACCTCCGAGAGGATCCGGGCGGACCGGGTGCCGTCCGGGCCCGAGACCGTGATGGACATCACCTCGTCGCCGGACAGCAGGGCCGTGATCCAGTCATGGCTCAGGATTTCCTCGATGGCGTCCGTGTAGGGCTTGTATTTCACGTCCAGCCCCTGGGCCAGGGCCCGGCCGTCCTCGTTGAAGTCCTCCACGGAGACCACGCGGTCAAAGCGGTTGACGCCCAGCTCTATGGAGGGGTTGATGTCGATGCTGATTTCCGCCACGGGGGTGAAGTAAAGCCACCGGCCCCCCATCAGCAGGAACAGGAGGCACGCCGCGGCGCAGAGGGAATACCGGCGCCCTCCGCCTCCCGCCCGGGCATATCCCCGGGTCTTTTCGGAGAGGAAGCGCCTGGTGCGCTCCTTCAGCGCCTCCTCCGCCTGAATCCGGCCGAAGAGCTCTTTGAATGTCTCATTCATAGTCGTACTCACCCCCCAGCTTTTCCCTCAGCATCTGTTTGGAACGGGTCAGAAGCGTATAGATCGTGTTGACGTTTTTGCCCAGAATCCGGCTGATCTGCGGAGCGGTATAATCCTCGAAGTAGTGCAGGTACACGACGTCCCGATACTTCTGCGGGAGGGAGAACACGGCGTCCCAGACATCCCCGTGGTCCGGGGACGGCGGCGCCGGCCGCTCCAGCACCGCCTCCAGGGGCACGGTGCGGCTGTGGAAAAAGCTCTTCAGCAGGTCCTTGCAGGCGTTGAGGGTGACCCGGATGAACCACGCTTTTTCGTGCTCGTCGTTTTCAAAGGAAACGGAGCTGAGGACATATTTCAAAAACACGGTTTGAAATATGTCCTCGGTGTCGGCGTCATTTTTCAAATGTATCACGCAGAGCCGGCGGACGGTATCGGCGTACCGCTCGATGGCTCTGGCCGTTTCCTGTTCGCTCCGCATCGTGGGTTCCTTCTTTTATCTGTGATGTCCGCCCCGGAAGCCGTTTCCGCATCCGCCGCGGGCGCCGCGTCCGAGGCCGCAGCCCTGGCCGGGCACATGGTTGTCGCAGATTCCGTCTCCGTCCGTGTCCACGAAGCCCGCGCCGCGTCCGAGGCCGCAGCCCTGGCCGGGCACGTAGTTGTCGCAGACGCCGTCTCCGTCCGCGTCCTCAAAGCGGGGCCCGGTTCCGGGGCCCGCCGCCAGGGCCGTGGTGGCCGCCAGCGAGAGCACGATCACCGCCGCGAAAACTCTGAAAAGCGTTTTTTTCATCATGGGGTACCTCCGTTGTGTTTGGTAGCCGTTCCCGGCTTCACCATTAACACGACCGGCGGGGGAGAATCCGTTCAGATTTACAAAAAATTTTTCGCCGTCCCGGCAAGGCGTTCGCTCCCTGTATCTTTCAGGAAAAAGTGACGTCGGCTTCGGCGAACAGCTCCGCCATCCGCTCCGCCGTGGCGGGGCAGGTTTTCAAATCCGGGTCCCGCTCCAGCAGCGCGTCCGCCGCCCCCTGGGCCTCCTTCAAAAGCTGAGCGTCACAGCCGATGTCCGCCACCCGGAGACCCGGCAGGCCGTGCTGCCGCTGGCCGAAGAAGTCTCCGGGCCCCCGGAGGCGCAGGTCCTCCTCGGCGATCCGGAAGCCGTCGGCGGTCTTCACCATGACCCTCAGCCTCTGGCGGGTCTCCTCGTTTTTGTTGTCGGAGACCAGGACGCAGTAGGACTGCCACGCCCCCCGGCCCACCCGGCCCCGGAGCTGGTGGAGCTGGCTGAGGCCGAAGCGCTCCGCGTTCTCCACCACCATGACGGCGGCGTTGGGCACGTCCACCCCCACCTCGATGACGGTGGTGGACACCAGGATGTCCGTCTCCCGGGCGGTGAAGGCGGACATGACGGCGTCCTTCTCCTTCGGCTTCATCTTCCCGTGGACGAAGGCCACCCGGAGGTCCGGGAAAACCTCCCGCTGGAGCTGGGCGGCGTACTCCGTCACGGCCTTCCGGTCGTCCCCGGCCTCCTCGCTCTCGGCGACCTGGGGGCAGACGATGTAGGCCTGCCGCCCCTCCCGGACCAGCTTCCGGAGGAAGCTGTAAATCCGGGGATGGTAGCCGCTGTCCACCAGGGAGGTCTGGACGGGCCTCCGCCCCGGGGGCAGCTGGTCGATGACGGACACGTCCAGATCGCCGTAGAGAATCAGCGCCAGGGTCCGCGGGATGGGCGTGGCGGACATGACCAGGGTGTGGGGGTGGTCCCCCTTTCCCGCCAAGGCCGCCCGCTGGGCCACGCCGAAGCGGTGCTGCTCGTCCGTCACCACCAGCCCCAGCGAACGGTACTCCACCCCGCCGGTGATCAGGGCGTGGGTGCCCACGACGAAATCGATCTCCCCCGCCGCCAGGGCGGCGGAAAGCGACCGCTTTTCCTTGGCGGTATTGGACCCGGTGAGCAGGGCGCACCGGATTCCCAGGGGCTCCATCAGGGGCCGGAGGCCCTCGTAGTGCTGCCGGGCCAGAATCTCCGTGGGGGCCATCAGCGCCGCCTGCCGGCCGTTTTTCACGGAGAAGTAGACACAGGCGGCGGCCACCATGGTCTTGCCGCTGCCCACGTCCCCCTGGCAGAGACGGTTCATGGGCCTCCCGGAAACCATGTCCGCCCGGGCCTCGCCGATACAGCGGCGCTGGGCCTCCGTCAGGGAGAAGGGCAGGGCGGCGTAAAACGCCTCCATGTCCACGGGGCCGAAGGGCTCCACCTCCACCGTCTCCCGCCGCTGCCGCAGCCGCCGGAGGCCCAGGGTGAATAAAAACAGCTCCTCGAAAGCCAGCCGCCGCCGGGCCAGGTCCAGGGCCTCGGCGCTCTCGGGGAAGTGGATGTTCTCGTAGGCGTAGCCCACCCGGCAGAGCTGGTGCTCCCGCCGGACCTCGTCCGGCAGGACGTCGGGCAGGATGTCCGCGCAGGCGTCCAGCCCCTGGCGGACGGAGCGGGAGAGGATCAGCTGGCTGACTCCGGCGGTGAGGGGGTAGACGGGGACGATGCGCCCCGTGGCCTCCCGCCGGCCCTGGGGCTCCACCACGGGGTTCGTCATCCGGCGGCGGAAAAGGTTTCCCTCCGCCTTGCCGCAGAAGACGTAGGTCTCCCCGGGGCGGAGGCTGTTCTTCAGCCAGGACTGGTTGAAGAAGGTCACGTCCAGGACCCCGGTCTCGTCCACCGCCCGGAGCTTCACCAGGTCCAGGCCCTTCCGGACGTGGGACACCGTGGGGGCCGAGGCGATCATGGCGGCGGCGCAGGCCGTCTCCCCGGGGACCAGCTCGGCGACGCGCCGGGTCTCGGTCCGGTCCTCGTACCGCCGGGGGAACCAGGAGACAAGATCCCGGAGGGTGCGGATGCCCAGCTTCCCCAGGGCCTTGGCCCGCTGTTCGCCGATGCCCTTGATGAAGCGCACGTCCGTTTTCAGGTCCGCCATGGGGAAACGCCTCCTTTCCGGTTGTCGTTCTCCTCCGATTATACTGTGGGCCGGGGCAAAAAACAAGGGACTTTCAGGAACGCTTGTTCCCGAAAGTCCCCGCGCGTCAGCTGGCCATCTTCGTGTTCACGTACTCCAGGAAGCGGAATTTCAGGCCGTCCTCCTCCATGGGCTCCCCCTGGGAGGCCACCTCCCAGTTGGGCAGCTTGTCCAGGTTGGGGAAGAAGGTGTCCGACTCCTCCACCCGGGTCTCCACCCGGGTGACGTACACCCGGCGGCAGCGGGAGAGCAGGGCGGCGTAGATGCTGCCGCCGCCGATGATCCAGAGGTTCTCCGCCTCCGGCCCCCCGGCCAGGGCCAGGGCCTTCTCCGGGGAGGAGACGCCCTCCGCCCCCTCGGGCAGGGCGGTGTCCGCCCGGGTGACGATGATGTTCCGCCGCTGGGGCAGGGGCGTGCCCCCCGTGAAGAACTCCAGCCGCTCCGGCCCCATGATGACGGTGCCGTTCCGGGTCAGGGAGTGGAAGCGCTCCAGGTCCGCGGGCAGGGAGAACAGCAGCCCCCCGTTCCGGCCGAAGGCCCAGTGCTGGTCTGCGACTACATAAGCGTTCATACATTCACCTCATACTGTCTCGGGAATTTCAGCGGCTTTATCTTACACATAACTATAGCAAATTTCAAGAATCCCGTGTGCCCAAATTTTGCGCCCGCGGGCCTCGGGTTTTTGCCGCTTCCGCCAAAGATGGCGGAAATCTTTTTCCAGGTTTGTTGGTTATTCGGGTTGCGGGCGGGCAAAAAGTGCGCTAGGATAGAGGTCACAAACCGGGAGAAGGGGGGAGATGCGCCATGCCCGTCGGAGAGAACGCCGGAAAGCGGGGCTATCTGAACGAGGACTTCCGCCTCTTCCACCTGAAGGACAGCCGGGCCCAGAAGGTGGATTACCACTACCACGAGTTCGACAAGCTCATCCTCCTCCTGGGGGGGAAGGTGGCCTATCTGGTGGAGGGCGTCACCTACTTCCTCCAGCCCTGGGACATCCTGCTGGTCCAGCACAACCTGATCCACCGGCCCATCATCGACCCCTCGGAGCCCTATGAGCGGGTGGTGGTCTGGCTGGGGCGGGACTGGCTGGCCGCCCGGAGCGACCCGGGGGAGGCCCTGGACGCCTGCTTTGACGCGGCCCGCCGCCGGGGCTTTCACCTGCTGCGGGGCAGCGCGGAGCGGCGGCTCCAGTACATGGGGGCCGTCCAGCGGCTGGAGGGGGCCCTGCGCTCCACGGAGTTCGGCGCGGGGCGCCTGGCGGACACCCTCTGCCAGCAGCTTTTGATCGACGTAAACCGGGACATCCTCCGGGACCGCACGGCCCAGGAGGAGACGGACAGCTACAGGGTGGACCCCAAGATCGAGGAGATCCTCCGCTACATCGCCGCCAATCTGGACGCGGACCTGACGGTCAGCGCCCTGGCGGGGCGGTTCTACCTGAGCCGGTACTACCTGATGCACCGCTTCAAGGCCGTCACCGGCTACACCATCCACCAGTACATCAGCCAGAAGCGGCTTCTCCGGGCGGGGGAGCTGATCCGGGAAGGGGTGCCGGTGATGAAGGCGGCGGAGCAGGTGGGCTTTTCCGAGTATTCCACCTTTCTCCGGGCCTTCCGGAACACCTTCCACATGAACCCCCGGGAATTTCGATAGACTAAGGAGCACTCATGGAACCCAAACCCATTCAAATTGATTTCACCAACCGGGACCTGCGGCGGCTCATCGTCCCCCTGGTCATCGAGCAGCTGCTGGCCATCACCGTGGGCCTGCTGGACTCCGTCATGGTCTCCCAGGTGGGGGAGGCGGCCATCTCCGCCGTGTCCCTGGTGGACACGGTGAACGTGCTGCTGGTGGGGGCCTTTTCCGCCCTGGCCACCGGCGGCGCGGCCATCGCCGGGCAGTTCCTGGGCCGGCGGGAGCGGGACAAGGCCGGCCACGCCGGGGAGCAGCTGCTCCTCTTCATGCTGGAGGCCTCCCTGGCCATCATGGCCCTGTTCTACCTGGGGAAGGGCTTCGTGCTGAACGTGGTCTTCGGGCAGGTGGAGCCGGACGTGGCGGCCTACGCCAACACCTATTATCTCATCGTGGAGTCCTCCATCCCCTTCCTGGCGGTCTACAACGCCGGGGCGGCGCTGTTCCGGGTCATGGGGAACTCGAAGATCTCCATGTGGGTCTCCCTGGTGATGAACGTCATCAACGCCGCGGGAAACGCCCTTTTGATCTTCGGCCTCCGCATGGGGGTGGAGGGGGTGGCCATCCCCACGGTGGTCTCCCGGGTTTTCGCGGCGGGGGCCATGCTGGTCCTGCTCCGCCGGCCGGGCCTTGCCCTTCAGGTGGAGAGGCTCAGCCTCCGGCATGACCGCTATATCGTGCGGAACATCCTCCGCTTCGGCGTGACCAACGGCCTGGAGAGCAGCATGTTCCAGCTGGGAAAAATCCTGCTCCTCTCCACGGTGTCCGTCCTGGGCACCGCCTCCGTGGCCGCCAACGCCATCGGCAACTCCCTGGCCACCTTCCAGTGCGTGGCGGGGAACGCCCTGGGTCTTGGCATCGTGACGGTGGTGTCCCGGTGCGTGGGGGCCGGGGACTACGCCAGGGCCCGGCTGTACACGAAAAAGCTCCTCAAGGCCACCTACGCGGCCATGGACCTGTGCATTCTGCTGGTGTACCTCGCCATGCCCCTGGTCCTCCGGCTGTACAACGTCTCGCCGGAGGCGGAGGGGTATGCCCGGCAGATCGTCTGGATGCACGGCTTTGTGGGGATGCTGATCTGGCCGCTGTCCTTCACCCTGCCCCAGGCCCTCCGGGCCGCGGGGGACACCCGGTTCACCATGGTGGTCTCCTCCGTCTCCATGTGGACCATGCGGGTGGGCTTCGGCGTGCTGCTGGGGCGGGTCCTGGGCTTCGGCGTGGTGGGCATCTGGATGGCCATGTTCGCCGACTGGCTCCTCCGCATCGCCTTCTTCCTTCCCCGGTTCCACGGGCACCGGTGGGAGGCCATGGCGCTGCAGTCTTGACAGGAACCGTTTTCCGCCGTATCATCAAGGCACGGGTGAGTACCTGCCGGCAGTCAGGCTGAAAGGCCTGACTGCTCTCATTTTATTTTATTTCAGGAGGGAAGCGATATGTCCTGTATCTGGCCCATCGCCCTGGTGGTCGCGTCCAACATCGTCTATCAGATCTGCGCCAAGTCCGTTCCCAGGGAGATGGACGCCCTGGCGTCCCTGACGGTGACCTATCTGGTGGGGGCGGCCTGCTCGGCGGTCATGTTCTTCGTCATGAACCCCGGCGCCGGCCTGTTTCGGGAGTACGCCAAAATGAACGCCGCCCCCGTCCTGCTGGGCGTCTCGGTGGTGGGCCTGGAGGTGGGCTTCCTCTACGCCTACAAGGCCGGGTGGCCCGTCAGCGCGGCTTCCCTCGTGCAGAGCGCGTTTCTCTCCGTGGCGCTGATCTTTGTCGGGGCCCTCCTGTACCGGGAGGCCATTACCCTGAACAAGGTCCTGGGCGTGGTCATCTGCCTCGTGGGGCTCTACTTCATCAACAGATAAGGCGGACAAAAGGCCGGACGGGTTTCCCGTCCGGCCTTGTTCACGGCTTTTTCTTCCCCACGAAGGACTCCCGGTATTTCTTGGGGGGCATCCCGACGTGTTTGGAAAACTGGAGGTTGAAGTAGTTCTGGGTCTCGAAGCCCACCCGCTCCGCGATCTTCGACATGGGCAGGTCCGTGGAGATCAAAAGGTTCTGGGCCTCGCCGATCCGGCGGCGGAGAAGGTACTGGGTGGGGGAGTAGCCGCTGGCCTCCTTGAAGACGTGGGAGAGGTAGTAGGGGCTGACGTGGAGGGCCTTCCCCATGTCCTGAAGGGTCAGGGGCTCGCTGAAGTGGGCGTCGATGAAGGCCTGGACCTGACGGCCCAGGGTCTTGGGCTCCGCGTCCTCCTGCTCCCGGGCGTCCCCCGTGAGCTGGTGGACTCGGCTCAGCAGGGCCAGCATCAGGTGGCGGCACAGCGCCTCGCAGCCCGGGCGGTCCTCCAGCAGGTAGCGGTACATCATGTCCATCAGCAGCACCAGGTCCTCCGCCTCCTCCCCCGCGTGAAAGAGGACCGGAATGCCGTCGGCCACGAGGGCGTTCTCCCGCAGTCCCGGCAGCCGCAGCCCGGCGATGGCGGCGCAGTAGGCGGAGATGGCGTTTTCCGGGCTGGAGAATTCGTCGTGGACCACGCCGCTGTTGTAGAGCAGCAGGTCCCCGGCCTTCACGTCGTAAAAGGTCTCCCCCACCAGGAAGCGCCCCTCGCCCCCGCAGATCAGCAGGATTTCCGCCAAGTCCTGGTGGGCGTGGAGGATGCTGTGATAGGCCCGGTCCGAGGGCAGGGTCCGGCTGACATACACCAGCCGGGGCATGGTCTCCGGCGTGAAGAAGGGGGGCGCCTCCCGCTTCACGAAGCACAAAATCCGTTCGTCCGCCACCAAGATCTCCTCTCCTCCCGCGCGGGAGCGCAAGATGTTGTAAAGCCGCCGGCGGGGGTCCCGCCGGGCCGGGCTGTTCCCGGGGGAAACCCGGCAAGATATTGAATGTCTTTCCCTCCGGGCCGTGGTATCATACAGTCAACCTCAAGAGAGAAGGAGGTGCCCCGGAAATGAGCACTCTGTACACGCTGCTGTTCATGATCCTGCTGGGCGGCGCCGCTTGCATCAAGCGCTGACGCCGGACGGGAATTCTGATATTTTTTGAAAGAAGGAGGTGCCCCACATGCTGTACACGCTGCTTTCCATCGTGGTACTGGGCGGTGCCGTTTGCCTGAACCGCTGAACCACCAGGATCGAATCGCCAGGGCGGCCCCGAAGGGGGCCGCCTTTTTCCGTCTCAATAGCCCAGGGTCCGGTCGATCAGGCCGTTCAGGGGCCGCCCGGCGGCGTAGTTCCGGAGGTCCTGGCAGAACATCTCCACGTTCCGGTCGCAGGTGTACC
This sequence comes from uncultured Oscillibacter sp., assembly GCA_910576865.1. Lineage (GTDB taxonomy): Bacteria > Bacillota > Clostridia > Oscillospirales > Oscillospiraceae > Oscillibacter. The sequence continues at coordinate 165,661 of CAJTKE010000004.1, forward strand.
CCAGGGTCATGTTCCCCGACGTGTGGGGGGTGATGATGATGTTCTTCGCCGTCCACAGGGGGTGGTCCGCCGGCAGGGGCTCCGGGTCCATCACGTCCAGGGCCGCGCCCCCCAGGGCCCCGGAGTTCAGGGCCTCCACCAGGGGCTCCTGCTCGATGGCGGTGCCCCGGCCCACGTTGACGACCAGGGCCCCCCGGGGCAGCAGGGCGATCCGCGCCCGGTTCAGGATGAGGCGGGTCTCCGGCGTGGAGGGCAGGGCCATGATCAATCGCTCCGTCCGGGTCAGGACCTCGTCCAGGCGGGAAATGGGCAGCACCTCGTCGAAGCCCTCCCGGGCCCGGCCGCTGCGGCTCAGGCCGGTAACCTCCGCGGCCCCCATGGCCCGGAGGCGCAGCGCCACGTTCCAGCCGATGTCGCCGGTGCCCAGAACGGTGAAGCGGCCGTCCCGGATGGAGCGGACGGGCATCTCCGGGCCCCAGGTGTGGGTCCGGGCCGTCTCGAGGTAGTCCGGCATCCGCCGGAGGAGCATCAGCAGCACCATGACCACGTGCTCCGAGATGGTGACGCCGTAGCAGTTGGTGTTGGTCAGCAGGCAGTCCGGGTTGGCGAAGAGGGAAGGGTCCTTGCAGTAGGGGTCCACCCCGGCGTAGGAGCAGCAGTACCACTTCAGGGACGCCGGCGCGGTCCGGAGCAGGTCCGGGGAGTGGGCGTAGAGAATCTCACTGTCCTGGAGGCAGGCCTTCGCCTCCTCGAACCGGCTGAGGTCGAAGAAACGGGGCGTGAAGCCCAGAGGCTCCGCCGTCTCCCGAATTTTGGCCTTGAGGGCGTCGGTGAGGAACTCCTGGTAGATGCAGATATGTCTCATGTGAGGTGGTCTCCTTTTCGTGAATTGGCCAGCAGGGCCTCGGCGGCCTTCATGCCGTCGGCGGCGGCGGAGAGGATGCCCCCGGCGTAGCCCGCCCCCTCGCCGCAGGGGTACAGGCCCCGGAGGGCCGACTGGCCGTCCGGCCCCCGGGGAATCCGGACGGGGGAGGAGCTCCGGCTCTCCACGGCGGTGAGGACGGCGTCGGGGGCGTCGTAGCCCCGGAGCTTCCGGCCCAGAATGGGCAGGGCCTCCTCCAGCGCCGCCGCGACGAAGGGGGGCAGGCAGTCGTGGAGGTCCGCCCAGGTGACGCCGGGGCGGTAGCTGGGCAGGACCCGCCCGGGCCCCGCCGAGGGCCGATGAGCCAGGAAGTCCTCCACCCGCTGGGCGGGGGCCCGGTAGCCGCCGCCCCCCAGGGCGTAGGCCGCCTCCTCCAGCCGCCGCTGGAACGCCACCCCCGCCAGGGGGGACGCGTCCCCGCCGAAATCCTCCGGGGTGACGTTCACCAGGATGGCCCCGTTGATGTTCTCCCGGTCCCGGGCGAACTCGCTCATGCCGTTGGTCACCACACGGCCCTCTTCCGAGGCGGCGGCCACCACCTCCCCGCCGGGGCAGACGCAGAAGGAGAACACGCCCCGCCCGCTGGGCAGGTGGCAGGAGAGCTTGTAGGTGGAGGCGGGGAGGCCCGGGTGCCCGGCGTACCCACGGTACTGGGCGGCGTCGCAGTCCGCCTGCCGGTGCTCGATCCGCGCCCCCACGGCGAAGGGCTTGGCCTCCAGGGGCACGCCCCGCCTGTACAGCATCTCGAAGGTGTCCCGGGCGGAGTGGCCGGGGCAGAGGATCAGCCTGTCACAGGGAAGCGTCTCCCGCCCCGCCGGACCGGAAAGCTCCATGGCCGTCAGGGCCCCGTCTTCCGTCCGCAGGTCCTCCAGCCGGGTCTCGAAGCGGATGTCCGCCCCCAGGGCGGTCAGCTCCCGGCGGAGGTTCCGGAGGACTTTGTGGAGGTAGTCCGTGCCCACGTGGGGCTTGGCGTCGATGAGGATGTCGGGAGGCGCGCCGCAGGAGGCCAGACGCTCCAGGATGAAGCGGTGGCGGAGGTCTTTGGTCCCCGTGTTCAGCTTCCCGTCGGAGAAGGCCCCGGCGCCGCCCTCGCCGAACTGGACGTTGGATTCCGGGTCCAGAGCCCCGGAGGACCAGAAGCGCTCCACGTCCCCCCGGCGCTCCTCCACGGGACGGCCCCGCTCCAGAAGGATGGGCCGCTGGCCCGCCTCCGCCAGCACCAGGGCGGCGAAGAGCCCCGCCGGGCCCGCCCCCGCCACCACGGGGCGGACCTTCCGGGGCGGCATGGCCTCCGGCGGGCGCCAGACCGGCCCCGGCTCCCAGGGGCCGATCTTCCGGCCCCGGCAGCGGCGGAGGACGGCGGCCTCGTTTTCCAGGTCGACCGCCAGGGTGTAGGTCAGGGCCACGTCCTCCCGGGCGTCCACGCTGCGGCGGAGGACCCGGAGCTCCCGGAGGTCCGCCGGGCGGAGGCGCAGCAGCTTCGCGGCCCGGGCCCGGAGCTCCGCCTCCCCGCCGCCGGGGGGAAGGCGGACGCCTTCGAGTTTCAGCATGGGCAGCCTCCTCTCGTTTGAAGATGGATTCCATTATAGCACAGTTCCGCCGCCGGGAGGAAGGGGGGAGGGGCGGTTTTTTCCTTGAAAAAGAAATTCGGAAAAAAATTTGAAAACCCCTTGACAAGGCGGGGTTTTTTAGTATAATGGTAGCTGTTCCAAAGAGATACAGCGGGTTTGTGTAAAGGTAGCACAGCAGACTCTGACTCTGTATGTGAGGGTTCGAATCCTTCACCCGCTGCCAAGAGAAAACCCCGGAATCGTTCAGATTCCGGGGTTTTCTTTGCTCTTTTTCAAAAAACAGCGTCAAAAAGTTGCGGGTCCATCTCCCCCGCTGGCGTTCTGCCCCTTCATTTACCCCTTACAGGTTCAAAGGGCCTTTATGTAAGCCTCCATCCGGGCGGCGCTGTCCTCCTTCATCTTTTCCGAAACGTGTCCGTAAACGTCCAGGGTAAAGGCGGCGGTAGCGTGGCCCAAATTGTCCTGGACGGTTTTCAGATCGTCCCCGTTCTGGAGGGACAAAACTGCGAATGTGCGCCTGAGGTCGTGCAGACGTGCGTTCGGTAAACCGATGGACGCAACAATTCTTTTGTAGTTGTGGTAA
>CAJTKE010000005.1 GCA_910576865.1 uncultured Oscillibacter sp.
TATGGCCCTTTATTGGTCGTTTTTATTACCTTCGTTTGTTTGCCTGGCTTTTATTTGCTTTAATCAGTGCTTCCTTAATCAGTGCTTCCTCAGAGTTTTCTGAAAATCGTGAAGAAGTACACCGAACCCACTGAACTGACCCCGGCAATCCTGCGGGAGTTTGTGGAAAAGGTGGTCGTTCATGCCCCGGACAGGTCCAGCGGGCACCGTGTCCAGCGGATCGACGTACATTATACTTTCATTGGGGAGATCGACTTATCCCCGGAGTACAGCAAGTACGAGAAAGAGACAACCGCATGACGCTCTCGCATCATGCGGCTGTCTCCCGTCAGGAAAACTTCTTTATCAGGATTCCCCTGTATCCGTCCTTTTTTCATTCCTCCTCCAGCAGCACCGTGCCGTCCGGCAGGGTGAAGCGGGAGGCGTCATATTCCGTCTCGTCCACGTACAGGGAGGTCATCCGATAGACGGCCTCCTCCCCCAGCAAACGCTCCGCCTGGACCAGCAGGCCGTTCTCCACGCTGACCCAGTAGCGGGTGGAGTAGCCCGCGCGGTCCGCCGCCGTCTCCACATAAATGCAGGTCAGCGCGTCCAGAGGCCGGTAGTCCGCCAGAGAGATGTCCTCCACGGGCAGGTCCAGGATATCCTCATAGGTGGGGATGGACTGCTCCGCGTCGGCGGAGAACTCCCCCGCCGGGAAGACGGTGACCTCCGCGTCCTCGCCATAGCCGTACCAGATATAGGTCTCCTCCCCGTTGGTGAGGCTGATGCGGGTGCTCCCGTCGGGGAGGCCCCGGTCCACCCGGGTCCAGGGGCCCCGGACGATGGTGTAGAGCTCATGAACCCCGCCGCCGCCGGGCCAGAGATACTCCACGGTGACGCTCCGCCCGTAGCTCTCCGGACGGGACAGGCTCCGGATCGCCGCCTGGACGGTCTGGGGCGTGATCTCCACCACCGTCACGCCGCCTTCGGCGGCGCCGTCCCCGGCGGAGGGGTCCCGAGGGGGATCGGAGGGGGGAAGGGTGATGTGGGCCGTACGGTTCAGACTGCCCCCCAGCATCAGCGCCGCCGCCGCGATGGCCACGGCCAGCACCGCCCAGGTGATCCAATTCAGCTTCCGCTTGTCCATGGCCGCTACGCCTCGTAATCGGCGGGCCGCTCCGCCCGGAGGCCGAAGCGCCACTCGATGGCGTCGGCGATGCGGGGGCAGGCGTTCCCGTCTCCATAGGGGTTCACGGCGCGGGCCATTTCGTCGTAAGCCCGCCTGTCCCGGATGAGCCGGGTCCCCATGGTGACGATGTCGTCCTGAACCACGCCCGCCAGCTTCACCGTTCCGGCGGCGACCGCCTCGGGCCGCTCCGTCTCCCGGCGGAGGACCAGCACGGGCTTGCCCAGGGCGGGGGCCTCCTCCTGGAGTCCGCCGGAGTCCGTCAGGACCATGTAGCAGCGGTCCATCAGGTTGTGCATCTCGTCGGCGGGGAGGGGGTCGATCAGATGGACCCGGGGCGCGCCCCGGAGATACTTGTCCACGGCCTCCCGGACCACGGGGCTGAGATGGACGGGATAGACCAGCTCCACGTCCCGGTTCTCCTCGGCGATCTGCCGGAGGGCCAGGCAGATATTCCTCATGGGCTCGCCGTAGTTCTCCCGCCGGTGGCAGGTGACGAGGAGCACCTTCTTCTCCCCGTAGGGCAGGCGGTTCAGCTCCTCGGTCGCGAAGCGGTAGTCCTTCCGCACGGTGGTTTTCAAGGCGTCGATGACGGTGTTTCCCGTGATGAAGATGCCCTCGGGCTTCCGGCCCTCCCGGAGGAGGTTCTCCCGGTTCCCGGCGGTGGGGCAGAAGTGCAGGTCCGCGATGGAGGAGGTCAGCACCCGGTTCATCTCCTCCGGGAAGGGGGCGTATTTGTCATAGGTCCGCAGGCCCGCCTCCACGTGGCCCACGGCCACCTGATGGTAGTAGGCGGAGAGGGCCCCGGCGAAGGTGGTGGAGGTGTCCCCATGGACCAGAATCATGTCGGGCTTCAGCTCGTCGACGGCCTCGTCCATGCCCAGGAGGCACTTGCTGGTGATGTGAGAGAGGGTCTGCCGGGGGGCCATGATGTCCAGGTCCCGGTCCGGCGCGACGCCGAAGACCTCCAGCACGCTGTCCAGCATCTGCCGGTGCTGGGCGGTGACGCAGCAGAGGCTCTCGATGCCGGGGCGGGAGGCCAGCTCCTTCACCAGGGGGCACATTTTGATGGCCTCCGGCCGGGTGCCGAAGACGCTCATGATACGCACGTTTTTCATGCTCACTCCTTGTCCCCGGACTTGGGGGCGTCCTCTTTCTCAGGGTGTTCCCCGTGGTGTCCCAGCTCCTTGAGCTCCTCAAGCTCCTCGTGGAGCTCCTCCCGGATCTCCTTGGGGAACACCACCCGGGCGGCCACCGCTCCCACGATGCACAGCGTCAGGAAGAACAGCATGGCCTTCTGCTCCCCCCCGGTGGTCAGCACCACGGCGGAGAGGCCCAGCATGGCGGAGATGACGTACAGGGTCGCCACCGCCTGCTTCTGGTTCAGACCCATGTCAATGAGCCGGTGGTGGATGTGGCCCCGGTCGGCGTGCATGGGGCTCTGCCCGTGGGCCAGACGGCGGATGAAGGCGAAGGCCGTGTCGAAAATGGGCAGCCCCAGGATCAGAAAGGGCACGGCGAAGGAGATGATCGCGTAGAACTTGAAGAGGCCCTGGATGGACATCGTCGCCAGGATATATCCCAGGAAGGTGGCTCCGGTGTCCCCCATGAACATCTTGGCGGGGTTGAGGTTGTAGGGCATGAAGCCCACGCAGGCCCCCACCAGCGCCGCCATGACGATGGCCACCTCCGCCTCGGAGGCCAGCAGGGCGATGACCAGCATGGTGGTGGCCGAGATGGCCGAGACGCCGTTGGCCAGCCCGTCCAGCCCGTCGATGAGGTTCACCGCGTTGGTGATGGCCACGATCCACAGCACCGTGAAGGGCACGGACAGGGGCCCCAGCACCCAGTAGAGGCTCTCGGAAAAGATATTGGGGTTGGAAAAGGCCTGGATGACCACGCCGTTCAGGGCGGGGATCAGGGCGGCGGCGATCTGGACCACGAATTTCAGCATGGCGGGCAGGGGGCAGATGTCGTCCACCACCCCCAGCACCACAATGATGACGGAGCCCAGGAGGATGCTTTGCAGCTGGCTGTTGCCCCGGACGCCGCCCAGGACCAGGACGCTGACCATGAAGCCGATGAAGATGGCCAGCCCGCCCAGCCGGGGGATGGGCACCTTGTGCATCCGGCGGGCGTCCTTGGGCACGTCCACCGCCCCCACCTTGTAGGCGAAGGTCTTCACCACGGGGGTCATGAGAAAGCTGATGACCAGCGCCGTCAGCAGGGCGAGGGCCACGTAGGCGATCAGCCGGTTATCTAAGGGCATGTTGCGTTCTCCTTATCGGGGTAAAAACCCCACCTTTTTGTAGACTTTGGCAAGGGTGCGCCCGGCGATGCGGGAGGCCCGCTCCGCCCCCTGGCGGTAGATGCCCTCCAGATAGGCCTTGTCGGCCATCAAGCGCAGGGCCTCCTCCCGGATGGGGCGGAAGAGCTCGATGACCGCGTCGCCCACGGCGGGCTTGAAGACGCCGTAGCCCTGGCCCTGGAACTCGGCCTCCGCCTCCGCCGCGGTCTTCCCCGTGGCGGCGCAGTAGATGGTCAGCAGGTTGGAGACTCCGGGCTTCAGTTCCTTGTCATAACGGACCGCGGTCTCGCTGTCGGTGACGGCCCGCTTGAACTTCCGCTGGATGACCTCCGGTGGGTCCATCAGGTTGACGCAGCCGTCCGGGTCGGACTTGCTCATCTTGTTCATGGGGTTGCCCAGGCTCATGATCCGGGCCCCCTGGTCCACCCGCTGGATGAAGGGCTCCGGCAGGGTGAAGGTCTCGCTGTAGACGCCGTTGAAGCGCTGGGCGATGTCCCGGCACAGCTCCACGTGCTGGCGCTGGTCCTCGCCCACGGGGACGAGATCCGTCTGGTAGAGCAGAATGTCCGCCGCCATGAGCACCGGGTAGGTGAAGAGGCCGGCGGTGATGTTGTCGGCGTGCTGCTGGGACTTCTGCTTGAACTGGGTCATGCGGCTCAGCTCGCCGAACTGGGTGTAGCAGCTCAGCACCCAGCTGAGCTCCGCGTGCTGGGGCACGTGGCTCTGGATGAACAGGATGCTCTTCTCCGGATCCAGGCCGCAGGCGACATACTGGGCCAGCTGGTCCAGCGCCCGGCGGCGCAGGTCCGCCGGCACCTGCCGCACGGTGATGGCGTGCATGTCCACGATGCAGTAGACGCACTCGTATTCGTCCTGGAGGGCCACCCAGTTCTTGATGGCCCCCATGTAAGAGCCCAGGGTCAGCTCGCCGCTGGGCTGGATGCCGCTGAAGATCCGCTTCTTCTTGTTTTCCATGACATACCTCGCTGTCCGGTCCCGGCTCTCCGGGACCTGTTCAATTTTACCAGTTTACCACGAACTGAGGGAAAGTGCAATTGCCGGAGGACAAAAAACGGAGATTTTCCTTCTACTGACCGTGAACCATGACGCCCGCTCCTTTCAAAACCGGGCCGCTTCCGGGGCGGGGCGTCAAAAAAAGACCTCCATCCCACAAAAGGACCCTGACAGGTTCCTTTGGGACAAAAGTCTTGAAACTTCTGCGGTGCCACCCAAATTGGCGGTTTGAAACCGCCCGCTCGGCGGCGCGCCGTCACGCGCCTTTCCTTGGTAACGGGGGAAAAGCCCGGCGGGGCGTAATGGGGGAGAAGCTCCCGGTTCAGCCCGCCCTCCGCGGTCCATTCAACGGGCTTGCTTCCGCCGCCATCCCACCGCCGGCAGCTCTCTTGAAGAACCAAGGCCCCGCTTACTTGTCCGCGTCATCGGTTTGCGCTTTTGAACTTGGGCAAAGCATACGCCCCCGGGGCGGCGTTGTCAAGCCCTCCCGGGGATTTCGACGAATCAGACAAAGGAATTGGCGGAGGCGGCGGAAAAACTGGACGGATTGACGGCGCTTCGGGGCGCGTGAAGGGGATTCCGGCCAATGGCAAATCAAGTGAAAATACTCTTGTGATTCCGGTTTTTTTTTGATATACTAACTTAGATTGAAAACTTTTGAGTCCAGGGGAGGAAATCATGATGCCGGATGAGAAGCGGAATGAGAAGAAACAGGAGCAGCCGGGCAAAAGCCTCTATGAGTGGGCCCAGGCTCTGGTGTGCTCCGTGCTGGCCGCGGTGGTGGTGTTCGCCTTCGGCGCCCGGGTGGTGGGCGTGTCCGGCGGGTCCATGCGGGAGACTCTGCAGAACGGGGACCTGCTGCTGGTGGTGAACGGCTATCTCTGCGGGGACTATGAGCGGGGCGACGTGGTCATCGCCGCGAAGCCCACCTTCGAGGGCGGTGAGCCCATTGTCAAGCGGGTCATCGCCACCGAGGGAGAGGTTGTGGACGTGGACTTTGACCTGGGCGTGGTCTACGTGGACGGGCAGGCGCTGGAGGAGCCCTATATCCGGGAGGCCACGTATCTGTCGGAGGGAACGGAGTTCCCCTTCGCCGTGCCGGAGGGCTGTGTCTTCCTCATGGGGGACAACCGCAACGGAAGCCGGGACAGCCGGGCTCCGGAGCTGGGGGCCGTGGACGAGCGGTGCCTGATCGGCCGGGCGGTGTTTCTGCTGCTGCCGGGGCAGACGGAGGACCTGGGAATGCGGGAGTGGGACCGCATCGGGTCTCTTTAAAAAGAACACACTCTGACCAAGGAGAGAAAGAGACATGCAGAGAGAAGCGCGGCGCACGGAGCCCCAAAAGGAAAAAAGCAGGAGCCGGGAGCTGTACGAGTGGGTTCAGGCTCTGGTTTGCTCCGTGCTGGCGGTGGTGGTGGTCTTCACCTTCGGCATCCGCCTCATCGGCGTGGACGGCCACTCCATGCTGCCCACCCTCCAGGACGGGGACCGGCTGCTGGTGCTGAACTCCATGCTCTGCGGGCGCTATGAGCCGGGGGACATCGTGGTCCTGCGGAAGGAGAGCTTCCTTCCCACCCCCATTGTCAAGCGGGTCATCGCCGTGGAGGGGCAGGTGGTGGACATTGACTTCGCCTCCGGGACCGTCTTCGTGGACGGGAAGCCCCTCCAGGAGGCGTATATCAACGAGCGCACCTTCACGGAGGAGGGAACGGTCTTCCCCCTCACCGTGCCGGAGGGCAGCGTCTTCATCATGGGAGACAACCGCAACCACTCCACCGACAGCCGGGACGCGAGGCTGGGCACGATAGACCGGCGCTATATCATCGGCCGGGCGGTGTTCCTGGCCCTCCCGGGCCCGGACGCCGGGACGGGAGTGCGGGATTACGGACGGATCGGAGGGATCGGCTAGTGGAAATCCAATGGTACCCTGGGCACATGGCGAAGACCCGCCGGATGATCGTCGAGCAGCTGAAAAACGTGGACGCGGTGTGCGAGATTCTGGACGCCCGCATTCCCCGGTCCAGCCGGAACCCGGACGTGGACGGCCTGACGGCGGGGAAGCCCCGGCTGGTGGTTCTGAACCGGGCGGATCAGGCGGACCGGGAGGCCACCAAGGCCTGGGCGGCCCACTTCAAGGAAAAGGGCTGGGCGGTGCTGGAGACGGATTCCAGGAGCGGCGCGGGCACGGCGAAATTCGCCGCCGCCGTCCGGGAGCTGCTTTCGGACAAGCTCCGGGCCTACGCTGAGAAGGGCCAGACGGGCCGGGTGGTCCGGGTCATGGTCCTGGGCATCCCCAACGTGGGGAAGTCCACCTTCATCAACAAGATCGCGGGCCGGAAGACCGCCAAAGCGGAGGACAGACCCGGCGTCACCCGGTCCAAGCAGTGGGTCCCCATTGACCGGGGGCTGGAGCTGCTGGACACCCCCGGCATCCTCTGGCCCAAGCTGGACGACCAGGACGCGGGTCTCCATCTGGCCTTCACCGGCGCGGTGAAGGACGAGATTCTGGACACGGAAACCCTGGGCTGCCACCTGATGGCGTATCTGGCGGAGCGCTATCCCGAGGCCCTGAAAACCGGCTACAAGCTCCCCGCCCTCCCGGCGCGGGAGGGGGAGGAGAACGACGTGGCCTTTGGGTACCGCCTCCTGGAGGCCACCGGGCGGCGGCGGGGCTTCCTGATCTCCGGCGGCGAGGTGGACACGGAGCGCATGGCGAAGATTCTGCTGGACGAGTTCCGCTCCGGCAAGCTGGGGCGGTTCACCTTGGAGGAGCCGTGATGGGAGACAACAGGAAATGGTCCGCCGCCGACTTCGCGGCGCTTCTGTGGGTGATTCTACATCTCTACGCCAGCGTCCACGCGTTTGGGTACGGCCTCTATCAGACGTATACAAACTGGACCTGGGTTCTGCTGACAGTCTGGCTCCTGGGCCTGCTGGCCTTGGACGCGTGGCTGTACGCCGCCGGGAGACCGGGACTGCTGCGGTTCGTGAAATGGTATTGGGCTTTCAGCGCCGCGATGGCCGCGATCGTGATTCTGGCGGCCGAACTGGGTTTGATTCACGATGTGAACGGGATTCTTATTTTTGGGGTGCTTTGTTCCTTCCTGACGCCGATGCATCAGCTGCTGGCCTTTACGTGGCTGCTGTTGAAATGGCTGGCGGATTTGCCGGGAATTGTCCGGTACGGCGGGGGATGCGGGGTGGTATTGTTCTTCAGCCTCCTCCACTTCATTTATTTCGCCTGGCTCCACCGCCGGGCTGTGAAGAAAGGAGCGCCGCCGGATGGACCTGTGGACAACGGAGCGGGAACAGTGGAATAAGGGCTTTGCCCTCCTCTGCGGCGTGGACGAGGCGGGGGCGGGCCCCCTGGCGGGCCCGGTGTACGCCGCCGCCGTCATCCTTCCCCGGGAAATGGAGATTCCGGGCCTCAACGACTCCAAAAAGCTGCCCGAGAAAAAGCGGGAAGCCCTTTATGACCTCATCACCGCCCGGGCGGAGGCTTGGTCCGTGGCCTTTGTCACGGCGGAGGAGATCGACGGGCTGGACATCCTGAACGCCCGGATGCTGGCCATGAACCGGGCCATTGAGGGACTGTCCGTCAAGCCGGACCTCTGTCTCATCGACGGCAACCGGGACCACGGGAACCGGGTGGCCATTGAGGCGCCCCACGTCACCCTGGTGGGCGGCGACGGGAAAAGCGCCTCCATCGCCGCCGCCTCCATCCTGGCCAAGGTCAGCCGGGACCGCTATGTCTCCCGGGAGCTGGACAGGCTGTATCCCCAATACGGCTTTGCCGGACACAAGGGCTACGGCACAAAAGCCCACTACGCCGCCCTGGACCAATACGGCCCCTGCCCGGCCCACCGGAGGACCTTCCTGAAAAAGTGGGAGGCCCGGCGGACATGAGCGGGACAGGGAAAAAAGCCTCCGGGGACCAGGGGGAGGCCCTGGCCGGGCGGTATCTGGAGGAACGGGGCTATACATTATTAAATCGTCAATGGCGCTGCCGCTTCGGGGAGCTGGACATCGTGGCGCGGAGCCGGTCGGGCGTCCTCTGCTTCGTGGAGGTGAAGCGCCGGGGGCCCGGGGCCATCGGCCTGCCCCGGGAGTTCGTGGACGGGCGGAAACAGCAGCGCCTCCGCCGGGCCGCGAATCTGTACATGGGCCTTCACGGCCTGGACTGCCCCGCCCGGTTCGACGTGGCGGAGGTCTACGAGGAAAAAGACGGCGGTCTCCGGGTGGAGTACCTGGAAGACGCCTTTGCATAGATTCAAAAAACGACCAGAAAGGTGAGATACGAGACATGAGGTATTTGAGCACGAGAGACCGCGCTTTGCGGGTGACGGGGGCCGAGGCCGTGAAGCTGGGCCTCTCCCGGGACGGCGGGCTGCTGACCCCGGAGGCCATCCCCCAGATCGACGGGGCGTTTTTGAGGGACCTGTCCGGCCGCTCCTATCAGGAGCGGGCCGCCAAGGTCATGGCCTTCTACCTGACGGACTACAGCGAGGAGGAGCTGCTGGGCTTCGCCAACAACGCCTACGGCCCCGACAAATACGACCACCCCGCCGCCGCTCCCCTGCGGAAGGTGGACGGGTCCACCCACTGCCTGGAGCTGTGGCACGGCCCCACCTCCGCCTTCAAGGACATGGCCCTCCAGATGCTGCCCCAGCTCCTCTCCGCCGCCCTGCGGAAGACCGGGGAGGACAAGACGGTGTGCATCCTGGTGGCCACCTCCGGCGACACGGGCAAGGCCGCCATGGAGGGCTTCGCCGGCGTGCCCCAGACGAAAATCATGGTGTTCTATCCCAAGGACGGCGTGTCCAAGGTCCAGGAGGCCCAGATGGTCACCCAGGACGGGGAGAACGTGGGCGTCTGCGCCGTGGTGGGCAACTTCGACGACGCCCAGGCGGGAGTCAAGCGCATTTTCTCCGACGCCTCCATCCGGGAGACCCTGGCGAAGCGGGGCTACCTCCTGTCCTCCGCCAACTCCATCAACTGGGGCCGCATCCTGCCCCAGGTGGTTTACTACATCTCCGCCTACTGCGACCTGCTCCGGGACGGGGAGATCAGCATGGGGGACAAGGTGAACTTCTGCGTCCCCACCGGCAACTTCGGGGATATCCTGGCGGCGTATTACGCGAAGCGCATGGGCCTGCCCGTGGGGAAGCTCATCTGCGCCTCCAACAAAAACGATGTGCTGACGGACTTCCTCCGCACCGGTGTGTACGACAAGAACCGGCCCTTCCACACCACCATGAGCCCCTCTATGGACATTTTGGTGTCCAGCAACCTGGAGCGTCTGCTGTTCGACCTCTCCGGGGAGAATGATTCGGAGGTCCGGGGCTATATGGAGGCCCTGAACGCCAGTGGGAAGTATGAGGTTTCGGAGACTATCAAGTCGGCCCTCCGGGAGCAGTTCTGGGGCGGCTTCTGCGACGAGGCGGGGACTACTGCCACCATCGCCCGGTATTATAAGGAGCACGGCTACCTCATCGACACCCACACCGCCGTGGCGGCGGGAGTGCTGGAGCAGTACCGGGTGGAGACCGGGGACGAGACCCTGACGGTCTTCGTCTCCACCGCCTCCCCCTACAAGTTCTGCGACAACGTTCTCCGGGCCGTCGGCGAGACCCCGAAGGGCGACGGCGTGGAGCTGCTGGACCAGCTGAATGCCGTCTCCGGCGTGGCGGTGCCCCGGCGTCTGGCGGCGTTGAAGGGCAAGGCCCGCCGCTTCGACCTGACGGCGGAGAAGGCGGAGATGGACAACGTGGTGCTGGACTTCCTGAAATAAGGGAAGGGGTGAGTGGAATGAAGCCGCTGAAACGGAAGTGGGCCCAGGTTTCCCTGGCCCTGCACTACCTGGGCTGGGGACTGTTCGTTGTGGTGGGCCTGATTTTCAGCGATTTGCTTGAGCGGGACTTCAACATCTCATCTTTTGGCGTTGGGATGCTCGGCGTTGGGCTGATGCTGCTGGGCCCCGTGCTCTGGCGGCTGACGGCCCGGTGCCCCCACTGCGGAAAGCGGGGCGGCCCCCTGTCCTGGGTCTATAAAAAGTCCTACTGCTCCCGCTGCGGGCACGTCCTGTCCTTTGACGACGGCCCCGTCCATGAGGAGGAAACTCCCCTGAACCAGCGGCCGCGTTATCGGCTGAAGCGGGGCTGGGCCCGGCTGGTCCTGGCACTGCTGATTGCCGGACTGGCTTGTATGGCGATCGGAGGCTTGGTCTTTACGCTGCTGATGCCTCAGCCTCAGAATGAGGAGGAGTTTTGGAACGCGGTTGAGACCAGCTGGGCCGTTCGGGACGCTGCGGCTTATTCGTTTCTGGCGGGGACTGGCCTCCTGATTGCCGCGGGCGTTCTGACCCGCCGCTTGAAATGCCCTGTCTGCTGCCAGGGGTTCGCCGTCCCCTGGCAGCGCAGAGGGGAGACCCGCTGGTGCGGCCGCTGCGGCGCGGCCCTGTTCTTCGAGGACGAGCTGGAATACGAGAAAATTTGAACGGAAGGGAGGGGCGCGTATGGCCCTCTACGCCATCGGGGACCTGCACCTCTCCCTGACGGCCGACAAGCCCATGGAGGTCTTCGGCCCCGCCTGGGAGAACTACACGGACCGCATTGCCGAGGGCCTTTCCGCCCTGACGGCGGAGGACGTGCTGGTCCTGGCGGGGGACACCTCCTGGGGCATGAGCCTGGAGGAGGCGGAGGCGGATTTCCAATTCCTGGACCGCTTCCCCTGCAAAAAGTACCTGGTGAAGGGGAACCACGACTACTGGTGGACCACCGCTGCCAAGCTCCACCGTTTCTTCGACGAGAAGGGCATCCACACCCTGGACCTCCTGCACAACAACTGCTTCTTCCACGGGGACTGGGCCGTCTGCGGCACCCGGGGCTGGTTCCTGGAGGAGGACGCCCACAACGTGAAGGTGCTGAACCGGGAGGTGGGGCGGCTGGAGGCATCTTTGAAAGCGGCGGGGGAGAAGCCCATTTTGTGCTTCCTCCACTACCCGCCCCTTTACCAGGGCTACGAGTGCCCGGAAATCCTGGAAATCCTGGAAAAATACCGGGTTTCCCGGTGCTGCTACGGCCATCTTCACGGCCACGCCATCCGCCGGAGACTGGAGGGAAAGCGGGGGGAAACGGAGTTTTCCCTGATCTCCGCCGACTATCTGGGCTTTGTTCCAAAAAAAATTTGTGATTGAAGGAAAAAAGACTGGTATTTTCAATTTTTTTCTGATAGAATAACTATCTGCCCGGCTGTGTGCGCTTTGAAGGCGTTTTGAGCGCCGGGAATGAACGGAGGAAAACAGACATGAGTGTGAAAAGCTGCGAGAAGATCGAGAAAAGCCAGGTCGCGCTGACCATCGAGGTGGAGGCGGCGGAGTTTGAGGCCGCCATGGAAAAGGCCTACCGGAAGATGCGGGGCAAAATCAACGTCCCCGGCTTCCGTCCCGGCAAGGCCCCCCGGAAAATCATCGAGGGCATGTACGGCGCGGAGGTTTTCTTCGACGAGGCCATCAACATCGCCTTCCCCGACGCCTATGAGGCCGCCGTGAAGGAAAAGGAGCTCCATGTGGTGGGCTATCCTTCCGTGGAGCTGGAGGGCGAGTGCACCCGGCAGGGCTTTACCTTCAAGGCTGTCGCGCCCGTGTATCCCGAGGTCACTCTGGGCCAGTACAAGGGCCTGACCGCTCCCAAGGAGGAGGTCAAGGTCACCGCCGAGGATGTGGACCGCCGCCTCCAGACTCTCACCGACCGGAACACCCGTCTGGTGTCCGTGGAGCGGGAGGCCAGGGAGGGCGACACCGCCGTCATCGACTTCGAGGGCTTCCTGGACGGCAAGCCCTTCGACGGGGGCAAGGGGACCAACCACAGCCTGGAGCTGGGGTCCCACAGCTTCGTCCCCGGCTTCGAGGAGCAGGTGGCGGGCATGAAGGCCGGAGAAGAAAAGGACATCGACATCACCTTCCCCGAGGACTACCACGCGGAGCTGGCCGGAAAGGCCGTGGTCTTCAAGGTCAAGTGCCACGAGGTCAAGGAGAAGGAAGTCCCCGCCCTGGACGATGAGTTCGCCAAGGACGTCAGCGAGTTCGACACCCTGGACGAGCTGAAAGCGGATCTGGAGAAGCAGATCACCGAGGAGCGGGAGAAGGATGCCCGGCGCGGCTTTGAGGACGCGCTGATGGAGCAGGTGGCGGAAGGCATCACCGCCGAGATTCCCGACGCCATGGTGGAGGGGCAGGTGCGGCAGTTCCTGGAGAATTTCCGCACCCAGATCGCCCAGCAGGGCATCCCCTACGACCAGTACCTCCAGATGACCGGCATCCAGGAGTCCAAGCTGATGGAGGACGCCAGAGAGCCCGCCCTGCGGCAGGTGAAGATGGATCTGGCCGTCGTGGCCATCATCAAGGCGGAAAACATCGAGGCCGGCGACGAGGACGTGGAAGAGGAGTACAAGAAGCTGGCGGAGCAGTTCGGCATGGACCTGGAGATGGTGAAGAAGTACATCCAGGAGGACCAGGTGAAGGACCAGATCTGCAGCCGCCGGGCCATCGAGATTGTGGCGGAGAGCGCCACCGCCGTCAAGCCGGAGGAAAAGCCCGCCGGGGAGGCGAAAGAGGAACCCGCCGCCGAGGAGAAGAAGCCCGCCCGGAAGCCTCGGAAGAAGAAGACCGAGGAGCCCGCCGCCGAGGGCGCGGAACCGGCCGCCGAGGAGAAAAAACCCGCCCGGAAGCCCCGGAAAAAGAAGACCGAGGAGCCGAAGGACGCCGAATAAGCCGAATCTTTACTGGCAAGTTCACAGATTCGACACATTTTCACATGATGCCTGTGGTATCATGTGAAAATGGTTATATGGGCTTGATCGCCGGGGCGGGGCTCCGGCGGGAACGCACAAAAGACTGGAGGTTTTCAATTTGAGTTTAGTTCCCTACGTAGTCGAGCAGACCAACCGGGGCGAGCGGTCCTATGACATCTTCTCCCGGCTGCTGAACGACCGGATTGTCTTCCTGGGCGAGGAGGTCAACGCCACCACGGCCAGCCTGATCGTGGCCCAGCTCCTCTATCTGGAGGCGCAGGACCCCGACAAGGACATCCAGCTGTATATCAACAGCCCCGGAGGGTCCGTCACCGACGGAATGGCCATCTACGACACCATGCAGTATGTCAAATGCGACGTGTCCACCATCTGTGTGGGCATGGCGGCCAGCATGGGGGCCTTCCTCCTCTCCGCCGGGACCAAGGGCAAGCGCATCGCCCTGCCCAACGCGGAGATCATGATCCACCAGCCCTCCGCCGGAACCCAGGGCCAGATCACCGACATGGCCATCCACCTGAAGCGGCTGGAGACCATCAAGAAGCGGATGAACCGCATCCTGGCGGAGAATACGGGCCGGTCCATCGAGGAGGTCACCGACGCCTGTGAGCGGGACAACTTCATGAGCGCCGAGGAGGCCAGGGAATTCGGCCTGATCGACAAGATTCTGGTGAACAAGGAAGAGAAAAAGGACGAGGCCTGAGCCCCCATCCCCGATAGAGAGGTAGAAACCATGAACGACGACGGCAAGAAAACCCTGCGGTGTTCCTTCTGCGGCAAGCATGAACAGCAGATTCACCGCATGATCCAGGGCCCCGGCGTGCGCATCTGCGACGAGTGCGTCCATTTGTGCATGAGCATCCTGAACGACGGCTTCGAGCCCGACGCCCCGGCGCTGGAGGACCTGCCGGACCAGCTGCCCACGCCCCGGGAGATCAAGGATGTGCTGGACCAGTATGTCATCGGACAGGAGGAGGCGAAGGTCGCCCTGTCCGTGGCGGTGTACAACCACTACAAACGCATCTTCTTCGGCGGGGACGAGGACGTGGAGCTCCAGAAGAGCAACATCCTGATGCTGGGCCCCACGGGCTCCGGCAAGACCCTCTTCGCCCAGACCCTGGCCAAGATTCTGAAGGTGCCCTTCGCCATCGCCGACGCCACCACCCTCACGGAGGCGGGCTATGTGGGCGACGATGTGGAGAACATCCTCCTCCGTCTGCTCCAGGCGGCGGACTTCGACGTGGAGCGGGCCGAACACGGCATCATTTATGTGGATGAGATCGACAAGATCGCCCGGAAGAGCGAAAACACCTCCATCACCCGGGACGTCTCCGGCGAGGGCGTGCAGCAGGCGCTGCTGAAAATCGTGGAGGGCACCGTGGCCAACGTTCCGCCCCAGGGCGGCCGGAAGCATCCTCACCAGGAGTTCATTCAGATGAACACGAAGAATATCCTGTTCATCTGCGGAGGCGCTTTTGACGGGCTGGAGAAGATCATCGAAAAGCGTCTGGACCAGAAGAGCATCGGCTTCGGGGCCAATATCCAGGGCAAAAAAGACAAGGACCTGAGCAAGATCCTCCACGAGGTCCAGCCCCACGACATCCTGAAATACGGCATCATCCCCGAGCTGGTGGGCCGTCTGCCGGTCATCGCGCCGCTGAACGGCCTGAGGCGGGAGGACTTGGTTCGCATCCTCCAGGAGCCCAAGAACGCCCTGGTGAAGCAGTACAAGAAGCTGCTGGGCTACGACGAGGTGGAGCTGGAGTTCGAGCTGGAGGCGCTGGACGCCATCGCCGACAAGGCCATCGAGCGGAACATCGGCGCCCGGGGCCTCCGGGCCGTCATGGAGGGGATGCTGACCCAGATCATGTACGACATCCCCTCGGACCCCACCATCGTCAAGGCGGTCATTACGAAGGAGTGCGTGGACGGAACGGGTCAGCCCATCCTGACCCGGGACCCGGACAAGGTCAACTACTCCGTGAAGCTGAACCCGGGCAAGAGCGGAAAGGCCCGCCCGCCCCGGTCCGCTTCCTGACACATGGACGAATCCGGCCACTCGCCGGATCGAAAGAGAGGAAGGGACGCAGGTCCCTTCCTCTCGGGTTGTAAGGCCCGATTCCATTCCCTGACATTATTTCCCAGCCCCTGGAAAGGAGCGTGAACCGTGATGGAAGCGACTACGATGAACATGCCCGTGCTGGCCCTCCGGGGCCTGACGGTGTTTCCCCACATGAACCTGACCTTCGAGGTGGAGCGCCCCATCTCCATCGCCGCCCTGGAGCGGGCCATGGAGGGGGGACAGGATATTTTTCTGGTGACCCAGCGGGAGATCGGCGTGGAGCTGCCGGAGGAGAAGGACCTGTACCAGATCGGCACCGTGTCCCACATCCGCCAGATTCTCCGTCTGTCCTCCGGTTCCGCCCGGGTCATGGTGGAGGGACGGCGGCGGGCCCGCCTCCGGCGGCTGTGGCAGTCCTCCCCCTATCTCCAGGCGAACATCGAGGACCTGCCGGAGGAGGTCCCCTCCGAGGCCAGAAGCCCCCGGGCGGAGGCCCTGCTCCGCCAGACCTGGAGCCTGTTCAGCGAGTACGCCCAGCTCTCCGGCAGCGTGCCGGAGGAGATCGCCGCCGCCGTGATGGACAGCCGGGACGTGGGCCGGCTGGCGGACTTCATCGCCCAGAACATCTCCCTGCGCCACACGGACAAGCAGGAGATTCTGGAGGAGCTGGCCCCCTTCGTCCGCCTGCGGAAGCTGAACGGCCTGCTGGCCCGGGAGTGCAGCGTCCTGGGCTTCGAGCACGAGATGGAGGGCAAGATCCGGGACCAGCTCATCCGCACCCAGCGGGATCAGATTCTCCGCACCCAGATTCGGGTCCTCCAGAACGAGCTGGGGGAGGGCGACGACGAGGACGAGGTGGAGGATTACTGCCGGAAGATTCTGGAGCTCCACCTGGGGGAGGAGGCGGAAAAGCACCTGCTGAAGGAGGCGGGAAAGCTCTCCCGCCAGCCCTACGGCAGCGCCGAGGCGTCGGTGATCCGGAACTACCTGGACGTGTGCCTGGAGATGCCCTGGAATACCGAGACCCGGGAGCGGGTCAGCGTGGACGCCGCCCGGAAGGTCCTGGAGAAGGACCATTTCGGCCTCGCCAAGGTGAAGGAGCGCATTCTGGAGACCATCGCTGTCCGGCAGATGAACCCCAAGGGCAAGGGACAGATCCTCTGTCTGGTGGGCCCGCCGGGGGTGGGCAAGACCTCCATCGCCATCAGCGTCGCCAAGGCGCTGAACCGGAAGCTGGCCCGGCTCTCTCTGGGCGGCGTCCGGGACGAGGCGGACATCCGGGGCCACCGCCGGACCTACATCGGCTCCATGCCCGGGCGGGTCATTGACGCCATCATCCGGGGCGGGTCCATGAACCCGCTGCTGCTGCTGGACGAGATCGACAAGCTGGGCAGCGACTACCGGGGCGACCCGGCCTCGGCCCTGCTGGAGGTGCTGGACAGTGAGCAGAACCGCGCCTTCCGGGACCACTACATGGAGATTCCTGTGGACCTGAGCCGGGTGATGTTCATCACCACCGCCAACACCACCGACACCATCCCCCAGCCCCTGCTGGACCGGATGGAGGTCATCCGGCTCACCAGCTACACCGACGAGGAGAAGGTGGAGATCGCCCGCCGCCACCTGCTGCCCAAGCAGATGGCGGAGCACGGTCTGAAAAAGTCCTCCCTTCGGGTGGGGGACGACGTGCTCCGGGCCATGATCCGGGACTACACCCGGGAGTCCGGTGTCCGCCTGCTGGAGCGGCGCATCGCGGCCCTGTGCCGGAAGACGGACATGAAGCTGGTCACCGGCGAGACGAAGCGGGTCACGGTGACGGAGGAGGAGCTGTCGAAATTCCTGGACTGCCAGCCCTATCCCCCCGCCCTCCACACGGAGCGGGAGGAGATCGGCGTGGTCAACGGTCTGGCCTGGACAGAGACCGGCGGCGAGATTCTGGAAGTGGAGGTCGTTGTCTTCGAGGGCACCGGCAAGCTGGAGCTCACCGGAAACTTGGGCGACGTGATGAAGGAGTCCGCCCAGGCGGCGCTGAGCTGCATCCGCAGCCGGGCGGAGGTGCTGGGCGTGGAGGCGGAGTTTTACAAGAACAAGGACATCCATGTCCACTTCCCCGAGGGCGCGGTGCCCAAGGACGGCCCCTCGGCGGGCATCGCCGTCACAACGGCCATGCTCTCCGCCCTGACGGACCGGAAAATCAAGGCGGGTCTGGCCATGACAGGGGAGGTGACCCTCCGGGGCCGGGTGCTGGCCATCGGCGGGCTGAAGGAGAAGACCATGGCGGCCCTGCGGAACGGCATCAAGACCGTGCTGATTCCCAAGGACAACGTCCGGGACCTGGAGGAGATCGACCAGACGGTCCGGGCGGCGCTGAACTTCATCCCGGTGGAGACCGTCGATCAGGTCTTCGCCGCCGCGCTGTCGCCCCTGCCGGAGGCGGTGCGGGAGGAGACGGCGGAGCCCATTTATTCCCCCATTGGCCGGGAGAAAGCGGAAGCCGTTCTGCGGCAGTAGAGGAGGAGGCCCATGCCCATCAATTTTGGAAAGGCGGAGTTTTCCCGCTCCGCCGGGACCAGGGAGCAGTTTCTCTGGGACGGCCTGCCCCAGTTCGCCTTCGCGGGCCGGTCCAACGTGGGAAAGTCCTCGGTCATCAACCGCCTGCTGGGCCGGAAGAATCTGGCCTATGTGGGCTCGTCCCCGGGAAAGACCACCCAGGTGAACTACTTCCTGGTGGACGGCAGGGCCTATCTGGTGGACCTGCCGGGCTACGGCTACGCCAAGGTCTCCAAGGCGGAGAAGGAGCGCTGGGGGCGGCTGATGGAGAGCTATTTCCAGGAGGCCCATATCACCGCCGGGGTCCTGATCGTGGACGCCCGGCACAAGCCCACCGCCAACGACCTGACCATGCACGGCTGGTTTCGGGAGACGGGCTGTCCGGAGATCGTGGTGGCCAACAAGCTGGATAAGCTGAAAAAGAGCCAGATTGAGCCCGCCCTGGCCCTGATCCGGGAGACTCTGGAGCTGGGAGAAGGGGACGTCCTCCTGCCGTTTTCCGCCGAGAAGGGAACGGGGAAGGAGGAGCTGATCCGCCTCCTGAACGCCGCTGTGGAATAGAAAAAGAGAGCCGCCCGTACGGGCGGCTCTTCTTGATGTGCGAATTCGCTTATTGGACGATGAGAGTCTTCCCGTCCATCTCCGGCGGGCAGGCCAGACCCATCACGTCCAGCATGGTGGGGGCGATGTCCGCAAGCCTCCCGTCCGACCGCAGCTCGGACCCCGCGCCGCAGAGGATGAAGGGCACGGGATTCGTCGTGTGGGCGGTCATGGGGCTTCCGTCGGGCTCCACCATCTGTTCCGCGTTTCCGTGGTCGGCGGTGATCATGGCGATGCCGCCCATTTTCAAGGTGGCGTCCACCACCTTGCCCACGCAGGTGTCCACGGTTTCCACGGCCTTGACCGCGGCGTCAAAGACGCCCGTGTGTCCCACCATGTCGCAGTTGGCGAAGTTCAGGATGATGACATCGTAGGCGCCGGACTCGATGCGCTCCACGCACTTCTCGCAGACCTCCGGGGCGCTCATCTCCGGCTGGAGATCGTAGGTGGCCACCTTGGGGGAGGGGACCAGCACCCGGTCCTCGCCGGGGAAGACGGTCTCGCTGCCGCCGTTGAAGAAGAAGGTCACGTGGGCGTATTTCTCCGTCTCCGCGATGCGGAGCTGGGTCATGCCCATTTTGCTCAGGTATTCGCCCAGGCCGTTGTTCACCAGCACCCGGGGGAAAGCCACCTCCACGTTGGGCATGGAGGCGTCGTACTCCGTGTTGCAGACATAGGTCAGGGGGAAGAACTGCCGGGTGAAGCCGTCAAACTCCGGATCCACCAGAGTCCGGGTGATCTCCCGGGCCCGGTCGGGGCGGAAGTTGAAGAAGATGACGCTGTCGTTGTCGGAGATGGACCCGTCGGGGTCGCAGACCACGGGCTCCACGAACTCGTCGGTGACGCCCTTTTCATAGGACTTTTTCACCGCGTCCACCGGGTCCGGGTTGTTGATGGGGCTTTCGCCGTAGACCATGGCGTCATAGGCCTGTTCCACCCGGTCCCAGCGCTTGTCCCGGTCCATGGCATAGTAGCGGCCCATGACCGTGGCGATCTTGCCCACGCCGATTTCCCCGCACTTGGCCACGGTCTCCGCAACGAAGCCCGCCCCGGAGGTGGGAGACACGTCCCGCCCGTCCAGGAAAGCGTGGATGTAGACCCGGGTGAGTCCCTTGTCCTTGGCCATTTTCAGCAGGGCGAAGAGGTGGGTCAGGTGGGAGTGGACGCCGCCGTCGGACAGAAGGCCGAACAGGTGCAGGGCGGAGCCCTTCTCCAGGCAGGCGTCCATGGCGTGGTTATAGGCGGGGTTCCGGAAGAAGCTGCCGTCCTCAATGGCCCGGGTGATGCGGGGCAGGTCCTGGAAGACCACCCGGCCGCCGCCGATGTTGGTGTGGCCCACCTCGCTGTTGCCCATCTGCCCGTCGGGCAGACCCACGTCCAGCCCGGAGGCGGAGAGGGTGGTGTGGGCGAACTCCTGGAAAAAGCCGTCCAGCCGGGGCGTTTTGGCGGTCTTGACGGCGTTTCCCGTCTCCCCGCCGCCGGTCCCGAAGCCGTCCATAATAATCAGAGTAGTCGGTGTTTTGTTCATAAACAATCTCCTTCGCTCATCGGGCCGTGATGAAAAAGCCCAATAAGGAACCTCCTCCCATGCCGCGCGGCGCGCGAAAAAAGGGAGGGGGACCAGGGAACCGCAGGTTCCCGGTTTTCTCCGCTGAAAGCGGAGAAACCAAATGAAATCATTTTTGGCGCGACATGCGCGTGCCAAAAATACCGATACCCCAGCCGCCTTGCACCCGTAAGGGGTATGCGACATCCGTAAAGCGGCAAAGCCGCTAACGGCTGTCCAAGGCGGCGGCACCAGTGACCGGCGTCACTGGTGAGGGGGGAATCCAAAGGGGGGACGGAGTCCCCCCTTTGAGACGAAGTCATTCCTGATTGGCCGCGTTGATGATCTCAACAAACTTGTCGGGCTTCAGGGCCGCGCCGCCGATGAGTCCGCCGTCGATGTCGGGCTGGGACAGCAGCTCGGCGGCGTTTTTCTCGTTCATGGACCCGCCGTACTGGATGGTGACGCTCCGGGCCACCCGGGCGCCGTACAGAGAGCGGATGGTGGCGCGGATGTTGGAGCAGACCTCTCCAGCCTGTTCGGCGGTGGCGGTCTTTCCGGTGCCGATGGCCCAGATGGGCTCATAGGCGATGATGCAGCGGCGCAGCTTGTCGGCGGGCACGCCGTACAGGGCGTTCTTCACCTGGAGGGCGATCCACTCGCTGGTGATGCCGGTCTCCCGCTGCTCCAGGCTCTCGCCCACGCAGATGATGGGGCTCATGCCGGCGTTCAGCACGGCGTGGACCTTTTTGTTCACGGTCTGGTCGGTTTCGCCGAAGTACTGGCGGCGCTCGCTGTGGCCGATGATGACATATTTGACGGCCAGGTCCTTGAGCATGTCGGCGGACACCTCTCCGGTGTAGGCGCCCTTCTCCTCAAAGTAGACGTTTTCCGCGCCCACGGAGATGCGCAGATCCTTGAAAGCCTTGGCGGCGGTGGAGATGTTGCAGGCGGGGACGCAGATCAGCGTCTCGCACCACTTGGCCCGGGGCATGATCTTGCGGATGTCCTCGGCGAATTTTTTGGTCTCGGTGGCGGTCATGTTCATTTTCCAGTTGCCGGCGATGACAGTTTTGCGGTATCTGCGATTCATGATCTTCAAAACTCCTTTATATTTATGTTTTCGCGATGTCGAACGAAAAGCCCGTGGGAAAGCTGAAAAGCAATCAACTATTATATAGCCGAATCAGGGGAAAATGTCAAGGGCGCGGAGGACTTTTTCTGAACTTTTTTGTTGGAGATCAAAGGAATTCACTTGTCCAGGAGGCAGGCCACGCCGGGCAGCTCCTTGCCCTCCATGAACTCCAGGGAGGCGCCGCCGCCGGTGGAGATGTGGGTCATCTTGTCGGCGTAGCCCAGCTGCTGCACCGCGGCCGCGGAGTCTCCGCCGCCGATGATGGTGATGGCGGAGGTTTTGCTGAGGGCCTCGGCCACGGCCTTGGTGCCCACGGCGAATTTTTCAAACTCGAACACGCCCATGGGGCCGTTCCAGATGACGGTGCCCGCGTCCTTCACCGCGTCGCAGTAGAGGGCCACGGTCTCGGGGCCGATGTCCAGGCCCTGCCAGCCGTCGGGAATCTCGCCGGCGGGAACCACCTTGCTGTCGGCGTCGGGGGCGAACTTGTCGGCGGCGACGGTGTCCACCGGCAGCAGCAGCTTCACGCCCTTGTCCTTGGCCTTCCGGATCATCTCCAGGGAATAGTCCTTCCAGTCCTCCTCCAGCAGGGAGTCGCCGACCTTGCCGCCCTGGGCGGCGGAGAAGGTGTAGGACATGCCTCCGCCGATGATGATGGTGTCCGCGATTTCCAGCAGGTTGTTGATGACCCCGATCTTGGAGGAGACCTTGGCTCCGCCCAGGATGGCGACCAGGGGCCGCTTGGGATTGGCCAGGGCGCCGCCGATGAAATCCAGCTCCTTCTGGATCAGGAAGCCGGAGACGGCGGGGAGATGGTCGGCCACGCCGGCGGTGGAGGCGTGGGCCCGGTGGACCGCGCCGAAGGCGTCGGACACGTACACGCCGTCGGCCCCGGCCAGCCCGGCCATCTTTTTGGCCAGCTCGGGGTCGTTTTTGGTCTCGCCCTTTTCAAAGCGGGTGTTCTGAAGCAGCATGATCTCGCCGGGTTTCAGGGCGGCGGCCTTGGCCTGGGCGTCGGGACCCACCACGTCCTCGGCCAGGACGACGGGCCTGCCCAGCAGCTCGCTCAGGCGCCGGGCCACGGGCTCCATGCGCAGCTCGGCCAGGGACTTCTTCCATTTCTCCTCGGTGATGGAGGCCTCGTCCTTGCCCTTTTCCAGCTGCTTTTTCTTATAGGACTCAAAGGTCGCCACCGGCTTGCCCATGTGGGAGCAGGCGATCACCGCCGCGCCCTGGTCCAGCAGGTACTGGATGGTGGGCAGGGCGGCGCGGATGCGCTTGTCATCCGTGATGACGCCGCTGCCGTCTTTGGCCATGGGGACGTTGAAGTCACAGCGCAGCAGCACCTTTTTGCCGGAGACTTCGATGTCTTTGACGGTCTTCTTGTTGTAATTCATGGTGAGAACTCCTCCAAAAAGCTGTATTTTTTCGGCGCGAAAGCGCCGGGTCAAACGGAACCGGCGGGGGGACCCGCCATTTCTCCCGCGCCCAGCAGGCCGGGAAAGCCGTTTTGCCGCAGGGCCTCGTACACGCAGACGGCCACGGCGTTGCTCAGGTTCAGGCTTCTTGCCTCGCCCGCCATGGGCAGGCGGACGCAGCGTTCCCGGAACCGCTCCCGGAAGGGGAGGGGCAGGCCGGCGGTCTCCTTGCCGAAGAAGAGCCAGCTGTCCGCCGTGAACGCCGCCTCGGTGTAAGGCCGGGGGGCTTTGGTGGTGGTGAGCCAGAGGTCCGCCCCGGCCTCGGGGTGGCGGCGGAACAGGTCCTCCAGGTTTTCGTAGTCCGAGACCTCCACCAAGTGCCAGTAGTCCAGGCCGCAGCGCTTCATGTTCCGCCGGATGGCGCTCTGGGAGATGTCAAAGCCCAGGGGGCGGACCAGATGGAGGCTGGACCCGGTGGCGGCGCAGGTGCGGGCGATGTTCCCGCAGTTCTGGGGAATCTCCGGCTCCACCAGCACGACATGCAGCATGACGCCGCCTCGCTTTCCATTGATTTTCTCGGAATAGTGTTATTGTAATCCATTACCTTGACAAATTCAACTACATCCTTAGAAAAAATTGCATTTTTCAGTAAAGTATACCATCTGGAAAGTGCAAATTCTGCGAAATGCCGAAAAACAGGGGAGAATTGCCGGACTTTTTCCCGGATTTCCGTGAGCTCTGACAAAAACGGCGAAGAAAGAGAAAAAGATTTGGAAAAAATCATAGGAACAATTTCCGGCTAACCACTGGATTTTCCAAAAATGTCTGATATAATGGACTTACATTAGTAAAAATGTGCGACGAAGCGAGGGAGGGGGAGGACGTATGAGCCGCTGGAAGCGAGCCGTGTTGTTTTTCGAGGAGGACGCCGCCGTCCCGGCGGGGGCCAGACCGCTGATGCTGGAAGCTGTGATGTCCCGCCCCATCTTGACATGGGCGGAAGACCAATTGCGGGCCGACGGTGTTCAGCGGATTTTTGCTGTCTGCGGTCCCCGCTTCGCGGAGGAGGTCCGCCGCCTCCTGCCCCGGTGGGCCCAGGTCTCCGAGCAGTGGGCCGACCTGGAGGCCTTCCTGGACACGGAGGAGCCGGTGCTGGTGCTGCCCCGGGCCGCTTTCCCCATGGAGGAGGCCGGGCCGGGTTTTGCCTACGCCGCCCCGGGCCGGGAGCTGCGGGAGGTCTGGCGGGAGAAGATGACCAACAACATCCAGGGGGCGGAGCTGGCCGGCGGCTGGCTCCCGGTCTACGGGCCGGAGACCGCCGCCGAGATCGAGGCGCTGCTCCGGCAGAGGGAGGCCTCCGGGAAAAACGGGTGAAGGGAATCAGTCCGGTCCGAAGCCGGGACCGGGCAAAAAATAAAATGACCGGCGGCCCGGTCATGGAAAGTGAGCGTTTTGGGTATGATTTCACACGGGAAGGATATCAAGGTATTTTCCGGCAACGCGAACCTGAAGCTGGCGAAGGAAATCTGCGCGCAGATGGGCACGAAGCTGGGAGAGTCCGAGGTCGGCGCTTTCTCCGACGGCGAGGTGTACGTCTCCCTGTATGAGACCGTCCGGGGCAGCGACGTGTTCGTGGTCCAGCCCACCTGCGGGCCTGTCAACAACCATCTGATGGAGCTGCTGATCATCATCGACGCGCTGAAACGGGCCTCCGCCGGCCGGATCACCGCCGTCATTCCCTACTACGGCTACGCCCGGCAGGACCGGAAGGCCAAGGCCCGGGACCCCATCACCGCCAAGCTGGTGGCCAATATGATCACCGCCGCCGGAGCGGACCGGGTGCTGACCATGGACCTCCACGCCGCCCAGATCCAGGGCTTTTTCGACATCCCCGTGGACAATCTGGCGGGGAACCCCATCTTCGTGGACTACTACGCCAAGAAGTTCGGCGGCAGCTGCGAGGACATGGTGGTGGTGTCCCCGGACGTGGGCTCCGTCTCCCGGGCCCGGGCCTTCGCCCAGAAGCTGCACATGCAGCTGGCCATCGTGGACAAGCGCCGCCAGCGGGCCAACCAGTGCGAGGTCATGAACGTCATCGGTGACGTGGAGGGCCGGGACTGCATCCTCTTTGACGATCTGGTGGACACCGGCGGGTCTCTCTGCAACGCCGCCCAGGCCCTGGTGGAAAACGGGGCCCACAGCGTCCATGCCTGCGCCTCCCACGGCGTGCTCTCCGGCCCGGCCATCGACCGGATCAACGCCAGCCCCATTCAGGAGCTGGCTCTGCTGGACACCATTCCGGCCATCAAGCCGGAGCTGAGCCGGAAGATCAAGTACCTGTCCGTGGCTCCCATGTTCAGCGAGGCCATCGAGCGCATCTACCAGGAGGTCTCCATCTCCAAGCTGTTCCGCTGAGGCGCGGAACCGCGGGGAGCTTGAGGGAACATATGAAATACAAGGCGGGGAAGTGACACTTCCCCGCCTAAGTGGGTTGTTCGGCTTTGCCGAATTTTGAGTTTGTCTGGAAAGGCGAGATCATCATGCTGTTTGGAAACAAGGGCGGCTCCTCCGTGGAGTGGCTGATCGCGGGGCTGGGGAATCCCGGCTCCAAGTACGAGAACACCCGGCACAACATGGGCTTCCGCACGGTGGAGCTGCTGGCGGAGCAAAAGGGCGTGAAGCTGAACAAGGTGAAGTTCAAGTCCGCATATAATATCTGCGAGTTCGCCGGGGCCCGGTGTCTGGTGATGAAGCCCCAGACCTACATGAACCTCTCCGGCGAGGCCGTTCGTGAGGCGGCGCGGTTCTACAAGATTCCGGCGGACCGCGTGCTGGTGATCTATGACGACGTGTCCCTTCCCGTGGGGAAGCTCCGGGTCCGGCCCACGGGCTCCGCCGGGGGACACAACGGCATCAAGAACATCATCGCCCACCTGGGGACCCAGGACTTTCCCCGGATCAAGATCGGCACCGGGGCCCCGGAGGACAAGGACGGCATGATCGACTGGGTCATCGGCGTCCCCTCCCAGAAGGAGCGGGAGGTCCTGCTGGAGTCCTTCAAGCGGGCCATCGAAGCGGCGGCGTGCGTCATTGAGCATGGCTGTCAGAGGGCGATGAACGATTTCAACTGACCGCGAAGGGATTTGCCATGAAGCATCTGCTGGAACAATTGATGACCATCCCGGAGGCGAAGGAGCTTCTCCGCCGGGTGGAGGACGGCGGCTGTCCCGCCGCCGTGACGGGCCTCCAGCCGGTCCACCGGGCCTGCCTGGGGGCGGCGGCGGCTCAGGCGGCGGGCCGCCCGGCGGTGTTCGTCTGCGGCGACGAGGGGGAGGCCCGCCAGCTGGCGGGAGACCTGGAGGCCCTGCTGGGCCAGCCCCCGGTGACGCTGCTGAGCCGGGAGTGGCAGCTCCGCCCGGGAGCGGTGTCCTCCCGGGACTGGGAGCGGGGCCGTCTGGCGGCGCTGTACGCCATGGCCCGGGGCGCGCCCGGGGCGGTGGTGGCCACCGCCGACGCCCTGATGGCCCGGACCCTGCCGCCGGAGCTTTTGAAGGAGCTGTCCCTCACCCTGAGAACGGGAGAGCGGCAGGACCTGAACGTCCTGACGGACCGGCTTCTTTCCGCCGGGTACGTCCGCTGCCAGCAGGTGGAGGGCGTGGGCCAGTTCGCCCTCCGGGGCGGCATCCTGGACGTATTCTCCCCCCTGATGGACCAGCCGGTCCGCTGTGAGTTTTTCGACGATGAGATCGACTCCATGGGGGCCTTCGACCCCGGCACCCAGCGGCGGACGGCGAACCTGGATTCCGCCCTGATCCTCCCCGCCGCCGAGGTCCTGCCCCGGCAGGCGGAGGGGGGCCTGGAGGGCCTGTCGGCGAAGCTGCTGGCTCTGGCGGCAAAGCTGGAGAAGAAGGGCGCGCCCGCCGCCGCCCGCCTCCGGGAGGACGGCGAGCGGCTGAAAAACGGCTCCGTCCCCGAGGGGATGGACCGCTATCTTGCCGCCGTCTATCCCAAGCCCGCCGCCGGGGTCCACTATCTGCCCCCGGACGCCCTGGTGTTTCTCTGCGAGGCCGGCCGGGTGGACGAGCGGGTCAAGGGGGCCCTTCTCCAGAACCGCCAGGACCTGGAGGCCCTGATGGAGGCGGGGATTCTGGCGGGGGACTACGCCAGGCTGCTCCTCTCCGCCGAGGAGCTCTACGCCGCCCTGTCGGACTTCCCCGTCGTCATGGCGAACGCCCTGCCCACCTCCCGCTATCCCTATCCGCCCAAGGCCCTTCTGAGTGTCAACGCCCGGCAGCTCAGTTCCTACGGCGGCAGTCTGGAGACCGCCGTCACGGATCTGGAGCAGTACCGGGAGACCGGCAGCGCCGTGCTGCTCCTCTGCGGCGGGGAGACGAGGGCGAAGAACCTCCACGACCTCCTCACGGAGCGGGGCATCCCCTCCGCCCTGGACCTCAAGGGAACGGCCATGCCCGCCCGGGGGGAGATACGGATCACCGTGGGGGCCCTGTCCGCCGGGTGCGAGTGGCCCGCCCTGAAGCTGGCGGTGTTGACGGAGGGGCAGCTCATCGCGCCCTCCCGGAAGCGGGCCCGGCTCAAAAAGGACTCCAACCGGCAGAAAATCCAGTCCTACACAGACCTGAAGCCGGGGGACCTGGTGGTCCACGCGCACCACGGTGTGGGCCGGTTCGCCGGCATCCAGCGGATGCCGGTGGACGGCGTGGAGAAGGACTATATCAAAATCGACTACGCCGGCGGGGACTGCCTGTATGTCCCCGCCACGGCCCTGGACTTGGTGAGCAAGTATATCGGCAGTGGGGAGGACGGCGAGGGCGGCCGGAAACTGAACAAGCTGGGTGGCACGGAGTGGGCCAAGCAGAAGACCCGGGCCAAGCGGGCGGTCAAGGACCTGGCCAAGGGCCTGACGAAGCTCTACGCCGAGCGCCAGCGCCGCCCCGGCTTCGCCTTCTCCCAGGACTCCCCCTGGCAGCGGGAGTTTGAGGAGGCGTTCCCCTACGCGGAGACCGACGACCAGCTCCGGGCCATCACGGAAATCAAGAAGGACATGGAGCGCCCCCGGCCCATGGACCGGCTCCTCTGCGGCGACGTGGGCTACGGCAAGACGGAGGTGGCCCTCCGGGCGGTGATGAAGTGCGTGCTGGACGGGAAACAGGCGGCCATCCTGGTGCCCACCACCGTCCTGGCTCAGCAGCATTACGCCACGGCCATGGGGCGCTTCCGGGACTTCCCGGTGCGGATCGAGGTCCTGTCCCGCTTCACGCCGCCCAAGGACCAGAAGCGCATCCTGGAGCTGGCGAAGGAGGGGCGGGTGGACCTGCTCATCGGCACCCACAAGCTGCTGCAAAAGGGCATGGAGTTCAAGGACCTGGGGCTTCTCATCATCGATGAGGAACAGCGCTTCGGCGTCACCCACAAGGAGCGGCTGAAGGAGATGAGCCGTCAGGTGGACGTGCTGACCCTCTCCGCCACGCCCATTCCCCGGACGCTGAACATGGCCCTCTCGGGCCTGCGGGACATGTCCACCATCGAGGAGCCCCCGGCGGACCGCCAGCCGGTCCAGACCTATGTGCTGGAGCACGACTGGGCCATCCTGGAGGACGCCATGCGGAAGGAGCTCAGCCGGGGCGGGCAGATCTACTATCTCCACAACCGGGTGGAGAGCATCGACCTCACCGCCTCCCGCATCCAGAAGCTGCTGGGCCCCGAGGTCCACGTGGTCACCGGCCACGGGAAGATGGGGGAGCAGGAGCTGTCCGCCGTCATGCGGGCCATGGTGGAGGGGGAGGCGGACGTGCTGGTCTGCACCACCATCATAGAGACGGGAATCGACATCTCCAATGTGAACACCCTGATCATCGAGGACGCGGACAAGATGGGGCTGGCCCAGCTCCATCAGATTCGGGGCCGCATCGGCCGCAGCGCCCGGAGGGCCTACGCCTATCTGACCTACCGGAAGGGGAAGGTTCTCCAGGAAATCGCGGCGAAGCGCCTGTCCGCCATCCGGGAGTACGTGGAGTTCGGCTCCGGCTTCCGCATCGCCATGCGGGATCTGGAGATCCGGGGGGCGGGGAACCTGCTGGGCCCGGAGCAGTCCGGGTACCTCATGAGCGTGGGCTACGATCTCTATTTAAAGCTCCTGGAGGAGGCGGTCCTGGAGGAGCGGGGCGAGGAGAAGCAGATCGAGACGGAGTGTTCCGCCGACCTGACCGTCAACGCCAACATCCCGGAGCGCTATGTCTCCTCCCCGGAGCAGCGGATGGACCTCTACCGCCGCATCGCCGCCATCCGCTCCAACGACGACGCCTCGGACCTGCTGGACGAGCTGCTGGACCGCTACGGCGAGGCCCCCGGGCCGGTGCTGGCCCTGCTGGACGTGGCTCTGCTCCGGGCGGCGGCGGCGAAGGCGGGGGTCTCGGACATCACCCAGAAGAAGGACATCCTCCGCTTCCAGCTGGCGGTCTTCCGTCCGGAGGCGGTGGTGAAGGTCTGCGGACTGAACAAGTACCGCCAGCGCCTGACCGTGGCCGCCGGGGAGGACCCGGCGCTGACTCTGAGGCTGAAGCCCGGGGCGGACGCCCTGGAGAGCGCCATGGAGCTGGTGGAGGATCTGAAGCTCCAGGGGGGATGACGAACCAGAAGCGCGGAGAGCCGGATGGGCCTCCGCGCTTTGTCATATCTCCCGCCGCCCTCCCATAGAATGGTCGTGGACAACCTCATGATGGGAGGAGTGGGAGCGATGAGGAAACGAGTGACCGCCCTGGCGCTGGTCCTGTGCCTGGGGCTCAGCGGCTGCGCGCCGCAGAAGAAGGAGGAGGAAAAGGCCTCCCTCCTGGGCCGGGCGGCGGAGCTTGGGGAGGAGATGATCCTGCTGACGGTGGACGGCCGGGAGGTTCCGGCTTGGCGCTATCTCTACTGGCTGGCGTTCACCTGCGATCAGGTCCGGGAGAAGTACAAGGACTCCGGCCTGACCCTGGACTGGGAGGCCCCCGTCACCGGCGGCACCCTGGCGAACTACGCAAAGGATCAGGCCCTGGCCAGCACGGCGCTCTACGCCACGGTGGAGAACTGGGCGGAGCGGTACGGCTGCGCCCTCAGCGAGCGGGAGCGGGCGGCCCTGGCGGAGACCTGGGAAGAGCAGTCCGCGGCCCACGGCGGGGAGGAGGCGTATTTGAAGGAGCTGGCGGGCCTGGGGCTGGACCGTCTCCGGGCGGAGGAGCTGGCGGAGGTGGGGATGCTCTACGCCAAGCTCTATGACCTCTGCCTGACGGAGGGCAGCGAGCTCTCGGGCCTTCTGGAGAACGTGGACAGCCTGACGGTGGACCGCATTCTGATATCCGCCGGGGAGGACCGGGAGGCGGCCCGGGAACGGGCGGCGGAGGTCTTCTCCCGTCTCAACGGGGCGGAGGACCCGGCGGCGGCTTTCCCGGCCCTGGCGGCGGAGGGAGACGACGGGGCGGGGCCCCGGACATTCCTGCCGGGGGATGGGACCCTGCCCCAGGCCCTGGAGGAGGCGGCGAAGGCCCTGGAGGAGGGGCAGTTTTCCGGCATCCTGGAGTCGGAGGAGGGTTTTTCCATACTCCGCCGCCTGGCCGGTCAGGGAGAGGCCCTGGCGGGGGAGGCGTTCGACCGGCTGCTCCAGGAGGCGGCGGAGGGCTCCCTGGTCCGGACCACTCCGGCCTATGACAGCCTGGACGCCGCGGCGTTTGACGGGACCCTGGAGGAGCTGCGGACGGCGGGAGAGCGGGAGAGCTCCGCCTCCTGGAAAATTTCGTCACCTTGACGAAAACGGCCCTGATTTTGTCAAAGATTTAACGAAATTGTAAAACCTGACGAAAGACCATTGACGGGGAGGGGAAAACTCTCTATAATGATACACAGAGAAAGGCGGTCACCGGCCTGTCAAAAATTTGGCAATCTGGGCCCCGTCTCGCCCGTTGAGACTCCGGCGGCCCGCCGAGCCGCCAAAATATTACAAAACGGAGGAACATCATGAAAGATCTTTATGTGGTGAACTGCTGCCGTACCGCCATCGGCTCCTTTGGCGGCAGTCTGAAAAACACTCCCGCTGCGGAGCTGGGCGCGATCGTGGTCAAGGAGGCCCTGAACCGCGCCGGTGTGAAGCCGGAGAACGTGGATGAGGTCATGTTCGGCTGCATCCTCACCGCCGCTCAGGGCCAGAACGTGGCCCGTCAGGTCTCCATCAAGGCCGGCATCCCCTATTCCGTTCCCGCCTACACCGTGGGCATGGTCTGCGGCTCCGGCATGAAGTCCCTCATCGAGGGCGCCCGCTCCATCCTGGCCGGGGATTCCGACATCGTGGTCTGCGGCGGCACGGAGAACATGAGCGCCGCTCCCTTCGCCTCCATGGACGCCCGCTGGGGCGCCCGCATGGGCGACAAGAAGCTGGTGGACACCATGATCAAGGACGGCCTGTGGGACGCCTATAACAACTATCACATGGGAACCACCGCCGAGAACATCAACGATATCTGGGGCATCACCCGCCAGGAGCAGGACGAGTTCGCCGCCGCCTCCCAGCAGAAGACCGAGGCCGCCCAGAAAGCCGGCAAGTTCGATGCCGAGATCGTTCCCGTCCCCGTGAAGGTGAAAAAGCAGGTCGTGGACTTCAAGGTCGACGAGTTCCCCAAGGCCGGCGTCACCGCCGAGGGCATCGCGAAGCTGCGCGGCGCTTTCCCCGTGGGCCCCGAGTCCCCCAACCCCGAGGTTGTCCATACCTTTGAGGTCACCGGCAAGAAGGAAACCGAGGACAAGGGCCAGCAGCGGGTCACCGCGGCCAACGCCTCCGGAATCAACGACGGCGCGGCGGCCATCATCCTGGCCTCCGGCGAGGCTGTCGAGAAGTACGGCCTGAAGCCCATGGCCAAGCTCATCGGCTGGGGCCAGGGCGGCGTGGATCCCAAGATCATGGGTGTGGGCCCCGTGCCCGCCTCCCGTCAGGCCATGGCGAAAGCCGGCGTGACCATCGACGACATTGACCTCATCGAGGCCAACGAGGCCTTCGCGGCCCAGTCCATCGCCGTGGGCCGGGAGCTGGGCTTCGACCCCGCCAAGCTGAATGTCAACGGCGGCGCCATCGCCCTGGGCCACCCCGTGGGCGCTTCCGGCGCGCGGATCATTGTCACTCTGCTTCACGAGATGCAGAAGCGGCCCGAGGCCAAGAAGGGTCTGGCCACCCTCTGCATCGGCGGCGGCATGGGCGTCGCCACCGTCTTTGAAAAGTGCTGAGCCGCTTTTCGTGTAAGAGCTGAATTTGCAAAGAGGGGCCTTCGGGTCCCTCTTTGGCTGTGAGGAGAGATACAGATGAGTGAGCGTTATTTGGGTCTGGGCCATGTGGCCGTTTACACCCGGGACATGGAGGAGAGCATCGCCTTTTATGAGAAGCTGGGCGGCTCCGTGAAGGGCCGGGGCGGGGTTTCCACGCCGGCGGGGGAGAAGAAGCTGGCGCTGATGTCCTATGGCGGCATCACGCTGGAGCTGATTCAAAGCCCCGGGGCCATGCCCATGGGAGAGGGGAATGTTCCCCATTTCGCCATTCTGGTGGACGATCTGGACGCCGCGGCGGCGGAGGTCCGGGCGGCGGGGGTGGACACCTTCCTGACGCCGGAGAAAAAGGTTTTGCCGGACCTTTTCGGAGGCTTGCAGAACTGGTTTTTCACCGGCCCCTCCGGGGAACAGATTGAGCTGCTGCAGATGCTGTAAAGAAAAAGGCTTTCGCCCTCGGGCGAAAGCCTTTTTTGCGTGTGCGCCGTTTCAGTGGAACAGTTTTCGCGCCACCCAGATGAAGAGGCACGCGCCTGCCACGTCTACAATGAGGTTGGCGAACCAGCCGTAGGCATAGAAGCCAAACAGGCCGAAGACGGTGCTGCCCACAGCGGAGCCCACAATGCCGATGATGATGTTGCGGACAAGCCCGCCGTCGGCGTCCATCAGCCTTCCGGCAATCCAGCCCACCAGCGCGCCCATAATCAGGGAACCCAATAAATGAAACATGTTTTCACACCCTTCCCTTAATCTTCAATGTATTCCCGCACCCGGTAAACCGCGCCGATCTCCTCCTCGCAGATCTTCCGGCAGTTTTCGATTTCCTCCTTCGGAATCGTGTCCACCACGGTCATCATCACCGTGGGGACATACTGCCGGAGCTCCCTGGCGAAGGACTTCATGGCCTCATAGGCCCCGTCCTGGAGCGGATGGCAGAGGGCGTTGTACTTTTCCGCCGTGTCGGTGTTCAGCGAGATGGACACCATGTCGAAACGCCCGGCGAAGTCCGGGCAGATGTCCCGGCCGTGAATCAGGTTCCCGGTGCCGTTGGTGTCCATGCGGACAAAGGGCTTTTTGCCCTGGGCCTTCAGCTGGTCGATGACCCAGCAGATGTCGTCAATCCGGTAGCTGGGTTCACCGAAGCCGCAGAAGACCAGCTGCTTGTACTTCGCGAGGTCCCGGCCCTCGATGTCCGCCAGAATCTCCTCCCGGGTGGGCTCCCGTTTCAGCCAGAGGTTGTGGGTGTAGATGCTTCCGCCGTGTCCGTTGTGCCGGAGGCAGAATTCGCAGTTGAAATTGCAGCGGTTGGTGACATTGACATACAGGTTTTCCCTGTACTCGTAGGTGATGGTAAATCCCTTTTCCATAGTCGATACTCCTTTTATTAGTAATAGCTGTAAAGGTGAAAATCTTGCAGAGTAAACACGCCGTTTCCATAGAGGATTTGAGCGGAGGTCTCCGCCACATAGCAGGGGGCCGCGCTGTCCGGCGGACTCAGGCAGAACGCGCCCCAAAATTGGAGGCCGCCCCAGTCCTCTTGGGAGAACTTCGCAATCAAACCGGAGGAAGCTGTCCCCAGGTCCAGCTCCGGGCCATCATGCACATCGCCGAACTCCACCAGCTCATGGCCCAGGATAGCGAAGGTCCTGCCGCCAAGCTCGGAGGTGTCAAACAGCTTGGGGAACTCCTCCAGCCAGAGGCTTTCGGGAAAGGTGTAGGCGGTCAAGGCCCCGTCGGGGCCCTTCTCTAAGATGTGCAGCTCCTCCACAGAGACGCCGGTCCCACTGCCGACGTAGCAGATGACCACCAGCTCGTCCTCCCAATCGCCGTCCACATCAAAGCATTCCATTCTGGGCAGGATCGATCGGGGCGTGAGGAAGTCCCAGTCGAATTCCGCCAGACTGTCCCCCCAGCGGATGAGGGCGGGACTCTCTGCGTTGGCCTGATAAGGGGCGGCGTAAAAGGCCGCGTCTGCCTCCGGCGCTTCCGCCAAAAAGCCCACCACACCGCCGCGAATCCATCCCTCCGCGTTGTACCGGGGGTCTGCCATCGAAGGCGGCAGCTCGTAATTCTCCGCCGGTACCCGCCCCTCCGTCACGACGGCGGGGGCGGAGATGGGCTCCAGCCGCCGGAGCTCCGGCAGGGAGAGGGGTTCCGCTTCCGCCGGGGGCTCCTCCGGCAAGGGCTCCGCCGGGGCGGGGACCCCGCAGCCAATCAGAAGCAGAAGGAGAAATAGGGAAAAGATACATTTTTTCATAGAGATTTCCCTTTATTGATCGTAGCTGTAAAGGTGAAAATCTTGCAGGGTGAACATACCATTTTCATAGAGAATTTCGGCGGAGGTCTCCGCCACATAACAGGGGAGCTCCCCATTTTCGTAGCGCAGGGCGAAAACGCCTTGGAACCGGAGTCCGCCCCATTCGTACATGCTGAAATGCGCGATGGCACCGGAAGTGGGTGCTTCCAGATTCACGACAGGCTCCTTTTT
Source organism: uncultured Oscillibacter sp. (assembly GCA_910576865.1). Lineage (GTDB taxonomy): Bacteria > Bacillota > Clostridia > Oscillospirales > Oscillospiraceae > Oscillibacter. Next base: position 34,398 of record CAJTKE010000005.1, read on the forward strand.
AACTTCCACCAGCTCGCGGCCCAACAGGGCGAAGGTCCGCCCTTGGGTTCTGGCGGCGTGGAACAGGGTGGGGAGCTGTGTATGCCAAAGGTTTTCAGGGAAGGCATGATCCGTAAGGGTCCCGTCGGGGTTCTTCTCCAGAATATGCAGCTCTTCCTTGGAAACGCCGGTGCCGGAGCCCAAATGGCAGACAATAACAAGTTCCTTCTCCCCGTCGTCATCGACGTCAGAGCAATCCATCCGGGGAGGGGAGAGGTTGGGACCGGGACAGAATGTCCAGTCAAACTCCGCCAGACTCTCCCCCCAGCGGATCAGGGCCCCGCCGCCGAAGCCGTTCGCGTACAGAGGCAGGCGTAGAAGACGGCGTCTTCCGCTTGCGCCAAAATCTCAATGGCGGGGTGTGTGGCCCAGTATCTCATATTGTTCTGGAAATCGTTCCATTTTACGTGGGAAGAAGGGGCCGGAAGCGCGTAGTCCTCCGACGGGGTCCGGCCCTCTGTGATAACAGCCGGAGCGGAAAGGGGTTCCGGCGGGCAGGTTTCCGGCAGGGAGAATATTTCCTCCTCGTCCAGGGGCTCGTCCGGCGAGACCTCCGGCTCCGCCGGGGCGGGAGAGCCACAGCCGGACAAAAGTGCCAAGGCCAACAGGAGGGAAAATATCCGTTTCATTCGCCGCCCTCCCGGTAGGTTTCCCGGATTTTCGGGAACAGCCGCAGGCCGTTTTCCCAGGTGATCCGGGTCATCTCCTCCGGCGTGACGCCCTTCCACTCCGCTAATCTTTCGATGACATAGGGCAGGTTCCGGCTGTCGTTCCGCTTTCCCCGGAAGGGCACCGGCGTGAGATAGGGCGAATCCGTCTCCACCACGATCCGGTCCAGGGGGGTCACGGCGGCCACCTCAGGGGCCTTCTGGGCGTTCTTGTAGGTGATGGGCCCGTCGAAGCCCAGGTACCACCCTCGCTTCAGCAGTGTCTCCGCCATCTCGGGACTGCCGGAGAAGCAGTGGAACACCCCCCGGACCTCGGGGAAGTCCAGCGCGATGGAGAGGGAATCCCCATGGGCCTCCCGGTCGTGGACGATGACGGGCAGGTCCAATTCAACGGCCAGCTCGATCTGCCGCCGGAAAACCATCTGCTGGAACTCCCTGGGAGGATTGTCCTTCCAGTAGTAGTCCAGGCCGATTTCCCCGATGGCCACGATTTTTTCGTGTCCGCACAGCGCCCGGAGGGCGGCGAACTCCGCCTCTCCCGTCCCGGCGCAGTCGGAGGGGTGGATGCCGGCGGCGGCGTAGACGAAGGGATAGCGCTCCGCCAGGGCGGCGGCGGCCCGGGAACTCTCCAGCTCGCAGCCGGGGTCCACCACCAGCCCCACTCCGGTGGCGGGGAGGGCGGAGAGGACGTCATCCCGGTCAGCGTTGAAGCCGCCGGAATCGTAGTGGGCGTGGGTGTCGAAAATGGGCATGAAAAACACCTCCTGGCAAAACAAAAAGGACATCCGAACGGATGCCCTTTTGGCCTGACGGCCTCCGGGCATTCACACGGAAGCGTCAACACCCCGGGAACGGGGATATGTGGGATCAACCGATCCGATTGAGCTTCAGGGTCATGGCGCTCTTTTTGTGAGCGGCCGCGTTCTTGTGGAGAACACCCTTCGCCACAGCCTGATCGACCTTTTTCACCGCAACCTTGTAAGCGCCATCGGCATCGGTGCGATTGCCCTCCGCCGCGGCGGCCTCGAATTTTTTGATCGCGGTTTTCAGATCGGATTTCGTGGCCTTGTTGCGGGCGTTCCTCGCTTTTCCGATGAGGACGCGCTTCTTGGCAGACTTGATATTCGGCAAACCAAACACCTCCTTTGGCCGTTGAGTTCATGCGGGCAGGACAAGTCCTACCGTACAGACCTATATTCTAACAGGGAAAGCTCCAAAAAGCAAGGTTTTTTTTTCATATTTTCATAAGATTCTCCACAGGCAAAAGGAGAGGCGGCTTTTCCGGCATTTTTGCGGGGGCAAGCTCATAAAATAGATGGAAACAGGGGGAGAAATCCCATGAAGGAGGGGACGGACATGACCTCACGGCAGGCGGGACGGCGGCTGATGACCGCCCGGACCCGGCGGCGGGGCTCCGGCGGCGTTCGGAGCAGGGGCCGGAAGAACGATTCTCTGACGGCCAGGGATCTGCGGCGGCTCTTTCAGCTGGTGGCCTGCGGCAGCATCTTTGTGGCTCTGGTGGCGGCCAAGCTGCTGCTGCCGGGGAAGATGGAGGGCTTCAACGCGAAGCTGTCCGCCGCCATGGAGCGGAACATGGATGTGCAGGCGGTGTTCTCCGCCGTGGGCCGGGCCTTCTCCGGGGAGGAGAGCGTGGCGGAGGTCTATCAGGCGGTGTTCCATCCCCAGGAGGAGGCCGTCCAGACCGCCGTCTCTTCGGACGGCGTCCCGGAGATGACGGACACCCGGACGCCGAAGCTCCGGGACGCCGCGGCGCTGGAGGCTCTGCGGAGCTTCCGGGCGGAGCCGGAGGCCCCCGCCCCGGAACCGGAGGCCCGGACCGCCTCCAATCTGGCCTATGTCCTCTACTCCCAGGAGAACCTTCCCGAGGGAGTCAGCATGGAGCAGACCCTTTTGGGCTTCGACTACTGCGCCCCGGTGGCCGGGACCCTGAGCTCCGACTTCGGCTATCGGGAGCATCCCACGGAGGGGGAGGAGCGGTTCCACTACGGCGTGGACCTGGCGGCGGACACCGGGACCGAGGTCCGCTGCTTTGCCAACGGCGCCGTCACCGCCGTGGGGGACAGCAGCAGCTATGGCCGGTACTGCGTCGTGGCCCATGAGGGGGGATTCTCCACCCTCTACGCCCACTGCAGCCGGATCACGGTCTCCTCCGGCGCGGCGGTGAAGCGGGGGCAGAAGATCGCCGAGGTGGGGGACACGGGCATGGCCACCGGGCCCCACCTTCACTTTGAGCTTCAGCGGGAGGGAACCTATCTGAATCCCATCTACTATGTCTCCGCCCTGTAAAGTCCGAATCAGCGGCGGTTTTGCGGTGCTTGCCGCCTGGTTTCTCCTGGCCAACGGCTGGAAGCCCCTGGTCACGGTGCTGGGAGCCGCCGCCATTCATGAGCTGGGGCACTGCTTGGCGCTCCGCCGCCTGGGGGCGGCGGTGAGGGGCTTCCGCCTCGGCGTCCTGGGAGCGGTGCTGGAGGCGGACAGCGGGCGGCTGTCCTATGGCGGGGAGCTGGCGGCGGTGCTGGCGGGGCCCGCCGCGAACCTGCTGGCGGCGCTGGTCCTGACGGCGCTGGGAAGGGGACGCTGGCCCGCCGCCGCGGGGGCGAATCTGGTGCTGTGCGTCTTCAACCTCCTGCCTGTCCGGCCCCTGGACGGCGGCAGGGCGCTGTACCTGCTGGCCTCCTGGGAGGCGGGCCCGGCGGCGGGAGAGACGGCGGTCCGCTGGGCCGGAACGGCCACGGCGGCGGCTCTGGCGGGACTGATCACCTGTGTCATGTGGAGGACGGGGGGAAGCCTGTGGCTGCTGCCGGCGCTGTGCGCCAGCGTTTATTGGGGTGTTCGGCCCTGGCTCTCCGGTCCGTGAAAGAGAAAAGCCCCCGGCGCGGCCGCGCCGGGGGACTTTGGTCACAGGATCAGGTTTTCCAGCTGTCCCAGGAGATAGTCGCCCAGGTCCGGCCGGTCGGAATCGGCCTCGGTCTGAAGGGCCGTCAGGGCGGCGTGCGCCCGGGCGATTTTCCGGACGTCGGCCTCCTCCCGCAAGGACTCGATCCAGGCGTCCAGATACTTCATCAGCTTGTCCCAGGCCTCCTGCTCCTCCTGGTTTTCCTTGGCCTTCTTCATGCGCTCCAGCACGGCGGAACGGAAGCCGGACAGGTCGGAGAGAAGCGCGTTCTTTGTGAAAGCGGTCCGCCCGGCGTCCGCGGTCTTTGCCTGCGCGTCGGCGGTGGCCTGCGCCAGCTGGTCCAGGAAGGAGGACCCCGCCGGTTTGCTCTGTCCGGCGGCGGAGGCGCGGCGTTCCGCGCCGGGTTGGGTGTTGAGAAGATTCTGAATGCTCATGAAGAAGACGTCCTTTCCTGTCGGTTTGATGTAAAAAGGCGGAAAGCGGCTGTGAGGGTGTCACGGCCGCTTTCTTCCCTGCGTTTTTGTCCTCCGCAGTCCGTTGCGGAGGGAAAACTTATTTCGCGTACTCGACCACTTTGGTCTCCCGGAGGACGTGAACCTTGATCTGACCGGGGTACTCCATTTCCTCCTCGATCTTCTTGGCCAGGTCCCGGGCCAGGATGACCATCTGGTCCTCGCTGACCTGCTCGGGCTTCACCATGACCCGGACCTCCCGGCCCGCCTGGATGGCGAAGGCCTTGTCCACGCCGGGATAGGAGCCGGTGATGGTCTCCAGCTGCTCCAGGCGCTTGATGTAGTTCTCCAGGTTCTCCCGCCGGGCGCCGGGCCGGGCGGCGGAAATGGCGTCCGCGGCCTGGACAAGGCAGGCGACGATGGTCCTGGGCTCCACATCGTTGTGGTGGGCCTCGATGGCGTGGATGATGTCCTCTTTTTCCTTGTACTTCCGGGCGAATTCCACGCCCAGGGCCACGTGGGTGCCCTCCATCTCGTGGTCCACGGACTTGCCCAGGTCGTGGAGCAGTCCGGCACGTTTCGCGGCCTGGACGTCCACGCCCAGCTCCGCCGCCATCATGCCGGCGATGTGGCTGACCTCCACGGAGTGCTGGAGGACGTTCTGTCCGTAGCTGGTGCGGTAGTGGAGACGGCCCAGCATCTTCACCAGCTCCGGGTGGAGACTGCGGATGCCGCACTCGAAGACGACCCGCTCGCCTTCGGCCTTGATGGTGGCGTCCACCTCACGGCGGGCCTTTTCCACCATCTCCTCGATGTGGGTGGGATGGATGCGCCCGTCGGAGATCAGCTTCTCCAGGGCAAGGCGGGCGATTTCCCGGCGCACCGGCTCGAAGCAGGAGACGGTGATGGCCTCCGGCGTGTCGTCGATGATCAGGTCCACCCCGGTCAGGGTCTCGATGGTGCGGATGTTCCGGCCTTCCCGGCCGATGATACGGCCCTTCATCTCGTCATTGGGCAGGGGGACCACACTGACGGTCATGTCGGCCACCTGGTCGGCGGCGCAGCGCTGGATGGCCTGGGCCACGATCTCCCGGGCCCGGGCGTCGCACTCCTCCTTCATCCGGGACTCCACCTCTTTGATCTTGAGGGCGGTCTCGTGGGTGACCTCGGCCTCCACCTGATCGATGAGGTACTGTTTGGCCTCCTCGGTGGTGAAGCCGGAGATGCGCTCCAGCATTTCGGTCTGGCCGCGCTTGACAAGTTTGATTTCCTCGGCCTCCTTGTCAAGGGCGGTGTGCTTCTGGGTCAGGGACTCCTCTTTTTTCTCCACGGCCTCGATCTTCCGGTCGAGGTTCTCCTCCTTCTGCTGCAGGCGGTTTTCCTGCCGCTGAAGGTCGGCGCGGCGTTCCTTGACTTCCTTTTCGTACTCGCTGCGGTTTTTCAAGATCTCCTCTTTGGCTTCCAACAGGGCCTCGCGCTTCTTGGATTCGGCGCTTTTGATGGCCTCGTTGACGATGCGCTTTCCCTCTTCCTCGGCACTGGAGATTTCCTTTTCAGAGACGTTCTTCCGATAGCGAATACCAAGCGGGAAGCAAATCACGCCGCCAACCACCAGACCTGCCAAAGCGGTGATGATGATTTGAATCACGGCTGCTGATTCCTCCATTTCCTTTTGGTATTGCCGCGTCGTCCGTTTCAAAAACCGTCAACACGCCCGTACGGCGCATGTCTTTCCTGGGGCGGAATGGCGTTCGCCGCTGGGCATATTGCCAGCTTCCAAAACGGACCCCGCGTACAGGGTCATTTTAGAAAACAACCGGAGGGCGCCCCTTTGCCCCCCGACGGCAATCTGCCTTTAGTTTAAACTTTTACTGGACCGCTGTCAAGCAAAATCATCAAACCGGAAGCGAAAATACAAGAAAATTTTGGAAGGAAAAGGGAAAACAGGCCGATCCGGGCCGGAGCGCCCGTCTCAGGTGTCGATGAAGGCCGCCGCGGCGTAGCCCACATGGCCCTCGTGGTGGACGACATACCAGCCCTGCCACTCGCCGTAAATGGTCACCGGCGCGCCGTTGGGCAGGTTCGCGATGACGGTTCCGGTGGGGGCGGGATAGCTTCTGAGGTTCAGTGTCCCCCAGCTGACGGCCACCCGGCCCTCCACGGGGTCCATGGGGTAGATGAAGGGCAGGCCGAAGAACTCCGTCAGAGCCCGGGCCAGCTGCTGGGCGATGGCGTCCATGTGGCCCTCCACCCATTGGGCGTCGGACCAGTTGTCATGGTAACCGATCTCCACCAGCACCGCCGGGGCGTTGGACTGGGCCACCTCGCCCAGGGAGGTGGTGGAGCGGGTGGTGACCTTGTTGGGGAGGGGATAGATCTTCCGCAGTTCCTGGGCGATGAGCTCCGCCGCCCGGCGGCCCTGGCGGCTGGTGGGGTAGTAGAAGGCGATGATGCCCCGCTCCTCGCCATAGCGCCCCTCCGGCGCGCCGTTGGAGTGCAGGGCCAGATACAGGTCGTAGGTTCCCCGGTTGGCCTCCCGGATGGAGGACCCGGCGGTCATTTCCGGCTTGTTGCGTTTGTATTGGATGCCGTTGGAGCGCAGGTAGGGAATCAGGGCGTCCGCCAGCAGGTTCATGTTGTACTCCTCCGAACCGCTGCCGGTGACGTAGCTGTTCCACTCCTGGGTGGACGGGCTCAAATAGATCGTAGGCATGGTGTGACTCCTCCTTCTCCTTGAATCCTATGGAAATCCGGCGGAAAGTGTGCTATATTGAAGGGGAGAAAATACCGGCAGGAGGGCGAGTCCTATGAAAGCAGAGCGCGGATATCCCGGCGTCAACGTCACACCCAAGGCCGAAGCGGCCATCCTCCGGGGGCATCCCTGGGTCTATGACACAGAAATTTTGTCTATGGACGGGACGCCGGAAAACGGCGGACTGGTGGATGTGCGGAGCAGAAAGGGCGCGTATCTGGGCACCGGCTTTTTGTCGGAGAAGTCGAAAATCCGGGTCCGCCTGCTCTCCCGGAACGCCAACGACCGTTTCGACGCCGCCTTCTGGGAGCGGAAGCTCCGCTGGGCCTGGGAGTACCGGAAGACCGTCATGGCCCCCGAGGACCTGGACGCCTGCCGGATCATCTTCGGGGAGGCGGACATGTTCCCGGGCCTGACGGTGGACAAGTTCCACGACCTCCTCAGCGTCCAGGTGCTGTCCGTGGGCATGGAGAACATCAAGGGCCTGCTGCTGCCCCTGCTGGTCCGCATCCTCCGGGAGGATGGGCAGACCATCCGGGGCGTCTTCGAGCGGAACGACGCGGCCCTCCGGGAGAAGGAGGGCCTGGAGCAATACAAGGGCTGGTTCCCCCTGCCGGGGGAGGCGGAGTCCCCGGTGACGGAGATCACGGAAAACGGGGTCCGGTATCTGGTGGATGTGGAAGACGGGCAGAAAACCGGCTTTTTCCTGGACCAGAAGTACAACCGCCGGGCGGTCGCCCGGCTGGCGAAGGGGAGGACGGTGCTGGACTGCTTCACCCACACCGGGTCCTTCGCCCTGAACGCCGCCCTGGGCGGAGCGAAGCACGTCACCGCCGTGGACGTGTCGGCCTCCGCCGTGGAGATGGCCCGGGCCAACGCGGAGCGGAACGGCCTGGGCGGCGTGGTGGACTGCGTGACCGCCAACGTCTTCGAGCTGCTGCCGGCACTGGAAAAGGAGCCGGTGAAGTACGATTTCATCATCCTGGACCCGCCGGCCTTCACCAAGTCCCGGAGGACGGCGGCCAACGCCATGACGGGATACAAGGAAATCAACTACCGGGCCATGAAGCTGCTGCCCCGGGGCGGGTATCTGGCCACCTGCTCCTGCTCCCACTTCGCGGAGGAGGAGCGGTTCCAGGCCATGCTCCGCTCCGCCGCCCACGACGCCGGGGTCCGCCTCCGGCAGATCGAGGCCCGCCAGCAGAGCCGCGACCACCCGATTTTGTGGGGTGTGGAGGAGACGAATTATTTGAAGTTTTATCTGTTCCAGGTGGTCTGAAGGAGAAAACCGGTATGAAAAGAGTGGGAATTCTGTGCGCGAGTGATACGGAGCTGGCCCCTTTTTTGGAGGCAATGGAGGTTGACCGGGTCACGGAAAAGGCGCTGCTGAGATTTCACGAGGGGACCATTCGGGAAATTCCCGTTGTGACGGTATACAGCGGCGTATGTAAGGTCAATGCCGCCATTGCGGCGGAATTGCTGATTGAGGTCTTTTCCGTGGACGCGGTCGTCAACGCCGGGACAGCCGGAGGGCTGGACCCGAAGGTCCGCCTCTTCGACACGGTCATAGCGGAACGCTCGGTTTACCACGACGTGGCGGAGGACATCCTGACGGAATTTCACCCGTGGATGCCGTCGGCCTGTTTCCCCTCGGACAAAGGACTGCTTTCCGCCGCGGGAAGATACGCGGAGTCCGCGGCGCATCCTGTCTTCTTTGGCACGATCGCCACAGGGGAGCCGTTCATTGAAAACAAGGGCCGGGAGCGCATCCTCCGAAAGCACAGCCCCTTGGCCGTGGATATGGAGACGGCGGCCGCCGCGCACGTGTGTTATGTGAACGGCGTCCCCTTTTTGTCGGTGCGGAGTATCACCGATACCGGAGAGGACAGCGGGGTGGAGGTGTTTGAGGAGAATTGCGCGCGCGCCTCCGAAATCGCGGCGGAGGCTGCGATGGGGCTGCTGCAAATGTGGACCTGATCTCAGGGAAACACCGCCGCCCGCATTTCACGGAGGTCCCCGGTGACCCGGAGGAACCGGAGGGAGCAGACCAGATCTCCGGTGAAAACCAGCAGGCAGACATAGGTCAGCCACGACGGGACCTCCGCCGCAAGCACCTCCGCCCCCGGCTGGACAAGCCGGACCGCCGCCCATACCAGCACCCCCCAGGCCAGGGTGAAGGGCAGGCAGACCCGCCCCCGGAGATTTCCCGGGACCCGGGCGTAGTCCCAGAAACGGACGCCCAGAAAGCGCTCCCCGGCCCAGTGGTAGGCGTACTCCACCGCCGTGGCCGCGAGACCGCCGAGGACGGTCAGCCCCAGACCGCCCATGGGCGGCAGGGCCAGCACCGCCAGCATCCCCAGCCCGTACACCGGGCACAGGGGCAGGAGCAGCAGACAGCGCCGCCTCCGGTCCTCCGACCGGGAGGCGGCGGCGAAGGCCAGTTCCACCAGCCAGCCGAAAAAGCTGTAGATCCAAAAATACCAGAGCCAGGGGGCCATGTGATCACCTCGGCTACAGTGTCCCCCGGAGGAAGGGCCGGTATCCGCCCCTTGCGCCGGCAGTTTTTTCATGATACAATGGACGAAAAGACGCGAAAAAGAACGGAGGAAGCTGCGATGGATACCTGGGAGAGCTTGAAAAACGAGTGCATGAGCTGTAAAGGCTGTTCCCTTGCGGAGACGCGCCAGAACGTTGTTTTCGGCGACGGGGCGGAGAACGCGGAGATTCTGCTCATTGGTGAGGGACCGGGGAAGAACGAGGACGAGCAGGGTCTGCCCTTCGTGGGCCGGGCGGGGAAGCTGCTGGACGAGATGCTGGAGATGGTGAATCTGGACCGGAGCAAGGTCTATATCGCCAACATCGTCAAATGCCGCCCGCCCCAGAACCGGGACCCCCTGGGTGTGGAACAGGACGCCTGTATCGACTGGCTCCGCCGCCAGACCGCGCTGCTGCGGCCCAAGATCATCGTCTGTCTTGGCCGCATCGCCGCCAAGGTCATCATCAAGGATGACTTCCGCATCACCCAGGAGCATGGACAGTGGTTTGAGCGGAACGGCGTGTGGATGACCGCCCTCTACCACCCGGCGGCGCTGCTCCGGGACGTCCGGAAGCGCCCCGATACCTTCGAGGACCTGAAAGCCATCCAGGCCAAGGCCCGGGAGGTGTGCGAGCACACGGAGCTCTGAGCGGAGGAGCGGGGAGAGGCCGGGCCTCTCCCCGCTTGGCCGCCCACTTGTAAACTATTTTCAAAAAATGGGTTGACAATCTGGAAAATATGCGCTATTCTCAGGGACAGAAAACAAAAGGAGGAATTTATCCATGCCTGAACGGACCATGTCCCGGCTGCGGACGAAGGATATGACCCTTGTGGCGCTTTTCACCGTGTTGATGGCGGTGTGTGCCTGGATCTCCGTGCCGGTCCCCGCGCCCTTTGTGCAGTTCACCATGCAGACCTTCGCCATTTTCGCGGCGCTGCTGACCCTGGGAGGAAGGCGGGGGACCTACGCCGTCACCGCCTACCTGCTGCTGGGAGCCGTGGGCGCGCCGGTGTTCAGCAATTTCCGGGGAGGACCGGGCGTGCTGCTGGGGACCACCGGCGGCTATATCCTTGGCTTTCTTTTCACGGCTCTGCTCTATTGGGGGATGACCGCCAGGCTGGGGGAATCCCTGCCGGTGAAGATTGCCGCCGGGCTCCTGGGAATGGCGGCATATTACGCTTTCGGAACCGCCTGGTATCTGGTCCTGTACGCCTCGGCGGGCACTCCCGTGGGGCTGCTGACCGCCCTGGGCTACTGCGTGTTTCCCTTCATCTTTCCGGACCTTGTCAAGCTGGCGCTGGCCCTGCTGCTGGCCCGGCGGGTGGAGAAATATGCCCGGTGACAATCTGGATGAACAAGGCCGGCGCCTCATGGCGCCGGCCTTTCGGAATGTTTTGGGAAAATCAGGCGGGGTCCTGGAGGTACTGGTATTCCAGGAGCAGACGCCCGGTACCGCTGGACAGATTCTCGAAGTGATAGGGTTGGTCCGCCTTGAACCGGAGGGCGTCCCGCTCCAGGAGCTGGTAGTTGTGGCCCTCCGCCGTCAGGCTGACGGTGCCGGAAATCACCGTGGCGTGACAGACGCAGCCGGGCCGGGAGGGGCCGGGCGCGTACCGCGCGCCGATGTACAGGTCCAGGAAACAGCTCATCATATGGCTGACATCGTCATAGGGAAGGCTGGGCCGCAGGACGGTGCGGCCATTGTCCAGATGGCGGGGCCGGGAATTCTGGACCCGGGCCAGGATGGGGCCGTCCTTGGGAAGCTCGGGTTCCTCCGGCTTGTCGGTCTCCGGGTTGTGGGGCATGACCCCCTCGCCGGGTACGGGTTTGAACAGATCGTCCTCCATGCGCGCGCGTCCCCTCCGTTCTCTCTCATCGGGATAACCTGCTCTATACTACCCGTTTTGTCGAAATTTGTCAAGGCGCATTGCGGAAAGGTTCAGGCGGGGCGGGGAGGCGGAACCGGAAACCGTAAGAAATCCGTAAGAATTCCATCGAGTTGTTTGTAAGAAACGGCCTGTATACTGTTCCTGTGTCCGGCCTCAGCCGGAAAAAGGAGGACGTCATGAACTACAAACAGCTGAAAATCTTCGCCATGTGCTGCATGGTCTTTGACCATGCGGTCCGCATTTTTCCCCTGCACCGGATGCTGGGCCCCCTGGCGGACCTTTTGTGGAGAAGAGGCTGCGGGGACCTGGCCGACTGGCTGCTGGCCGACGGTGTTTTATATTTAATGTATATCGGCCGTCTGGCGGCTCCCATCTTCATTTACTGCATCGCCCAAGGCTTTGCCCATACCTCCAATGTCCGGCGCTATACAGGCCGCGTTCTTTTGACGGCGGTGATCGCCCAGGTTCCCTATACGCTGTTTGATCTGGCGGAGATGCGGGTGCTGGGCGTGGAGGGAAACTGGAGGGAAACGGGGCTGAACATCCTGTTCACGCTGGCCCTGGCCCTGTGCGTCCTCTGGGCCCATGAGGAGCTGAAGCGCCGGAAGCTGCTTTTCCTGAGCCCCTTGGCCGTGGCGGCGGCCACATGGCTTGCCATGGAGCTCCGCATGGAGGGCGGAAAGGGCTATATTATTCTGGCCTGGGTTTATTACATTACTCGAAACTGCCCCCGGTGGCAGAGGGCGCTCATCTATATTCCCGCCGTTCTGCTGTCCCGCCGGGGGCTGGTCTTGTGGGTTGCAGAGAGCCTGGGAACGCCGGAACTGACCGGAGCTCTGCGAAACTGCCTTTTGAACGTGCTGGGCAACTACTTGGGGATGCTGGTAACCCTCTCGGACAACGGGGAGAAGGGAAGGGCCGGAAAGAGCTTCCAGTATTTCTGCTACGCCTTTTACCCCGCCCACTTCGCCCTCCTGGCCCTGATCGGCTTCCTGAGACCGCCTCTTTTGTGAGCGGGGCCGGGGAAATCCCTGGAAAAACAGGAAAATCAAAATCTTTTTGCCAAAAACGCTTGACGGCTGGGGAAGGCCATGCTATAATGCCTACTTGCGCGGACCTGAGTCCGTGAATTTTGCTGTGCGCTCCTCAGCGGAAGCGTCGCCGGAGGAGGTCGTTCCCATGGAGCAAAAGCGGGTCGTCGGCGTGAAGCAGTCCCGCAAAGCCATCCGGGAGGGACGTGCCCGCCGGGTGTATCTGGCCTGCGACGCCGACCCGGCGATCACCGAGCCCATCGCCGCCGAGTGCGCCGCCGCCGGCATCCCGGTGGAGACGGGCCGGACCATGGCCCAGCTGGGCCGGGCCTGCGGCATCGCCGTGGGGGCCTCCGTCGCGGCGGAGCTGAGCTCCTGAGCGCTGAGGATATTTTGGTTTTTTCAGAATAGCCATCCGGCTTTCTGTAAAAAATAAACTCTAAAATATGAAAGAAAGGAGAAATTCAATGCCTACTTTTAACCAGCTGGTCCGCAAAGGAAGGGAACAGGCTTCCTACAAGTCCACTTCTCCCGCCCTGCAGTTCGGTCTGAACACCCTGAAGACCAAGACCACCAATCAGCCTTCTCCCCAGAAGAGAGGCGTCTGCACCGCCGTGAGAACCGCGACCCCCAAGAAGCCCAACTCCGCCCTGCGCAAGATCGCCCGTGTGCGCCTGACCAACGGCTACGAGGTCACCGCCTACATTCCCGGCGTGGGCCACTCCCTCCAGGAGCACTCCGTGGTCATGATCCGCGGCGGCCGTGTCAAGGACCTCCCCGGCGTCCGCTATCACATCATCCGCGGCACTCTGGATACCCAGGGCGTTTCCGGCCGGATGCAGGCCCGTTCCAAATACGGCGCCAAGCGGCCCAAGTCCAAGTAAGCTGGACAACCCGAACGAATCACTTTGCCGAACAGGCATTTATATAAATGCGTGGGCGTTGCCCTTCGGCAGAGGCATTCACGGAAGGCTGAAATACGCCTTTTGAGTACCTATGAGATCATAGAATCATTATGAAGGAGGGAAGCATAGTGCCCAGAAGAGGTAATGTTCCCAAGAGAGAAATTCTGCCCGATCCCATGTACGGCTCCGTGCTGGTGACGCGTCTTGTCAACAACGTGATGCTGGACGGCAAAAAGGGAGTGGCGCAGAAGGTGGTCTACAGCGCCTTCGACCAGATCAAGGAGAAGACCGGAAAAGACCCCGTTGAAGTGTTCACCCAGGCCATGGACAACATCATGCCCAACCTGGAGGTGAAGGCCCGCCGTGTGGGCGGCGCCAACTATCAGGTCCCCATGGAGGTCCGTCCCGCCCGGCGCACCACGCTGGGTCTGCGGTGGCTGACCACCTATTCCCGCGCCCGGAGCGAGCGCACCATGGCGGAGCGCCTTGCCGGCGAGATCATGGACGCCGCCGAAAACAGCGGAGCGGCCGTGAAAAAGCGCGAGGACATGCACAAGCAGGCCGAGGCCAACAAGGCGTTCGCGCACTTCCGCTGGTAAGCTAGTTAGGAGAAATCAAGTATGCCGAGAAAAACATCGCTTGAAAACACCAGAAACATCGGCATTATGGCTCACATCGACGCGGGCAAGACCACGACCACGGAACGGATCTTGTTCTACACCGGCGTGAACTATAAAATCGGCGAAACCCACGACGGTACCGCCACGATGGACTGGATGGCCCAGGAGCAGGAACGCGGCATCACCATCACGTCCGCCGCCACCACCTGCTACTGGCCTGGTTCCAAAAACCAGTTCAAGCCCACCCGTATCAATATCATCGACACCCCGGGCCACGTGGACTTCACCGTGGAGGTGGAGCGCTCCCTGCGCGTGCTGGACGGCTCTGTGACCGTCATTTGCGCCAAGGGCGGCGTGGAGCCCCAGTCCGAGACCGTGTGGCGTCAGGCCGACACCTACAAGGTCCCCCGGATGATCTACGTCAACAAAATGGACATCATGGGCGCGGACTTCTACAACGTGCTCCACATGGTGGAGGACCGGCTGAAGTGCAACGCGGTGCCCATCCAGCTCCCCATCGGAAGCGAGGAGACCTTCAAGGGAATCATCGATCTGGTGGAGATGGATGCGGATATCTATTATGACGATCTGGGCAAGGACATGCGGGTGGAGGAAATCCCCGCCGACATGGTGGACCTCGCCAATGAGTACCACGAGAAGCTGATGGACGCCGTCTCCATGTTCGACGACGAGATCGCCGAGATGTACCTGGACGGCCAGGAGGTCTCCCAGGACAAGATCCGGGCCGCCATCCGCAAGGCCACCATCGCCAACGAAATGGTGCCGGTCACCTGCGGCACGTCCTATAAAAACAAGGGCGTGCAGAAGCTGCTGGACGCCATTGTGGACTATATGCCCTCCCCGACGGACGTTCCCGCCATCAAGGGTGTGAACCCCAACACCGAGGAAGAAGAGGAGCGCCCGTCCTCCGACGACGAGCCCTTCTCCGCCCTGGCGTTCAAGATCGCTACGGACCCCTATGTGGGCCGCCTGTCCTTTATCCGCGTCTATTCCGGCATGCTGAATACCGGAACTCAGGTGCTGAACTCCACGAAGAAGCAGAAGGAGCGCATCGGCCGCATCCTCCAGATGCACGCCAATCACCGGGAGGATATCGAGACCGTTTACTCCGGAGACATCGCCGCGGTCATCGGCCTGAAGAACTCCACCACCGGTGACACCCTCTGCGACGACAAGCACCCCATCATTCTGGAGTCCATGGAGTTCCCCGAGCCCGTCATCCGCGTGGCCATCGAGCCCAAGACCAAGGCGGGCCAGGAGAAGATGACCATCGGCCTGATCAAGCTGGCCGAGGAGGACCCCACCTTCAAGACCTACACCGACGAGGAGACGGGCCAGACCATCATCGCCGGCATGGGCGAGCTGCATCTGGAGATCATCGTGGACCGTCTGCTCCGGGAGTACAAGGTGGAGGCCAACGTGGGCGCCCCCCAGGTGGCCTACAAGGAGACCATCAAGAAAACCGTGGAGCAGGACACCAAGTACGCCCGCCAGTCCGGCGGCAAGGGCCAGTATGGCCATGTCAAGATCCGGGTGGAGCCCAACGAGTCCGGAAAGGGCTACGAGTTCATCAACTCCGTCGTGGGCGGCGCGGTGCCCAAGGAATATATCCCCGCTGTCGACGCGGGTATCCAGGGCGCCATGAACGCCGGCGTGGTGGCCGGCTTCCCCGTGGTGGACGTGAAGGTCACGCTGTACGACGGCTCTTACCATGAGGTGGACTCCTCTGAAATGGCCTTCAAGATCGCCGGTTCCATGGCCTTCAAGGAGGCCTGCCGCAAGGCCGACGCCACGCTGCTGGAGCCCATCATGAAGGTGTCCGTCATCGTCCCCGACGAGTATATGGGCGACGTCATCGGCGACCTGAACAGCCGCCGCGGCCAGATCATTCAGCTGGAGGCCCGTCCCGGCGCCCAGCAGATCGACGCCCATGTGCCTCTGGCCGAGATGTTCGGCTACGCCACGGACCTCCGCTCCCGCACCCAGGGCCGGGGCCAGTACACCATGGAGCCCAGCCACTATGTGGAGATTCCGAAGAATATTCGGGAGAAGATCGTGGAGACCCGGGTGAAGCCCAACTGATGTTCCCTGGAAAAGCCCTGTACCAAATTGGTAAAAGGGGATTGATTTTCCAGCTGGAATACTGTAAAATAAAGATTGCTGATTATCGTTTCGCAATGCCGCAGCCGTAATTGAAAGATTTATAGGAGGATCATCAAATGGCTAAGCAGAAATTTGAGAGAACCAAACCCCATGTCAACATCGGAACCATCGGCCATGTTGACCACGGCAAAACCACCCTGACCGCCGCCATCACCAAGTGGCTGTCCTACCAGGGCAAGGCTGAGTTCGAGGCTTATGACTCCATCGACAAGGCTCCCGAGGAGAAGGCCCGCGGCATCACGATCAACACCGCCCACGTCGAGTATGAGACCGAGAAGCGGCACTATGCCCACGTTGACTGCCCGGGCCACGCCGACTATATCAAGAACATGATCACCGGCGCCGCCCAGATGGACGGAGCCATCCTGGTCATCGCCGCCTCCGACGGCCCCATGGCGCAGACCCGCGAGCACATCCTGCTGGCCCGTCAGGTGGGCGTGCCCGCCATCGTCGTGTTCCTGAACAAGTGCGATCAGGTGGATGACGAGGAGCTCCTCGAGCTGGTCGAGATGGAGGTCCGCGAGCTGCTGAGCAAGTACGAGTTCCCCGGCGACGATCTGCCCATCATCAAGGGCTCCGCTCTGAACGCCCTGGTGTCCGACTCCACCGATCCCGCCGCTCCCGAGTATGCCTGCATCAAGGAACTGATGGACGCGGTTGACGACTATATCCCCACCCCCGACCGCAAGGAGGATATGCCCTTCCTGATGCCCGTCGAGGACGTGTTCACCATCTCCGGCCGCGGCACCGTGGCCACCGGCCGTGTGGAGCGCGGCGTGCTGAAGATGAGCGAGGAAGTCGAGATCGTGGGCCTTGCCGACGAGACCAAGAAGACCGTCGTCACCGGCATCGAGATGTTCCACAAGCTGCTGGACTACGCTGAGGCCGGCGACAACATCGGCGTGCTGCTCCGCGGCATCGACCGGAACGGCATTGAGCGCGGCCAGGTTCTGGCGAAGCCCAAGTCCATCAATCCCCACACCAAGTTCAAGGGCCAGGTCTACGTCCTGTCCAAGGACGAGGGCGGCCGTCACACCCCCTTCTTCAACAACTATCGTCCCCAGTTCTATTTCCGCACCACCGACGTCACCGGCGTCATCTCCCTGCCCGAGGGCACTGAGATGTGCATGCCCGGCGACAACGTGGAGATGAGCGTGGAACTGATCACCCCCATCGCCATCGAGAAGGGCCTCCGCTTCGCTATCCGCGAGGGCGGCCGTACGGTTGGCTCCGGCGCTGTCACCGACATCGCTGAGTAAGTTCGCCTGCATAAAAAGGACTGCCGTGAAGCACGGCAGTCCTTTTTCTCATTCCTCTGTCCGGATCAGAGGCTCCTGAAAGCCTTTGGCTCCGGAGGAGCAGATGTCCCCGGCCACCGGTGTCTCCTCGCAGATGTAGAGGTTGGCCTGAACCCCCTCCGGCTGTCCGGGGTAATTCGTGACGGTGTAGGTACACCGGCTCACCTGCCTGCCGCAGCACTTCACCAGATCAAAGCCCTGGCTGAGCTGGAGCTCGTTGTAAGAGCGGTAGGGCTCCTCCAGCTCCGCCGGAAGCAGGAACTGCAGCGTTTCGATGGGCTCCGGCTCCACCTCCCAGCCCAGGGACTGGAGATAGGCCACCCGCTCCTCGTTGGTGCTCAGCTTGGGCAGGGGGACCTCCGGCTCTTCCGGGGTCCGGCCCATCAGGACAATCAGCGCCGCCATGACCACGCCCATGAAAATGACGGCGGCGACGGCTTTCTTTCGGGAAAATTTTGCGGTCCAAATCAACATGTCGATCCCTCCTGACAGTTCCTTATTCATTTTTCCAGAAAAATATGCTACAATCAAACAAGCAATCGCCGGACTCCGGAAAGCGGGGCCGGAAAGGAGGAGGTCCGCCATGGAATTGCAGCGTCTGGACAAGATCATCGCCTCTACCGGGAGGTGGTCCCGCCGGGAGGCGAAGGAGCTGGTCCGCCGGGGGCTGGTGACGGTGGACGGCGCCGCCGCCGGGTCGGTGGAGGAGAAATTTGACCCGGAGGAGGCGGAGATTGCCGTGAATGGCGAGGCGATTGGCTACCGCCGCTACACCTGGATCATGCTGAACAAGCCCGCCGGAGTCCTCTCCGCCACAGAGGACGGCCGGGGGAAAACGGTGCTGGACCTGCTGCCACGGGAGCTCCAGAAGCGGGAGCTGTTCCCCGTGGGCCGGCTGGACAAGGACACCGAGGGCCTGCTGCTTCTGACCAACGAGGGCGTCCTGGCCCATGCCCTGCTGTCTCCGAAGCGGCATGTGGACAAGGTATACTACGCCCGCGCGGCGGGCCGACTGACAGAGGAGGACTGCCTTGCCTTCGCCGCCGGGCTGTCCCTGGAGGACGGACTTCGGTGCCTTCCCGCAAAACTGGAGATTCTTTCCGCAGGGGAGGAGAGCGAGGCCCGTGTCACCCTCCGGGAGGGGAAATTCCACCAGGTGAAGCGGATGCTGGCGGCGAGGGGGAAGCCGGTGGTGTACCTGGAGCGAATACAGATGGGGACTTTGCCCCTGGACCGGGGACTTTCCCGGGGAGCCTTTCGCTTTTTGACTGAGGAGGAGGTGGCGGAGCTCCGTGCCCTTGTGTAGTTCTGAGAAAAAGCCCGAATACTTACCAAAAAGGGAATGAGTTTTTTGTTGAAAAAAGAAAAAACATCTTGCAATTTGGTAAAGTTGACGATATAATATAGATGTTTTGAAAATGGTATCAATGCTTCCCCGGTATTTTAGGTGAGGAGGACGGCCATGTCTGGAAGAATTTATCAAAATGTGGTATTGCAGTTGAAGGAGAACACGGACCGCACAATCGGCGTCATTGACGGGGAGGGCGTGGTCATCGCCTGCAGCGAGCTCTCCCTGATCGGCCAGCGGTGGACGGAGTATGTCCCGCTGGTGAACAATGCCTCCGGCGTTCTGATTTCCTCCGACGGGAAGACGTTCAAGGCGCTGAACGGCTGGGGAAACCAATTTGATTACGCGGCCTTCGCCTTCGGGGAGAACGATGTGAGCAAGGCGGTATGCTCTGTTGCCACGGTGGCACTGAACGCCGCCAAGGCCTATTACGAGGAAAAGCATGACCGGGGCTCCTTCATCAAGGACATCATCTCGGACAACATCATGCTGGGCGATATCTACATGCGGGCCAAGGAGCTGCGGGTCACCGCCGACGTGGCCCGGGGCGTCTTCGTGGTTCGGGCGCTGAAGAAGGGGGAGTCCGTTCCCACCGACGTGGTGCAGGCCATGTTCCCCGACCGGCAGAACGATTTCGTTTTGAACATCGGCGACGGGGACGTGGTGCTGGTCCGGCAGATGCCCGAGGGAGCGGGTTTCCGGGAGCTGAACAAAATCGCCTCCTCCATTGAGGAGAGCCTCCGCTCCGGCACGGAGAACACGGTGGTGGTGGGCATCGGCACCATCGCCACCCACCTGCGGGATCTGGCCAAGTCCTATAAGGAGGCCCAGATTTCCATCGATGTGGGCAAGGTTTTCGATACGGAAAAATATGTCATCAACTACGAGAATCTGGGCATTGGCCGTCTGATCTACCAGCTGCCCACCACCCTTTGCGAGATGTTCCTCCAGGAGGTCTTCAAGAAGAACCCCATCGACGCCCTGGACAAGGAAACCCTCTTCACCATCCACCGCTTCTTTGAGAACAACCTGAACGTCTCCGAGACGGCCCGGAAGCTGTTCGTCCACCGGAACACCCTGGTGTACCGGCTGGAGAAGATCAAGAAGCTGACGGGCCTGGACCTCCGGGAGTTCGACGACGCCATCACCTTCAAGGTGGCGCTGATGGTCAAGAAGTACCTGACCTCCCGGGGAATCGATTCCTGAACCTGAGACCGGAGCGGCGGACGAACGTCCGCCGCTTTTTACCGCCGCCGGCGCCGATACCGGCCGGATCTGAGCGGTATGGGAAAAACTTTGCGCGGAGAGCGGAGGGAGGCGGCCGTCATGAGCGAAGTTCTGAAATTCGCCGACAGAGCGGAGTTCAGGGAGTGGCTTCAAGAGAACTGCCTGTCAAGCGCCGGCGTCTGGCTTTTGTTTGGCAAAGCCGGCGGGCCGAAGACCGTCAAAGCGGGAGAGGCGCTGGAAGAGGCCCTCTGCTTTGGCTGGATTGACGGGCGGATGAAGAGCATTGACGATAAGACGTATCAGAAATATTTTTCCATGCGCCGGGAGAAGAGCAGGTGGTCGGAGAAGAACAAGGTGCTGGCGATGAGCCTGGAAGAGCGGGGGCTCATGACCGATCATGGCAGGAAGAAGATGGAGGAAGCCCGGAAAAACGGCTGTTGGGACGCTCCGAAATCTCCGGCGGTCACGGAGGAACAGATCGCCGGACTGTCCGCGCTGCTGGAGGGATATGAGCCCGCCTGGACAAATTTTCAGGCCATGTCCCTGTCCGTGAGGAAGACCTACACACGGGCGTATCTGGATGCGAAGACGGAGGCCGGACGGGAAAAGCGGATGGCCTGGATTGTGGACAGGCTCAATCGGAATTTGAAGCCGATGTAATGCCAGCGTACCGGTTTTTCCGTTTTTCAAGGCCCCTCCGCATTGACGGAGGCCGTCGTTTATGCTACAATAACATCCGAATTATGTCGACCGCCCCGCGCAGTTCCGGTATTCGACACCAATTGGAGGTGGCCCTATGTTAGAATCAGAAAGCGCCCTCATTGAACTGAAGGACGTGGAAATGGAATACGACAACGGGACCAAGGCCATCAAGGGGATTTCCCTGCGGATTGATCCCGGCGAGTTTGTCTTTCTGGTGGGTCCCTCCGGCTCCGGCAAGTCCACGATCATCAAGCTGCTCACCGGCGAGGTGGAGCCCAACGCGGGCCGAGTCCGGGTCAACGGATTTTCCACCCGGAATATCTCCGAGCGTCAGATTCCCCTGATGCGCCGGACCCTGGGGGTCATCTTCCAGGATTTCCGCCTGATCGAGAAAAAGACGGTCCAGGACAATCTGGCCTTTGTCATGCGGGCCGTGGGGGCCTCCGCCAGGGAGATTCGGGAGCGGATTCCCTATGTGCTGAGGCTGGTGGACCTGGAGCAGAAGAGATACAGCTACCCGGACGAGCTCTCCGGCGGAGAGCAGCAGCGGGTGGCCATCGCCCGGGCCCTGGTGAACAACCCGGCCACCATCATCGCCGACGAGCCCACCGGCAACCTGGACCCGGAGCGGTCCCTGGAGCTGATGGACCTGCTGGTGAAGATCAATGAGCTGGGCACCACCATGGTGGTGGTGACCCACGAGAAGGACCTGGTGGACCACTTCGGCAAACGGGTGGTCACCATTGATTCCGGCCGGGTGGTCAATGACAGCGTCGGCGGCTATGTGGGAGGACGCATTCATGGGTAGACACAAGTTCGGATACTTCGTCCACGAGGGCTTTTCCAACATGTTCAGCCACGGCTTCATGAGCTTCGCCGCCATCGGCATCACGGTGGCGTGCCTCCTCATCATGGGGACCTTCACCCTGGTGGCGGTGAACGCCAACGGGCTTTTGAAGGACCTGGAGCGGGAGAACGAGATGCTGGCCTTTGTGGAGGAGGATTTCACGGATACCGCCGCCCTCCAGAAGAAGCTGGAGGCCATCCCCAACGTGACTTCCGTCACCTTCATCAGCCGCCAGCAGGCCATGGAGCGTTTTGTGGAGCAGTATCCCGATGAGAAGATGTTCCAGGACCTGGACCCCAATATTCTGCGGGACCGGTTTTCCATCAAGGTGATGAGCCTGGAGCGCATCTCTCAGACCAAAGCGGCGGTGGACGCGGTGGACGGCATCGCCTACGCCAGCGCCGCCGAGGAGGTGGCCGGAGGCTTCATCACCATCCGCAATGTGGCCACGGTGGTCTGCGTGGCCCTGATTGCCATTTTGTTCGTGGTGTCCGTGTTCATCATCTCCAACACCATCCGCCTCACCACCTTTGACCGGCGGGAGGAGATCGCCATCATGCGGATGGTGGGCGCCACCAACGGCTTCATCCGCTGGCCCTTTGTCTACGAGGGCTTTTTGATGGGCTTCCTGGGGGCCTCCATCGCCTTTCTGATGCAGTGGGGATTCTACGAGGCCGTGGCCCGGGGCGTCAGCAGCAACGACGCCCTGCAGCTCATTGAGGTCATCCCCTTCAAGGAGCTCTGGGTCCCGGTGGCGGCCTCCTTCGCGGGGGCGGGCATCTTCATCGGCGTGGGAGGCAGCCTCTCCGCCATCCGGAAATATTTGCAGGTCTGAGGAGGGCGGCATGAAACGAAACAGAAAACAAGTTCTCTTTCGGTCCCTGCCGCTCCTGGCCCTGGCGCTGTGCCTGTTCCTGGCGGACCTGAGCCCCGCCGCCGCGGCGGTGACCCAGGCGGATATCGACGCGCTGAAAAGCGACGCCAAGGGCCTGGCTCAGGAGAAAAAGGATATCCAGGCCCAGATTGACAAGCTGTCCTCCGATATCAGCACTACCATGGAGCGCAAGCGCCTCCTGGACGGCGAGATCGGCGTAACGGAGCAGGAGATCGCCAACAAAGAGGAAGAGATCGCCACTTATGAGGACCTCATCGCCCAGACAGCGGCGGAGCTGGCGGACGCCGAGGCCCGGGAGGCGGCCCAGTACGAGCTCTTCTGCAAGCGGGTCCGGGCCATGGAGGAGCAGGGGAAGGTGGAGTACTGGTCCGTGCTGTTCCGGGCCAACAGCTTCTCGGACCTCCTGGGCCGGCTGGACGTGGTGAACGAGATCATGGAGTATGACCAGCGGGTCATTGACGATTTGAAGACGCTCCAGGCCCTCACCGCGCAGAAAAAATCGGAGCTGGAGGGACAGAAGAACGCCTCCGAGGAGGCCAAGGAGGCGCTGGAGGGCAAAAAGCGGGATCTGGATTCCAAGCGGGACGCGGCCAACGCCCTGGTGGCCGAACTCCGGGCGCAGCAGCAGGAGCAGGAGGACGCCCTGGACGACCTCTCCGAGGAGGAGGAGCAGGTCCAGGCCCGGATCAAGGCCCTGATCAAGAAGATGGAGGAAGAGGAAGCGGCCCGACGGGCCGCGGCGGGCCAGTCCGGCCCCACGTCCAACCCCGGCGGGTACATCTGGCCGGTGAACAGCCATTATGTCACTTCCACGGTGGGCGGCCGGGCCTCTCCCGGGGGCATCGGCTCCACCAATCACAAGGGGACCGACATCGGCCGGGTGGGATACAACAGCAGCATCTACGCCGCCAAGGCGGGACAGGTTATCATTTCCGAGTACTCCAAGTCCTACGGGCATTATGTGGTTGTTTACCACGGCGCGGGCAACACCACCCTTTACGGCCATATGAGCAGCCGGAAGGTCAGCGTGGGCCAGCAGGTAAAGCAGGGCGACGTGCTTGGAATTACCGGCTCCACGGGAAATTCCACCGGCCCTCACCTCCATTTCGAGATCAAAGAAAACAATACGATTATCAATCCCATCGCCAAAGGCTACCTCACCGGGGCCACATTTGCAAAGGACGCTTGATTCCGATACATATTCCGGCCTCCCGCCCCATATCATGGGGCGGGAGGTAGTGTTTTATGGTAGGTATTTTGACGTGGGCGGAGCCCCGGAAGGGACAGAAAGGCATCCGGCTGGAGGAGCGGCACATCCTGCGGATGCGGTTTTTACAGGCGGAGGTGGTGAAAAGCCCCCACGCGGCGGTGCTCCGCCGTCGGGTGCTGGCGGCGGGGAAGAAGCTGCGGAAGCGGGGCGTGACCCAGATGGTGCTGCCGGAGGAATTTCCCTTCCGGGAGCAGCTGGCGAAGTGCGGCCTGCGGCCCGTGTCCACCCTGTCCCTCCGGCGCTGTCTGGCGGCGGACTGGGTCCGGACGGGCCTGACGGAGAAGGGACAGCCCGTGGCCGGGGCCCGGGTGGCGGTGGCCGCGGCGGCGCTGACGGGGGAGGCGGTGCGGACCGTGACGGAGCTGTGCCTCCGGCACCGCTATGTGCTGCTGGATCTGCCCTACGGCGGGGAGGAGCTCTGCCGCCAGCTCCGGCGGGAGTACGGCGTGTCGCTGCTGCTGGGGCCCTCCAAGGATCAGTTGGAGGGGGCGGAGGCCCTGGTCCTGTTCGACCCCAGGACGGATTTGTCCCTGAAAAATCCCGTGGCCCTGCGGCTTTACGATGAGGAACAGGCCCTGCCGCCTCTGACCCTGCCCCCCGGTCTGGAGGAGGGCCTGCCGGAGGGTGCGGACCGGGGCCAGCTGCTGGCGGTCCTCCGGGAGGCGGGGGCGCTGAAGCGGGAGCAGATCGCGCTGGGAACGAAAAAGAGGCCGAAGGACGGAGAGGCTTGACATTCCATAGCTCCTTCTATATAATATCTTTTTGTAAAATTGCGCCCTGAAAATGATTTCTCCGGCGTGAAGCGTAATGAAGAAAGGAACCATTCAGCATGGCAAAAGAATACAAGATGAGTCAGGCCCGCTATGACGAGCTGCAGGAGGAGCTGAATTATCTCAAAACCACCCGGTCCGACGAGGTGGCGGAGCAGATCAAGGTGGCCCGGGGCTTCGGCGACCTCAGCGAAAACAGCGAATATGACGAGGCCAAAAACGAACAGGGAAAGCTCTATTCCCATATTGCCGAGGTGGAGGAGATCCTCCAGCACGCCGTCATTGTGGATGAAAGCAGCAACACGGACGTGGTGGCCATCGGGTGCAAGGTGACGGTGGAGGGCCCCGACGGCAAGGTCCTGCCCACGCCTTACACCATTGTGGGCTCCCAGGAGTCGGACCCCATGCACGGCGTCATCTCCGAAGAGTCCCCCTTTGGCCGGGCCCTGATCGGCGCCAGGGAGGGAGATACCGTCACTGTGGAGGCCCCCCGGGGCAGCATCAACTACAAGGTGCTGAAAATCGAGCGGTAAACCGCCGCCAACGAAGGAGAGAGAACATGGCTGAACAAATGAAGAAGCCCGAGCCGGACCTGAGCGAGCAGACCAGGGTCCGCCGGGAGAAGCTGGTGGAGCTCCAGGCGGCGGGGGAAGACCCCTTTCAGCTGACCCGTTTCGACTGGGACGCCACGTCCCGGCAGATCAAGGAGAACTTCGACGCCATGGAGGGCAAGCCCGTCAAAATCGCGGGCCGCCTCATGAGCAAGCGGGGCATGGGCAAGGTCAGCTTCTGCGACCTGCAGGACAAGGACGGCCGCATCCAGCTCTACGCCCGGCAGGACGAGATGGACGAGACAGTCTACAAGAAGTTCAAAAAATTTGACATCGGGGACATCGTGGGCGTGGACGGCGAGGTTTTCCGCACCCAGCGGGGGGAGATGAGCGTCCGGGCGAAGCACATCACCCTGCTCTCCAAGTCCCTGCTGCCTCTGCCGGAGAAGTTCCACGGCCTCCAGGACAGGGAGCTCCGCTACCGCCAGCGGTATGTGGACCTGATGGTGAACCCGGATGTGAAGAACAACTTCCTGGTCCGGTCGAAGTTCATCAAGCATGTGCGGGACTTTATGGACGGCCGGGGATATATCGAGGTCGAAACGCCTGTGCTGAACACCATTTCCGGCGGTGCTACCGCCCGGCCTTTTATAACCCATCACAACACCCTGGACATCGACATGTATATGCGTATTGCCACCGAGTTGCCTTTAAAGCGGCTGATCGTGGGCGGTATGGACCGGGTATATGAGATCGGCCGCATCTTTCGCAACGAGGGCATGGACCCTAAGCATAACCCAGAGTTCACCACCATTGAGCTGTATCAGGCTTACGCGGATTTTAATGATATGATGGACCTTTTTGAGGACCTGCTGTCATCCGCTGCCCAGAAGCTGCTGGGGACTTATCAGGTACAGTGGCAGGGTGAGGATATTGATTTGACTCCTGGCTGGCCTCGTATGCCCATGCATGAGGCGGTGAAGCAGTATTGCGGCATCGACTTTATGACAATCGGCTCGGATGAGGAGGCGGTCGCCGCCGCCAAATCCATCGGCGTAGAACTGCCGGAAACAGCGGACAAGACCTGGGGCAATGCTCTGTATGAGTGCTTTGATCAGAAGGTGGAAGAAAAGCTGATTCAGCCTACTTTTATCACGATGCACCCTGTGGATGTCTCGCCGCTGGCAAAGCGGTCTCCCAAGGACCCCCGGCTCACCGAGCGGTTTGAGTTGTTTATCTGCCACAGTGAAATGGGAAATGCTTTCTCAGAGCTCAACGATCCCATTGACCAGCGCCAGCGGTTCCAGAAGCAGGTTGAGATGCGGGCCAAGGGAGATGATGAGGCTGGTATGATGGACGAGGATTTCCTTACGGCTCTGGAATACGGCATGCCTCCTACTGGCGGGTTGGGCATTGGCATCGACCGGTGCGTCATGCTGCTGACCGGGGCGGACACCATCCGGGACGTGATTCTGTTCCCGACGATGAAGCCGCTGGATTGAGAAAGCCCTGAGACTACAGGCGTGATCGGGCTTTCAAGCGGCCTGTAATGGCTGGTGGGGAAAAATCTGAAAAGCCGTTGAATCTGTGAATGTGAAAAAACGTACAGGGCTGCCTGGAATTTGGCGGCCCTGTACGTTTTTCTATATTATCAGGTTGGGTGGAAATGCCCTATTGCATTCCCGCGGAAAAAGCTGTATAATGTCGATAAGACAACAAAAAAGGCAGGCCGGAAAGGTGCTGGTAACACCTGTCCGACCCTATGCAGGAGAATTGGGCTCTCCCACACAGCAGATATACTGCGCCTGTTTTTCATTATACCCCGTCCCCTTCCTTTTCGCAAGGGGGGAAATGAGGCTGTGCGTTTGTAGCGGTGTAGGGAATTTGTAAAATCCCTGCGCCGTTTTTGTTGTCTCTACGGGGAAGCCTACGGGGGCCGGGAAAGGAAGTACCACCCCCAGAGGCTGAACCGTTGAGACAGTTGAACCTACCGTCTGGCACGGCGGTTCAAAATACGAACAGAAGTGAGGTATGGAAGATGAAGAGAAAAATAATCGCACTGCTTTTGGCCTTGGTGATGTGTCTGGGCCTGACCGTCCCCGCATTTGCGGTGGAGACTTGTACGGAAACCATTGATGGCATTACTATCACAGCCACTCCTGATGGGACAATCAACTATTCCGGTTCAGGGGTGCTCACGGAGAAGCACATATTTAAGGGAGCTGATCTGCTCTATAAAGCAACGGGTGGGCAACAGGTTGATGCGGTCTTCAATATTGGAACTGGTATTACCGCCGACCAGAGCCTATTAGCGCGTGTGGAACAGCTGATATATGAGGCTGGCGTCCTCGTAAAGTCCGTCAAAATCAACACAAATTCCACGTCAGTCCCCCCAGACGGTGGGCGGCTTTACCGATGTGAAGGAAAGTGACTACTTCGCGGACCCGGTGGTTTGGGCCGTGGACAAGAAAATTACCGCCGGAACCTCTGCCACCACCTTTTCCCCTAACCAGAATTGCACTGTGGCCCAGATTTTGACCTTCCTTTACCGGGCTTACGGCTCTCCCAGGGTCAGCGTGAGCAACCCCTTCTCCGATGTAAAGAGCAGCGACTATTACTACTGGCCGGCTCGGTGGGCCGCTGAAAAGGGCATGGTTTCCGGCAGCACCTTCGGCGGGAACAGGCCCTGCACCCGGAGCATGGCAGTCACTTATATGTGGAAAGCGGCTTCTGACGCCAATCTCGAAGCAGATTTCGCAATTAACAATGGTTATTTATCCCAATACACCGGCAGTAGCAGCGATGTAGTCATTCCCAATAGTGTTATCTCTATATGTGTTTCCTCCTGCTACGATGACAGCTTGACCAGCGTGACCATCCCATCCAGCGTCACCGAGATTGAGGGAGGCGCGTTCTTCGACCATGGCAGTTTGCTCAATGTGTACTACGAGGGCAGCGAAGCACAGTGGAAAGCCATCAACTTTGAATTTAGTGACGAGCTGTCAAAGGCCACCATCCACTACAACAGCAAAATGCCCCGGCAGTCTGCCGACACCGGCTTTACCGATGTTCCCGCCACTGTGGACTACGCCCAGGCGGTCAAGTGGGCGGTAGACAAGGGCGTGACCAGCGGAACCTCCGCCACCACCTTCTCCCCGGACAGCGTCTGCACCCGGGGGCAGATCGTGACCTTCCTGTACCGGGGACTGACAAAGTAACATTGCGCCTTGGAGCAGAGACGAAAAACCACCCCGGGCCGTGCGGAACGCGCGGCCCGGGGCGGCTGCCGTTTTGGAAAAGAGCGCTTGGTCATCCGGCGTTTTCCAGGGGGAAGGTGATGCGCCAGTTCCCGTCAATCCGGGCGGAGGCGGTCCAGAAGTCCCCGTGGAGCGTGCAGTTCTCCAGTTCCTCCGGCGGAACGTCAAAAAGGTACTCATCGTAATCCAGCCGGTCGCCTTCCTCCCTGAGATCGGCAAAGCCGACGGAACCCAGGCTCTTCAAACGCGTTCCCTCGCCGTCCTCCAGCCACAGCAGGCCGTGGTTGTCCAGCGCTGTGGCGTCGCCCTGGCAGAGCTGAACGTGGAACAGACCGTCCGCGTACCCGGCGGCGGTGACGGTAAGGCCGGGAGCCGGTTCCGCCAGAACTCCGCCGGGCCGGAGCATGGGCGCGGAGTCCATCAGCTCCAGATTTCCGCCGCCGCCGGTGCGGAGGAAGTCTTCCGCCGTCCCGGCTTCTCCGGCGTAATCTGACAGTTTCAGGGAGACTTCCTCACCCTCCAGCGCCTGCTTGCCGGTGAGGAAGCAGCCCAGGGAGAAGGACATCTTCCCGCCCAACGGGATGTCCGAGCCGTCCATGGTCCGGGCGGTCACCAGGAAGAAGGCGGTGTTGGTCTCGGGGTCAAACCCGGCCCGCTCACAGTGGCTGGTCTGGTCGAAGGGGAAGTGGAAGCTGTAGCTGTCAAAAAGGTCGATGTTGGCGTCCACCGCCTTTCCCCGGAGGGCGATGTACGCCTGAGCGGTGTCATCCTCCACTCGAACAGAGGCCACCTCCACCGTCACGCCGCTGTCCGTACAGGCCTTCTGCACGGGCTGGAAGAACTGGGCGGCGGCAGGGGAGAGGGCGTAGAGCAGGTGATAGCCCGGTTCGGTCTGAGCCGCCAGGGCCGGGGTGGCCAGGAGCACGGCCGCCGCCGCTGCGGTGGCCATCAGGCGGCGAAGGGGAAATCCGCGCCGCCGGGTTTTCGCCAGGGTCTTTTCAATCAGGCCGGGCGGGGGAACGATGGGCTCGTTGATTTTCGCGTAGGTCTCAGAAATGTTCATGAATCCTCCTTCAGCAATTGGGCCAGGGCCTGCCGGGCCCGGGTCAACTGGGATCGGACGGTGGAGGGCCTGCGGCCCAGGATCCGGGCGGTCTCCTCCGTGCCGTAGCCCTCGTAATAGTGGAGATGGATCACGGCCCGGTACTTGGGCGGCAGCTGGGCCAAAGCGGCGTCCAGGCCGAACTCCTCCGGTTCGGAGTACGCGTAGACGTCCTCCAGGGGGACGCTGCGCTTCCGCCAGGGAGAGGCGGCGAGGCTTTTTGAGCAGTTGGCCGTCACCCGCAGGAGCCAGGCCTTGCGGTGCTCCTCGCTCTCAAAGGACGGCGCGGCCCGGTGATAGCGGAGGAAGACCTCCTGGAACACATCGTCGGCGTCCTGCCGGCTGCGGAGCTGGGCGTAGGCCATGCGGTAGACCATGGCGCCGTATTGTTTCACGGCGGATGCTGTGTCCATTTCGCACCTTCTTCCTGTCTGGCGGATGGTGAGCGCTCTATAGGGAATACCGTTTGGAAGGGGAAAATGCTGCATGGCGCGGAGATTTTTTTAGACCCTGTCTGAAAGCGGCATTGCGCCGGCGTTCAAGACAAGGTCTAAAACAAACTGAGCTGGTCCGTCTCGTGCCCCCGCCGGGAGGCGGCGATGATTTGGCCCATGGAATACAGCAGCCCCCGGCGGCTGCAGGCCTCCTGAAAGACCTCCCACAGCGCCCGGGCCCCGGGGCTTCCGCATCGGTAGCGGGCCCCGTACCGCCGCCGGTAGCGCTCCGACAGACCCTGTCCGGGAAAGCGCTTTTCCAGCTGCTGGTAGAAGTACTCCCGCTGGCCCGCCCGGCAGGTCATGCCCAGGGCGGGATAGACGAACCGGGCCCCCGCGTCCGCCGCCCGGTTCACGATGTCCCGGATGTTCTCCGGGCTGTCCTCCAGGAAGGGGAGGATGGGCATCATCAGAATGCCCGTGAACAGCCCCGCTCCGCTGAGCCGCTCCACCGCCGCCAGACGGCGGGAGGGAGAGGGCGCGCAAGGCTCCACTTTGGCGGCCAGGGCGTCGTCACAGGTGGTAAGAGTTATTTTGCAGATGGCGGGCATGGTCCGGTGGATGGAGATCAGCACGTCGATGTCCCGGACAATCAGGTCGCTTTTTGTGGCGATTGCCGCGCCGAAGCCGTAGGCCTCCAGCAGCGTCAGGGCCCGGCGGGTGAGCTGGAGCTCCTCCTCAAAGGGGTTGTAGGGGTCGCTCATGGAGCCCGTGGCCACCACGCCCACCTTGGCCTTGCGCTCCAGGTCGTCCCGGATGATCCGCAGGGCGTCCGCCTTGGCCTTGACCTGGTCGAAATCGTCGTTTCGGTAGCAGTCGCTCCGGCTGTCGCAGTAGATGCACCCGTGGCAGCAGCCCCGGTAGATGTTCATGTTGTACTCCGTACCGAACCAGCCGGGGTCCTTGGTCCGGTTCACGATGGTTTTGGCGGGGATGTACTCCATCCGGTCCTCCTCTCACAGGCGATTCAGTCTTCCGGGGGGATGAACTCCTGGTACACGGTGGCGAAGGGAATGCCGCCCCCCGGCAAAAAAGTGGAGCTGTAGAGCTGGGCGTAAATCTTTTCCGGGGAGGTCTCGGCGTCGTCCGTGATCAGGTATTGGACGATTTTGACGCCGGTGGATTGGACGGTTTCCTCCCGCCGCCGGAGGAGGGAATAGCTCTCCTCATACCGCTGGCCCTCCTCATAGGAGACGGTGGTGAAACGCTCCCCGTCGTAGGACAGGTCCCGTAGGAACATCATGGGGTAGTCATCCTTGATGGACTCGTAATAGTCCGGGTCATACCGGGAGGGGTCGTCCAGGGTGTAGTAGGTGCAAAGCCGCACCGAGGCGGACTTTCCGGCATCGGCGGCTTTCAGAAATATTTCCCAGGCATCCCGTCCGCTGGTGACGATTCCGTCCTCCGTGACGAGGCAGCCATCCTCCTTGGCCTGTTCCAGGCTGTAATCCTCCGAAAGCTCCTCCAGAGGAAGCATCTCCGGCTTCCCTCCGCAGCCGGAGAGGAGCAGCAGGCAGAGCAGGGAGGCGAACAGTTGCTTTTTCATGGCGCGACCTCCTTTTGATATACTTATCATAGCACGTTTTTTTCAGAATCACAAGGGCGCACGCTTCGGTTTGTATTGACAATCCTCCCCGGTTCTGTTACAATACGCCTTACAGCGATGAAAAGGACCAGTACCCGTCATGCCCTCCGCGAAGAGAGCCCCCGGTTTGGTGGAAGGGGGAGGGAGGCGGACGGCGAATACCCCTTGGAGCTGGCGCCCGAACGGAGTTGTCCCAGTAGGCGCGCGCCGGGTGCGCCCGTTACCGCGCAGGAGTGTGATGGCACTCCGCGAGGCCGTTTTCGTGAGGAGGCGGCGAACCAGAGGTGGTACCGCGAAGTTTGTTCGCCCTCTGTCCCCACCGGGACGGGGGCGTTTTTCGTTCCGAAAACACACTAAAGGAGAAGAATGCTATGCAGATTTACGAGGAACTCAAGGCCCGGGGCCTCATCGCCCAGGTCACCGACGAGGAGGAGATCCGGGAGCTGGTGAACAACGGAAAGGCTGTGTTCTACATCGGCTTTGATCCCACGGCGGACAGCCTCCACGTGGGCCACTTCATGGCCCTGTGCCTGATGAAGCGCCTCCAGATGGCGGGCAACCGGCCCATCGCCCTGATCGGCGGCGGCACCGGCATGGTGGGGGACCCCTCTGGCCGGACGGACATGCGGCAGATGATGACCACGGAGACCATCGCCCACAACTGCGCCTGCTTCAAAAAACAGATGGAGCGCTTCATTGAGTTCGGACCGGACAAGGCCATCATGGTCAACAACGCCGACTGGCTGATGAAGCTGAACTATATTGAGCTCCTGCGGGAGGTGGGGGCCTGCTTCTCCGTCAACAACATGCTCCGGGCCGAGTGCTACAAGCAGCGGATGGAGAAGGGCCTGAGCTTCCTGGAGTTCAACTATATGATCATGCAGTCCTACGACTTCTACCACATGTTCCAGACCCTGGGCTGCAACATGCAGTTCGGTGGGGACGACCAGTGGAGCAACATGCTGGGCGGCACGGAGCTCATCCGCCGGAAGCTGGGCAAGGACGCTTACGCCATGACCATCACCCTGCTGATGAACTCTGAGGGCAAGAAGATGGGCAAGACCGCCAAGGGCGCGGTGTGGCTGGACCCCGACAAGACCACCCCCTTCGAGTTCTACCAGTACTGGCGGAACGTGGGGGACGCCGACGTTTTGAAGTGCATCCGCATGCTGACCTTCCTGCCCCTGGAGGAGATCGACGCCATGGACAAGTGGGAGGGCAGCCAACTGAACCGGGCCAAGGAGATCCTGGCCTACGAGCTGACCAAGCTGGTCCACGGCCAGGAGGAGGCGGAGAAGGCCCAGGAGACCGCCCGGGGCCTCTTCGCAGGAAGCGGTTCCACGGAGCACATGCCCTCCACGGAGCTGCCCGCCGCCAGATTCGAGGACGGAAAGATCGGAGCCATCGCGCTGCTGGTGGCCTGCGGCCTGTGCCCCTCCAACGGGGAGGCCCGGCGGCTCATCCAGCAGGGCGGCATGATGGTGAACGACCGGAAGGTGACGGATATCGCCGAGACCTTCGACCAAGCGGACTTCCAGGGGGAGGGCGTCATCATCAAAAAGGGCAAGAAGGTGTTCCACCGGGCCTACATCCAGTGACGAAAAAGAGAGGGCTTATGCCCTCTCTTTTCATACCCACCCAAATAATTACACAAAACTTTTCTTTTGTGCAATTAAAACTTTTTTCAGCCAGCGGGATATTTTGGGCGTTTTCCGGGTATTGCTGTCGAAAGGTCCTTTCAAGGAGTGCTGCACATGCTGACAGAACGACAATTCACAGACGCCGCGGAGCGTTACCTGGACATGGTGTACCGGATCGCCCTGAACTGGTTCCGGAACCCCGCCGACGCGGAGGACGCGGCCCAAAACGCCATGCTCCGCCTTTGGCGCACGGACACGGACTTTCAGGGGGAGGACCATCTGCGCCACTGGCTGGTTCGGGTGGCCCTGAACGAGTGCAAGCGGATGAGCCAGCACCCCTGGCGGAAGCGCACGGTGCCCTTGGACCAGTGCCCGGAGCCGGTGTTCTCGGACCCGGCGAGACAGACGCTGTTCCAGGAGGTCATGGACCTCCCCGCCAAGTACCGCGTGCCGCTGTATCTCTACTATTACGAGGGCTACAAGGTGGACGAGGTGGGGGAGCTGCTGGGATTGAACCCGTCCACGGTCCAGACCCGGCTTGCCCGGGCCAGGGCCAGGCTGAAAATTCAATTGGAGGAGGTGTAAGCCTTGAAAGCATCGTATCAGGAAATGTTTGACGAGGTCCGCGCTCCTGAAAGCCTCCGGGAGGCGGTGCTGGCCGCGACGAAGCTGGAGCGGAGGCCGCGGAAGCGGGCCCTGTGGCTTCTCGCTGCGGCGGTATTGGCGGCGGCGCTGGTGGGAGCTGCGGGAGCGGACAGCGAGGGGCTCCGGGAGCCTCTAAGGGGGGATTTGCCCGTCATTCCTCCGGTTACCTTGGAGGAGAAGCTGGGGCGTCAGTGGGAGGAAAGCGGCGGAATTCTGGACGAGGAACAGAGGAAGGTGATTGCTCAGGCCGTCCAGAAGGTCCAGACCGAAGATACCCAAGACGGTGTAACCGTCACCGTGGATACTGTGTATGCCTCGGAGTTTTACTTGGAGCTGCTGCTGTATATACGGGGAGAGAACTTGTCGAACTCCAGCTATCTCAATTTGGAGTCCTACGAGTTAAGCGGAAGCGTGTCAAGCGCACCGGATCGGGAAATCAGTCATATCTATACCGGGTCGGCAGATCTTGGCGTACTGGAGGACGGGACCGTGGTGCGAACGCTCTGCTTGGGAATTTCATCGAAGGAAGGGCTGTCCCTGCTGGACGGAGCGGAGCTGGAACTGGGGCTGGGCCGCCTGAAGACCTCCGGTGATGGGGAATGGGTCCTGCCCATCTCCCTGGCTCCTGCCGCGGACCGGGGGGCCTTGACTCTGGAGGAAGCCGCCGCCATGGGCTGTCCGTCGGCGGACGGCGGAGGGCGCGAGGCCGGGGCAATTACCCTCCGGGATGTCCGGGTTACATCCACGGGCTTTCAGTTCCGCAGCGATCAGGGATGCCCCGGGACTGAGGTTTACCTGTGCCTTTCCAACGGAACGAAAATCAAGCACGGCAGCACGTCCGAGAGCGGAAAGAGCGGGGGCTCCTGCGAGGTGGAGGGCCGCTGGCCCGCCCCGGCGGAGTTTTCCCAAATCGAGGCCCTGCGGGTGGGGGATACGGTAATTCCCCTGCGTCCATAAGATGAAAAAAGAAGCGCCTGTCGAACGACAGGCGCTTTTCTCACATCTCCCGCTGATACCGCACCACCAGCCAGACCTCCAGCGCGCTTTTGGAAACAAAGACCGCGATTGCCGCCAGGGTCACCCAAAGCGGAGCGTCAAACCCCAGGGACACCCACGCCGCCACAATGACGGCCCATTGCAGCACATCCCCGGACAGGGCCTTGGCCCGGCGGCGGATGGCCACGTTCCGCTCGTCATTGACCTCGATCTCCTTCCTCCGGGCCTGGGCCGGGTCCTTCTGATCCAAATGCAGCATCAGCAGCTGTGTCAGCCCGATGGCCGCCATGCCGCTGCCGGAGCCCATCAGCGTGCCGCCCACGCTGCCGGGAAGGTCCAGCCTCCACGAAATCAGCGACGCCCCGGCAAGGCACAGCCCCACAATAATCAACGCGATGTACAGCGTCTTTTTCCCCTTCATGACGGTTCCTCCTCATAAATGAAAATCTCCTCAATGGGCACCCCAAAGTACCGGGACAGCTTGAACGCCAGCAGGATGGACGGGTTATACCGCCCGTTCTCCAGGGACCCGATGGTCTGCCGGGAGACCTCCAGCGCCTCCGCCAGCTCCTCCTGCCGCAGGCCCCGGGCCTTCCGCAGCTCCTCCAGCCGGTTTTTCATACGCGGCCTCCTTTTCTGCTGGATGGAAAGTTTGCTTTCCATCCTCAAGATACCACACTTGCGGCAGAATGTCAAGCGCGCTTTCCATAAATTTTTTGGACAAACCCGGAATAGAGTGGGACGGGCCCTCATAGAGTGGAGTAACCAAAGAAAGGGGGAATCTCCCTTGCAGAAAAACGAGCTTGCCGCCCGCTACGAACAGGCCGCCGCCATCCTGCCCAGCCGCCTCCGCAAGGCGGCGCTGGCCCTCTCGGATGAGGAGAAGGCCCAGGCGGAGGAGCTCCGCCTCCGGGCGGGACGGCCCTTGACGGTCCTGCTGCCCACGGGGGAGCTGCCGCTGAATGTGGAAGTGGAGCCGGAGGAGTTGGAAACCCTCTGTGACATTGCCACGGAGTTTTCCCGATACGCCGCGTCGGAGACCATCCGGGAGGGGTTTTTGCCTGTACGGGGAGGCTTCCGGGTGGGGCTCTGCGGCACGGCGGTGATGAAGGACGGGACGAATACGAATTTGAAAAACCTCTCCTCGGCGGTGATCCGCATCGCCCGGGAGCGGAAAGGCGTGGCCGGGGACATCGTCCCCAGGCTGTTCCGGAACGGCGGCTTTGTCAATACGCTGATCCTGTCCCCACCGGGGGGCGGGAAGACGACCCTCCTCCGGGATCTGGTCCGCTGCCTCTCGGAAGGCGGGCCGGACCATCCGCCGCAGAGGATTTCCCTCATTGACGAGCGGGGAGAGGTGGCGGTGGTCCACCGGGGTACGCCTCAGATGGACGTGGGTCCCCGGACCGATGTGCTGGACGCCTGCCCCAAGGCCCTGGGGATTCCCATTGTCCTCCGGGCCATGAATCCTCAGATCATCGCCGTGGACGAGATCACCGTCCGGGAGGACCTGACGGCCATGAGTCTGGCGACGGGCTGCGGCGTGGGGCTGCTGGCCACCATTCACGCCGCCGACGTGCCGGAGCTGCTGCGAAAGCCCCTCTACCGCCAGCTGCTGGAAAATCAGGTGTTCCGTCTGGCGGTCCGCATTCTGCGGGAGGAAACCGGACGGGCCTACGCCCTGGAGGAGCTGCCATGCTGAAGCTGCTGGGGAGTCTGTGCGTGGCCTTCGGGGGCGCGCTGGCGTGGTACGTCCAGCGGGCGGAGCGCCGCCGGGAGCGGGACACGCTGGCGGACCTCCAGCGGGCCTTCCGCCGGATGGGGGAGGAGGTCCGCGTGGCCCGAACGCCCCTGCCGGTGCTGCTGAGAATCCTGGCCGGGGACTGCGGCGGACCCGCCGCCGCCTTTTTTGACGCCGTCTCCCAAGCCGCCGCCGGGGGGGAGGACCTTCCCCGGGTCTGGCGGGAGCAGGCGGAGGCCCTGCCTCTGCGGGAGATGGACAAGTCCGCCGTCTCCGCCCTGGCGGGAGACCTGCAAGGGGACGAGGAGAGGGTCTGTAAAGCTATTTCCCATGTCATGAACACCCTGGAAAACAGCGCCGGGGAGGCGGAGCGGAAGCGGCCCGAGGAGGAAAAACGAGCCGCCGCGCTGTGGTTCTCCGCCGCGGCGCTGCTGGTGATCTTACTGATATAGAGGTACAAAGGCATGGATGTGGATTTGATTTTCAAAATTGCCGCCATCGGCATTCTGGTGGCGGTGCTGAACCAGCTGCTGGTCCGCTCCGGCCGGGAGGAGCAGGCCATGATGACGACCCTGGCGGGGCTGGTGGTGGTCTTGATGATGATGGTCCAGGAGATCAGCGACCTCTTCAACCTCATCAAGACCCTGTTCAACTTTTAGCCGTGGAGCTGTCCATCCAGGCGGCGGCGCTGTGCGTCGTGGCGGCCCTGCTGGCCCTGGTGGTGCGGCGTGGAAGCCCGGAGGCCGCGCTGCTGCTGACTCTGGGGGCCGCGGCGGTGGTGCTCCTCTCTCTGGCGGAGAGCCTGGAGCTGCTGATGGGCTTTCTGGGGGAGCTGGTGGCGGAGAGCGGCCTGTCCCGGGAGCTGTTCGTCCCCCTGTACAAGACCGTGGGCATCGCCCTGGTGGTGAAGATCGGCGGGAGCCTCTGCCGGGACGCGGGGGAGTCGGCCCTGGCCTCGGTGGTGGAGACGGCGGGGGCGGTCTGCGCCCTGATTGCCGCTCTGCCCCTTCTCAGGGCGGTGCTGGCCCTGCTGTTGGAGCTGATGCGATGAAGAAATGGATTTGTTTTCTGTTCCTCCTCCTGGCCCTGACGGGGGAGGCCCGGGCGGCGGAGCTGCCCAGGGACTTGACGAAGGCCCTGCCGGAGGCGGCGGAGGATGTCCTGGATATGGACAATCTCTCCGGCCCCGGGGGCTTTTCCCAGGGGCTGGCGGGAATCGTGGAGCGCCTTTCCTGGGAGGTCAGGGCCGTTCTCCGTCAGCGCCTCCGGGGGGCGGCGTCCATCCTGCTGGTGGCGGTGGCCTGCGGCGCGGTGGACGGCTTCGCCCGGGGGACCGGAGAGGGGAAGGCGGCGGCGTTCCTGCCCATGGC
This sequence comes from uncultured Oscillibacter sp., assembly GCA_910576865.1. GTDB lineage: Bacteria > Bacillota > Clostridia > Oscillospirales > Oscillospiraceae > Oscillibacter. Next base: position 72,130 of record CAJTKE010000005.1, read on the forward strand.
CGGGGCCCTGGCGGTGACCCTGCTGACGGCGGGAAGCCTGGAAGATCTCATCGGCCTGGGAGCGGAGACCATCCGGGAGCTGAACGTCTTCTCCAAGGCCCTGCTGCCCACTCTGGCGGCGGCGACGGCGGCCTCCGGCGCGGTGACCACCGCCACCTTCCAGCAGGTGACCACCGTTTTCCTGGCGGACCTTTTGATGGAGCTCATCGACGGGCTGCTGATCCCCCTGGTCTACCTGTACATCGGGGCCCTGGCGGCGGGGGCCTGCCTGCCGGAGAACCGGCTGGGGGCCGTCGCCGAGGCACTGAAGAAAATCGTCACCTGGCTTCTGACCTCGTCCCTGCTGCTGTTCACGGTCTACCTCTCCGCCGTCCGGGTCATCGCCGGGGCGGCGGACGGGGCCTCGGTGAAGGTGGCGAAGGCCGCCATTTCCGGCGCGGTGCCGGTGGTGGGGGGCATCATCGCCGAGGCGGCGGAGACGGTGCTGGCCGGGGCCGGGATGCTGAAGAACACCATCGGCGTCTTCGGCATGCTGGCGATTCTGGCCGCCTGCGCCTATCCCTTTCTGCAGCTGGGGGTGCAGTATCTGCTGTACAAGCTGTCCGCCTTCCTGGCGGCGGCGGTGGGGGCCCCGGAGCTGTGCAAGCTCATCGACGGCCTGGGCGGGGCTTTCGGACTGGTGCTGGGTATGACGGGAAGCTGTGCCCTGCTGCTGTTGGTGTCGGTGCTCAGCTCCGTGGCGGCGGTGACGCCATGATCGGGGCGGTGCGGAGCTGGCTCACCTCCATCGCGGCGGTGACGCTGATGCTGACCGTGGTCCAGACCCTGGTGCCGGAGGGGACCCTCCGGAAAATCTCCGGCTTCACCGGGGGGCTCCTCCTGCTGGCGGCGCTGCTCCAGCCGGTGCTGAAAACGGACCTTGGGCGGCTGCGGCTGGACTTCTCCGACTACGAGGCCGCCATCGAGGAGCGGGCGGCGGAGCTGGACGCCGGGGGAAAAGAAGAGCTGGCGGCAATCATAGCCGGGCGGACCGCGGCATATATATCGGACAAAGCGGACGCGCTGGGGCTTGGAGAAATCACGGTCCGGGTGGAGACGGAGCCGGGGGCGGACGGGGAGACCCCCCTCCCGGCCTCTGTGGTCCTGACGGGCCCCCGGTCCCAGGCCCTGGCGGATTGGATCGCGGGGGAGCTTGGAATTCCGGCGGAGAGGCAGGTTTGGCATGAAGGAAAAAACTGAAGGAGCGCGAAAGATATGGAACAGATACAAGTACGCGGCGCTGGTGGCGCTGATTGGCGCGGGGCTGCTGCTGTGGCCGGTCCTGGGGGGCGGGGAGGAGGACTCCCGGCGGGCGGAGAACAAGAGCGCCCGGAGCGGCTGGAGCCTGGAGACCGTGCAGACGGAGATGGAGGACATCCTGGCGGCCATGGACGGCGTGGGACAGGTGAAGGTGATGCTGACGGTGGAGTCCGACGGGGAGCGGCAGCTGGCTCAGGACACCCAGCTGAGCTACAGCGGGGACACCGCCGCGCCGGAGGACTATTCCCGCAAATCGGAGACGGTGCGTCTGGACGGCACCGGCGGGGACGAGGCGGTGGTGGTGCGGACCACGTATCCCACCTACCGGGGGGCCCTGGTGGTGTGCCAGGGCGGCGGCAGCGCGGAGGTGCGGCTGGCGGTGACGGGGGCGGTGGCCGCTCTCACCGGACTGCCCACAGATCGGGTCACGGTGGCAAAATGGCAGTGATTATTTGGAGGAGGAAAGGGACTATGAGCGCGAGATGGAAGCGGAACGCCGTGGTGGCGGTGATGGCGGTGCTGGTTTGCTCGGCGGTGGCGCTGAACTGGCTCTACACCGGCCGGGAGGTGCAGGAGGCCTCCGGCAAGCTGCTGGGAGAGGCCCAGCTGGTCTCCGGAAAGGGCGCGGACCAGAAGACCAATGGAGAGCAGGAGGAAGCGGGAAAGAACGAGGAGAAACAGGACGCCGGAGCCGCCCAGGACACCGGGGCCCCGCCGGACGAGGGGATGATCTACACCGGCTCGGACTACTTCGCCTCCGCCCGGCTCACCCGGCAGCAGGCCCGGGACAACGCCATTTCCCTCCTCCAGGAGGCGGCGGAGCAGGAGAACGCCGACCAGTCCGTGGCCAACGAGGCCTCCCAGGGCATCCAGGTTCTGGCGTCCTACACCCTGGCGGAGGCCCAGATTGAGAATCTGGTCACCGCCAAGGGCTACGCGGACTGCGTGGCCTTCATGGGGGACGAGAGCGTCAGCGTGGTGGTGTCCACCAAAAGCGGAGACCTGACCGCCGAGGACGTGGCCAAAATCACGGACATCACCATGACGGAGACGGGTTTCCCGGCGGGGAATATCAAGATCATGGCGGCAAATTAGTGGTTGTAATTTCCGGCGGAACGTGGTATAATCACTCAGCATGATTTGAGTTCAGTGGAAAGGCCCGCCGTGAAATGGCGGTCCCATTTCACGAAGGAAAGAATAAGGAGAGGTACAGCCATGGCCGAGAGCAAGGAATATATGACCCTGCCGGAGGAAAACGGCAGCATCAACATCTCGGAGGAGGTCATCGCGGCCATCGCCGTGGGCGCGGTCCGGGAGGTGGAAGGCGTCTCCGGAATGATGACGAATCTGGGAAACAGCGTCAGCGATCTGGTGAACAACCGGAAGAACGCCCAGAAGGGCGTCCGGGGCGTGAAGATCGACATGACCGGCGCGGCGCTGGTGCTGGACCTGTATCTGACCGTCCAGTACGGCCATCCCATTCCCGAGGTGGCCGGAAACGCCCAGAAGGCCGTGGCTTCCGCCGTGGAGGCCATGACGGGCTGCGCCGTGGAGGCGGTGAACATCCACGTGGGCGGCGTGACGCTGGGCTGAGCGCCGGATTTGAACGAAAGATAAGGGACGAAACGCTATGGTACGGAACACCGCCCGGGAGATCGCCATCCATCTCTCCTATGAACTGAATTTTTCCGGTAGGACCGCGGAGGAGCTGCTGGACCAGCGGCTGACGGCGGAGGCGTTTGCCGAGCTGGCGGAGGAGGAGGATCTCTACCGGGAGGCCCCCAACGCCAAGCAGGCGGCATATATCCGCCGTCTGGTCCGGGGCGTCGACGAGCACGGCGCGGAGCTGGACGGCTATATTGAGAAGTACGCCAGGGGGTGGAAATTCTCCCGCATTCCCCTGGTGGCCTCCGCCATCATGCGGGTGGCCATGTACGAGGTGCTGTACATGCCGGACGTCCCCAACGCCGCCGCCATCAACGAGGCGGTGGAAATCGCGAAGAAGTACGAGACGCCGGAGACGGTAAAATTCATCAACGGCATCCTGGGCAGCTTCTCCCGGCAGGAGCTCTCCGAATAAAAATCAGCAGAGCGGGCATGGGGCGTACCATGTCCTGCTCTGCTTTTTCCCGTTGGCTGTCAGACGCCGCCGGCCCTGGGCGGCAGGGGCGGCAGGCCCTCGCTGGTGCGGAAGCCCAGGAGAAACGCCTGAATGGCCGTGAATTCCAGTATGTATTCCAGATTTACACGGTTGGCCGGAGGCAACTTCTCAAGAACGTTAAAGAAGTGAGCCTCGTACTCATTCTTTTCCACCGCGTCGATCTGGGGCCGGATGTAGTTGGCGTGAAGCCAGAGCATGAAGTCGGACATAGGGACCACCTCTCACTGTTATGACTAATCAGTCTACGTCTTATTATACAGCGTCTAAATAGACGCTGTCAAGGGTAAAGTTATGGAAATTCATGAAAGAATTAAAGAACTCCGAAAAGAACGCAAAGAGTCTCAAGTGAAAGTAGCTGAGGCGGTCGGCATTACACCTCGCCAGTATCAGCGGTTTGAAGCTGGGGAGCAGAAGCCGGGCTTTGACAACCTCTGCGCCCTGGCGGACCACTTCGGCGTGACCCTGGACTATCTGGCCGGGCGCACCGACGAGAGGTAGGCCATGGAACGGCACGTTTTCGGCGTCTCCGAGGTCAACCAGCTGGTGAAGCTCCTGCTGGACGGGGAGCCCATGCTCCAGAATATCCTCGTCCGGGGGGAGCTCTCCAATTACAAGATGTATCCCTCCGGGCACCACTACTTCACCCTGAAGGACCCGGAGGGGGCCCTGCGGTGCGTCATGTTCCGGGGGCAGGCCTCCCGCCTCCGCTTCCGGCCGGAGAACGGCATGAAGGTCATCGCCCAGGGGCGGATCACCGTCTTCCCCCGGGACGGGGCCTACCAGCTCTACTGCGACGCCCTGACCCCCGAGGGGGCGGGGGACTTGGCGGTGGCCTTCGAGCAGCTGAAGGCCAAACTCCACGCCGAGGGCCTCTTCGACCCCGCCCACAAGAAGCCCCTGCCGCCCTATCCGGAGCGGATCGCCATTGTCACCTCCTCCGCCGGGGCGGCGGTCCACGACATGATCCGCATCCTGCGGCGGCGCTATCCCCTGGCAAAGGCGGTCCTCCTGCCCGTCCGGGTTCAGGGGGCCGAGGCCCCGCCGGAAATCGCCGGGGCCATCCGCTACGCCAACCGCTGGCGGGTGGGGGACGTCATCATCACCGGCCGGGGCGGCGGGTCCATGGAGGACCTCTGGGCCTTCAACGACGAGCGTGTGGCCCGGGCCATCCATGAGTCGGAGCTGCCCGTCATCTCCGCCGTGGGCCACGAGCCCGACGTGACCATCGCCGACTTCGTGGCGGACGCCCGGGCCTCCACGCCCTCCAACGCGGCGGAAATCGCCGTCCCGGACCAGGAGGCCCTGAGGCGGTGGCTGGACGGCGCGGCCTCCCGCCTGGAGCGGAGCGAGACCGCCCGGCTGGCGGCCCTCCGGCAGCGGCTGGCGGCCCTGGCGGAAAAGCGGGTCCTCCGGGACCAGCTGGCCTATGTCCAGGACAAGCGGATGGAGCTGGCCCACGTCCAGCGGCGCCTGGGGGACCTGTCCGGGGCCCTGGTGGCGGAAAAGCGGCGGCGGGTCTCCGTTCTGGGGGCGGCGCTGGACGCCATGAGCCCCCTGGCCGTCCTGGGCCGGGGCTATGCCATGGCCCGGGGGCCCTCGGGGGAGATTCTGAGGTCCTGGCGGGATGTACGGACCGGGGAACAGGTTTCCGTGTCCCTGGGAGAGGGGGGCTTCCTCTGCACGGTGGAGGAGCCCTGGGAAAAGGAGAAGCAGGCATGGCCGCGAAAAAAATGACATTTGAACAGCAGATCGCCCGGCTGGAGGAAATCGTCTCCGCCCTGGAGCAGGGGGACGTCCGGCTGGCGGACTCCCTGGCCCTCTTTGAGGAGGGGACGAAACTGATCGCCGCCTGCACCAAGCAGCTGGATCAGGCGGAGCAGCAGGTGGTGAAGCTGATGAAGGGCCCCGACGGCGCGCCCGTCGAGCAGCCCTTTGAGAGTACGGAGGAGGTCTGAGCATGGAATTCCGACAGGAGCTGGAGATGGCCCGGCAGCTGGTGGAGGCCCGCCTGCGGGTGTTCTTTTCCGGCGGAGGGCTGGAGGAGGCCATGCGCTACAGCCTCCTGGCCGGGGGCAAGCGTGTCCGGCCCATTCTGACCATGAAGTTCTGCGAGGCGGCGGGAGGGACCCCGGAGGAGGCGCTGGATTTCGGCTGCGGCGTGGAGATGCTCCACACCTACTCCCTGATCCACGACGACCTGCCCTGCATGGACAACGACGATCTCCGCCGGGGGATGCCCACCAGCCATAAGAAATTCGGCGAGTGTACGGCGGTGCTGGCCGGGGACGCCCTCCAGGCGGCGGCGTTCCGGACGGTGCTGTCGGCGGAGGGCGAGTGGCGCCACGGCGGCAGGACCGCCGTGATTCTGGCGGCGAAGATTCTGGCGGAAGCCGCCGGAGAGGCGGGCATGTGCGGCGGGCAGTACTGGGACACCGCCGGAAACGGACAGCCCCGCACCGCCGAGAGTCTGACGGAGATCAACGACAAAAAGACCGGGGCCCTGCTCCGGGCGGCCTGCATGATGGGGGTCTGCGCCTCCATGGGCCGGCGGGAGGTGGACGAGAGCTGCATGGACGCCGCCCGGGAGTACGCCGCCAATCTGGGTCTGGCCTTCCAGATCCGGGACGACATTCTGGACGCCGTCTCCACCGCCGAGGAGCTGGGCAAGCCCGTCGGCTCCGACGCGGCCAACCAGAAGGCCACCTATGTGACCCTGCTGGGCGTGGACGCCTGCGAGTCGCTGGTGCTGGACTACACCGCCCGGGCCAAGGAGGCCCTGGAGCGGGGCCGCTGGTCCGGGGACACGGTGTTTCTGACGGAGCTGGCGGACAGTCTGGCGGCGCGCCGGCACTGAGGAAAGCGCCATTTCCGAAAAATTCGGCTCCGGGGAGGGGAAAACAGTGGCAAAGAATATACTGAACTGCCTGGAGCGGGGCATGGGCGGCTTTTCCAAGGGACAAAAGCGCATCGCCGCCTATATCCTGGAGAACTACGACAAGGCGGCGTTCATGACCGCCAGCCGTTTAGGGCTACTGGCGGGAGTCAGCGAGTCCACGGTGGTGCGCTTCGCCTCGGAATTGGGCTACGACGGCTATCCCAGCATGCAGCGGGCCCTGCAGGACATGATCCGCAGCCGCCTGACCTCCACCCAGCGCATCCAGGCGGCGGGGGACATGTACCAGAACGTGCTGCCGGCGGTGATCCAGTCCGACATCGACAAGCTGCGCCAGATGCTGGGCCGGTCAAATCAGAGCGAGTTCGACAAGGTGGTGGACAAAATCATCTCCAGCCGCCATGTCTATATTCTGGGAGTCCGGTCCTCCTCCTTCGTGGCGGGGTATCTCCACTTCTACATGCACCTTCTGTCGGAGAACGTGACCCTGATTCAGTCCAACGCGGCGGGGGAGATGTTCGAGCAGATGCTCCGCATGGGGCCCGGGGACGTGCTGATCGCCATCAGCTTCCCCCGGTATTCCAAGGTCACCATCAACACCGTGAAGTTCGCCCGGGACCGGGGGGCGGAGATCATCGCCATCACGGACAACGAGCTGTCCCCGGTTTATCAGCTTTCCGGCGCGGCGCTGCTGGCCCCCTGCGAGATGATCTCCTTCGTGGACTCCATGGTGGCGCCCCTGTCCCTGATCAACGCCCTGCTGGTGGCCCTGTCCAACCGCTTCGGGGCGGATGTCTCCACCACCTTCGCGGAGCTGGAGGACATCTGGAACGAGTACGGCGTGTTCGGGAAGATGGACGATGAGTAGGGAAATCGTGGTGATCGGCGGCGGAGCCGCCGGAATGATGGCCGCCGTCTCTGCGGCGGAGCGGGGAGCCTCCGTCACACTGCTGGAGCCCAACGAGCGGCTGGGGAAAAAGCTGAACATCACCGGAAAGGGCCGGTGCAACCTGACCAACAACGCGGGGCTGGAGGAGCTTCTGGCGAATGTTCCCCGCAATGGGAAATTCCTTTACAGCGCTTTTTCCCACTTCGGCGCGCGGGATGCCATGGCCTTTTTTGAGGACCTGGGCGTCCCTCTGAAAACGGAGCGGGGGAACCGGGTGTTTCCGGTGTCGGACCGGGCCTTTGACGTCAGCGCCGCCCTGGAGCGGCGGCTGAAAAAGCTGCGGGTCCGCGTCGTCCGGGACCGGGCGAAGAGCATGGAAATCAAAGACGGCGCCGTCCGCGGCGTTGCCGGGGAGCAAGCCCGCTATCCGGCGGACGCGGTGATTCTGGCCACCGGCGGGGTGTCCTATCCCGCCACCGGCTCCACCGGGGAGGGCCACCGCATGGCGGCGGAGGCCGGGCACACGGTGACGCCCCTTCAGGGCTCTCTGGTGCCCCTGCGGGACTTTGGAGTGGGAAGGACTCTCCAGGGCTTGAGCCTCCGGAATGTGGGGTTGACGGTGTTCGAGAACAGCAAAAAGATCTACACGGACTTCGGGGAGCTGGTCTTCACCCATTTCGGCCTCAGCGGGCCGCTGATCCTGTCGGCCTCCGCCCACATGCGGCGCTTTGCTGAGCGGGCCTATCACCTTGAAATTGACCTGAAGCCGGCCCTGGACGAGCCTGCCCTGGACCGGCGGCTGCTGTCGGACTTCGAGAAGTACAGCAATCAGGACTTCTGCAACGCCCTGGACGACCTGCTTCCCAAGAAGCTGATCCCCGAAATCGTCCGGGCCTCAGAGATTGATCCCCGGCGGAAGGTCCACGACATCACCCGGGAGCAGCGCCGGGGCCTGCTGCAAATTCTGAAGCGTTTCCCGGTGGTGATTGCCGGGCCCTGCCCGGTGACGGACGCCATTGTCACCTCCGGCGGCGTGAGGGTGAGGGAGATTGACCCGGCCACCATGGCGTCCAAGCTGGTCCGGGGGCTCTACTTCGCCGGGGAGCTGATCGACGTGGACGCCTACACCGGCGGCTTCAATCTGCAAATCGCCTGGTCCACCGGGCGGGCCGCCGGGATCTCCGCGGCGGAAGGTTAAGAGGAGGTTTTCCTGCATGAGTACCATACGCGTGGCCATCGACGGCCCCTCCGGCGCGGGGAAGAGCACCCTGGCCAGAGCCGCCGCCGCCACAATGGGTTTTTTATATGTGGACACCGGGGCGATTTACCGGACCGTGGGCCTCTCCGCCCGGGACCGGGGCGTGGACCCGGGAGACGAGCCCGCCGTGGCGGCGATGCTGCCGTCCCTCCGGGTGGAGCTGCGGTATGACGAGGCCGGACAGCAGCGGATGCTTCTGAACGGCCGGGACGTCAGCGGGGAAATCCGCCTGCCAGAGGTCTCCCGGTACGCCTCCGCCGTCTCCGCCCTGCCGGTGGTTCGGGCCTATCTGATGGAGACCCAGCGGGAGCTGGCCCGGAAGCACGACGTGATCATGGACGGCCGGGACATCGGCACCGTGGTCCTGCCGGACGCGGAGGTCAAGGTGTTCCTGACGGCCTCCCCCCGGGCCCGGGCGGAGCGCCGCTGCCGGGAGCTGGAGGAGCGGGGGACCCCCCAGCCCTTTGAGGAGGTCCTCCGGGACATCGAGGACCGGGATTTCCGGGACACCCACCGGGAGGCCGCCCCCCTGCGGCAGGCGGAGGACGCGGTGCTGCTGGACACCTCCGCGCTGGACTTCCGGCAGAGCCTGGAGGCGCTGCTGGTGATCATTCGGGAAAGGACTGGCCTATGAAACCCTTCAACCGTTTGTTTATCGTGATTTATTATGTGGTGGGTCTGGTGGCCCGGATTCTTCACCCCACCTCCGTGGAGGGCATGGAGAAGCTGCCGAAAAGCGGCGTCCTGCTCTGCCCCAACCATTCCAGCAACTGGGACCCCATCCTGGTGGCCCTCCGCCTGCCCATCAACTACCGGCTGCACATCATGGCGAAGGAGGAGTTGTTCCAGAATCCCCTCCTGGGCTGGCTGCTGCGGAAAGTGGGCGCTTTCCCCGTCAGCCGGGGAAACAACGACATCAGCACGGTCCGCACCGCCATCCAGGTCCTGAAGGAGGGCGACAACCTGCTGATATTCCCCGAGGGGACGACGATCCGCAACGGGGTGGGCTACATAGACGGTCTGCCGCCTCAGGCCAGGGCGGGGGCCGCCATGATCGGCGTCCGCACCGGGGCCGTGCTGGTGCCGGTCTTCGTGGACGGGGAGAAGAAGCTGTTCCACAGGACCCGCATCATCTTCGGCGACCCTTACGAGCCCCATTACACCGGACGGCGGGGCACCTCCGAGGAGATGCAGAAAATCGCCGACGACCTGCTGGAGGCGGCCTACGCCCTGGGCGGTCAGGCCGTGGGGGGGAAGCCGCTGTGCGGGTGATTCTGGCGGAGAGCGCGGGATTCTGCTACGGCGTCCGCCGGGCGGTGGAGCTGGCCCGGGAAACCGCGGCGGAGACCGGACGCTGCTGGATGCTTGGAGACCTTATCCACAACACCCATGTGGTGGAGCAGCTGAGAGCCCTTGGCGTTCAAAAGGCGGAAAGCGTAGAGACTTTACAGCCCGGGGACACGGTCATCATCCGCTCCCACGGGGAGTCGAAGCAGGTCCTGGACCGACTGGAGGATAAGGGCGTCCGCTGTGTGGACGCCACCTGCCCCAATGTCCGCCGGATTCAGACCCTGGCGGCGGAGGCCGAGGCGGAGGGCCGGACCCCCGTTATCATCGGCGACGCGGCCCACCCGGAGGTGGCGGGAATCGCCAGCCGGTGCGGACATCCTCTGGTGTTCGGTGGTCCGGAAGCGGTGGAATCGTGGCTGGAACAGGACCCGAAAGCCCGGGAAACGCCGGTGACGGTTGTTGCACAGACTACATGCATTCGTGAACTTTTTGAAACTTCTTGGAAAATCGTAAAAAAAGAGTGTACAAACGCAAAAAAATTTGATACAATATGTACCGCTACGCATAAGCGTCAGTCTGAAGCGGCCATTCTCGCCGCGAAAGCGGACGTCATGGTCGTGGTAGGAGACCGTAAAAGCGCCAACACCAAACATTTGACGGAAATTTGTAAGGAGAGCTGCCCCCGCGTCGTCCAGATCGAAAACGCGGACGAGCTCCCGCCGGATTTTTTCAGTGGTTGTTCTGTTGCGGGCCTTACGGCCGGTGCTTCCACGCCAGCGGGCATTATTAAGGAGGTATATGCAGCCATGAGTGAAGAAATCAAAGCGGTGGAGAGCAACGAGGAGTCCTTTGAGGAACTGCTGAACCAGTCCTTCAAAACTTTGAATACAGGAGAGAAGGTAACCGGCATCGTCACCGCCATCACCCCGACGGAGGTGCAGGTGGATGTGGGCGCCAAGCAGGCGGCTTACATCAAGTTCAGCGAACTGTCCGACGACCCCAATGCCAAACCCGAGGACGTGGTGAAGGTCGGAGATGAGATCGAGACCTATATCGTCCGGGTCAACGACGTGGAGGGCTACGCCGAGCTGTCCAAAAAGCGGCTGGACGCCGTGAAGGTCTGGGAGAACATCGAGCAGGCCGTGGAAGAGAAGACGGTCATGGAAGGCACCGTCACCGAAGAGAACAAGGGCGGCATCGTGGTGTCCGTCAAGGGCGTGCGGGTGTTCGTCCCCGCCTCCCAGAGCGGCCAGCCCCGGGGCGCGGACCTCTCCGCCATGAAGGGTCAGAAGGTCCAGCTCCGCGTCACCGAGGTCAATCGCGCCCGCCGCCGGGTGGTGGGCTCCATCCGCTCCGTCTCCGACGAGGCCCGCCGGGCCGCGCAGGAGGAGATCTGGGCCAACATCGAGGTGGGCAAGCGCTACACCGGAACCGTGAAATCCATGACCAGCTACGGCGTGTTCGTCGACATCGGCGGCGTGGACGGCATGGTACATATCTCGGAGCTGAGCTGGAGCCGTATCAAGACTCCCTCCGAGGTGTGCAAGGTGGGGGACACCATGGAGGTGTATGTCATCTCCTTCGACCCCGAGAAGCGGAAGATCTCCCTGGGTGTCAAGGACCACAACGTGGATCCCTGGCAGGTGTTCATGGACAAGTACGCCGTGGGCGACGTGGCTTCCGTCCGCATTGTGAAGCTGATGACCTTCGGCGCGTTCGCCGAGGTGGTTCCCGGCGTGGACGGCCTGATCCACATCTCCCAGATCGCTGACCGGCGTATTGAGAAGCCGGAGGACGTGCTGGCTGAAAACCAGATCGTGGACGTCAAGATCACCGCCGTGGACGAGGAGCGGAAGAAGATTTCCCTGTCCATCCGCGCCCTGCTGGCCCCCTCTGTGGAGGAGCCCGTGGAGGACGAGGCGGACGTGGAGGAGTAAGCCTCTGCAAACCGCGAAAACCCCGTAATTCAAGCGGCAGGCCGTGGGCCTGCCGCTTTTTTCAAAAAAACCTGTTATTTCTTTCACGTTTTGACATTGCAATATTTTCCCAAAGATGATATACTATTGAACATAGATGTCATATCACGGGAATTGGTCTTCGCCGCATGCGGGGAAACAGAAAAACAAGACAATATGGAGGAATCGACTATGAGTTATCAGGAGGAATACCGCCAGAAGCTGACCAGCGCCGGCGAGGCGGTCAAGGCCGTCAAATCCGGGGACTGGCTGGATTACGGCTGGAGCGTCTGCTCTCCCAACGCGCTGGACAAGGCTCTGGCCGTCCGGATGGGAGAACTGAGGGACGTGAACATCCGGGGAGGCATCCTGACCCGCCGGCCCGCCATTTTCGACGTGGCCGACCCGGCGGAACACTTTGCCTGGAACTCCTGGCACATGAGCGGCGTGGAGCGCAAGGCCATCAAGGAGGGCTTCGCCTACTACATCCCTCTGCGCTACTCCGAACTGCCGGGCTATTACCGGGACTGCATCAAGACCCTGGATGTGGCCATGTTCCAGGTGGCCCCCATGGATGAGCATGGCTGGTTCAACTTCGGCCCTGGCGGCTCTCACCTGAAAGCGGTGTGCGAATGCGCCAAAACCATCATTGTTGAGGTCAACAAGAACATGCCCGTGTGCCTGGGCGGCTTTGAGAACTGCGTACATATCAGCGATGTGGCCATGATCGTGGAAGGGGAGAATCCCCCCATGGAGATCCTGGGCGGGGCCTCCGCGGCCTCCGAGGTGGATCTGGCGGTGGCCAATCTGGTGGTGCCGGAGATCGAGGACGGCGCCTGCCTCCAGCTTGGCATCGGCTCCATGCCCAGCGCCATCGGCAAAATGATTGCCGAATCCGACCTGAAGGACCTGGGTGTCCATACCGAGATGTACGTCGACGCCTTCGTGGACATGTCCAAGGCGGGCCGCATCACCGGCGCCTGCAAGCCCTTCGACCGAGGCCGTCAGACCTATGCCTTCGCCGCCGGGACCCAGAAGCTGTATGACTTCCTGAACAACAACCCCGAGTGCATGGCGGCCCCGGTCAGCTATGTCAACGACATCGCCCGGGTCTCTCAGATTGAGAAATTCACTTCCATCAACGGGGCGGTGGACATCGACCTCTACGGACAGGTGTCCTCCGAGTCCTCGGGCATCAACCATATTTCCGGCGCCGGCGGGCAGCAGGATTTCGTCATGGGCGCGTATCTGGCCAAGGGCGGCAAGAGCTTCATCTGCTGCTCCTCCTCCTTCATGGACAAAAAGACCGGCCAGCTGAAATCCCGCATCCGGCCCACCCTGGTGGAGGGCTCCGTGGTCACCGCCACCCGCACGAACCTCCACTGGATCGTGACGGAATACGGCAAGTTCAATGTCAAGGGCAAGTCCACCTGGGAGCGGGCGGAGGGCCTGATCGGTCTGGCTCATCCCCAATTCCGTGAGGAATTGATTGCCGAGGCGGAGAAAATGCACATCTGGAGGCGCTCGAACAAGCGCTGAGCCGCCGCTCTCTGCGGGGCTTCTGCTGTGTGGTGTTTGTCTCGACAGGAACTTCGTTGGACAGCAGTCCCTTCCCAGGGCCAGTCTTTTGCATGGAATCGGAAATACAGGTATGGAATCAAGTGAGCGAAGAGGCAGACAACACAGCGGCGGAGGCCGCGACAGAGAAAGGGGTGTCCATGTTTCAAATCGGGGACCTGATCGTGCACCCCATGCACGGTGCAGGCGTCATCGATGATGTGGTCAGAGAAAAGGTGGCGGGCGCCACCAAGGAATACTATGTTTTCAAAATGCCGGTGGGCGGCCTTATCCTGAAGATTCCCGTCGCCAACTGCCAGGCCATCGGCATCCGGTCCATCATTTCGGAGGCGGAGGCGGAGGCGTTTTTCGCCGGCATCCCCGCCCTGGAGGTGGAGTCCAGCTCCAACTGGAACAAACGGTATCAGGAAAACCTCCTCCGCCTGAAAAGCGGGGACCTCAACGAGGTGGCCCGTGTGGTGAAGGGTCTGATGCGGCGGGACTCCCGCCGCGGGCTCTCCACGGGGGAGCGGAAAATGCTCCATAGCGCGAAGCAGATCATCGTCTCTGAAATCGCGCTGGTGGAGGGCTGCGCCTATCAGGACGCCGAGGCGCGGCTGGACCATGCGGTCATGCAGAAGCCGCCGGTCCCGCAGTAAGGCCCCTTGGGGCGGAGAGGAAGTTTGCGATGCTGCCGTTTTTCAAAAAAGTGCGGGAGGCCCGCAGGCCCCGCTGCGCCGTCCTGGTGGCGGCGGCGGGCAACTCCACCCGGATGGGCGGCGTGAACAAGCTGCTCCAGCCGCTGGAGGGTGTGCCGGTTCTGGTTCGGACCCTTGCGGCCCTCCAGGTGGCGGGAAGTGTGGACGAGATTGTCATTGCCGCCCGGGAGGAGGATATTCTGGAGATTTCCCAGCTTTGCCGGACCTATGGGCTCACAAAATGCGCGAAGGTGATCCGGGGCGGGGAGAGCCGGGTCCACTCTGTGCTGCTGGCGGCGCTGGAGGCCTCACCGGAGATGGAGCTCCTGGCGGTGCAGGACGGCGCCCGGCCCCTGGTGACGCCGGAGCTCATCGACCGCGTGGTCTCCGCCGCCGCCCGGTGTTCCGCCGCCGCCCCCGCCGTAGCGGTGAAGGACACGGTGAAAGTCGTTCGGGAAGACGGCGGCGTGGAGGAAACCCTGGACCGGGGACGGCTCCGGGCCGTCCAGACGCCCCAGGTCTTTGAGGCGGGCCTTTTGAAAGCCGCCCTGCAGTCCGCCCTGGAGCAGGAAGCCCCCGTCACCGACGACGCCTCCGCCGTGGAGCGGCTGGGGAAGGTGGTCTTCCTGGTGGAGGGCGAGGAGGAGAACCTGAAAATCACCACGCCCATGGACATGATCCTGGCGGAGGCCATTGTGAGGGCCCGGGAGGAAGGACGATGACGAACCTGCGGATCGGCCACGGCTATGATGTCCACCGTCTGGTCCCGGGCCGGAAGCTGATTCTGGGCGGTGTGGAGATTCCCTGGGAAAAGGGCCTTCTGGGCCACTCCGACGCGGATGTGCTGGTCCACGCCGTCATGGACGCTCTGGCGGGCGCGGCCCGGCTGGAGGACATCGGAAAACTGTTCCCGGATACCGACCCGGCCTACAAGGGCATTTCCAGCCTGAAGCTGCTGGAGGAGGTGGGCCGGCTCCTGGAGGAGAGGGGGTTCGCCGTGGTGAACGTCGACGCGGCCCTGCTGGCCCAGGCGCCCAAGGTCGCCCCCTACAAGGCCCGGATGGCGGAAAACATCGCCGCCGCCCTGGGGATCGATGCGGAACAGGTCAATGTCAAGGCCACCACGGAGGAGGGCCTGGGCTTCACCGGGGACGGCTCCGGCATGGCGGCTCACGCCGTGGTGCTGGTGGAACGTCTCTGTCTTTGAACGCGTATACTCCCGACAAGCATGTGCGCCCCGCCCTCCGGCGGGGTGTTTTCGCGCGCGGATCAGGCACCTTTCCCTTCCGTTCCCATAGTATGGGAGAGAAAGGAGGAGTGTCTCGTGGAGCACTATATCATCCTGGCCCGCTCCGTGACCTACGCCCAGCGGATGCAGAAATCCCTGGGACGGGCGGGCGTCCGCTGCCACATCTTCCGGCCCCCCAGGGACCTGACGGATGTGGGCTGCGCCTACGCCCTGCGCGTAGCGGTTTCCGATCTGCCGGAGGCCTTGACCGCCCTTCACAGGGACGGCCTGGACCCCGTTCAAATATTTTTATTTCAGAAGGGGCTGTATCAGGAGGTGGAGGCATGATCTATTTCGACAGCGCGGCCACCAGCTTCCAGAAACCCGCCTCCGTTGCCGCCGCCATGTGGGAGGCCCTGGCCTCCATGAGCTCGCCGGGGCGGGGGGGCTACTTCGCCGCCGCCCGGGCAGCGGACACGGCTTTCCAATGCCGCACGGAGCTGGCGGAGCTGTTCGGCCTGAAAAATCCGGAGCAGGTGGTCTTCACCCTCAACGCCACCCACGCCCTGAACATCGCCATCAAGAGTCTGGTGCCGCCGGGAGGGAAGGCGGTCATCTCCGGCTATGAACACAACGCCGTCACCCGGCCCCTGGAGGCTCTGGGGGCGGAAACCGCCGTTGCCGCCGCCCCGCTCTTCGAGGCGGAGGCGGTGACGGCGGCTTTTGACCGGCTGGTGGTCCCCGGCGTCAACGCCGTGATCTGCAGCCATGTCTCCAACGTCTTCGGCTTCATCCAGCCGGTGGAGCAAATCGCCGCCATCTGCCAGAGCCGGGGCGTGCCCTTCATCATCGACGCCTCCCAGTCCGCCGGGATCCTTCCCCTGGACATGGGCGCCCTTGGCGCGGCCTTTGTCGCCATGCCGGGGCACAAGGGACTTTACGGCCCCCAGGGCACCGGCGTGCTGCTCTGCCGGGAGGGCGTGCCTGCCCGGCCTCTCCTGGAGGGGGGCACCGGAAGCCAGTCCATCCGGCAGCGGATGCCGGACTTCCTGCCGGACCGGCTGGAGGCCGGGACCCTCAACATGCCGGGAATCGCCGGATTGCTGGCCGGGGTCCGGTACGTCCGCCGGGGAGGACCGGACAAAATCCTGTCCTATGAAAAGTACCTGACCCAGATGGCCGTCCAGGGGCTGGAAACTCTGCCGGGACTGCGGCTCTTTGCCTCCCCGGACCTCCGAGGCCAGACGGGGGTGTTGTCCTTTACGGCGGAGGGCATGGATGTGGAAACCATCGCCTCCGAGCTGGCGGAGCGGGGCATCGCCGTCCGGGCGGGCATCCACTGCGCCCCCTGCGCCCACCGTACGGCGGGGACGCTGGACACCGGCACCGTCCGGATCAGCTTCTCCGATTTCAACACGCCGGAGGAAACAGCCCGGCTGGTCCGGGCGGTCTATGGGGTCCTGGGGCGGGCTTTCTGAACAGACCGTGAATTTTCCGGTAATTTTCCCGTGGTTTACCTTGCTTTTTGCCGTCGGGTTCTATATAATCTATAGTATTCATGACCTGACGCCTCTCTCGGCGGAAACAGCCCGCTCCCGGCGGCGCGGAGGAAAGGGATGACGACGTAGAATGAATGTGACGCTGACGGAGCTGTTCGCCACCATCGGCCGGTATCTGCTGACCATTGAGGTCTCGGATGTCCTGGATATCGTGATCATGGCGTTCGCGCTCTATAAAGTGCTGACCCTGGTGCAGACCACCAAGGCCGCCAGCCTGCTGAAGGGGCTCTTTGTCTTTCTGGCGGCGCTGCTTTTGAGCTACCTGTTCGGCCTCAACGGCATCTATTACCTGCTGAGCCGGATGGTGGAGGTGGGTGTGTTGGCCCTCATCATTCTCTTCCAGCCGGAGATCCGCCGGATTCTGGAGGAGATGGGCAGCCGCCGCATCCTGGCCCTGTTCACCCGGTCGGAGAACGCCAGCGTGCTGGAGCAGACCATCGAGCAGACCGTGCTGGCCTGCTCCGAGATGTCCCAGTCCCGCACCGGCGCGTTGATCGTGTTCGAGCGGGAGATTCTCCTGGATGATCTGGTCCGCAGCGGCACGGTGCTGGACGCGGCGGTGTCCGGCGAGCTTTTGAAAAACATCTTCTTCGTGAAGGCGCCCATGCATGACGGCGCGGTGATCGTCCGCCACGGGCGGGTGCTGGGGGCGGGCTGCATGCTCCCCCTGAGCAAGAACGTGAACCTGTCCCGGGATTTGGGCATGCGTCACCGGGCCGGCATCGGCATGAGCGAGAACTCCGACGCGGTGGTGGTCATCGTGTCGGAGGAAACCGGCTCCATCTCTGTGGCCACCGGCGGGATGCTGAAACGGCACCTGAAGCCGGAGACCCTGGATAACCTCCTGCGGAACGAGCTGCTTCCGCAGGAGGAGGCCGAGACGGACAAGCAGAAATTCAGCCTGACGGGCCTGCTGCGCTCCAGGAAGGACGGAGGTGCGTAAGGTGGATAACGAAAAGGCGGGGCGCCGCAGAGTGGTTTATCTGCTGCTGGCCATTCTGGTGGCCTGCGGCATCTGGCTCTATGTGGACCTGAGCAGCGGCCGGACCGTGACCCAGGAGTATCTGGACATCCCCATTGAGTACTTGTACGAGAGCACCCTGACGGACCGGGGCCTGATGCTGGTGGACGCGGACACGGACCACACCATTGATCTGGAGCTGAAGGGCACCCGCTGGAACATCTCCAGTCTGGACCGTTCTCAGATTCGGGTGACCGCCAGCCTCTTCGACGTGACCAGCGCCGGGGAGCAGCGGATCAACTACAATGTCAGCTTCACGAATACGAAATTCAACAACAACGTCATCCAGACGGAAAAGGCCAGTATCCGGATGGCCACGGTGAATATCAGCGAGCTGTACAGCCGGACCGTCGACATCAGCTGTGAGCTGGTGGGCGGAGTGGCGGACACCTATTCCGCCGGACAGGTGGAGCTGTCCCAGACGGAGGTGGAGGTCCGGGGCCTCCAGGAGGACATCAACCCCATCGGCTACGCCAAGGTCACCCTGGATATCGGGGCCAACGCGGTGGAAACGGTTTCCCGGGACCTGGAAATCCAGTATTACGACAAGGATGGACAGCTTTTGGACAAGTCCGGCATTTACTCCTCGGTGGACAGCGTCCGGGCCACACTGCCGGTGTTCGTCACCAAGGAACTGCAGCTGGTGGTCAATCTGGTCGAGTCTCCCGGCCGGCGCATCAAAAACACGGATTACCGCATCGAGCCCATGACCATAGCCGTTACCGGAGACGCCTCCAAGCTGAAAAACGTGGAGTCGCTGGTCCTGGGCCCCCCCCCCTATGATCTGGCGGAGCTGGGCACGGAGGCCTCTGAAAACTATACGACGACCAACTATCCCATCATCATGCCGGACGGCTGCACAAATGTGAGCGGCGTGACCCGGGCGGCCCTGCGCATCCGGTTCAAGGACATGACCAGCGCCACCATTTCCACGGGGAATATCTCCTGGCTGAACCTGCCGGAGGGGAAGCATGTGGAGCTGCTGACGGACAGCCTCGCGGTGAAGGTCTTCGGCACCGAGGCGGATGTCTCCGCCCTCGCCGGGGAGGATATCGCCGTGACGGTGGACCTCAGCGACTACTCCGCCGCCTCCGGGACGTACACCATCCCGGCGGAGGTGACCGTCAACAAGGGAGACGTGGGCATCAGCGGCCTGTATCAGATCCAGGCCACCATTCGGGAGGGCACCGAGGCGCCGCCTGAGGAGGGGACGCCCCCGCAGGACGTGGAGGCCAGCGCCCCCGCCGACGGGGAAGCGCAGATGGAGGGAACGCCATGACGCAGATCGCGACAGTTGAACGGATCCTGGATTCCAGCCACGCCGAGATTTCCGTGCCCCGGAAGTCCGCCTGCGGACACGACTGCGAGGAGTGCGCCGGCTGCGGCGTCACCGGCGCGGCGGTCCACGCGAAGGCCCTGAACCCCATTGGAGCCGCTCCGGGGCAGAAGGTGGTGGTGGAGAGCAGTACGAAGAAGATGCTCCGCATCGTGGCCCTGGTCTATCTGATCCCGGTGGCGCTGTTCTTCCTGGGCTATATCCTGGCCCTGGCGGCGAGTGCCAGCGTGGCGGTCCAGTACACCGCCGCCGCCGCGGGCTTCCTTCTGGGCATTCTGGGGGCCATCGGCTACGACCGCCGCCTCCGGGCCAGGGGCGGGCTGTCCTTCACCATCGTCCGGCTGTTCTGATGTTCGGCTATGTCAGGCCTCCCCTGGACCTGCCGGAGGAGGAGCTGAGGCGCTTCGGCCGGGTCTACTGCGGCCTCTGCCACGCCCTGGGGGAGCGCTACGGTACGGCGGCCCGGTTCATCCTGAACTACGATTTCACCTTTCTGTCCATCCTCCTCTCGGAGAAAGAGGAGGGCCCCGTGCGCCACGGCCGTTGCGCCGCCCATCCCGTCCACGGGCGGGACCGGCTGGAGACCACTCCGGCCCTGGCCCTGGCGGCGGACGAGAGCGTGATTCTGGCCTATTGGCAGACTCGGGACGGCGTGGAGGACCACGACTGGCTTCACGGCCTGAAATACCGGGGGGCCTCCGCCGTTCTGGAGCGGGCCTATCGAAAGGCGGCGGCGGCCCGGCCGGAATTCGACGCCTCCACCCGCCGCCAGCTGACGGCCTTGGCGGAGCTGGAGCGGGAGAACTGCCCCTCCATGGACCGGGCGGCGGATACCTTCGCCGTGCTGCTGCAAGGGGCCGCCCAGGCGGTGGACGAGCCGGTCCGGCGGCGGGTGCTGGAGCAGATTTTCTATCACCTGGGCCGCTGGGTCTATCTGGTGGACGCGGCGGATGACCTGGAAAAGGACGCCGCCTCGGGGAACTACAACCCGGTGGCCCTTCGCTACGGCCTGTCCGGCGGCGTCTGGACGGAGGAGGCCCGGGAGAGCTTCGCCGCCACCCTGGACCACTCCATCCACATGATGGCC
This sequence comes from uncultured Oscillibacter sp., assembly GCA_910576865.1. Lineage (GTDB taxonomy): Bacteria > Bacillota > Clostridia > Oscillospirales > Oscillospiraceae > Oscillibacter. The sequence goes on from CAJTKE010000005.1 coordinate 92,361, forward strand.
ACCGCCTTTGAGCTGTGGGACTTCGGCGTCTGGACGCCGGTTTTGGAAACCACCCTCTATACCGGACTTTTCCGCGTGGGAAAAGCGGTGCTGGACGGCACCTTCCGGAGCGGGGGGAACAAGAGAGAAACGCAGGAGAGAAGCACATGAACGATCCCTATCAGGTACTCGGCATTTCGGAGAGCGCCAGCGACGAGGAGGTCAAGCGGGCCTATCGGGAACTGGCGAGGAAATACCATCCGGACAATTACCATGACAATCCCCTGGCCGATCTGGCCCAGGAGAAAATGAAGGAGATCAACGCCGCCTACGAGGAGATCCAGAAGCGCCGCAGCGGCGGAGGCCGGACCTCCGGCTCCTCCTACGCCGGGAGCTGGCAGCAGTCCTATGGCTCCGGCGGCGGTTCCTCCGTCCTCCAGCAGGTCCGGGCCGCCATCCAGATGGGCGACATCGCCCGGGCGGAGGCGCTTTTGAACAATGTCAGCGACCACGGCGCCGAGTGGAATTTCCTCAAGGGCGCGGTGTGCTACCGCCGGGGCTGGATGGACGAGGCCCTGCGGTATTATCAGACCGCCTGCCAGATGGAGCCGGGCAATCCGGAGTACCGGCGGGCCCTGGACCTGATGCGGAACGGTTCGCCTTACCGCCCGGGAGGGGAGCCCTTCGGGACCCTGTGCGCCGGGAATCCCTGCCTGACCCTGTGCTGTGCCTACACGCTGTGCAACGGCGGCTATTGCTGCTTTATCTGAAAATAAGGGGAGATCACCTATGATCAAGAGCATGACCGGCTATGGCCGGGCCAGAGAGACGAGGAACAGTCGGGATATCACCGTGGAGGTCCGGGCGGTCAACAACCGCTATCTGGACTGCGCGGTGAAGATGCCCCGACTGTATATCTTTGCCGAGGACGCCCTGAAACAGCGGGTCCAGAGGGCGGTCTCCCGGGGAAAGGTGGATGTGTTCGTCACCGTGGACGCCTCCGCCGCCGACGTGACGCAGGTGACGGTCAACCGGGAGCTGGCGGCGCAGTACGCCGCCGCCCTGCGGGAGCTGGCGGAGGTCTGCGGCGCCGAGGGCTACAAGGTGACGCCGGAGTCGCTGGCCCGGTTTGCGGACGTGCTCACCGCCACCAAGGCGGACGAGGATTTGGAGACCGTCAGCGCCGACCTCTGCGCCGTGCTGGACCAGGCCCTGGCCGCGTTCAACGAGATGCGGGCCGTGGAGGGAGCCAAGCTGGCGGAGGACATCGGGAACCGGCTGAACGTCATTGAGGACTGCACCGCCAAGGTGGAGGCCCGGTCGCCGGAGACCGTGGCGGAGTACCGGGCCAAGCTCACCGCCCGGATGCAGGAGGCTCTGCAAAGCGTGACCATCGACCCCCAGCGTATTCTGACCGAGGCGGCGATTTACGCCGACAAGGTGGCCGTGGATGAGGAGACCGTCCGGCTGCGGAGTCACGTGGCCCAGCTCCGGACCATGCTGGAGTCCTCGGCGCCCATGGGGCGGAAGATGGACTTCCTCATTCAGGAGGTCAACCGGGAGTCCAACACCATCGGCTCCAAGTGCGGAGACGTGTCCATCGCCCAGGTGGTGGTGGATTTGAAGGCCGAGGTGGAAAAGATGCGGGAACAGGTGCAGAACATCGAATGAGTATGGAATTTATCGACATCGGTTTTGGGAGCATGGTCTCCCGGGAGCGGGTGGTGGCCATCGTGGGCCCCGACTCCGCCCCCATCCGCCGCATGACCCAGGAGAGCCGGGAGCGGGGGATGCTCATCGACGCCACCTACGGGCGGAAGACCGCCTCGATCTTCATTATGGACAGCGACCATGTGATCTTATCGGCCCTGCCGACCGAGAAATTCGGCGGGGGGGAACAGGAGGAAGCATGAAAAAGGGAAAGACATTCATCGTGTCCGGACCCTCCGGCGTGGGGAAGGGCAGTGTTCTGAAGGTGCTGCTGGAGAGGCGGAAGAATGTGTATGTCTCCGTCTCCGCCACCACCCGTCCCCCCCGGGATGGGGAGGAAAACGGCGTTCATTACCACTTTTTGGATGTGGATACCTTCCATGAATGGATGGCCCAGGACGCCTTTTTGGAGTACGCCGAGTATGTGGGGAACTTTTACGGGACTCCCAAGCGCTTTGTGGATGAGGCCATGGAGCGGGGGAAGGACGTGATTTTGGAAATCGACGTGCAGGGCGCCCTGCAAATTGCCCAGAAGCGGCCGGAGGCTGTGCTGATCTTCATCGCTCCCCCCAGCTGGGAGGAGCTGGCTCGCCGTCTGACCCTCCGGGGGACCGACAGCCCGGAGAAGATTGAGAAGCGGCTGCTGCGGGCCAAGGTGGAGTGCCGGACCGCCGGGGCCTATCACTATTTTGTCATCAACGACACCATTGAAAACGCGGCCGGAGAGCTGGACGCCATTATGACGGCGGAACACTGCCGCTCTATAGACCGTATGGAGATCATCAGCGGCAAGTGACCGCCATAGATTGTAACTGAGTAACGGAAAGGAAGTCGACCAACCATGATGCTGTATCCCGCCATGAGCAAGCTCAATTCCTATATCCCCAACCGCTATATGCTGGTGAACGTGGTGGCCCGCCGGGCCCGCCAGATTGCCGAGGAGGCGGAGGACACCGGACTCCATCTGGACGAGAAGCCGGTGACCCTGGCGATCCACGAGGTGGCCGACGGCAAGCTCACCGCCGGCGGCGTGAATGTTGCCTCCGAGGAGGCCTGAGCCGCCGGATGGAGACCGCGGCGATTGTAAAAGTGGCGGTCAGCGCCGTGCCCTACCACATCGACAAGCCTTATGACTATCTGGTCCCGGCGGAGCTGGAGGACCGGGCACTGCCCGGCGTCCGGGTGACCGTGCCCTTCGGCCGGGGAAACCGGCTGTCGGAGGGGCTGATTCTCGCCCGGGGAGAGGGGAAAAAGACCCGGAGTCTGAAGCCCCTTTCCAGCCTGCTGGACCAGGAGCCGGTGCTGGACAGCGCCGGGTTGGCCCTGGCCCTCTGGATGCGCCAGCGGTATTTCTGCACCCTGTTCGAGGCGGCGCGGACCATGCTGCCCGCCGGGCTGTGGTACCGCCTTCAGGAGATCTGGCGGCTCCAGGCGGAGCTGGATCCCGATACGGCCCATGCCGCCGCATCCGGCATCCGCCATGGGTCTGAAATTCTGGAGACCCTGGAGCGTTTCGGCGGTTCCGCCGGGCTGGAGGCCCTCCGGGACGCCTGTGGGGAAGAGGCCCCGACTGCGCTCCGGGCTCTGGAGAAGGCGGGAATCGTCTGGCACGAGACAGCGGCGCGTCAGAAGGTGGGGGACAAGACCCGCCGGATGGCGGCGCTGGCCCTCAGCGCCGAGGAGGCACTGTCTTTGATGGAGGCCAGGAGGCGGTCCTCGCCCCTCCGCTATGAGGTGGTCAGGCTTCTGGCCTCCAACGGGCCCACCGCCTGCGCCGACATCACCTATTTCACCGGCGCCTCCGCCCGGGTCCTCCGGGGAATGGAAAAGGCGGGGCTGCTTGTTTTTTCCGAGATGGAGGAGCTGCGCGTTCCGCCGCCCGCCGCCGTGGAGCCGGGCCCGCCCATTGTGCTGAGCGAGGAGCAGCAGTCGGCGTTTGACCTGCTGCTGGGCTTGACGGAAGCGGGGCAGGCCTCCGGTACGCTGCTGCGGGGCGTCACCGGCAGCGGGAAAACCCAGGTCTATTTGCGCTTGGTTCAGGAGATACTGTCCAGGGGCAAAACCGCCGTCGTCCTGGTTCCGGAAATCGTGCTGACACCCCAGATGATGGAAAAATTCGCCTCTTATTTCGGCGAGGACGTGGCCATGCTCCACAGCGGCCTCCGGATGACGGAGCGCTATGACCAATGGAAGCGCATCCGCCGGGGAGAGGTCAAGGTGGTGCTGGGCACCCGTTCCGCCGTTTTCGCCCCTCTGAGGAATCTGGGAGTCATCATCCTGGACGAGGAGCAGGAGGACAGCTATCGTTCGGAAAATCCGCCCCGGTATCACACCCGGGACGTTGCCAAATATCTCTGTGCCCGGGACAAGGCCCTGCTGGTCCTGGGCTCCGCCACGCCGTCCGTGGAGACGGCCTGGGCGGCGGAGGAGGGGCTGTATCACAAGGCGCTGCTCCGCCGCCGTTACAATGAGCGAAACCTGCCCCAGGTTCTCATCGCCGACCTCCGCCAGGAGATCAAGGCGGGAAATCCGGGCCTCATCGGGGCGGACCTCCGGCGGGAGCTGGAGCGGAACCTGGGGGCGGGGGAGCAGAGCATCCTCTTTTTGAACCGCCGGGGCAGCAGCCGGATGCTGCTGTGCGGGGAGTGCGGCCACGTGCCGGAGTGCCCCCGTTGCAGCGCCCCGCTGACCTATCACTCCGCCAATGGGCGGCTGATGTGCCACCACTGCGGACACTCCCAGTGGAGCTCAGACGCCTGTCCCGTCTGCGGCGGCGTCATGAAGCACGTGGGGGCGGGCACTCAGAAGGTGGAGGAGGAGCTGGCGGGCCTGTTTCCCGGCGTGAAGGTCCTGCGGATGGACACGGACACCACGGCGGAGGGCCACGAGAAGCTGCTGCGGCGCTTCGAAAGGGAGCGCGTTCCCATTCTGCTGGGCACCCAGATGGTGGCCAAGGGACTGGACTTTGAAAACGTGACCCTGGTGGGAGTCCTGGCCGCCGACCTCTCGCTGTATCTGGAGAATTACAGGGCGGCGGAGCGGACCTTCAGCCTGCTGACCCAGGTGGTGGGCCGGGCGGGCCGGGGCGGCAAATCCGGTCGGGCCGTGATCCAGACCTACACGCCGGGGAACGACGTGATCCAGTGCGCCGCCCGGCAGGATTATGACCGCTTTTTTGAAAACGAAATCCGAATGCGGCGGCTCCGGCGTCTGCCGCCCTTCGCGGACCTGTTCACCCTCACCATCTCCGGCGCGGAGGAGGGGGCGGTGTTCCGGGCGGCTGTGGGCGTCCGGGACGCGCTGCGTACCCGGTTTGGGGACCAGGAGGTTTTGGGACCTGCGCCGGCCCCGGTGCTGAAGGTGAACAATCGCTATCGCTACCGCGTTTTGCTGGTGGGGAAAAACGACAAAGAAACCCGGGAGGAGATCAGCGGGCTGCTGCGGGCTTTTGCCGGAAACCGCGCCAACCGGGGATTCAACATTTTCGCGGAGTGCAACGCCGCGGGCTAGGAGGTTCAAAGATGGCATTGCGAAAAATCGTGGTGCAGGGAGAGGATTGCCTGAACAAGGTCTGCCGTCCGGTGACGGACTTCAATCGCCGCCTGCATATCCTGATGGACGATCTGGTGGATACCTTGGCGGAGGCGGGGGGCGCCGGGTTGGCGGCTCCTCAGGTGGGGATTCTCCGCCGGGCCTGTGTGGTGATGGACGACGAGACGGAGGAGTATATTGAGCTGATCAATCCCGCCATCGTGGCGCAGAGCGGGGAGCAGACCGGCCCGGAGGGCTGCCTCAGCGTCCCCGGCAAGTGGGGCCTTGTGACCCGGCCCAACTACGTCCGGGTCCGGGCCCAGGACCGGAACGGCCGCTGGTTCGAGGTGGAGGGAGAGGGACTGACGGCCCGCTGCTTCTGCCACGAGCTGGAGCACCTGGACGGCCACCTGTACACGGAGCACATCGAGCGCTTCCTGACGGATGAGGAAGTGGAGGAATACTTCAATCAGGAAGAGGGGGCGGGCTGATGCGCATCCTCTTTATGGGCACGCCGGACTTCGCCGTGGCCTCCCTCCGCCGCTTGGTGGAGGACGGGCACGAGATCTGCGGGGTCCTTACCCAACCGGACAAGCCGAAAAACCGAGGACATAAGCTGACTCCAACACCTGTAAAGGAATATGCCATGACGGAGAATCTGCCGGTTTTCCAGCCTGTGAGCCTGCGGAACGCCGAAAGCCTGGAGCTGGTGCGGTCTCTGGATCCGGAGCTGATCGTGGTGGCGGCCTATGGAAAGCTGCTGCCGGAGGACATTCTGAACGTGCCCCCTCTGGGCTCCATCAATGTCCATTCGTCCCTGCTGCCCAAGTACCGGGGCGCGGCCCCCATCAACTGGGCGGTGCTGAACGGGGAGACGGAGACCGGCGTCTCCATCATGTATATGGCCAGGGAGCTGGACGCCGGGGACGTCATTTTGCAGAAATCCACCTCCATCGGGGAGGCGGAGGACGCCCAGGCCCTCACCCGGCGCCTCGCGGAGCTGGGAGCTCAGGCGCTGTCTGAAACCGTCCGGGCCCTGGCGGAGGGCACGGCCTCCCGCACGCCCCAGGACCATGAGAAGCACACCTACGCCCCCATGCTGAGCCGGGAGCTGTCCCCTGTGGACTGGACCCGCTCCGCCCATGAGATCAGCTGTCAGGTCCGGGGCCTGATTCCCTGGCCCTGCGCCGTGACGGACGTTATCAGCGGTGAGGAGATGAAGCTCTACGCCGTTCTGGAGACCGGAGAGGCCACGGCGGCGGCGCCCGGCAGTGTCGTTGCGGCGGGGAAGACGGGAATCGACATCGCCTGCGGCGACGGGAAGGTTCTCCGGGTGACGGAGCTCCAGGCCAAGGGTGGAAAACGCATGACCGCGGCGGCTTATTTATTGGGACATCCCATTCAACGCTAAAATTCGAGGGTGCTTATGCCTTATTATTATGGTGGCTACGGAGATTTCCTGGCCAATAACATCTATTGCGTTCTGCTGATTCCGGTGATGCTCCTGTCTCTCTGGGCCCAGGCCCAGGTCAGCGGCAATTTCAACAAGTACAGCCGGGTTTCCAACCGCCGCCGGCTCACCGGCGCCCAGGCGGCGGAAGCGGTGCTCCGGGCCAACGGAGTCCATGACGTGACCATCACCTCCACCTGGGGCAAGCTGACGGACCATTACGACCCCCGGGACAACACCATCTATCTCTCTCAGGAAGTCTACGCCTCCGCCACGGTGGCGGCGGTGGGCGTGGCGGCCCATGAGGCGGGCCACGCCGTCCAGTACGCCATGAGCTACGCCCCGGTTCGCCTGCGGAGCGCCATCGTGCCCGTGACAAACCTGGGGTCCCGCTGCTCCATGGTCCTGCTGTTCTGCGGGCTGCTGCTGTACAGTCAGAGCCTGTTTCTGGTCGGCATCCTGCTGTTTTCGCTGACCACCTTTTTCCAGCTTGTGACCCTGCCGGTGGAGTTCAACGCCTCCCGCCGGGCCCTGGAGACCATTGAGAGCCGGAACCTGTTGGATGAAGAGGAGCTGACCGGGGCCCGGAAGGTTCTTCGGGCGGCGGCGCTGACCTATGTGGCGGCGCTGCTGATGTCCGCCTTGCAGCTGCTGCGCTATGTTCTGATCTTCCTGGGCCGCAGCGGGCGCGGCGACAGCCGCCGGGGCGGAGGCCGAAGGTGAGCGCCCGGAAGGAGGCGCTGGCTGTCCTGACCGCCTGCCGCTTGCGGGGGGCCTGGGCGGACGCCGCGCTGGGAGCGCATCTGAAGGGGCTTTCTCCCGCCGACGCGGGACTTTGCAGCCGCATCGTCTACGGCGTCATTCAGAATGAGACGCTGCTGGATTTTTACCTTTCTCAATTCTGCTCTCAAAAACTGGACCACCTCCAGCCGCCCTTGGCGGACGTGCTTCGGATCGGGGCCTATCAGATTCTGTTTCTGGACCGGGTGCCGGACAGCGCCGCCGTTCACACGTCGGTGGAGCTGGCCAGGGACGCGGGAAGGGGACAGGCATCCGGGCTGGTGAACGCCGTTCTCCGGCGGCTCTGCCGGGAGAAGGAGGCCCTGCCCGCCATTCCGGATCGGGATGAGGCGAGGTACCTCTCCATCCGCTACAGCCACCCGAAGTGGCTGGTGAAACGTCTGCTGGTCCTGCTGGGCCGGGAGGGGGCGGAGGCGTTCCTGGCGGACAGCAACAGCCAGCCTCCCGCCGCCGCCCAGGTCAACACCTGCCGGTGTTCCGCGGAGGATGCGGCAAGGGCTTTGGAGGAGGAAGGCGTTCGGGTGGAGCGGCACCTCTGGCTGCCGGACTGCCTGCTGCTGGAGGGCACCGGGGACCTGGAGCGCCTGAGGGCGTTCCGGAATGGCATGATCTACATCCAGGACCCGGCGGCACGGCTGACGGCCCTGGCGGCGGCACTCCAGCCCGGGAATCGGGTTCTGGACGTCTGCGCCGCCCCCGGCGGAAAGTCTTTTGCCGCCGCCGTCGCCATGGGGGACCGGGGGGAGATTGTCTCCTGTGATCTCCACGAGAACAAATTGAAGCGTATTCAGGAGGGCGCGGCCCGGCTGGGACTCTGCTCCATCCGGGCGGAAGCCGCCGACGGGCGGGTTTTCCGGGAGGAGTGGCGAGACGCCTTCGACGTGGTACTGGTGGACGCGCCCTGCTCCGGACTGGGCATTCTCCGCAAGAAGCCGGACATCCGTCGAAAAAAGGCGGACGACCTCTTTCCCCTGCCGGTGGTGCAGAGCGCCATCCTGGAAAATGCCGCCCGCTACGTCCGCCCCGGCGGGGCCCTGCTGTACTCCACCTGCACCATCCTGCCGGAGGAGAACGAGGAGGTGACGGAGGCGTTCCTGGGGACCCATCCGGCGTTTTCCCGGGAAACATTCACCTTGCCGGGTCCCATCGGGCGGGTGGAGGGACAGACAACCCTCTGGCCCCACCTCCATGGCACCGACGGCTTTTACATCTGCCGCATGACGCGGCGCGTTTGAGGCGAATCATGACCGATATCAAATCCTTGACCCTGCCGGAGCTGCGGGATTTTCTCCAGAGCCTGGGGGAGCCCGCCTTCCGGGGGAAGCAGGTCTTTTCCTGGCTGAGCCGGGGGGCGGCGTCCTTCGACGAGATGACCAATCTGTCCCTGTCCCTGCGGGAGCGGCTGAAAGAAACCTGTTCGCTGGCGGTCCCGGCGGTGGCCCGAAAACAGGTCTCCGCCCGGGACGGGACCATCAAATACCTCTGGGAGCTGGCGGACGGCAACTGCGTCGAATCCGTGCTGATGCGTTACCGCCACGGAAACACCGTGTGCATCTCCTCCCAGGTGGGCTGCCGCATGGGCTGCGCCTTCTGCGCGTCCACCATCGCCGGGAAGGTCCGGGACCTGACCCCGGGGGAGCTGCTGGATCAGGTGCTGTTCACCCGGAAGGACTCCGGGGTCCCCGTTTCCAACATCGTGCTGATGGGCATCGGGGAGCCCATGGACAACCTGGACGCCGTGCTGAAATTCCTGGAAATCGTGAATCATCCCGACGGGATGAATATCGGGATGCGGCACATCTCCCTGTCCACCTGCGGCGTGCTGCCCGGCATCCGGCGTCTGGCGGAGCTGGGGCTGCAGCTGACGCTGTCCGTCTCCCTCCACGCGCCGGACAGCGAGACCCGGTCCAGGCTCATGCCCGTCAACCGGGCCTATGACGTGGAGGACCTGTTCGCCGCCTGTCACGAGTATTTCCAGAAGACCGGACGGCGGATCTCCTTTGAGTACGCCATGATCGACGGTGTGAACGACCAGGACTGGCAGGCGGATCTCATCGCCAAGCATCTGCGGGGGATGCCCGGCCACGTGAACCTGATCCCGCTGAACGACGTGGCGGAAAGTCCCTTCCGGCCCTCCCGCCGGACGGCGGCGTTTCAAAAACGCCTGGAATCTCACGGTCTCACCGCCACCATGCGGCGAAGCCTGGGTGGAGATATAGATGCCGCCTGCGGACAGCTCCGCAGAAGGGTGGAAGCAGAGAAAGGGGAGGATTCCCAATGATGAACATATGGAGCATGACCGACACGGGCCTCGTCCGGAGAGAAAACCAGGACGCCTACGCGGTGAAGACCGTCTTCGGACACACGATCTGCGTGGTATGCGACGGGATGGGCGGAGCCGCCGGCGGACAGATGGCCAGCCGCATCGCCGTGGACACCTTTTCCTCGGAGATGGAAAAGCGCCTGTCGCCGGAGGCCAAGCCGGACCGCCTGCGGGAGGTCTCCGTGGTGGCGGTGGCCCTGGCCAACCGCGCCGTGCGGGAGGCCGCCAGGACCTCGGAGGAGTACCGCAGCATGGGGACCACCCTGGTTTCCGCCGTCTCCTTCGACGGGGGCGTGGTCATCGCCAACGTGGGGGACAGCCGGGCCTACCATATCAATCAGGAGCGCATCCATCAGGTCACCCGGGACCACTCCCTGGTGGAACACATGGTGGAGCGGGGAGACATCACCGCTGAGGAGGCCCGCCGCCATCCCAACCGGAACCTCATCACCCGGGCCCTGGGCCCGGACGTGGACCCGGAGTGCGACTGTTACACCTGCCAGCTCCTTCCGGGGGACTTCCTTTTGCTGTGTACCGACGGGCTGGTGAACACCGTGACGGACGAGGAGATCATGCGGGAGGTCCTCCACGGCGACACGAACACCTGCATGGAACGTTTGCTGGCCATCTCCAAGAGCCGGGGCGCGTCGGACAATGTCACCGTCGTCCTGGCCAGGAAGCTGTAAGGGAGGAGGAGCCGCATGGATCAGTACATTGGAAAAATGCTGGACAACCGCTATGAGATTCTGGAGCGCATCGGCACCGGGGGCATGGCGGTGGTCTACAAGGCGAAATGCCACCGGCTCAACCGCCTTGTGGCTTTGAAAATATTGAAAAGTGATCTGGCCCAGGACGAGGATTTCCGTCGCCGGTTCAACGCGGAGTCCCAGGCCGTGGCCCAGCTGTCCCACCCCAACATCGTGTCGGTCTACGACGTGAGCCGGGGCGGGGACACGGAATATATCGTCATGGAGCTCATCGACGGCATCACGCTGAAGCAGTATATGGAGAAGCGGGGCCAGCTGAACTGGCGGGAGTCCCTGCACTTCATCACCCAGATCATGCGGGGCCTCAGCCACGCCCACAGCCGGGGCATCGTCCACCGGGACATCAAGCCCCAGAATGTCATGGTCCTCCGGGACGGCAGCGTGAAAGTGGCCGATTTCGGTATTGCCTGTCTGGAGAACTCCGCCCAGACCCTGACCCAGGAGGCCCTGGGCTCCGTCCACTATATCTCACCGGAGCAGGCCAGAGGGGAGCGGACCGACGCCCGGAGCGACATCTACTCCTCCGGCGTGGTCATGTACGAGATGCTCACCGGGCGGCTGCCCTTTGAGGGGGATTCCGCCGTGTCCGTGGCCATCCAACACCTCAGCTCCGTGCCCTTGGCCCCCCGGGAGCTGAACCCGGAAATTCCGGCCCAGCTGGAGCTGATCTGCATGAAGGCCATGACGCCGGACCTGAACCGGCGCTACGCCTCCGCCGACGCCATGATCGCCGATCTGGAGGATTTCCGGAAAAACCCCAACATCAGCCTGGACTTCACCATGATGGACCTCCGCCCGGAGGAGCCGGAGGAGCCCACTCAGCCCATCCGCACCTATGATCGCACCCTCCATCCCACGCCGAAAAACCGGGAGCGGGAACGGGAGCCGGAGCGGGTCCGGGAGCGCCGCCGGGACTACGAGGACGACTACGAGCCGCCCCATCGGGGCGGCGCCGGGGTGAAGGTACTGGTGGGCGTGGCCATCGTGCTGGCCCTGGCTCTGGCGGCGGTGCTGTTCAAAACGGTTTCCGAGTCCATCCGGGAGCAGAACGTGGCGCCGGAGACCTACACGGTTCCTCTCGTTCTGGGATATACGCCCGAGCAGGCCGCGGAGCTTCCCGACGTGAAGGATATCTTCACCTTGAAGGAAATGGGCAGCGAGTTCAGCGACGAGCCCGTGGGGACCATCGTCCGGCAGAACCCCACGGAGGGAGATCACCGCAGGGGCGACAATCTGGTCATCGAGGTCTGGCTCAGCGCCGGGGAGGAAACCGGAGAGATGCTGGACGTGACCAACAAGACCGTGGCCCAGGCCAATGTGATCCTGAAAAGCCTGAAGGAAAAATATAACCTGGAGATCTTTGCCGACGAGGCGGAAATGGAGTTCAACGACGAAATAACCGAGGGCTTTATTATCCGCAGCATCCCCGCCGAGCATGAGGAGCTGAAAGACGGCGACATCATCCGGCTGATTGTCAGCAAGGGCCCGGAGCGGAAGCCGGTGGTGGTCAATAACTTCGTCGGTATGCAGATCGACGCGGTGCTCCGCTCCTTGCAGGATTCCCTGCATTTGACCTGCACCAACGCCGATATTGAATATGTGGAGGACGAGGCCGAACCCAACAGCGTTATCTGGCAGAGCCTGGAGCCCCTTACGACGGTGAACGAGTGGGACACCATCAAGTTCCGGGTCAGCGCCGGGATCACAAATAAGACGATTGAGCTGGATTTCAACCTGCCCCAGGACAACCGTACCACCGTTTGGGTGAAGGTCTACGTGGGCGACGAGGTCAATCCGCAGTTTGATGAACGGGTCAGCACGGCCGGCGGCACAGTCCACATTCCGGCGCTGACAGGGTCCGGCACCCAGATGGTCAAGGTTTACTTTGACGACGCCCTGGATCAGGAACAGAGTCACGAGGTCCAGTTTACTTGATATGACGGGACGGATTCAAAAGGCCCTCAGCGGCTTCTACTACGTGGACACCGGCGTTGAAGTCCTGCAATGCCGAGCCAGGGGAAAATTCCGCAAAGAGGGGATTTCCCCCCTGGTGGGAGACCGGGTGGAAGTCCGGGAGCTGGGCGGCGGCGAGGGCTTCGTCGAAAAAATCCTGCCACGGCGGAACGCCTTCGCCCGGCCCGCCGTGGCCAACATCGACCAGCTGGTGGTCATCGCCTCCGCCGCCATTCCGAAGACGGACCCCTTCCTCATCGACCGGGTGGCCGCCATCGCGGCTTTGAAGGACTGCGCTGTGGCGGTGGTGCTGAACAAGTGCGACCTGGACCCGGCGGACCGGCTTTATGAGATTTACCGTGCCTCCGGCTTCCCGACCCTGCGGGTCAGTGCGGAAACCGGGGAGGGAATGGAGGACTTGAAGGGCCTGATTACCGGGAAGCTGTCTGCCTTTACAGGCAACTCCGGCGTAGGGAAATCCAGCATTTTGAACGCCCTGGACCCGGATTTTCATTTACAGGTGGGAGAGGTCAGCGCGGCCCTGGGCCGGGGGCGGCACACCACCCGCCATGTGGAGCTGCACCGCCTCTCCTGCGGGGCGGAGGTGGTGGACACACCGGGGTTTTCCTCCTTCGACGCCGAGGAGCTGGACCTGGAATTGAAACGCCGCCTGCCGGAGACCTTCCTGGAGTTCACGCCCTGTTTGGGGAAGTGCCGCTTTGTGGGGTGCAGCCACACTCGGGAAAAGGGCTGTGCCGTACTGGAGGCCCTCCACCGGGGGGAGATTCAGAAGAGTCGGCACGACAGCTATCTCCGACTCTACGAGGAATTGAAGCCCCTTCGGGATTGGCAGGAGAAAAAATGAAGAAACGCCGCCTCGTTTTCGGGGCGGCGTTTCTTCACCATGGACTGCCCTGGCGTATATACTGGAAAGGAAGGAAAGGAGGCGGGCCGCAATGGGCTGTGGAAACGGGAGCTTCGGAGGAGGAGGATTTGGAAATTGGGGCTGCGGAAACGGCGGCGGGGGAATCCGCTTGCTGGGCTTGTTCGCCGTGGCTCTGGGCGCGGGAATCTTGATTGCCGCGGTATTTCCGGTGGGCGTGCTGATGTTCCTGGTTGCGTTTCTGCTGATCGGCTGCGGCTGCGTCTGCTGCCGGCGTTGAGAATTGAGAGGAGGCGTCTTATGAATATCGTGGTCTGGAAGTCCCCTAAAATGCTCCGGGGCATCCTGAAGAAGATTTTCAAGGTCTGAAACATATCCCGTTCCTGCGGCGCATAGAGTAGGACATGGATTCTATGCCTGCCGGGAAAGGAAGGACTTCTTTATGGAACTGGATTTGAAAAAAGTGTCTTTGGACGCCTACGAGACGGGCGGGGAGCTGACCCTGACCCAGGAGGAGACGGCGGAGACCATCGTGCCGGACTACTGTCCGGACATCGCCCGCATCATTGAGACCGACGGGAAGGTCTACCTTCACAGCCGGGAGCTGCGGGACGGAAAAGCGGAGCTTTCCGGCACCGTCCGGGTCACGGTGCTCTACACCCCCGACGGGGAAAGCGGCGTCCGCACGCTGGAATTCGCCATTCCCTTCACCGCCGAGAGTGACGGCCGGGCCCTGCCGGACTGCCAGCATCTGACGGCGGAGACGGAGACGGAATTCCTGGAGGCCCGGATGCTGAACCCCCGGAAGATCTTCACCCACTGCAAGCTGGTGACCCATGTGACCGGCTACCAGCGCAAGCCCCTGGTCTTCTGCGAGGACACGGAGGCGGAGCCGGAGCTCCAGGTGGAGAAGCGCCAGGAGGGACAGCACGCCATCCTTCTGACCCACATTGCGGAAAAGGATTTCACCTTCACGGAGGAGATGAACCTCTCCCCGGGGCGGGAGGGGGCGGCGGAGCTGCTGACCAGCCAGGTCTCCAGCAATGTCACGGAGACGAAGATCGTGGGGAGCAAGCTGATTTTCAAGGGCGTGTTCTCCATCAGCCTGCTTTACCGGGACGTGGCGGGCGGCTGCGGCTCGGCCTCCGCGGAGCTTCCCTTTTCCCAGATCATGGAGGTGGAGGGGGCCAAAGAGGGCTCCGCCGCCAGTTTGCAGCTGCAGCTCACGGGAACGGACTTCCAGATTGACGGCGACGACCCGGAGGGCCGTCAGATCGCGGTGACACTCTATCTCCATGCCACGGCCCTGCTGCGGGAGGAGGAGGAGCTGACGCTGCTCAGCGATCTGTATTCCACCGCCTACGACATGACCTATGAGGCCGCGCCGCTGAACATCACCAGCTTCTGCGAGAACCTGACCCGCCGGCAGACCCTGCGGGAGGTGCTGGAGATCGGCGTGGTGGCGGAGTCCATCCTGGCCCTGTCCGCCAAATGCGGCGCGGTGTCCGTCAGTCGGGAGGGGAACATGGCGGTCCTCCGGGCCGGCGTGACGGTGCGGGCCATGTATCTGGACGAGGGCGGCGTGCCCTTGGTTGCCGAGCGGAGCATCGACGCCGGCTGTCAGCTGGAGCTGCCGGAGGACAGCCGGATCACCGCCCGGGCCGTCTGCGCCGAGGAGGTTCAGGGCACCCTGGGGGACCGGGGCATCGAGGTCCGCTTCCCGGTGGACTTCCACGTTGAGGCGGCGGCCAGGGTGAAGAAGGTCTGCGTCTCCGCCGCCAAGCTGGATCAGGAGACGGTCAAGGACCTGACCGGAGCGCCCTCCCTGGTCCTGCGGTGCATCGGACGGCAGGAGAGCGCCTGGGATCTGGCGAAAAAGTACAACACCACCATCTCCGCCATCCTCTCCGCCAACCAGCTGGAGGGGGAGGAGGACATTCCCCAGGATCAAATGCTGCTGATCCCCAGAAAAAGAGCGTGAAAAAGGAGCGCGGGAGGTTTTCCCGCGCTCCTTTTGTGAATGCCGCGCCTCAGCCGTTTGCGTAACGGGAGAGAAACTGCCGCGTCCGCTCCTCCTTGGGGTGGTCGATGACCTCCCTGGGGTCGCCCTGCTCCACGATGACACCGCCGTCCATGAAGATCACCTGATCCGCCACGTCTCGAGCAAAGGCCATCTCGTGGGTGACGATGATCATGGTGGTCTTCTGCTCCGCCAGGGAGCGGATGACCCGCAGGACCTCCCCGGTGAGCTCCGGGTCCAGGGCGGAGGTGGGTTCGTCAAAGCAGAGGATATCCGGGTGAAGAGCCAGCGCCCGGGCGATGGCCACCCGCTGCTGCTGCCCGCCGGAGAGCTGGTGGGGATAATGCTCCGCCCGGTCGGCCAAGCCCATCTTGGACAGCAGCTCCCGGCCCGACTTCACAATCTCCTCCTTGCTCTCGCCGCCCCGCTCCCTGGCCAGCAGCTCCCGGGCCAGGGTGACGTTCTGCAGGGCCGTGTACTGGGGGAAGAGGTTGAAGTTCTGGAAGACCAGTCCGAAATGGAGGCGCTTCTGACGGATGTCCTTTTCCGCCTGAGTGGAGGGGTCCGACGCGTCGAAGATGACGTTTCCCTTCACGGCAATGGCGCCGTGGTCGGGCCGCTCCAGGAAGTTCAGACAGCGGAGAAGGGTGGTCTTGCCGGAGCCGGAGGAGCCGATGATGGACAGAGCCTGCCCCTCCTCCAGGGAGAAGCTGATATCGCTGAGGACCTGGGTGCTGCCGAAGTGTTTTTCAATGTTCCGTACCTCTAAGATCGCCATAGGATACCGCCTCCTTTAACGGAAATAGTCCAGCTTCCGCTCGAACCAGTTGAACAGCAGCGTCAGGGCGCCCACGAAGACCAGGAAGAAAATCGCCGTGGAAAACAGGGGCCAGATGAGGCCCTTGGAGGCGTATTCGTTGGCGGTCATGATGATTTCCTTATTGGAGATGATCCGGGCCAGGGAGGTATCTTTGACCAGGGTGATGATCTCGTTGCCCATGGGGGGGACGATGCGCTTGACCAGTTGGAGGAGGGTGACCTTGAAAAAAATCTGCGGTTTCGTCATGCCCAGCACCTGCCCGGCCTCATACTGCCCCCGTGGCACAGACTCGATGCCGCCCCGAAAGATCTCGGAGAAATAACAGGCGTAGTTGATGACGAAGGCCACCACCGCCGCCATGAGGCGGCCGCTGTTGCCGGAGGGCCAGGGGGACCCCCAGCCCATCAGGCCGGGGCCGAGGAAGATGACCAGCAGCTGGAGCATCAGGGGCGTGCCGCGGATAATCCAGACAAAGGTCTTCATCAGCCAGGACAGAGGCTTGAAGCGACTCATGGAGCCAAAGCAGATCAGCAGCCCCAGGGGGATCGAAAACAGCAGCGTCAGCCCGAAGAGCTGACAGTTGATAACAAAGCCCTCACACAGACGGCCCAGGATCACACTCATGTCGTTCCACCTCAAAAAGCACTCTATGGGACAAGGGGAAAAGCGTCCCCTTGTCCCACAAGAGCGTGTATGTCTCAGTCAGCCAGCTCCAGGTTGTACTGGTCGGCCAGGGCCTTCAGGGAACCGTCGGCCACCATCTCGGCAAAGATGTCGTTTACGGCGTCCCGCACGTCGGAGCCCTTGCGGAAGGCCACGCCGTAATTCTCCACGGCCAACTCATCCACGATTTCCAGGTCGGCGTAATCCGTGCCCTCGCCGGTCATGGCGTTGGCCAGGGTCAGGTCCAGGACGGCGGCGTCGGCCGTTCCGGCCTTGACCTCCATCAGGCAGTCGGTCTGGACGCTCTTGCCCACATAGTCGGCCTGGGCCAGCCCGGCGTCGGGCTCGGAGTCCTCGCCGCCAATAATCTGCGCCTCACCGGCGGAGCCGACCTCCGCGACCACGGTTTTGCCCGCCAGGGAAGCGGTGTCAGTGTACTCCGTACCGGCCTTGACCACCACTACCTGGGCGTTCTTGACATAGGGGACCGTGCAGTTCATATTGGCTTCCCGCTCGGCGTCCAGGGTCATGCCGTTCCAGATGCAGTCGATGGACTTGCCGGCCAGCTCCACTTCCTTGGTCTCCCAGATGATCTCCTGGAACTCCGGCTCCACGCCCAGCCGTTCGCAGACGGCGCGGGCAAGCTCCGTATCGAAGCCGGTGAAGTTGCCATCCGCGTCGGTGTAGTTCATGGGCTCATATACGGTGTAGCCAACCACCAGCTTCCCATTTCCCCGCACATAGGCCAGATCGCTGTCGGCGTCCGCCTGGTCGCTTCCGGTGTCACCGGCAGTCTGATCTTCCGGAGCAACCACAGACGTGCTGCCGCTGTCGGCGGGACTGCCGGAATTATCCGAACCGCCGCCGCAGGCGGCGAGGCTCAGAACCATGGCAAGGGCCAGCAGGAGGGCCCAAAATTTCTTGCTTTTCATCATGTTTTCATCCTCCAGATTGGAACAGGCGGACCTGTTCGTTTAATACGGTAGCAGTTTACCATAGTAAAGAATCCTTGTAAAGCATGATTTCGACCAAATCAGCCCGGGGGAGGGGAAAAGTTCTTTGTGCGCTTTCTCCAAAACGAGACGGGCCGTCATACTTTTGGCTTCTGGGACATAGAGTGGAAACATGAATATGGAGCGGAAAAAGGACGGGATGCTATGAACACGACCATCTATCAGAATATCGCCACCCGCACGGCGGGGGATATCTACATCGGCGTGGTGGGACCGGTGCGGACCGGCAAGTCCACCTTCATCAAGCGCTTCATGGAAACTCAGGTGATCCCCAACATTGAGAACGTGTACCGCAAGGAGCGGGCCCGGGATGAGCTGCCCCAGAGCGGCTCCGGCCGGACCATCATGACGGCGGAGCCCAAGTTCGTTCCGGAGGAGGCGGCCCAGGTCCAGCTGGAGGGCGGCGCGTCCTTCTCCGTGCGGCTCATCGACTGCGTGGGCTACATGGTCCGGGGGGCCATCGGCCAGTTTGAGGACGACGCGCCCCGGATGGTCACCACCCCCTGGTACGACCATGAGATTCCCATGACCGAGGCGGCGGAAATCGGCACACGGAAGGTCATCTCGGAGCACTCCACCATCGGCATCGTCATCACCACCGACGGCACCGTGGCCGACATCCCCCGGGAGGACTATCTGGAGGCGGAGGAACGGGTGGTCCGGGAGCTTCAGGAGCTGGGGAAGCCCTTCATTGTCCTGCTGAACTCCGTGGACCCCAAATCCGACCGGGCGGAGGCCATCGCCCGGGACATCGCCTCCCGCTACGAGGTGAACTGCGTCCCGGTGAACTGCCTGGACCTGGGGGAGGAGGACGTGGCGGACATCCTCCGGGCGGTGCTCTACGAATTCCCCATGCAGGAGCTGGATCTGTTTCTGCCCCCCTGGGTGGACGCCCTGCCCACGGACCATCCCATCAAGGCCAGCCTCTACGACGCGGTCCGCCAGGGGACCTCTCAGCTCCAGCACATCCGGGAGGTGGACGGCGTCATCTCCGCCCTGGGAAGTTGCGAGAACATCAGCGAAGCCAAAATCACCTCCATTGACCTGGGCACCGGCGTGGCGTCGGCCAGCCTCGGCCTGCCCCGGGAGCTGTTCTATCACACCCTGTCGGAGCAGTCCGGTTTTGAAGTGGGGGACGACGGGGACCTGATGAGTCTGCTGACCCGTTTGGCGGCGGTGAAGGCGGAATACGACAAGGTGGCCGGGGCCCTGCGGGACGTGAAGGAGACGGGGTACGGCATCGTGGTCCCCAGCATCGACGAGCTGACCCTGGAGGAGCCGGAGATCATGAAGCAGGGAGGACGCTACGGCGTGAAGCTGAAGGCCAGCGCCCCCAGCATCCACATGATCCGGGCGGACATCGAGACGGCGGTCTCGCCCATCGTGGGGAACGAGAAGCAGTCGGAGGACATGGTGAACTACCTCCTCCAGGAGTTCGAGGGGGACACCAGCAAGATCTGGCAGTCCAACATCTTCGGCCGGAGCTTCCACGAGCTGGTCAGCGACGACCTCCAGGGCAAACTGAAGCGCATGCCGGACGATGCCCGGAAGAAGCTCCAGGAGACCCTGACCCGCATCATCAACGAGGGCAGCGGTGGGCTGATCTGCATCATCCTATAAGAAAAGGGCGGGCATTGGAACACCAATGCCCGCCTTTCTTCATGGAACCATCCCGGTTTTATAATGCCGTTCCCTTCTTTGGCGTATACAGCCTGGACAGGTCCGCTCCCTCCAGCTCCAGCAGAAAGCGCTTTTTCGCGACGCCTCCGGCGTAGCCCGTCAGGCTGCCGTCCGCCCCCACCACACGGTGGCATGGGATCAGGATGGAAATGGGATTGTGCCCCACGGCCCCGCCCACCGCCTGGGGGGAGGCGGGGACCCCGGCGGCTTTCAGTCTCTCCGTCAATGCGCCGTAAGTGGTGGTTTCTCCAAAGGGAATTTCCAGCAGCAGCTTCCATACCCTCTGGCGGAACTCGCTGCCCCTGGGGGCCAGGGGCGGCAGGGGAGGGAGGTCCCGCTTCTCAAAATAGGCGTCCAGCCAGTTCTTCGCTTGGCGAAAGGCCGGCAGGTCCGGCTGTTCCTCCGTATCCGCCTCCAGTCCGGCGGCATAGTACTTCTGGCCCTCCAGCCAGAGGCCGGTGACCGCCGCTCCGTCGGAGGACACGGTCAAAGAGCCTAGAGGGGAGGCCAGCTTCATCAGGCAGGTCATGGGCAATGCCTTCCTTTCGTTTGGATACGTTCATTGTAACAGAACAATTGTATGGGTGCAAGCTCTTTTTTCTCGCTCTTGCAAGGCGGCAAAACTCGTGCTACTATATGAATATACAGCAAAACCGGAACGAAAGGAGCAATCTCCATGCTGCTTGCCATCGACGTGGGCAACTCCAACACCTCCGTCGGCCTTTTCGACAGGGACAAGACCCTCCGCTTCCTGGCCTCCCTGGACACGGACAGCCGGAAAACCGCCGACCAGATCAGCATCGACCTGATGAACCTGTTTACCCTCTACCATTTCAGCTACAAGGACGTCACCGGGGCGATCCTGTGCAGTGTGGTACCGCCGCTGAATTTCATGATGGAGAAAGCCCTGACCCGCCTCCTGGGCAAGCCCCCCATGGTGGTGGGCCCCGGGGTGAAGACCGGACTGAACATCCGCCTGACGGTCCAGACCCAGGTGGGGGCGGACATCGTGGCGGACGCCGTGGCGGCGCTGGAGAAGTTCACGCCGCCCATCATCACCATCGACATGGGGACGGCCACCACCATTGGAGTCATCTCCGAGGGCCGGACTTATGAGGGTGGCCTCCTTCTGCCGGGGGTCAACGTCTCTCTGGAGGCCCTGAGCCGCCGGGCGGCGCAGCTGCCGGACATCTCCCTTCAGCACCCCAAGGCCCTGATCGGTAAAAACACCGAGGACTGCATGCGCTCCGGCATCGTCTACGGCACCGCCGGAATGCTGGACGGCATCATTGACCGGATCCGGGAGGAGTTCCCGGGCCGGGAGGTCAGCGTGGTGGCCACCGGCGGAAACGCTCCGGTCATTGTTCGGTACTGCCGGAACCGGATCATTTATGACAAATTTCTACTGATGGACGGGCTGTGGACGATCTATCAGAAAAACCGATGAGCGGGAGGGGAACCGCCTGTCCGGCAGAACCCCCGGAAGATGAAAAAACGGAGGCGCGACGCGCCTCCGTTTTTTGAGTTGTTCAGGATTACGCCTTACCGTTGCAGCCCAGGACGTCCACCAGCTTGTGGCGAACCAGTTCCTTGATGTTGGCACGGGCGGGCTTGAGGTACTGGCGGGGATCAAAATCGCCGGGATGCTCGTTGAAGTGCTGCCGGATGGTGCCGGTCATGGCCAGGCGCAGGTCGGAGTCGATGTTGATCTTGCAGACGGCGCTGCGGGCGGCCTGACGGAGCTGCTCCTCGGGGATGCCCACGGCGTCGGGCATCTTGCCGCCGTTGGAGTTGACCATCTTCACATAGTCCTGGGGCACGCTGGAGGAGCCGTGGAGCACGATGGGGAACTCCGGCAGACGCTTCACGATCTCTTCCAGGATGTCGAAGCGCAGCGGGGGAGGAACCAGGATGCCTTTTTCATTGCGGGTACACTGCTCGGGCTTGAACTTGAAAGCGCCGTGGGAGGTGCCGATGGCGATGGCCAGGGAGTCACAGCCGGTCTTGGTGACGAACTCCTCCACTTCCTCGGGGCGGGTGTAATGGGAGTCCTCAGCGGAGACGTTGACCTCGTCCTCCACGCCGGCCAGAGCGCCCAGCTCCGCCTCGACCACCACGCCGTGGTCATGGGCATATTCCACGACCTTTTTGGTGATTTCGATGTTCTCGGCAAAGGGCTTGGAGCTGGCGTCGATCATGACGGAGGTGAATCCGTCGTCGATGCAGGATTTGCAGGTCTCGTAGGTATCGCCGTGGTCCAGATGCAGCACGATGGGAATCTCCGGGCACTCAATGACGGCGGCCTCCACCAGCTTCACAAGATAGGTGCGGTTGGCGTAGGCCCGGGCGCCCTTGGACACCTGGAGAATGACAGGGGCCTTTTCCTCGCGGCAGGCCTCGGTGATGCCCTGGATGATCTCCATGTTGTTGACGTTGAAGGCTCCGATGGCATACCCTCCGTGATAGGCCTTTTTGAACATCTCGGTAGAAGTGACCAGTGCCATAACAATCATCTCCTGACAGATTTTATTTGTCCCGTCCCCGCGGAAGGTGGGGAATGAGACCGCCGGCCTCGTTTCCCTTCCTTTGCGAAAACGAAAACGATTTTCTCTTATGATAATATCACAAAAAAAATAAAATGCAAGTATTTACAATTCTTTTTTTGAATGGTATGATAAAAAATACCATGGACCTCATTCCCTGGGAAGGAAGAAAATGATATAGGAGGCTGTTTCTCATGAGTGAATTGAAAGGCGCGTGTATCTTCGGCCAATCCGGCGGACCTACTTCTGTCATCAACGCCAGTGCCTACGGAGTCATCAGCACCGCGTTGAAAAATCCCAACATCACCCGCGTCCTGGGCGCGGAGCATGGAATCAAGGGCGTGCTGAACGACCGGCTGTTTGACATGGGACAGGAAGACCCCGCCGAGCTGGAGCTGTTGAAATACACTCCGTCCTCCGCTCTGGGCTCCTGCCGCTACAAGATGAAGGACCCGGATGTGGACGACACCGATTACAAACGTATCCTGGAAATCTTCAAAAAGTACGATGTCCGCTACTTCTTCTACAATGGCGGAAACGACTCCATGGACACCTGCAACAAAATCAGCAAATACATGCAGAAGGTGGGCTATGAGTGCCGGGTCATGGGTGTGCCCAAAACCATTGACAACGACCTCTTCGGAACCGATCACTGCCCGGGCTTCGCCTCCGCCGCCAAGTATATCGCCACCAGCTGCATGGAGGTCTATCAGGATGCCCGGGTCTATGACACCGGCATGGTCTGCATCATTGAGATCATGGGCCGTCACGCGGGCTGGCTGGCCGGCGCCGCCGCCCTGGCTTCCGCCTACGGCGCGGGCCCCGATCTGGTGTATCTCCCCGAGGTGGACTTTGATATGGACAAGTTCCTGGCCGAGGTGGACCGCATCTACAAAGAAAAAGGCAATTGCATGGTCGCCGTCTCCGAGGGCATCCACTACGCCGACGGTTCCTTCGTCTCCGAGGCGAAGACCTCCGCCACCGACGGCTTCGGCCACGCCCAGCTGGGCGGTCTGGCCTCCATGCTGGCCGAGGCCTGCAAGAACAAGACCGGCGCCAAGGTCCGGGGCATTGAGCTGAGCCTGCTCCAGCGCTGCGGCGCGCATCTGGCCTCTGAGACTGACATTGAGGAGTCCTTCATGTCCGGTAAGGCCGCCGTGGAAAACGCCGTGGCCGGCATCACCGACAAGATGGTGGGCTTTGAGCGGAGCTATGAGAACGGGCAGTACGTCTGCAAGACCAAGCTGCTGGGCCTGACGGACGTGGCCAACACGGAGAAAAAGGTCCCTCTGGAGTGGATCAACGCCACCCACGACGGAGTGACCAAGGACTTCATCAACTACGCCCTGCCCCTGATTCAGGGCGAGCCCAAGCTGCCCAAGCAGGATTCCCTGCCCCGGTTCGCCAAGCTGAAGAAGGTCCTGGCGAAGTAACCGCTTCCGGTTTTTCCGCAAAGAGCCCCGCTTCAAAAGCGGGGCTCTTTTCCGTTCATTTTTCAATTCCGGACCAGGACAGCAGCCACCGGCCGTCCTGATGAATCAGTTCCATAGTCAGATAGTTATAGCTCTCTCCCTCCTCCAGGTTCAGCCGGTGCTTGACGGAGACCACGGCGGAGGTCGGGGCCTGATCGTCGTCCGGAGCGTAGTCCACGGAGGCCACGGAGAGAGCCTCCCAGACATCCTCGCCATAGGCGTCCGGCTTGGCGTCCTCCGCCAGCAGGTCGGAAACGCCGGTGAGATCGTTGGACAGCAGGGCGGGGAAGAGGCGGTCCACCGTCTCATGAAGCTCCCGCATCCAGTCGGGGACAACCTCGTTCAGAGAGACCACCCGGAAGCTGGAGACCATATCCCGGAAGCGCATTCCCAATCCCTCCTCGGCCTCCAGGAAGTAATGGGCGGAGAGGACGAAGGTTCCTCCGTGTCTGTCATCCACAAACCAGAGCTCCACCTGCTCCGAGTCCCAATCCGTGCCCGCAGAGGCCCGGAGGTAGAGGCTCCCCGGCAGAGCGGCCGCCAGCTCCTCTGACGTGATGTCCGCATAACGCTCCGTAAGGGTCTTTTCAGCCGCCTCCTTGGCATCGGCGCGCGAAGTCCCGGGAAGATAGAAGATATCCAGGCCGCACTCCGGGAAGTTTTCCGGCAAAAGATTTGTGCTTCTGATACTGTAAAGTCCATTATCTTCACAGATTGAGAACTGATCTTCATTGACATAAATGAGAAAATCCACCGGTTCTTCCTGGGAACGGGGGGTATGGCTCAGCAGGCGCAGAGTCCCGATCTCGCTGCCCCGCTCCGGCAGGACAAGCCGCGCGCCGTCGGGGTCCGGCGGTCTCTGCTCGTTGGGAGACGTGGGGACAGGGGGGGCCTCCGTTTCCAAAGGCGGGTTTGTGGCAGGACGTTCTGTCCACATGGGGAGGACACTCCGGAGAGTCAGCACCAGCGTCAGACAGGCCGCGGCGGCAAGAATGTAACCGGGCCAGCGGCTTTGCCGCCTTTTTTCGCTGCGGGCCAGCAGTTCCGGGTCCGCCCCGCCGATGGCCAGATACAGCCGCTCCTGATCGTTCATAGCAAGCCCTCCTTTTCGAGATAACGCCGCATTTTCTCCCGGCTGCGGAACAGGCTGGTACGCACGGTGGCCTCCCGCATTCCGTACCTTCCGGCAATGTCCGCCATAGGCTCCGTAAACCAATAGCGCCGCAGAAAGACGCCGCACTCCCGTTCCGGCAGGGTGCGGAGAAAACTGTTGACGGCGCTCTCCAGCTCCGCCGCCTCTATGGCCTGGAGCGTATCGGCGGGTGAAACGCACTCCGCCAGTTCATCCAGGACCAGGGGTAATTCGCCTCCGCCCCGTTTCTCCGCCCGGCTGGCCCGCCAGAGGCTGAAAGCCAGATTCCTTGTGATTTTCCCCAGATATTGAGCCAGAAAGTTCGGCCGGTCCTCCGGCATGGCGTTCCAGGCCCTCAGCCAGGTGTCATTGACGCACTCCTCCGCGTCCCGACGGTCCGGCAGGATCCTCCTGGCGACAGCCCGGCAGTAATTGCCGTATTTCTCCCCGGTCCGCCGGATGGCTTCCGGGTCCCGGGACCAATACAGGTCTATGATGGCACGGTCCTCCATATTGTCACTCCTCTCCTATGATCTGCGGAAGGCCTTCACTGATATAGACGAAAAGAATGCCGGGGCGTTCCCAGCAAGCTGTTCTTTTTCACGCGTATCTCAGGGTCCAGGAACGGCGCTCCTGAACGCTCCGGCTCGGTCCGGCATATCCTGTTGGAGAAGGGGAGGGAAGCGGTATGCTGCAAATGTACCCATATGACCGAAACGCCGCCGTTTTATACGCCCATCAATGGGCCTACGGCCGGAATCCGCGCTTTTATGATTACGAATACCTGGGGGGAGACTGCACCAACTTCGCGTCCCAGTGCATATATGCCGGCAGCGGCGTCATGAATTTCACACCAACCTATGGCTGGTATTACCTTGACGCCAATCGAAAAGCGCCCGCCTGGACGGGGGTTCCGTACCTGTACAATTTTTTGACCCGGGACAACCGCTCCATCGGTCCGCTGGCCGAACCCTGCCAGCTGGGGGACCTGCTGCCGGGGGACTTGATTCAGCTGTCTTTCAAAGGGGAGGAGTTTCAGCATTCGCCCATCGTTGTGTCTGTGGGGAGCCCGGCAGCGCCGGAAAACGTCCTGATCGCCGCCCACAGCTATGATGCGGACAACCGGCCGCTGTCCACCTACGAGTATCGAATGATCCGTTTTTTGCACATCACCGGTGTGCTGCGCCCCTGAAATTTTGTTCAAAAAGGTCCGCCTTGTTTCAGGCGGACCTTTTGCGGTCAATCGTCTCTTCTCTTTGTGTTTTTCATGTGGGACAGCGGATTCGCCTTTGCGGCCACACGCAGGGATTCATTGTCAATATGGGTGTAAATCTGGGTGGTATTCAGGTGATCGTGGCCCAAAACTTCCTGAACCGCTCTGACGTCCACGCCGTTTTGCAGCATCAGCGTGGCGGCGGTGTGGCGGAGCTTGTGGGAGGAGTACTCGCTTTCATCGATCCCGGCGGCCGCCAGACGTTTTTTGACCATGGCGTGAACGGTGGAGCGGCTGACCCGCTCGTTCCGGGAGGACAGGAACAGCGCGTTGGCGTCCCGTCCGGTAATGGGGCGGCGGACCGCCAGATAGCGCTTCAGAGCGTCCTGGCAGGCGTCGTTCAAGTAGAGAATGCGGACCTTGTTGCCCTTGCCCAGGACCCGGAGGGCGTCGTCCTGGATGTCCCGAAGGTTCAATCCGACCAATTCCGATATCCGCAGCCCGCAGTTGAGGAACAGCGTCAGGATGCAGTAATCCCGCTCCTGGTTCTTGCCGTCCACGGAGTTCAAAAGCTCCATGCTCTGATCCAGAGTCAGGTACTTGGGCAGAGTTTTTTTCAGCTTCGGAGAGTCGATGTCTTTGACAGGATTTTCACGAATGAGATGGGCCTTGTTGGTCAGGTAATTGTAAAACGACCGGATCGTCGCCAGCTTCCGGGCCCGGGACGCGGCGTTCAGGCCGTAATCCGAGGCTTGACTGTTTTGGTGCTGGACGCGATCCCGGCTCAGGTAAGTCAAGTAACCGTAAATATCCGTCAGCGTGACGGCGGCGACGAAATCCAAGTCGATATCAGAGATGTCGATTTCATCCAGCGCCAGCTTGGAGAGGCCGGGATTCCGGACCTGTTTGAGGTAGCGAAAAAAGTTCCGCAGGTCCAGATAGTACTCGTCTACCGTCTGCTTGGAATGCGCTTTGACCGTCTCATGGTAAGCGAGGAAATCCCGCAGGATTGGCGGGGCCTCAGTACGATAATCTGTCATAAGTATTTGGGCGAATTCCGTTGAAACCGGGTTTTGAGCTTGTTTGCCCTCCCCTATATTGAACAAAATTTTTATTTTGTTCAATCAACTGTATCGCCTGAACTGCCTCCTTCCTTGTTGAAGTCTGGGCTCCGGCCTGCCGCGTGTTTGCTCCGGCGGGGCCGCTCTCATAAAATTCTCCGTTCCCGGTTACAATACCGTTGTCAACAGTTTATTCACAGAACGGAGGATTGCCTTGATTCCATGTACCAGTGAATGCGTCTATCAAGCCGACGGCCTCTGTACGCTGGACAGCGCCGCCGCCGCCGGCGTGCCCGCTTTGGGCGGCGCCTGCGTCCACTTTATCCCCGTAAAGCGGCTCGAATCGCCTCACCGATATTTCGAGCGGGCAAAAGACGCAGATCCGGAAAGTTTTCCAGCCCTCGATGGGCCGGAATGACACAGCGCTTGAACCCCAGCCGGCGGACCTCAGCCACCCGCTGGGCCAGCTGGCCGACGCTTCGCAGCTCCCCGGTGAGTCCCACCTCCCCGATAGCGGCCAGATCGCCGGGAACGGGCTTGTCCAGATAGCTGGAGGCCAGCGCCACCACGGCGGCCAAATCTGCGGCCGGCTCGTCCAATTGCAGTCCGCCAATGATGTTCAGGTAGGCGTCACAGGTGGACAGCTTCAGCCCGCCCCGTTTCTCCAGCACCGCCAGCAGCATGGCCGCCCGGTTGTAGTCGAAGCCGTTGCTGGTCCGCCGGGGATTTCCCCCCGCGGACCCCACCACCAGCGCCTGAACCTCCGCCAGCACCGGCCGGGCCCCCTCCATCACGCAGGTGACGCAGGTGCCCGGGGCCTCCTCCGGACGGCCGGACAGCAGCATCTGAGAGGGGTTTTCCACCTCCGCCAGCCCGCTGTCTCCCATCTCGAAGACACCGATCTCATTGGTGGCCCCGAAGCGGTTCTTTGCCGCCCGGAGGATGCGGCAGAAGGTGTGCCTGTCCCCCTCGAAGTAGAGCACACAGTCCACCATGTGCTCCAGGACTTTGGGCCCGGCGATGGAGCCTTCTTTGTTTACATGGCCGATGACGAACACCGTGATATTGCGTCCCTTGGCCAACTGCATCAGGGCCATGGTGCAGTCCTTCACCTGGCTGACGCTGCCCGCCGGAGAGTCCAGGGCGTCGTTGTAAAGCGTCTGGATGGAGTCCGCGATCAGTACGTCCGGCTGTTCCCGCTCCACCGCCTCCAGCATTTCCCCCAAGCCTGTCTCCGACAGGACCAGAAGGTTCTCGCTTTCCACGTGGAGCCGCTGGGCCCGGAGCTTCAACTGGTGCTGGGACTCTTCGCCGGATACATACAGCACCCTGGCGAACTCACAGAGCTTGCCGCAGATTTGAAGCATCAGGGTTGACTTCCCGATGCCCGGCGCGCCGCCCACCAGGACCAAGGACCCCTTGACGGCCCCGCCGCCCAGGACCCGGTCCAGCTCCCCCATGCCGGTGGAAAAGCGGATCTCCGCGCTGTCCCCCAGCTCCGTTACCGGAAGGGCCCTGGGGGCAGCCACGGCCCGGGAGGAGGCGATGCTCCTCCCCTTTCCCTTCACCGGGGACTCCGGGCACTCCACCACCGTGTTCCACGCGCCGCAGGCGGGACAGCGCCCCGCCCACTTCGGCGTCTCGTTTCCGCATTCCGTACAGTAAAAAAGCGTTTTCGGCTGTTTCATTCTGATTCTCCAAGTTCACTTTCAATAGCCCCGGCGTTCAAATATCCCGCCGTGATGGCGGCGGCCAGCCGCAGCTGATAGGCCGGGTCCTGCAGCCGCCCCGTCTCCGGCGCGTTGGAGAGGAAGCCGCATTCCACGAGCACTCCCGGAGCCGTGATGTTCTTCATTAAATAAATGCTGTCAGGAATCTGCCGGGGATGTTTGTCATTTCCCGCGTTGACGGCGAGGTTCAGCGCCTCCTGGACGCTGCCCGCCAGAGCTTCCGCCCCCTCCCGCCGGTTCCAGAACACCTGGGCCCCGTGGGTCACCGGGGACGAGGGCAGACTGTTCTGGTGGATGCTCAGCAGGACGGCGTTCTCCGTCTCCTCCACCAGCTTCACCCGGTTCCTGAGGTCCGAGGTCTTCCGCTGGCGCATGGTGTCCAGGCCCTGATCGCAGATGGTCACATCCTCGCTCCTGGTCAGCCGGGTCCGCTGGCCCGCGAAGCGCAGCAGACTGCTGACCCGCAGGGATACCGCCAGATTGATCTGGCTCTCCGCCACGCCGCCGGGCGACACCGCTCCCCCGTCCTCGCCGCCGTGGCCGGGATCGATGACCACAGTGACGGGGACCTCCTCCCGAACGTGAAAGGCCGGGACGACGCTCCCTCTCCAGAATACCGCCGCAAGCCCGAGAAAAAAGCAGCAGAACAGGCAGGAGAGGATCAAATCACGTTTTCGCAGCAGGATAACCACAAGCGGCGCCTCCTCAGAACATCAAGTGCTAAGAGGATATGCCGTCCTGCTTATCCCATATTCCGGTTTCATTATACCAGTCCCCGACGGAAAAATCAAGGCGCGCCCGAACAATTGTCCCAGCGCTTCCGGTAGCCCTTCCCTTCCCTGACGCATAAGATGAATTGAGCGCGAGTCGCCTCGCGCCATCCTTACACAAGGAGGAAAGCAAGTATGGAAAGACCCGATCAGACGCCGGCCGGTCCCTGCGGCGCAGGGATGGGCACGCTGCCCAAATGCGCTCCGCTGGCGTTTCCCTATATCCCCATGCAGGAACAGAATCCTCCCCGCTTCAGCCGTGCGGAGGCCCTTCAGGCGGGCACCCTGTTCCCCGGCCTGGACCTGCCCTTCAAGGCCGCTATCCAGGCCAAGACGAAGCTGGCCAACACGGCCCTGGTGGAGCTGATGGCCCTGGACTTCGCCATCAAGGAACTGAATCTGTACCTGGACACCCATGCGGGCGACCAGGAGGTTCTCCAGCTTTACTGGTCCTATATCAAGCTGGCCAAGGAGGGCCGGGAAAAGTACGAGAAGATGTACGGCCCCCTGACGAGCACCGATCTGACCCCGGAAGACGGCTACGCCTGGCTGAAGGACCCGTGGCCCTGGGACGTAGGAGGGAATGACTGATGTTTGTATATGAGAAAAAGCTCCAGTACCCGGTGAAGGTGAAAAACACCAATCCCAAGCTGGCGGCGGTGATCATCTCCCAGTACGGCGGGCCGGACGGAGAGCTCGGCGCCTCCCTCCGGTATCTGAGCCAGCGCTACTCCATGCCCTACGCGGAGCTGAAGGGTCTGCTGACGGACATCGGAACGGAGGAGCTGGGACATTTGGAAATGGTGGGCACCCTGGTCCATCAGCTCACCCGGAATCTGAGCGAAGAGCAGATCAAGGCCGCAGGGTTTGACACCTATTTTGTGGACCACACCACCGGTGTGTATCCTCAGTTCGCCTCCGGCTATCCCTGGTCCGCCTCCACCATGCAGGTGACCGGCGATGTCATCGGCGACCTGTCGGAGGATCTGGCGGCAGAGCAGAAAGCCCGCGTGACCTACGACAACATCCTCCGCCTCTCCGACGACCCGGATGTCAGCGACGTCATCAAGTTCCTCCGGGCCCGGGAGATCGTGCACTTCCAGCGCTTCGGCGAAGCGAACCGTACGAAGTTAAAAAATCATACGATTCCCCCGTGCCGCCAGAGCCAGAGGCTGGCGAGCCCGGCCTTCCACATCCGCCTGTACCGCAGATACAGCACCCGCCGCCGCTTCCACTTCCAGCGCTCCACCTGCAACAGGTCATCCGGATCGCTCATCCCGGAGATGGAGACCAGTTCACCCACCAGGGACTCGTAATCCGCGAATTTCTTCTCGTCCTCCCGCCGGGTCAGTATACGATGGGAATGGCTGTCCTCCCTGACATAGACCGTATACAGATCTTCCTGGATGGTCGGGCAGGGATGGCGGTACATAAACGGGAGAAGCATCTGATAATTCTGCCCCACGTCGTATTCAGGTATCCGCCGCTGGGGGTATATGGAAAAGAACGGCTCACAGCGGAGCATGTAGCAGCCGCAGCACACAAAGGACTTTGACATCAAAATGGGAAAAAACAGCTTGTCGTCCTCCGGACAGCCCATAGCCTCCTGCCGGGGGGCGGGCGTGCCGTCCTCATAGAGGTAGCGGCTCATGGAACGGACGCACTGATATTGCGGGTTCGCCCGGAGGAACTCCACCCTTCTGCGGACGGAATCCGGCTCCAGCGCGTCGTCGCTGTCCGGCCAGATCAGAAATTCCCCGGTGACCAGCGGCAGTCCCCGGCTGATCGCGGCGGAGGCGTTTCGGTGCTCCCCGCGGACCACCTGAAAGCGGAACCCCCTGGCGCGGAACGCCTCCTGAAACGCCAGGGCTGCCTCAACGCTCCTGTCCGACGACCCGTCGTCCACCAGGATGACCTCCATATGGTCCCAGGTCTGCGCGAGGACAGAGCGGAGAAGCCTGTGCAAAAACCGCTCCGCGTTATAAACCGGCGTCACCATGGACACCCGGTCCCTTACGCCCATATAGTCTGACATTTCATTTCACCCTTGCCAGCTGCCGGTCAGCGATCTGGTAGACATACTCGCACTCGTTGGCCAATCGGATGTGGTGCGTCACCAACAAGAGGGTCTTGCCCCCTCTCGTGCTCCGGATCGAATCCAGCACAGCGCTTTCCGTGTCCGCGTCCAGGGCGGCGGTGGCCTCGTCCATGATCAGAATCTCAAACTGCTTGTAGAGTGCCCGGGCCAGAGCGATCCGCTGGCGCTGGCCTCCGGAGATGGCGGAGCCGTTCTGGCCGATCAGGGTGTCCAGACCGTCGGGCATCTTCCGGACATCTTCCCATATCTGGGCGTATTTCAGGCACTCGATCAGCCGTTCCTCATCCTCATCCACCATGAAGGCCACATTGCCCCGAACGGTCCCGTCGTTCAAATAGACGGTCTGGGGAATGTAGCTGACGATATTTCCCAGGTCCGCCCGGCAGGGCCCCAGGTCGTCCCGTCCTTCCACGATGTCGAAATCATCGTACCAGATATGCCCCGCCTGAGGGTGCAGCAGACCCAGGACCAGATCCAAAAATGTTGTCTTTCCCTCTCCGGAGGGCCCCACGATGGCGACGGAGTGCCCCGCCGGTATGTCCATGGAGACGTTTTCAAATATCTGGCGTCCGTTGGGATAGTGAAAGCTCAGATTTTCCACGCGGATGCCGCGGTTCAGCGTGACCCGCTTCTCCCGCAGAAGCGCCTTTTCCGCCTGAGCCCGCCGCATGGCGTCATACCGATCCATGGACGCCTGGAACGACTCGAAATACTTGCGGGAGTATTGCAGACTGGTCAATGCCGCGGCAATCCGCTGGAAGACCGGCAGCAGGCGGGTCAGCAGCGTAATGTAGATTACCGCCTCGGGAAGGACGCGGGGCAGGTCCACCCCGGCCGCCAGGACAGCCGCCAGGAGCAGCAGCAGCGCCGCCTGCACGAGATCACCCAGCATCGCGCTCTGTAATCCCTGTATGAACGTAAGGTTTTTCTGCACCTGCGCACAAGTCTTGCAGGCTTCCTGATATTTTTCCTGCAGTTTTTCTCTCCTGGAATCGACCTTGATCTCTTTGTAAGAGCCAAAAGCGGTGGTAATCAGGCCATTGACCTTGATTTCCATTTGACGTCTTTTTTCTCCATAACGGACCACATATGTATGTCCAAACATATAAAACCCGGCCATGAATACCAGAGCAAACAGGCAGCTGATGGCTCCCACGGTCTGGGCCATGCGGGCCATTATGATGGAATAGACTGTGGCAGTCAGAATCAAAATCGCCAAATCTACATAGGAGATCAGCATTCCGGCGCAGACGGCGGGGTCCGACCGCAGGCCGGCAATGGCCTGGGCGAAGTTTTTCTGATTGTGCTCTTCCAGCTCCTCCTCCCCATACAGTGCGTAAATCTTCAAGGACCAGCCGTGGGAGATGTCCATCGTCAGCGCAGCGGAACAGCGGTTCTTCAGCAGGCTGAGAGCGCCGACCATCAAAAAGGCCAGGGCAAGAAAAACGAGCCTTTCCGTCATCCGCTCAGGCATGTCCGGCTGAAAAACCTGCTGGATCAACGGGATGAATCGGGACACGACGTACAGATCCGCCGCCGGACTGAGCAGGCTCAGCAGCGTGAACAGAGCAAAAACACGTTTCTGGCGTTTCTCCAGAAGCCCGATCAACTTGAAAAGTATCCGCATGGCCCGGCCTCCTTTCAAACATGGTTTCGTCCGGCGGGAAATCCTCACTTGTTCTCGTCAATAAAGCGCCGGGACCGTTCCCGCTCCTCGAAGAGCTGGGCCCTCACCTGTTCCCAGTCCGTGGAGGCCCAGATTTCCTCAACAGGCGGCTCGGGCTCCTCCTCCAGGTCCAGCAGGTGGGAAGTCAGTCCCAGACTTTTCAGCAGGTCCTTCTGCCGGATGTCCCTCGTACTCTGGCAGTAAGTGAGAAACGGTTTTTCAAACAGAATGGAAAGCGCCGTTCCATGAAACGAATTGGTGATGACACAGAAGGCGTTCCGGATGTAGCCCACAAATTCCGCCGGACCAGCTCCGGCCTTCGGCTCATACGCCTGGATGGAATGGGCGTCCGCGGGATTGGAGAACGCGACGAGTTTTTTTCCAAGCCGCGCGGAGAGCGCTTTCGCAAAAAGAAGAAGCGGCTTGCGAAGGGGCATTTGGTAGAGCAGAATGTAGTCCTTTTCCGGGGGAAACTTCGCGATTTCCTCCCAATCGGACCGTTCCAGAAGCAGAGAGGGGTCCAGGACATGCTCCACCTCCCGCCCCAGCAGCCGCCGGGCGTACTCCGCGCCGGACTGTTCCCGGACGGAGACAGCGTGAAAAATGCCGACATGCCGGACGAATGCCTCCCGGTCTGCCTCCGAGAGAGTGGCCCCGCCGAAGCTGGCCCCGTAAGCAATCAGGCGGCAATCCTCCCGCCGGGGCAGATTGCCGATATAGGCGTCGTCCATCCCTGCCGTAATCTCCGGATTCCAGACCTGATCACTTCCTATGAAAACGCTTTTATAGGCTTTCAGAGGAATGTTTTTCGCGTCACGCACTGGCAGCGCCGAGGTCAGATAGCGGCGGCGGAACATACGCATGAGCTTCCGGCGTTTCTCGAAACGCCCGAGAGTCTGTAAGTTCCGCAAAAAGACGCCGTAATAAAAGCAATAACGCAGAGAACCGTCTTCCCTCCGTCGCCCGCCAAATGGAACCAGCCAGTAATTCGCGGCCAGCTTGTACGGGGCGTAGGGGATGATGGTCACCTGCTCCCCCTGCTTTTCCAGATAGCGTCTCAGGGCGTAGGCCTGGAGCAGCGCACCGTGGTTGTCCGCCCAGTAAAAGGTCAGTATTCCGATCATTTTGTTCCCACCTCCGTCGAGCCATCCATCGAAACAATTATTTAGTGGGGTTCGCCTTTGATGGCGGAGATCAAGCGTCTCTCCAAATCAAGAAGTGCCGCGCAGCAGGCCTGCAGCCAGAACGCCCTGTAAAAGTCGGAGATATTCCCGGACAACAGACTTTTATAAAAGCCCCAGACCCGCAGGCCCAGGGGCAGTCCGCAGATTCGCAGTATCTCGGCCCGATCTCCAACAGCCATCCGCGCCTGCTCCAGAAGCCATTCCCTGTCCTCTTCCTCCACGAGGTAACAGCGCAGAATCAGGGCACGCTCCTCCCTTTCCGCCGCTGTTCTGGGAAAGCCTTTTATAAGCAAACTGGAGAGAATCACCCCACAGAACGCATATATGGGCTGAAAAGGCGCATGATCTGACAAAGTATCTTTCCATACCCTGGCCAAACGGAGCTTCCACACCACGCAGCTCTGAACATCGCTGGTGTGCATGGTGGAGCTTGTATGCTGCCGGTAAATGTAAAACGGCTTGGGTATGTTTCGGATGTTCCGGCAGTGAGCCGCGTATCGAAAAAAGAAATCTATATCCTCGTAAATTTTTTGTCCGCTTATAAAACGGAGATGGTGTTCTTCGATGATCTTGCGGCGGAACACCTGGCAGCAGGCAGACCAGTCCAGCCGGTTGTTCAGTATCCAGCGGCTGAGGAACTTCTGTTTTTCCCGCACGGTAGAGAACTGAAAGAAAATCGTTTTTGGACACCCGGAATAACGGGATTTTGACGGATCTCCCTCATCTCTCAACAACATCCGCCAGACGCAGAGGTCACAGTCCTCCGCCTCCATAACGGCGACCGACTCCTCCACCATGGTTTCCGTTACCTGGTCATCGCTGTCCATAAAGTAGACATAGTCCCCCCGCGCCGCGTCCAGGCCCGCGTTCCGCGTGGAGCTGACCCCGTTGTTTTTCTGGTGAATCACCTGAACGCGCGGGTCCTTTTGGGCGAAAGCGTCGCAAAGCTGCCCGCACCCGTCGGTGGAACCGTCATCCACCAGGATGATTTGCAGATTCTCATATGTCTGCCCCAGCAGAGAATTCACGCACGCTTCCAAGTAACCGCGTGTATTGTAAATCGGAACGATGATACTGGCCAAAGAAGAGTTTCCCACGGCGTCTACTCCTTGTATCTCAGCGCGTTGCTACATGTAAAGACTCTTTCCTGCGGAATACAGTTTATCATAGCGGCCTTGGTATTGCAATACTTCCCCAGGGACAATTCCGCCAAGGCGCATCTTTCCAGGCAGAAAAAAGTCAGGACATGGAAATCCTGACTTCTTTAAGGAAGCACTGATTAAAGCCGGTAAAAGCCAGGCAAACAGACAAAGGTAAAGGAAACGACCAATAAAGGGACCATATTGGGGGATGAATTCCTCGCTTTTCCAGTCCCAGCCCGGTCGAAGGGCGCAAAAACCTTAGGCGGGGCATAG
>CAJTKE010000006.1 GCA_910576865.1 uncultured Oscillibacter sp.
AAATAAGACCGTCATCCCTATATTATCACATAGCTGCTGCCCAGAAAGAAACAGCCTATCAGCAGAAGGAGAGGCTTCTTCGTTCCGAAATTGCACAGGCCTTTGAGAATAGCAGCCGGCGCTTTGGTGCGGAACGGATACGGCTTCAACTGCGGAATCACGGTATTCGCACCAGCAAAAAGAGAATCATCCGATTGATGAAGCAAATGGGCCTTTACAATGAAAGTCCGGAGCAGCCTTATTATCCTATGCCCGATGCTAGTGATTTGGAAAATACGCAGGATGTCCAGATTTTACAGTGAGGCGTATAAGTGGTCGTTATATGAGAAATACCGAACAGGATTCTCCCTGACAGAAATATGTGAGATTTCCGGGGTTACAGATAAACCCTTACGTGAATGGTTTAGACACTTTGACCTTCAGTATTCAAGAGCAAGTTCGATGAGTCTAAAGGAAGTTAACCGAAAAAGCGCACAACTTACAAAACAATTTGAAAAGGCACAGGCTGAATTGAGGCTCTTTCGGAGCGGATCAGTTTTTGTGGAAGTACCAGAATCCATCAGGATTTCTTGTGCGCAACCTCTCCTGAAGCGATATGGTCCCAACCTTGTTTGCCGCTTGCTGAAAATCAGGAAGTCTAACTTGTACTATCACATCTTGCGTAGACCTGATATGACAGTCTATGAAAAGCACAATCTCGAATTGACGCCTGCGATTCGGGAAATCTGCGGTGATCGTCTTAAACGCATAGGAGCAGAGAAAATTAGGCAGGAGTTGATTTCACAGGGGTTTTCAGTGAGCAAGCGAAAAGTGCTGGAACTGCTTCGAGAAATTTCTCCTTGGTTGGTCCCTCCACAGAGGAAAAGCAAATATCCGATCGATTGGCCGTGCGATTGTACAAACATACTCGCCAGGCGATTTTCCCAGCCAAGACCGAATATGGCTTGGCTCAGCGATATCACAGCCATTCAAACAGATTCCGGCAAATACTACCTCTGTGTCGTGCTGGACCTGTTCGCTAGAAGAGTCGTTGCGGCACGTCTTTCTGAATCGGAGGACACTTCTCTCATAAGCCATACATTCCAGGATGCCTACTATTCTCGAAGGCCTTCAAAGGATCTGATCTTCCACAGTGACCGAGGCGGTCAATATAGGTCACATGAGTTCCGAAGCTTGTTGCTGGGCCATAATGTTCGGCAATCTTTTTCTAAGCCTGGGGTTCCTTTTGACAATGCTCCTATGGAGTCCTTCTTTGCCAGCTTGAAAGCGGAGGAAATTTATCGTTTCCATTATGTCGGAATAAATGACCTGACCGCTTCACTCCGGGATTATGTTTCCTTCTACAACAACAAACGGCCACACTCCAACAATGGAGGCAAAACCCCTGTAGAGGCTGAAAACGAATATTTCCAGAGGCTAAGCGCAGTCGAAGCAATCGGCTGTGCTTTTTAGGCGTAACAAAACGATGTGTGGCCGATTCTGGAATGCGAAAAAAGATTCCAAAAAATCGACCACACATCATGTGGTTGCGGAGACAGGACTTGAACCTGCGACCTCCGGGTTATGAGCCCGACGAGCTACCAACTGCTCTACTCCGCGATATTATATTTCATAATTTCACAAAATCTCACATATATGGTGCCGGTGACCGGGCTCGAACCGGTACAGTATCGCTACCGGGAGATTTTAAGTCTCCTGTGTCTACCAATTCCACCACACCGGCAGCTTTTCGGCAATGCTTAGAATACCACAACGCCACCGGACTTGTCAAGTAATCTTCTCAAAAAAAGTAAAAATTTTTTCGACACGCCCCGGCAAAATCCGCGTCTTCCAGGGAATACTGACCTCAGAGCCGAGAATCGGCCGGCTGTGATCGCAGAATTATTATAAAGGTATCAAGGAGGAGGTGACGGATATGGAGCGCCGCCCGGAGGACAGCCCCATGCGCAAGGCCAGGGAACTGTCCCAGTTCACCGCCGCGAAAACCGACCCCATGGGAAGCTGGACCGGCCAGCCCCTGGACCTCGACGAGATCCCGGTGCAGGACGTGGATGACCTGTAAGGGAACCGTCATTATATACAAATAAAACTTTCGTTTGTTGTGCAACTCTGATAAAAACCGGCGTTGACTTTCCCTGCCACCCCTGCTAGAATGTGCCTGTTCCCGATGAGGGACCGCACCCATACCTGTTGACACCGCGTTTTTTGACAAGGAGGAACACACAATGACGAGAAACATTGATATAAAGAGCGAAGAGCAGGTCACCCGCATCAACCGTCTGGCCTGCGAGGCCCCCTACGAGGTCTGGCTGAGCACCGACACGGTGATGCTGGACGCCCGGTCCCTGCTGGGGCTTTACGCCCTGGTGGGCCGGCGGGCCAAGGTGGTCACCGAGGACGACATCAGCCCCAAGGCGGTGGACCGTCTGGTGGAGAAGATGTCCTGAAAACGCTTCGCGCGGAGGGAGCCCGAAAGGGCTCCTTCATTTTTGTACTGAAGTTTTTTCATGAAACTTCCAAGAATTTTCTATCGTTTTTTTCCGGGGCCCCGTCTAAAATGGTAGGCGTGGTCCGGGGCGCGCCCCGGGTCGCAAATCAAGAATTTGGAGGAAGTATGATGAAAAAGACTCTTGCCCTGCTCCTGGCCGCCATCATGATGCTGGCCCTGGTGGCCTGCGGCGGCGGCGACAAGCCCGCCGACTCCGCTCCCGCCGACACCAATCAGCCCGCCGACTCCGCCCCCGCCGACACCAATGTCCCCGAGGCCCCCGCCGAAGGCGGCACCATCGGCGTTTGCATCTATCAGTTCACCGACGCCTTCATGACCACCTACCGGAACGCGCTCCAGGAGATCCTGGAGGGCAAGGGCTATAAGGTCAGCACGGTGGACGGCGCCAATGACCAGGCCAAACAGAACGAACAGATCAACACCTTCATCACCCAGGGTGTGGACGCCCTGATCATCAACCCCGTCATGACCTCCGCGGCGGACCAGATCATCGCCACCGTGAAGGCCGCGGGCATCCCCACCGTCCTCATCAACCGGGAGCCCACCGCCGATCAGATGGCCGTCTATGACAAGCTGGTCTATGTTGGCTGCGACGCCCGCCAGTCCGGCACCATGCAGGGCGAGCTGATCCTCGACACCCCCAACAAGGGCGACATCAACGGCGACGGCAAGGTCTCCTACATCATGGTCCAGGGCGACCCCGAGAACGTGGACGCTCAGTACCGCACCGAGTTCTCCGTCAAGGCCCTGGTGGACGCCGGCATGGAGGTCGAGGAGCTGAACCTCACCCGCGGCGACTGGATGCGTGAGCGCGGCCAGGAGATCGTGGCCAACGATCTGGCCCAGTTCGGCGATCAGGTGGAAGTGGTCTTCTGCAACAACGACGACATGGCCATCGGCGCCCTCCAGTCCATCCAGGCCGCCGGCCGGAAGGTCAACGAGGACATCTATCTGGTGGGCGTGGACGCCCTGGACGCCGCTCTGAACGAGGTCCAGGCGGGCAACATGACCGGCACCGTGCTGAACGACGCCGTGGGTCAGGCCACCGCCGCCGTGGAAGAGATGGAGAATCTGCTGGGCGGAGCCACCTATGCCGCCAACTCCCAGAGCGTGTATGTCGACTATGTGAAGGTCACGCCCGACAACGTGCAGGACTTCATGGGCTGAGCGCTCAAAACCGCATAACAGGAAAAGCCATTTCGGGGTGCGTGTGCGCAGGCGCACGCACCCCCTTTTCCATAGCTGACGGCGGGAGACTGCCGCCGGTTATGGAAAAGGGATACAATTCATAAGGGGGGAACCATAAATTGTCAGAGTATCGTTTGGAAATGCGCGGCGTGGTCAAGACCTTCCCCGGCGTCAAGGCCCTGGACCACGCGCAGCTCCAGCTCCGCCCCGGCACGGTCCACGCCCTGATGGGAGAGAACGGCGCGGGCAAGTCCACGCTCATGAAGTGCATGTTCGGCATCTACCACATGGACGAGGGCGAAGTGATCTATGAGGGGGAGAAGGTCCAGATCAAGGGCCCTCTGGACGCGCTGAACCGGGGCATCGCCATGGTGCACCAGGAGCTTCAGCCCATCCCTGAGCGGAGCATCGGCGAAAACATCTACGTGGGCCGCTACCCGACGAAGAAGGTCGGCCCGGTCACCGTCATTGACCACGCGAAAATGTACGAGGACGCGGCGGCGGTGCTGAAGGAGGTCCACCTGAACTACGACCCCAGGGCCAAACTGGGCAGCCTCAGCGTCTCCCAGATGCAGCTGGTGGAAATCGCCAAGGCCGTTTCCGCCGACTGCAAGGTCCTCATCCTGGACGAGCCCACGTCCTCCCTGACGGCGGCGGAGGTGGAGGCCCTCTTCACCATCGTGGGCGAGCTCCGGGAGAAGGGCGTTTCCATTGTCTACATCTCCCACAAAATGGACGAGATCCTCCGCATCAGCGACGAGGTCACCATCATGCGGGACGGGCAGTACATCGGCACCTGGGACGCCAAGGGCCTGACGACCGACTTCATCATCACCAAGATGGTGGGCCGGGAGCTGAGCAACCTGTTCCCCAAGCGGGAAAACGTCCCCGGCGAGGTGGTCTTCCAGGTGGAGGACTTCACCTCCATCAACCCCAAGAGCTTCCGCCACGCCACCTTCAACGTCCGCAGGGGCGAGATCCTGGGCGTCGCGGGTCTGGTGGGCGCCCAGCGCACGGAGCTGATGGAGGGCCTGTTCGGCCTCCGGTGCCACGCGGCGGGCAAGATCACCTACCTGGGCAAGGAGCTGAAAATCAATCAGCCCAAGGACGCCATCAACAGCGGCATCGCCATGCTGACAGAGGACCGCCGGGCCACGGGCATCCTGGGCGTTCTCTCCATCGCGGACAACGTGTCCATCGCCTCCCTGAACCAATACCTGATCGGCGGCATCATGCTGGACGACGGGAAGATCGAAAAACTGGTCCAGGACAACGTGGCGAAGCTGTCCATCAAGACGCCGTCCTCCAAGACGCAGATTCAGTCCCTCTCCGGCGGCAACCAGCAGAAGGTGCTCATCAGCCGCTGGCTGGCCAACGACCCGGATGTCTTCATCCTGGATGAGCCCACCCGCGGCATCGACGTGGGCGCCAAATACGAGATCTACTGCATCATCGCGGATCTTGCCAAGCAGGGCAAGAGCGTCATCATGATCTCCTCCGAGATGAGCGAGCTGATCGGCATGTCCGACCGGATCATGGTCATGTGCGACGGCCGGGTCACCGGCTTCATCGACGGGAAGGACGCCAACCAGGAGAACATCATGGCCCTGGCCACCCAGTTTGAATAAGGAGGAGAGAATCTACCATGGGAAAAACCAAAAACAAAACGCTGAGCCCTGACGCAAAAAGCGTCCTGAAATTCGTTTCGGACCACGCGATCATTTTCCTGATCGCCCTGCTGGCCATCTTCACCTGGGCCAACAGCCAGAACTTCATGAGCAAGGACAACTTCGGCAACCTGATTTCCAACGTGGCCCCCCGGTTCATCATCGCCTGCGGCGTGTCCGGGTGCCTCATCACCAAGGGTACGGACCTCTCCGCCGGCCGTCAGGTTGGCCTTGCCGCCTGCTTCGCCGCCATGATGCAGCAGACCCTGGACTACAGCGCCCGGGTGTTCGACTGGATGCCCGACATGCACTGGATCGTCGCCCTGCTGATCACCGTGGCCATCATGGCCTGCTTCGGCGCGGTCAACGGCTGCGTCATCGCCTTTTTGAAGGTCCCCCCCTTCATCGCCACGCTGGGCATGCAGACCCTGGTCTACGGCATCTGCCAGATCATCACCGGCAACCAGCCCATCGGCGGCTTCAAGGAGAGCTACCGGGCTCTGGCCAGCGGCAATTTCCTCAACGACCGGCGGCTTCCCTATCTGCTGCTGCCCGCCCTGCTGGTGGGATTGTTCATGTGGTTCCTCTACAACAAGACCCGCCACGGCAAGTACATGTACGCCATCGGCGGAAATGAAAACGCGGCCCAGGTGGCGGGCGTCAACGTCTCCGCCTCCCTGATCCGCATTTACATCCTGGCCGCTGTGCTGTACGCCCTGGCGGGCTTCCTCATCGGCTCCAAGGCCGGCGGCGCCTCCACCGCCACGGGCACCGGCTACGAGCTGGAGGCCATCGCGGCCTGCACCATCGGCGGCGTCTCGGTCAACGGCGGCGTGGGCAAGATCTCCGGCATCCTCGTGGGCGTGCTGGTGTTCGAGGTTTTGAAGATCTGCCTCCAGTTCCTCCGCTTCGACCCCGCCTACACCTTCATCGCCCAGGGTCTGGTCATCATCGTGGCCGTCGCCCTGGACCTGCGGAAGTATCTGGCGAAGAAGTGAAAAAGCTCCCTTCCGGGAAATTCGGAGAGGTCCGGCGCGAAACGCGCCGGACCTCCTTTTCAAACCGGCGGCTTTGTAGTATACTGGGATCATGAAAAAGGGAGGCGGTTTGCGTGAAGGAATACCGGGTTCTGCTGGTGGACGACGAGGAGGAGATCCGCTCCGGCATCAGCCGGAAGATCGACTGGGCCTCTCTGGGCTTTTCCCTGGTGGGGGAGGCGGGCAACGGGGAGGAGGCCCTGGAGCTGGCGGAGCGCCTCCGGCCCGACGTGGTGCTCACCGACATCAAGATGCCCTTCATGGACGGGCTGGAGCTGTGCCGCCGCCTGCGGCTGATTCTGCCGGGGGCCCGGCTGGTGGTCTTCTCCGGCTTTGACGACTTCGAGTACGCCCGGCAGGCCATGAGCCTGGGGGTGTCCGAGTATATCCTGAAGCCCATCAACGCCCCGGAGCTCATCCAGGTGCTGGAAAAGCTCCGGCAGGAGCTGGACCGCCGCCGCCTGGAGCGCCGGGACATGGAGACCCTGCGCCGGCGGTACGAGGAGAGCCTCCCCGTCCTGCGGGAGCTGTTCTACACCCGGCTCCTCAGCGGCCAGATCCGCCCGGAGCAGGTCCAGGACCGGGCGGCCCGGTATGAGATCGATCTGCCTCAGGGCCTGTGGACCGCCGCCCTGGTCCACGTGGACGGCCTGGGGGACGAGGGGGAGCGGGACGAGCTGCTGCTCCTCTCCGTCCAGTCCTTCCTGGAGCAGCATTTCGCCCTGGAGGGCTGCTCCGCCCGGGTGGTGCTGTACGGGGACATGGCGGCGCTGCTGCTCCACCTGGACCGGGAGGACCGGCTCTATCCCCTGCTGGAGGAGCTGGAGCGCCTCTCCCGCCTGTCCCAGAGCTATCTGGGCCTCCGGCTCACCACCGGCGTGGGCCTTGTCTGCCGGGGGGCGGAGGAGCTGGACCGCAGCGCCGCCGGGGCCCGTTCCGCCCTGGACTACCGGGTTCTGGCGGGCGGGGGCCGGGTCATCTACATCGGCGACCTGGAGCCCCAGTCCGCCGCCGCCCCCTCCTTTGAGGAGGAGGACCAGCGGGCTTTGTCCGCCGCCGTGAAGCTGGGCACCCGGGAACAGGCGGAGGCGGTGGTCCGGGAGCTGATGGAGCGCCTGCGCCACGCGGGGCTGTCCCTCAGCCGGTGCGACCTCTTTTTGCTGGAGGTGGTAACCTGTCTGGTCCGGCTGGCCCGGTCCGGGGGACTGGCGGTGGAGGAGGTCTTCGGCGAGGGCTTCACCGGGGCGGTGTCCGTCTCCGACTTCTCCAGCCTGGAGGAGCTGGGGGACTGGCTGGCGGAGCGCTGCGGGCGGCTCCACGACCTGCTGGGCCGGCGGCGGAGCGACTCCGCGTGGCAGATGGTGGAGCGGGCCGAGAACTATATCGCGGAGCACTACACCGACGAGGACCTGAGCGTGGAGGCCCTGTGCTCCCACATCCACCTGTCTCCCACTTATTTTTCCACCC
Source organism: uncultured Oscillibacter sp. (assembly GCA_910576865.1). GTDB lineage: Bacteria > Bacillota > Clostridia > Oscillospirales > Oscillospiraceae > Oscillibacter. The sequence continues at coordinate 7,869 of CAJTKE010000006.1, forward strand.
TATTCAAGCGGGAGGTGGGCCTCAGCTTCACCGCCTATGTCACCAAAATGCGGATGGAGGAGGCGGCGAGGCTCCTCCGGGAGACGGATGAGAAGACCTGGCGCATCGCCGAGGCCACGGGGTACGGCGACCCCAACTATTTCAGCTACGTCTTCAAGCGCCATTTCGGCCAGTCCCCGTCCAGATTCCGGGCGGGGCAGAAGGGTTAGGAGGTCCCACTGATGAAACGAATTTTAGCGCTGTCGATAGCCGTCCTGCTGGCCCTGGGGCTGACGGCCTGTCAGGACGAGAGGAGCGTCATGGGCTCCCTGGCGGAAGTCCAGACCGATGAAAACGGTGACCTCACCGCCCTCATTCTGGAGCGGGACGGGAAGCGCACCGGCGTCCTGCTGGCGGAGAAAACCGGCGTCTGGCCCAGAGGAGAGGGAAGCTGGACCGGCGAGGAGGCCATGGAGGCCTTCCGGAAGGACCTCCAGCCGGGGAACGAGATCAGCGCGTGGTGCTATCCCCGTAAGGAAAAACTGGAGACGGCGGAGGGGGAGAGTATCCCCGCCTACTGGGGCCAGAGCATCCAAATCGACGGTATCCTGAAGCGGAACGCCCTGACCCTCCGGGACGGCACCGCCATAGATGTTATGGAAGGGGTTCATTTCGGCAATGACCGTGTCTACCGGCTCCCCGACGGGACGGAGCTTCTGCGGGTGACCAATAACGGCGGGCCGGAAAACCACTATGTCATGAGCCTGGAGAGCTTTGATGACCTGAGCCCCCAGGCCCAGGAGAAGGTCCGGGCCTATTACGAGGCTCAGGGCCCCCTCTACGACGAGTTGGAGGAGCTGGAGGAGTCCTATGCCGCTTATCTTCAGTCAGGGGAAGCGTTTTCGTGCGACTGGATCGAGCAGGACGTGACCCCCACCGCCTCCAACGGGAGGGTCATGTATTTTGTGACCAGCCTGAGAATGCCCCAGCGCGGCGGAAGGTTCAGCTATGAACGGCAGCTTGGCGGGGCCTTTGACCGGGAGACGGGGGAGAAGATCGACAACTGGGACCTCTTCGCCGTTTCCGAGGAGGAGGTCCGCCGCCGCCTGCCGGAGCTGTGCGGCTGGGTGGACGAGCCGGAGCTCCGGAAGGCCATGTCGAAGGCCCTGGAGGGGGACATGTTCGTCTTCTTCCCGGAGCACGTGTCCGTGGACTTCCCGCCGGGGACCCTTACGGGGGAGGAGAACAGCTATCAGATCAGCCTGGACTACAAGGATGCGCCGGAGGGCTTCTTCCAGCCCTGGGCCGTCCCGGCGAGGGAGGACTCATGAGCTTTTTCCGCCGCCTTGCCGCCCAGTGGGTGGAGCGCTATCGGAGAATGAGCATCCAGATGGTGCTCTCCCTGTCCTTCACCGCCGTGGCGGCGGCGGGGATATTGCTGATGGGCGTCAGTCTGGTGTGGCGCTTCACCGCCGCCAGCGAGGAGCTCACCGCCGAGAGCAGCCAGCGGGTTCTGGCCCAGGCCAACCTGAACCTGGACAGCTATCTCCGACGGATGATGCGGATCTCCGACACGGTGTACTACCGGACCATCAAGAACACGGACCTGGCCGAGGGGGACCTCACCGGGGACCTGAGCCTCCTCTACGAGGAGAACCGGGACGATCTGGTGTCCCTGGCGGTCTTTGACGGGCGGGGCGGGCTGGTGTCCGCCGTGCCCCTGTCGGCGGTGAAGCGGGACGCCGCCCCGGAGGAGAGCGACTGGTTCCGCTCCGCCAGCCGGAGCATGGAGAACCTCCACTTCTCCACCCCTCACGTCCAGAACATCTTCGACGACCCGGACTATCCCTACCGCTGGGTGGTGTCCCTGAGCCGCCACGTCCAGCTGACCCGGGACGGGGCCACGGAGAGCGGCGTGCTGCTGGTGGACATGAGCTTCAGCGGCGTGGAACAGGTCTGCCGGGACGTGACTCTGGGGGGCGGCGGCTACCTCTACCTCATCGACAAGGACGGGGAGCTGATCTACCACCCCCGCCAGCAGCTCATTTACACCGGCCTTCTGGAGGAGAACAACCGGGCGGCGGCGTCCTACCGGGACGGGAGCCACCGGGAGCGGTTCCAGGGCCTGCCCCGTCAGGTCACCGTGAAGACCATGGGCTACACCGGCTGGAAGCTGGTGGGCGTGGCCCCGGCCCGGAGCTGGATGGACGCCTCCCTCCAGCCCATGCTCTTCGGCCTGACGCTGCTGCTGTTCGGCATCTTCCTGATCGCCTTTTTGAACTACCTGATCTCCGCCCGCATCTCCGACCCCATCCGCCGCCTGGAGCTGTCCATCCGGGAGCTGGACCGGGACCTGGGAAGCGTGCGGATTGAGGAGGGGGGCTGCTATGAGGTCCAGCGGCTGAGCCACGCCATCAGCGCCATGGTGTCCACCATGCGGCACCTGATGGACGACATCGTCCGCCAGGAGGAGCAGAAGCGCCGCAGCGAGCTGGAGGTGCTCCAGTCCCAGATCAACCCCCACTTTCTCTACAACACCCTGGACTCCGTCATTTGGATGACGGAATCCGGCCAGCAGCAGGAGGCCATCCGGATGGTCACCTCCCTGGCCCGGCTCTTCCGCATTTCCCTGAGCAAGGGCAAGAGCATCATCCCCCTGGCGGACGAGCTGGAGCACGCCCGGCACTACATGAACATCCAGCAAATCCGCTTCAAGAACAAATTCACCACGGAGATCCAGGCGGGGCCCGGCACCGAAGGGCTGTACACCCTGAAGCTCATCATCCAGCCCCTGCTGGAAAACGCCATCTACCACGGCTGCGCCAGCGCCGAGGACGACGGGGTCATCCGGGTCACCGCCTACCGGGAGGGGGAGGACCTCCTCATCGACGTGGAGGACAACGGCCTGGGGATGCGCCCGGAGCTGGCGGCCTCCCTCCTGGAGGAGGACAGGCCCGAGGTGCGGACCGGCGGGTCCGGCATCGGGGTCCGCAACGTCCACCAGCGGGTCTCCCTCACCTTCGGGGAGGGCTATGGCCTGACCATTTTCAGCGAGCCGGACGAGGGCACGCTGGTCCGCGTCCGCCTGCCGGCCCTGACCCGGGAGGAGGCGGACCGCCGCCAGAGGGGGGAGGTCCTATGAAGACGACGAGAAAGAGCAATCTGATCCAGATCGGCATCCTGGCGGTGCTGGGGCTGGCGGTGGTGCTCTCCCTGGTGGTTCCCCAGCTGTTCCGGGGCCGGAGGGACCCCCGGCTGCTGTCCCTCTCGGTCATGCTCCGGGACACGGACAGCTCCGGCTGGAACGCCGCCCGGCAGGGCATGGAGCAGGCGGCGGACGAGCTGGGGGCGGAGCTCCGCTTCCTCACCCTCACCACCGCGGGCGACGGCGCGGAGCAGGAGGCCCTCCTCCTCCGGGAGATCGAGGGCGGCGCGGCGGCGCTGGTGGTGGTCCCGGCGGACCCGGAGAACCTCAGCGCCGGGCTGGAGCGCTGGATGCCCGTGTGTCCCGTCGTGACCCTGGAGTCCCCCATGGAGGGGGCGGCGGGGACGGTCTCCCCGGACAACGCCGCCCTGGGCGGGCAGCTGGCCCGGGCCCTGCTGAGGGACTGGGACGGCGGTGAGGCGCTGCTGCTGGACACCGCCGGGCGCTGCGCCGGCGTGACGGACCGGCTGGAGGCGGCGGAGGCCGTCCTGCTTGCGGCGGGAGTCCCTGTCCGGCGGGCGGAGGAGCTGCCGGAGGAGGCGCCGCCGCCCTGGGTGATGGCCTTCGAACCCTCCGCCACCCAGTGGACCGCCGAGCGGAAGGAGGCGGAGGGCTGGGACTGCGCCCTTTACGGCGTGGGCACCGCCACCGCCATCACGGCCCAGCTGGAGCGGGGCGGCATCGCCGCCATGGCGGCATGGAGCGACTACGCCGCCGGATATCTGGCGGTGCGCCGGGCGGTGGAGGCCGCCCGGGGAGAGGAGGGGGAGCTGACGCCCCTGCCCTTCTCCATTCTGCGAAGGGAGGATATCTATGCGCCGGAAAACCAGAAGCTGCTGTTCCCCATCATGTCGTCCTCCAGCCGGTAGGCGGGGGAGTCTCTCCCTGCTGCTGGCGGGGCTGCTGCTCCTCTCCGGCTGCGGCGGGAAGGAGGAGGGCCTGCGGATCGGCACGGCCCTCTACACCAAGGACGACACCTTCATCTCCACCGTGGCCCAGAACCTGGAGGGCATGGTCCGGGAGGCGGAGAGCGAGACGGGGAGGCAGATCACCCTCTTCCTCTCCGACAGCGAGAGCCGCCAGTCCACCCAGATGGACCAGGTGGACCGCTTTTTGAACCGGGGCTGCGACGTGCTGTGTATCAATCTGGTGGACCGGACGGCGGCGGCGGTCATCGTGGACAAGGCGGAGGCCGAGGGCGTGCCCCTGATCTTCTTCAACCGCCAGCCCGTGGCGGAGGACATCCAGCGCTGGGATGGCGTCTACTACGTGGGGGCCGACGCCCGGGAGAGCGGCGAGCTCCAGGGCGGGCTGGTGCTGGACGCCTGGAGGGCGGACCGGGAGACCCTGGACCGCAACGGCGACGGAGTCCTCCAGTACGTGATGCTGGAGGGGGAGCCGGGACACCAGGACTCCCTGCTCCGGACGGAGTACGCCGTCAAGGCCGTCACCGACGGCGGCGTGGAGGTGGAAAAGCTGGCCAGCGAGACCGCCAACTGGAACCGGGCCCAGGCCGCCGCCCGGACGGCCCAGTGGCTGGAGGAGTTCGGAGATGGCATCGAGGTGATTTTCGCCAACAACGACGACATGGCCCTGGGGGCCATCGACGCCCTGGCGGACACGCCCCGGGACCGCTGGCCCCTCATCGTGGGGGTGGACGCCACGGCCCCGGCCCTGGAGGCGGTGGCTGTGGGACAGCTGTACGGCACCGTTCTCAACGACAGCCGGGGGCAGGCCAGGGCCATGATGGACCTGGCCCTGGCCCTCTGGAACGGGGAGGACCCGGCCCGGGCGGTGGAACTGACGGACGGGCACTACGTGTGGCTGCCCTACCGGCCGGTGACCCTGGAGAACCTGGAGGAGTTCCTGGAGGCGTGAGGCCGGGGCGGACGCCCGGAGCGTCTCCGGAGGAGAGAAAGGGATGAAAACATGGATTTTCTGACGGACGGGGACCGTGAGCTGATCGCGGAGGCCCGTAGGGCGATACGGCGGAACTACGACCGGGAGCGCTTCATGCACACGGTGGGGGTCGCTGTCCGCTGCGGAAGCGGGAGAATCTACGCGGGGGTGAATGTCTACTCCCTGCACGGGGCCTGCGCGGAACAGGTGGCGCTGGGAGCGGCGGTCACGAACAGGGAACGGGACTTCACCGCCGTGGTCGCGGTCAGAGGAGAAGAGGGCGGGGAGGTCATACCGCCCTGCGGAAACTGCCGCCAGATTCTGTGCGATTACGCGCCGGACTGCGAGGTCATCGTTCCGGTGCGGGGCGAGCTGAGAAAGCTCAGGGCCCGGGAGCTCCTGCCCTTTTCCTATTCCGTGGAGGAGGCCTGAGCGCCGGAGGCGTGAAAACAGGGCGGGCCGTCTTGGCCCGCCCTGTCGTTTCCTCCTCACTCCGCCGAGAAGCGGAACGCCGCCGTGTGGTCGAAGACCTCCCCCGGCCGGAGAACGCAGGAGGGGAAGTTCTCGTGGTTGGGAGAGTCCGGATAGAACTGGGTTTCCAGGCAGAAGCCCCAGCGGTTGGCATAGGGCGCGCCGCCCTTCCCGGCGGGGCAGCCGTCCAGATAGTTCCCCGTGTAGAACTGGACGCCGGGGAGGGTGGAGAGGACCTCCATGGAGATGCCGGTGGTTTCGGAGAAGGCCCGGGCGATGGGCCGGAGGGTGCCCGGCCGGCCGTTTGGAATCCAGTTGTGGTCATAGCCCCCGGCCTGGAGAAGCTGGGGGAAATCCTCCCCGATGCGGGCCCCGATGGGCGCGGGAGTTCTCAGGTCCATGGGGGTGCCCTCCACCGGGGCGATCTCCCCGGTGGGGATGGACAGGGGGTCCGTGGGGGTGTAGAAATCCGCCAGGAGCTGGATGACTTGGTCCAGAACCGGGCCGCTGTCGTGGCCGGAGAGGTTGAAGTAGGCGTGGTTCGTCAGGTTGCAGACGGTGCTCCGGCCGCACTCCGCCCGGTATCGGATGGTCAGGCCCTCCTCCGTCAGGGCGTAGGTCACCCGGACCGTCAGGTCCCCGGGGTAGCCCTCCTCCCCGTCGGGGCTGAACAGGGAGAGGGTCAGGCGGTCCTCTGCGGCCTCCTCCACGGTCCAGACCCGCTGGTTGAAGCCCACGAGGCCGCCGTGGAGGTGGTTGACGCCGTTGTTGTTGGCGGCCAGCTGACAGGTCTGGCCGTCCAGGGTGAACCTCGCCCCGCCGATGCGGTTGGCGTACCGGCCCACCAGGGCCCCCAGGGATTTGCCATGGGTCCGGTAGGGCTCCAGCGCGTCGAAGCCCAGGAGCACGTCCACGGGCCTGCCCGTCCGGTCCGGGACCCGGAGGGACTGGAGAGAGCCGCCGAAGGTGATGACATTGCAGGAAAGCGCCCCGGCGGTCAAGACGTACAGCTCCACGGCCGTACCGTCCGGCATGACGCCGAAGGGAATGGGAGACGGCATAGGGAATCCCCTCTTTCTTCTTTATAAGATGGGACCAGCATAGCACATTTTTCCGCTCCGGTCAAAGGATTTTGTCCCAGGACAACGTATGAATGTCCCCCTTGTCTCATAGGCTTAACCGACGAGTACAAGCAAGAGGGGGAGCATTATGAAAAAAAGAGGAATCGCGCTGCTGTGTGCCGCGCTGCTGCTGGCCGGCAGCGCCCGGGCGGTGGAGGTGTCCGCGCCGTCGGCGCTGCTGATGGAGAAGGAGACGGGGACCGTCCTCTTCGCCAAGGACGAGCACAAGCAGCTGGAGCCCGCCAGCGTCACCAAGGTGATGACGCTGCTCTTGACCATGGAGGCCATCGACGGCGGGCAGCTGGGGTACGACGACATGGTGACGGCCTCCGCCCACGCCTGCTCCATGGGCGGGTCCCAGATCTGGCTGAAGGAGCACGAGCAGCTCAGCGTCAGCGACATGCTGAAGGCCGTGTGCGTGGTCTCCGCCAACGACTGCGCCGTGGCCCTGGCGGAGACGGTGGCGGGCAGCGAGGACGCCTTCGTGGAGCGGATGAACCGGCGGGCGGCGGAGCTGGGCATGCGGGACACCACCTTCAAAAACGCCACGGGCCTCCCGGCGGCGGGCCACGTCACCTCCGCCTACGACATCGCCCTGATGAGCCGGGAGCTGATTCTGAACCACCCGGACATCCGGCAGTACACCACCATCTGGATGGACACCCTGCGCGGCGGGGAGAGCCAGCTGGTGAACACCAACCGGCTGGTGCGGTTCTACGAGGGGGCCACGGGCCTCAAGACCGGGTCCACGGACAGCGCCCTCTACTGCCTCTCCGCCACGGCGGAGCGGGACGGCATGGAGCTCATCGCCGTCATCATGAAGGGGGCCACCTCCGCCCAGCGCTTCGAGGACGCCCAGGCCCTGCTGAGCCACGGCTTCGCCAGCTACGCCCTGCGGAAGATCGTCCCGGATCAGGCCCTGCCCCCGGTCCCGGTGGAGCTGGGGGCCCAGGCCACCGTCCAGCCGGTGCTGGGAGAGGGGGGCACGCTGCTGCTGGAAAAGGCCAAGGCCGGGGACCTCCGCCAGTCCGTGGCCCTGGAGGAGGGCGTCCCCGCCCCCGTGGCCCTGGGGGACCGGCTGGGGACCCTGACGGTGACCTCCGGGGAGGAGGTCGTGGCGGAGATTCCCCTGCTGGCGGGGGAGGAGGTCCCCCGGGTGACCTACGGCCAGATGCTCCTCCGCCTCCTCCGCACCGCCTGTCTGGCTGGATAAGCCGGCCGCTTAAGGGAAAGAGGTAACAGACTGGGCGGGGCAAAGCTCCGCCCAGTCTGTGAACAAATGGCAAAATATGAATTATGGATTGTTTTTTCCGGGGAAGTGTGGTATCCTTGAACTACAAGGCCACAGCGCCACGGCAATTTGAAATGACAGGAGTGTTTTACTATGGTTAGATTGATTATGGGCATGAAAGGCTCCGGCAAGACCAAGCAGCTCATCGAATTGATCAACAACGCGGCGAAAGACGAACCCGGAAACGTAGTCTGCATCGAGGCAAACCGAAACATGACCTACGATATCCACTACCACATCCGCCTGATCGACGCGCATGAATACAAACTCAACGGCTACGAACTGCTCCAGGGCTTCATCAGCGGCCTCCACGCGGGGAACTACGACATCTCCCACATGTTCATCGACAACTTCTGCAAAATCGTGGGCAGAGACGTGGACGGCGAAACCGAGACCTTCCTGAACTGGCTGGACGCCTTTGGCGAGCGGAACAACATCAAGTTCACCGTCACCATCAGCGCGGACCCCGCCTCCGCCACGGAGGGCATGCAGCGCTTCCTGTAAGAGCGAAAAGTGAACGAAAGGCCCCCGCTTCCAGAGGGAAGCGGGGGCCTTTTGCGTCGAACGCGTGCCGGGGGTCAGGGCATGGCCTCCAGGACCTCCGGCAGGGTGTGGTTCAGGTCGGAGAGGCACAGGTGCCCGCCGCCGAACAGGCGGGCCAGCTGGATCCGGTCCTGGATGGACCGGGCGCTGTGGTACCAGACGTCGGCGCCCTTCTCCCGGGTCAGGTAGGCCGAGCCGTAGCGGTCGGAGTAGTAGCTCCGGGCGCCCAGCTCCTCCTGGTAGGCCAGGAGCTGCTCCCCGGTGACGGAGGTGGAGGTCCGGCCGCTGTCCCAGATGACGGCGGTGGAGGTCAGCAGCAGCGTCAGCTTGTCGGCGTCCACCACGCCCCGGAGGCGGTTCAGGGCGTAAAAGACCTGTTCCAGGGGCTCCAGGGGGGCCACGGTCCGGCCAGCCACGGTCTCCTTCTTGTGGTCGAAGCGGAGGACCAGACGGTCCGCCGCTTCGCCCAGGGCGGCGTAGTCATAGCCGAAGATGGTGCCCTTCCAGGAGGGGGCCTCCACCCCGATGTACAAGAGCCGCTCTCCCAAACGCTCCCGGAGCATCCGGGCGGCGGCGGTGAGCACGTCCCGCTGGGAGACGGCGGTCAGGCCGGTGACGTCCAGGAACAGACCGTCGTAGGACCCGTCCTCCACCGCCTGGAACAGCACCTCCGCCAGCTTCTCCTCGTCGCCCTCCCGGACGTGGTAGGCCCCGCCGGCGACATGGAGCAGGGCCTTGGCCCCGGCGGCGGAGACGGCGGCGCGGATGGCTTTGGCCTCCTCCCTGTCCATGGAGAAGGAGATCTGGGGCGCGCCGTTGTAGGTCAGCTTGGCGGCGGAGACGCCCACGGCCTCATAGCCCGTGAGGTCCGGCAGGCCGCTTTTGGAGGCGGTGAGGCCCAGGCGGCTGGCGGTGGGGTCGTGGAGCTTGTCGTGGAGGCGCATCATGATGGCGGCGGCCTGCTCCCGGGTGACGTGTCCCTCCGGGGAGAAGGCGGTGAAGGAGGTCCCGTCCATCAGGCCCATGCCGTAGGCCATGACGATGTAGCCGTTGTTGGCCTTCACGTCCCGGAAGGGGAGGGACATCTCCTGGATCAGCCCGGCCACGCTGCCGTAGCCCAGGGCCCGGACCAGCATGGACGCGGCCTCGCTGCGGGTGACGGGGTCGTCGGGACGGAAGGTCCCGTCCTGGGCGGTGACGGCCCCCTGGCGGTAGGCGATCTCCACCGCGCCGGCGTACCAGATCTTCTCCGGCACGTCGTCGTAGACCGCCCCGGCGGGGGAGGTGGGCTTCCAGCCCATGACGCGGCACAGCACCACCAGGAACTCGGCCCGGGACATCTCCTTTCCCACGCCGAAGCTGCCGTCGGTCTCGGGGTAGAAGTACCGCAGGGCGACGCAGCGGTCGATATTCTCCTTGGCCCAGAAGCCCTCCGGCACGTCGGACAGGGCGGCGGCGGGGACGGTGAGCTGGCACGCCAGCAGGGCGCACAGCAGCAGGCAAGAGAGGACTCGTTTCAGTCGTTTCATATATTTCAGCTCCTTGTGTTGGACGTTGTCTCCCTATCTTAGCAGATTTTTCCCCGTTCGTCAAACCAAGCCTGTCGAACGCCCGGCCGTTCCGGGATTTTTTTCGCGAAAGCCCTTGACTTGGAGCCCGCTCCAGGTGCTATGCTGTTGGGAAACGCGAAGGAGGCAGAGCCATGACGATTCAGGAGGTGAGCCGGCGGTACGGCCTTTCCGCCGACACCCTGCGGTACTATGAGCGGGTGGGGCTGATCCCGCCGGTGCCCCGGACCAGGGGCGGCGCCCGGGACTATGACGGGCCGTCCCTGGGCTGGGTGGAGCTGATCAAGTGCATGCGCGCCGCCGGGGTGGGCATCGAGGCGCTGAGCGAATACTGCCGCCTGTTCCAGCAGGGGGAGGAGACCGTGGAGGCCCGGAAGGCCCTGCTGGTGGAGCAACGGCGGCAGCTGCTGGAGCGGATGGAGGACATGCAGCGGTCCTTGGACCGGCTGAACGAGAAGATCGAGAACTACGACCAGGGCCTCGCCCGGAAGGAGCGGGAGTTCCGGGGCGGTTAAACCCCGTCCAGCTCCTGGAAGACGCCCCCGGACCAGACCGCCGCCAGGGCCGCGGCCCCCGCCGCCCCCAGCAGGACGGCCCAGGCCGGGCAGACCTCGAACAGCGCCCCGTACACCGCCTGTCCCAGGGGGGCCGCGCAGTTGGACACCGCCATGATGAAGGCCATCACCTTCCCCAGCAGCGACTCGGGTGTCTGCCCCTGGACGGCGGCGCTGAGGACCACCACCAGCAGGGTGGAGAGCACCATGACGGCGAAGCTCATGGCCGTCACGCCCCACCAGCCCGGGACGGGCGGGACCCCCGGCAGCAGGGCCGCGCCCATGCCCGCCGCCGTCAGGCTGGCGGCCAGGAGGACGGCGCGCCCCCGCCGGAGGCGCAGCCGGGACCCCAGAAGCGCCGCCAGCACGCCGCCGAAGAGTCCCCCCAGGCCCATGGCCCCCTGGGTGACGCCCAGGCGGCTGTCGCTCATGCCCAGGGTCTGGACCACCGCCACGGGAATGCCCACCACCAGGGCGGCGGACAGCACCAGATTGAAGAGGGCCAGCACCAGCATGACGGAGAGGAACACCGGCCGCTCCCGGCGGACAAAGCGCCAGCTCTCCCCCAGGTCCCGCCGGACCGTGGCCAGCACGCCGCCCGCCGCCGCCTGGGGGTGGTGGGGAATCCGGATGAACAGCTCCATGACGGCGGAGAGAAAGAAGCAGACGATGCCCACCCACAGAATGGGCCGGAGGCCGAAGGCCCCGAACAGCACGCCGCCGATGACCGGCCCCAGCAGGGCGGACAGGGTCTGCACCATGTTGATGACCGCGTTGGCGCTGGTGAGCTGCTCCGGCTCCGCCAGGAGGGGAATGCTGGCCTGGACCGCCGGCTGGTAGGCCCCGGCGATGCCGTACAGCAGCATGAGGCAGGCCACCATCAGCGGAACCAGGGGCGCCCGGTCCAGCAGGAGGGTGAAGGCCAGAATCAGGCCCGCCGTGGAGAAATCCAGGACAACCATGATGTTCCGCTTGTTCACCCGGTCCGCCACCACGCCGCCGATGGGGGCGCACAGCACGGCGGGGATGAACGCCGCCGCCCCCACCGCGCCGAACAGGGCGGGGGACCCGGTCTGCCGCAGCAGGTACAGGGGCAGGGCGAAGCGCAGGATGGCGTTGCCGAAGAGAGAGATGACCTGCCCCAGGACCACCAGGGTGAAGTCCCGGCGGAACAGGGGCGCTTGACTTGTTTTCATAGGGACACTCCTTTTTTTGGTCATTTTAAAAACCGACCGTCGGTTTTTATATCTCCAAAAAGAAACTGCCCGCGCGCGGCAGTCTCTTTTCAGCCGTTGGTTTTTTCCGGCGGGCACCGGCCCAGTCCGGCGTAGTGCTCCAGCAGCTCGATGCTCTCCCGGTCGATCATCTCGGGGATGCCGAAGCGGAAGAACAGCTGGTTGTAGATCTCACACCGGGCCCGGAGCTCCTCCGGGGTGGTGGGCTGAACCACGGGGTTGACCCAGCCGTCGGCCAGCAGCAGCATGGCCTCCGCCAGCTCCTTGGGGTGGTCCGTGCGGATGGAGCCGTCGGCCACGCCCTGGCGGATGATGGGCTCCAGGAACTCCGGCACGACCTCCATGAAAAGGCTCTGCAGTTCCGCCGCCAGAAACTTGGGGTTGTCGATGAGATAGGGCATCATGGAGTACATTTTCGACTGTTTGTCCGGGTGCAGGGAGACCTTGAAGATGGTCCGCAGCTTCTCCAGGCCGTTGAGGGAGGGGCCGTCCCGGACGGCCACCAGCTCCCCGGCGTTCCGCTGCCCGATGCGGTCGCAGACGGCGTAGAAAATGTCCTCCTTGGAGGCGAAGTGGTGGTAGATGGCCCCCTTGGAAAGGCCCGTCTCGTCGATGATCTCCTGGAGGGAGGCCCGGTCATAGCCCGTTTCAATGAACAGCCGCTCCGCCGTGTCCAGGATCTTCCGCACCGTCTCCTCCGGGTACTTGTTCCGTGCCACAGGGCCGTCCTCCCCTCATACAAACCGCTGGTCGGTTTCTAATATACCACTCCGGGCGGCCGGTGTCAAGGGAAACTCTCCGGGGCTCCGCCGGGCCTGCTGTTTTTTTCACAGAGTCTGTTTTCACTCTTGCTTTTTGAGGGAAAACAGGGTATAGTAAACTGGTAATTCCAGCGGCCCTGCTCTTCACCAGGCGCAGGCGTTTTGACATCTTAAAGGAGGAACAGATATGTCTACGAAAGCCTATTACCCCAGAACCGAGATCGGACCCGGCAAGGTCGGGTTCTCCAAGACCCGCTCCATCATTGAGGCCCCCTTCTACGGCAACAACGTCGTGAAGATCAACTCCCTCCGGGAGGCCTATGACATGGCCAAGAACTCTCCCGGCACCGTGGTTACTGACATGCCCGTCTACCGGGGCGAGGAGTTCGGCCTGGAGCCCGACGCCAAGGTCCTGCTGTTCAACGACGGTTCCATCACCGGCCGCTACGCCGCCGCCCGCCGGATTACCGGAAAGCCCGGCGTGGACACCACCGCCCTGGACAAGATCGTCATGGACGCCGTCTATGACACCCGCTGGAAGACCATGTACCACGCCGAGGTCTTCATCGGCCTGGACCCCGAGTTCATGGTCAAGGCCCACCTGCTGATTCCCGAGGGGGAGGAGAACCTCCTGTACAACTGGATGCTGAACTTCCAGTATCAGTCCGACGAGTACGTCAAGATGTACAAGAAGTCCAAGCCCGTGGGCGACGGCAAAGAGCCCGACATCTATATCTTCTCCGATCCCCAGTGGACCGGCGCGCCGGGTCGTGAGGACATCTGCGACCCCAAGTGCCTGTGCTACTTCAACACGGACACCAACTGCGCCGCCATCCTGGGCATGCGCTACTTCGGCGAGCACAAGAAGGGCACGCTGACCCTGGCCTGGGCCATCGCCAACCGCAACGGCTACGCCTCCTGCCACGGCGGCCAGAAGGAGTACACCCTGGACGACGGCAGCAAGTACGTGGCGGCGGTCTTCGGCCTCTCCGGCTCCGGCAAGTCCACCCTGACCCACGCCAAGCACAGCGGGAAATACCCCTCCATCAAGGTGCTGCATGACGACGCGTTCATCATCAACTCCGACACCTGCGCCTCCATCGCCCTGGAGCCCACCTACTTCGACAAGACCGCCGACTATCCCGTCCCCTCCGAGGACAACAAGTACCTGCTGACCGCCCAGAACTGCTCCGCCACCCTGGACGACGAGGGCAAGATCGTCCTGGTCACCGAGGACGTCCGGAACGGCAACGGCCGGGCCATCAAGTCCAAGCTCTGGTCCCCCAACCGGGTGGACAAGATCGACTCTCCCGTCAACGCCATCTTCTGGATCATGAAGGACCCCACCATCCCCCCCATCGTGAAGCTCAGCGGCGCGTCCCTGGCCTCCGTCATGGGCGCCACCCTGGCCACCAAGCGCTCCAGCGCCGAGCGGCTGAAGGAAGGCGTGGACCCCAACGCCCTGGTGGTGGAGCCCTACGCCAACCCCTTCCGCACCTATCCGCTGGTGAACGACTATGAGAAGTTCAAGAAGCTGGTGGCGGAAAAGAACGTGGCCTGCTATATCATCAACACCGGCGACTTCATGGGCAAAAAGGTCCAGAAGGAGGACACCCTGGGCATCCTGGAGGCCGTCGTCGAGGGCAAGGCCAGGTTCGAGACCTGGGGCCCCTTCGAGGACATCGAGATCTTCAAGTGGGAGGGCTTCGTACCCGACCTGAGCGACAAGGAGTATGTCGCCCAGCTGAAGGCCCGGATGCAGGACCGTCTGAACTATGTCACCAACCTGGACACCGAAGAGGGCGGCTTCAACAAGCTCCCCGCCGACGCCGCCGCGGCCATCAAGAAGGTCGTGGACGAGGCGAACACCCTGTAAGCAGCGCACTCCACCCGGAGGGCGGACGCCCGCCCTCCGCTTTTTTGGGGGGATTGTGGATGGAATTCTGGAAAAAACCCCTCTGGCGGGTTCCGGTGGTTTTGGGAGCGCTGGGCGTCATCAACCGCCTGCTCACCTTGGCCGGGAGCATGATCTGGGTCTCGATCCAGCGGGCCCGGGGCCCGGGGCCGGACGGAAGCATCGTCATTGGCACCGGCTATTTGCGGGAAATCCTGACCGTTGCGGGTGCTCTGCTGTTCTGGTGGGCGGGGTGGAGGTTCGTCCGGGGACTGACCCGGCGGGAGATCTTCTGGTCCGCGTCCATCATGGTGCTGGTGAACGCCGCCCTGCTGGCGGCGGAGCAGATCGGGCAGGCCGTCACCGGAAGCTACCCCATGTGGGTGTACCGCCTGTACGCCCTGACGGAGGGAACCTCCTGGGTCAGCCAGCTGTTCTTCCGGCTCTTTCTGGCGGCGGGGCTTACATCCAGCCTGTGGGTGGTCCCCGGCATGTTCGCGCCATACCTCTACTTGGTGTTCGCCAAAAAAGACGCCCCTCTTTCAGGAACATCCAAGCAAATCGAAAGAGAAGAATAGCGCTCTTGATTTACAGCGTCTCGCCCGGAAAGGCGCGCAGAAGCTCCAAGCGGCAAAGCCGCTTGGAGCTTCTGCGTTTTCCTGAAAATATTACAGTCCCCTCCAGACCCCCGGCCGGAGGCGGAGCAGGCCCGGGCGCTGGCGGAGCAGGAGCGGTCAGGACTTCAAAACAATGCATTTCACCTGACTGAGCTCCTCCAGGGTATACCGTCCGCCCTCCCGGCCCAGACCGCTCATTTTATAGCCGCCAAAGGGCTGGTCGCAGGTGCGGTACGCGCCGGAGCCGCCGACCACGCAGGTGCCCGCCCGCAGGGACCGGGCCACCCGCATCATGGTGGGCATGTCCTTTCCCAGCACGCCGGAGGACAGGCCGTACATGCTGCGGTTTGCCAGCTCCACCGCCTCGTCCACGGTCTGATAGACCAGCATGGACCAGACGGGGCCGAAGAGCTCCAGGTCCCTGGCCGCGTCCGCCTCCGCCGTGAGTTCCATCAGCGTCGGCTCGAAGAACGTTTTTCCGAGACGGTGACCCCCATGGAGAATCCTGCCTCCCTGCCGGACACTCAGGGCAAGCTGCGCCTCCAGGTCGCCGGCGGCCTTCTCGGAGATCAGCGGGCCGCAGGTGGTTTCCGGCGCCCGGGGATCTCCCACCACGACCTGGCGCAGTTTTTCCCGGAGCTTTGCGGCAAAGGCGTCCCTCATGGACCGGTGCACAAAAAAGCGCTTTCCGGCACAGCAGGTTTGCCCGCAGTTCCCGATTCTGGAGCGGAACGCCTCTTCGGCGGCTTCGTCCACGTCCGCGTCGGGGAGGATGATCAGCGCGTCGTTGCCGCCCAGCTCCAGGTGGGTGCGGTGCAGATGCCCGGCGCAGTTCTTCGCGATTTGGATGCCCACCTGGGTGCTTCCGGTGAGATTCACCAGCGCCACCCGGGGATCCGAGGTCAGCCACTCGCCAATTTTCCCGCCGCTGCCGGTCACGATCTGCACGGCATTTCCGGGAACACCGCTCTCCAGCAGCAGCTGGGTGCAGCGGATATCGGTCAGCGGCGTGTCGGACGCCGGCTTGATGAGGACCGCGTTGCCCATCAGCAGCGCGGGAATGACCTTGTGCATATAGGCGTCGATGGGGAAGTTATAGGGCAGGATGCACACGACGACGCCCAAGGGCTCCCGGACCGTGACCAGCAGATCGTTTTCCGTGCCCTCGCGGTTCCCCATGGGGAAGGTCTCTCCGCCCAGGGTCCGGGCCAGCTCCGCGTAATGCTCGCCCAGCTCCAGGCTGCCGTCAATGCAGCCCTGGGCGGCGGCGGTGATTTTTCCGGTCTCCCGCTGCAGCAGCTCCGCCAGCTCCGCCCGGTGCCGCCGGAAGGCCTCCAGGAATGTTCGAATGATTTGAATGCGCCGGTGGAGCGGACAGGCGGCCCACTCCTCCGCGCCCCGCCGGGCGCAGTCCAGAGCGGTCATGACGTCCGCCCTCGACGCGGCGGGAACCTCGTCGATTTTTTCCAGAGTGGCGGGGTTCAGAACGGAGATTTTTCCGCCGTCGGAAGCCTCCGTCCATCGCCCTCCAATCAACATTTTCATTGTTTTTCTCCTTCTGAATCGCCGGTGAAAGACGCCCGGTCCAGACTGGCCACCGACTCACGGATGATCAGCCGGGGCTCCAGGACGATGTTGACGGCCTCTTCTTCGCCGCCGTCTCCGTCCTCGCCTTCTTGAAGACGGCGGATCAGCAGCTTGCACGCCTCTTCCGCCAGCTGCTGGGAAGGGGTCTCCACGGTGGTCATCCGGGGATAGGACGCCTCGGTGAACAGCATGTTGTCGTATCCGATCACCGAAACCTCCTCCGGCACCCGGTAGCCGAGGTCCAGCAGACCCCGGATGACGCCGAAGGCCATCAGATCATAGTAACAGGCGATGGCTGTAATATTTCCGTTGCGGTGCATCAGTGTCTGCGCGGCGTGCATGCCGGCGTGATAGTAGTGCCCGGTGGCGGTCACCACCAGACTTTCATCAAAGGGAATGCCATGGTCGCTCAAGGCGTCGATGTAGCCCTTCAGCTGTGCCTGGGAGTGGGACTGCCGGGTCATCCGGTCCACATAGCCTATGCGATGGTGCCCTTTGCGGACCAAGTAGCTGACGGCCAGATATTCTCCCTTGTAGTTATCCGCGGCCACCACGTCGGCTTTCAGGCCCTGGATGGTACGGTCCAGCAGAATCACGGGCTTTGACCGGGCGATTTCCTCCAGCTTTGGGCAGTGGTCGGCGGAGGGAATGGCCAGGACGGCGTCCACCCGCTTCATCATCATGGTGTTCAGCGCCTGGCACTCCACTTCCAGGTCGTAATGGCTGCTGCACACGATCAAATTGAATCCCTGTTCAAACAGGCTGCTCTGAATGCGGTCCACCAGCCGCGCGAAGGTCTCGTTTTCAATCGAAGGAACCAGAAGACCAACCGTGTAGGTTTTTTTGGAGCGCAGTCCGCTGCCGACCTGGTTCGGATAATAATTCAGGCGCTTGATGGAATCGCGCACCTTTTGCGCCACCGGCTCGCGGACCCGTTTGCTGTTGTTGATCACGTGGGAAACCGTTGCGGTTGACACTCCGGCGTCAACCGCGACATCTTTGATCGTGACGCTCATGGCTATTTCATCCAGACCTTTCCTTTTGTCATTACCAGAGAGACGGAAATCTCTTCGTCAAACAGAAGAAGATCCGCATCCATCCCAGGAGCGACGCTGCCGATCCGGTCATTCACACCCAGGACACGGGCCGGCGTGGCCGTCATCATTTTCACGGCCTCCGTCAAGGGGACGTCCGCAAGGCGGTACATGGTGCGGACCAGCCGGTCCGCCGTGGCGACGCTTCCGCCGAAGCTGGTTTTTCCCGGCATATAGGCGACGCCGTTTTCGATCACCACGCGCTGCCCGTTTTTCAGGCTTCCCAGGGTGCTCTCGGAGACGTCCGTTCCCGCCGCCCGCATGGAGTCCGTTACCAGACAGATCCGGTCGGGCCCCTTGACCTTGTAAATCAATTTCAGCAGGCTGGGGGGCAGATGGCATCCGTCCGCAATGATTTCCACTGTCAGATCGTCAAAGCAGAGGCCGCTCTCCGCAACTCCAAGATACATCTTCGCATCCCTGCGTGTCAAGCGCGACATTCCATTAAAGAAATGTGTGATCATGCTGTAGCCGTTTTCAACGGCCGACTCCACGTCCTCATACACGGCGTCGGAGTGCCCGATGGAACCGATGATTCCGTTGGCGCGCATCCACCGGCCCATCTCCCGGGCTCCGGGCAGCTCAGGCGCGACGGACCAGATCCTGATGGAGGGGCAGTTGGTGTAGATGCGCTCATACTCCTCCCGAACCGGCTCTTTGATATAGCGCCGGTCCTGGGCGGCGTTCTGAGCGGGAGAGAAATACGGCCCCTCCAGGTGAACGCCCAGAATCTCCGGCATATCCTCTTTGATCCCGGCGGCCCGGTCGATGTTCGCCAGATTCTCAAACAGCTCCTCGTCCCGGGAGGAGAGCGTCGTGGGCAGCAGGGCCGTGGTGCCGTGGAGCATGTGGGTCCGGCAGGCCGTCACAATGGCCTCGATGGAGCCGTCCATGAAGTCACAGCCGCCCGCGCCGTGGGTATGCAGGTCGATAAAGCCGGGAGAGAGGTATCTTCCGCCCGCGTCAATCAGAAGATCGCCGTCTTGGATTGGGGCGTTTTCCCCCGGGAGAACCTGGGCGATGGAGGAGCCCTCCACGACAACGGAACCGAAAACCTTGCGGAAAGGCGTCAGAACAACCGCGTTTTGAATGATTGTGGCCATGTGGACGCTCCTTAATTGAAATTGGACAGCAGCGCCGCGGAGGCGTCGTCGATGTACAGGACCGCGTCTTTGTGCAGGCGGGCGGCGGTGCCGGGGACCTCCAGGCAGATCGGGCCCTCCAGAACCTTTTGGATGATCTCCTTTTTGGTCTCGCTGGGAGCGGTGACGATCAAGTGGGGAGCCCGGAGAAGCGCGGGGAAGGTCAGCGTGATGGCCTGGCCGGGAACCTCGTCCAGGGAGGCGAACCAGCCGTCCCGGACCTGCTGGGCCCTGCACACGGCGTCCAGGGAGGGGTTGATTTTGACCAGCAGGGGGTCAAAGAAATCCGCGATGTAAGGGTCGTTGAAAGCCATGTGCCCGTTTTCCCCGATTCCCGCGAAGGTGACGTCAACCGGGTGTTCCTGAAGAAGGGCGCTGTAGCGCCGGCATTCCTCGGGGCCGTCCGCCATGCCGTTCAGATAATGGATGTTCTTCAGCCGCAGATGACGGAAGAAATTCTCCCGGAGGTAATTCGCGAAGGAAGCGCTGTGTTCGAGGCCGATGCCAATATACTCGTCCATGTGAAACGCGTTCACCCGGCTCCAATCCACGTCCTTTTTGGAAAGGGCGGCAAGCGTGTCCATCTGAGACGGCGACGAGGCGAAGATCAGATTGGCCTCGCCTTTTTCCTCGATTACCTGCTGAATCAGGGCGGCGGCGTATTCCGCGCCGGCGGCCCCCATTTCTTCCCGCGTCGGGTAACAGCGCACCTTCAGGTGGTCGACGCAAAATTCTTTCCTCATATCCGCTATTCCTTTCAATGGGCGGCCCCTTGCGAGGGCGCCGCGCATATATCGGTTGTTTTAAAGGGCCTTGCGCAAAATCGCGGCGATGTCATCCCCATTCAGGGGGCGCAGGGTTACGCTCATGCAATAGGACATGGAGCTGACGGCAATGCCGGCGATCTGGTCGATCTGATCCTCCCGGACCCCCAGGCTGCCGAGACGGGTCTCCATACCGGCGTCCTCCAGGAATTTTTTCATGAGCGCGGGAGACTGCCTCGCGGCCTCCTCGTCAGACAGACTCGGGTCCGCGCCCAGGATGCGGGCCACCCGCGCGTAGCGGGGGAAATCCGCTTCGCAGGTATATTCCATGAACGACACCGCCGCGATGGACAGGGCCCGGCCGTGGGGAATGTCCGTGACCCCGCTGATGGAATGCCCGATGGCGTGCAGTCCGCAGGTGGCCGCGAAGACGATGGCGATTCCGCCCAGGGTGTTGGCCCAGGCCATCTGCCCGCGCGCCTCCCGGTCCTGGGGCGCCTCCAGGACCCTGGGCAGGTACCTGGCCACGATGCGCATGGCCTCCAGAGCAACCATGTCCGTATAGGGCGTGGCCACCGTGGAGAGGTACGCCTCCATCGCGTGGAAAAAGACGTCGACGCCGGTCTGGGCCGTGACCCGCCGGGGAACGGAGAGCATGAGCTCCGGATCAATGATGGCTGCCACGGGCATCATGCAGGGACAGCCCAGGCCGGGCTTTTCATGGGTGACGGTGTTTGTGACCACCGCGAAATAGGTGGCTTCCGACCCGGTGCCGGCGGTGGTGGTGACGCAGATGCAGGGCTCCGTTTCCGTCAGCTCTTCCCCGTACCGGGGCTGTCCGGGCATGTAGTCCATGACCACGCCGCCGTTGCGGGCGATCATGGCGATGGCCTTTGCCGCGTCCATCGCGCTGCCGCCCCCCAGCCCGACGGTCATCTCACAGCCGGTTTCCCGGTAGACGCGGACGCCGTGGTCCACGTTATAGTCCTTGGGATTTTGCTCGACTGCGGAGAACACCTCGCAGGAGATGCCCGCGCCGCGCATGGATTCCAGCGCCTTGTCCAGGATTCCAAAGTCCTTCATGTCGCTTCCGGTGGTGACGATCATGGCCTTCCGGCCATAAGCCCGGGCGGTTTCGCCAAGGCGCTGAATCGTCCCCTCTCCGAAGATCAGCTTCGTGGGAAAATAGGTGTCAAAGCTCTTCATTGCATTGCCTTTCTTCCATAGTTTTGGATTACCAGAGTGTATAACCTCCGTCTACCGGAATGGTGACCCCCTGCATGTAGCTGGCCGCGGGAGAGCAGAGCAGCAGCAGAGCGCCCCAGAGCTCCTCCGGCCGCCCCAGCCGGTGCATCGGGATCATATCCAGCACCGTTTCCCTGAACGCGGGGTCCGCCGCGAAGAAGTCCAGATTCGGCTGGGTGCCGTAATAGCCCGGACAAATGGCGTTTACGGTGATGCCGTCCCCGGCCCATTCCACCGCCAGCGTCTTGGTCAGCATGGAGACAGCCGCCTTCGACACCTCGTAGGACCCGCCATGCACGCCCCGGTTGACAATCATGGCGGACATGGAGGAGATGTTGACAATACGGCCCTTTTTCCGCTTCCGCATCACGGCGCCGGCCTCCTGACACATCATGAACGTTCCGGTGACGTTGGGACCCATGACGGCTTCAAATTCCGAGGGGGAGGTGTCCTGAGGCGGTTTGTTGTTCCGCATGGCCGCGGCGTTGTTCACCAGGATATCAATTTTTCCGTACCGCGCCTCGCACTGAGACACGGCGCGCCGGACATCCTCCTGACAGGAGATGTCCGCGGCGCACCAGGCGCAGGCGATTCCATACTGTTCCTGGAGCTCTCCGGCAGCCCGGATCAGGCTCTCCTCATTCCGGGCGATCAGAAAGAGGTCCGCCCCCGCCTGGGCCAGGGCGCCGGCAAAGCTCCGGCCCAGGCCCTTGCCGGCTCCGGTGATCATCGCGGTTTCGCCGGTCAGATCAAAAAGATTTCTCATGAACCGCTCCTTTCCCGCTGCCGGTATGGCTCACTTTCCCTCAAAGAACTCAAACATCGTGGAGATGCACGCGGAATAGTCCATCTTCCCTTTTCCGTCCCGAATGGCCGTGCGCAGCATGGCCAGCTCCCCGTCCAGGGCGAAGGCGGGGACCTGGAACTTCTCAAACAGGTTCCGGCAATAGGTCAGATCCTTGTGGGCCAGCTCCAGAGCGAAGGCCATGTCATAAGTGCGGTCGATCATTTTGGGAACGTAGAAGTTCATGGTCCCGCATCCCATGCCGGTGGTCATCAGCAGCTCGAACAGCTGGTGCATGTCCAGCCCCATTTTCTCCGCCAGGGGAAAGGCCATGGCGTAGATATTGACATAGGTCATGGCCACAAAGTTGAACAGGATTTTGGCGGTGTGTCCGTTTCCGCTGCCGCCCAGGTTCGGATAGCGGTTGGCGAAGCAGGCCACATAGGGCGCCAGGTGCTCGTGCTCCTCCTCGTCGCCGCCGAACAGGGCCATCAGGCCCCCCTTTCCGGCGTCGGCGGGGGCTCCGGAGATGGCGAGGTCCACCAAGCTGCCGCCCGCTTCCTTGAACCGCTCGTAAAACGCGCGGGTGGTTTCCGGGTAACTGGTGGAGGTGTCGACGACGGTTTTCCCCTTCACGCCGTGAGTGAGATATTCCTCCAGAATCGGAATGACATGCCTGGAAGCGGGCAAGGATAAGAAGATGATGCCGCTCTTTTCCAGGACCTCGACGGCGTCCCCGGCGATGCGGGCCTTTCCCTGAAACGCGGAGACGGCTTTCTCGTTCAAATCGTATACCGTGACCTGATTTCCCCGGTCAACCAGCGCCCGGCAAATGGCGCCGCCCATATTCCCGAGCCCAATAAATCCAAGAGTTTCCATGGTAACCTCCAATGCATTCCGGGCAATGTCCCGTAAAATTTTTAAACGTTTAACCAAGAGGTAGCTTTAGTCTATCACAGAGTATTCCAAAAAGGAACTGGATAATCTGCACAAAAATCAGGTGTTATTTCTAGATACTCTGACGTTTTCAACATAAAATGTTGAATATTGATTGACAAGGACGCCCGATTGTAATATGGTAATATAAACGTTTAACCTTTGGGCACACGGAGCGGCGCCACATGCTCTCCCGCGCGGATTTTCCTCCCTTGCGAAAGTACCTTCTAACCGGATACGCATTTGAGATTTTGAGAAAGGAAGGCAAGTTCATGAGACTCGCAGGAATTGATTGGGTAATCATCGCGATCTTCATAGCATTCATCACCGTGATCGGATTTGTGGCTTCCAGGAAAACACACGGGAAAAAGGAAGAGCTTCTGGTTGCGGGACGCAACGTCGGAATGTATGTGATGCTGGCATCGGTTGTCGCCGGAGAATGGGGCGCCATCACCATGGTGTATCAGGCGGAGGCCGGCTATATCAACGGTCTGTCGGCAATGTTCCTGGGCATCGTCATCGGGATCGGGTCGGTGCTGGCCGGAATGGGCGGCTGGTTTTCCGTCTGGGTCCGCCGGGTGAAGATCATGACCATTCCCGAACTGATGGAGTTCCGGTATGGCAGGGCCGCCCGGGCGATTGCCGGATTGGCCATGGTCGCCGCGTTTTTGATCATGCTGGGCACCTTCCTCCAGGGTCTGGGGAACATGTTCGGCGTGTTCCTGGGCGGTGACCCGAAGTTCATCATGATTATCATGCTGATTCTTGCCCTGGTTTATACGGTGACCGGCGGAATGTGGTCCGTGGTGCTGACGGATCTGGTTCAGTTTTTGATCCTCGGCATTGTGATTCCCCTGTGCGCCATTCTGGCCATCAACTATGTCGGCGGCTGGGACGCGCTGTACGACGGCGTATATGCCGCCCTGGGCGAGTCCGGAGTCAATCCCGTGACCTGCTACGGCATGCCCACGATCGTTTACCAGATCATCTACTTCTTCATCGCGATGGCCGTGTATCCCACCGCGCTGACCCGCGTCTGCGCCTGCCGGTCCGTCCGGGAGGGCTATAAAGGCTCCACCTTGGGATATTCCTCCTTCCTGGCCCGGGCGGTGTTCCCCGTGGTGGTCGGCGCGGCCGGACTGATCATTGTGCCTGGGATGGACAGCGGCATCACCGCCTACGCCGAGACGATGATCAAGATCGTCCCCGCCGGCGTGCTGGGACTGATTGTGGCGGGCATGCTGTCGGCCTTCATGTCCACCGCCGACACGTACTACATGACCTGCGCCTCCATGATCCCCCAGGATGTGATCGCCCCTCTGCTGCCCAAGGGCAAGTCCCTCACCGACAAGCAGACCGCTCTGCTGATCCGCCTGGGCATTCTGCTGACGGCGCTGTGCGCGCTGTACGTGGCGTACTTCTATCAGGGCGGCATGATTTACTGGGTTGTGAAGCTGGCGGAGCTGATGTTCGTCTCCGGCGTGGCTGTGGCGTTCTTCTTCGGCATGTACTGGAAGAAGGCGAATCAGTACGGCGCCTGCGCCGCGCTGATCTGCGGCCTGGCCGGAGCCGCCATCACCAATTACGGCCTGGGACTGGCCGCGCATCTGGTGTTCTACTGGGCCATGGGCGCGTCCATCGCCGGTATGGTGGTTGTCTCCCTGCTGACGCAGAAGAACGATCCCCCCAAGGAGATTGTCGGAGTTTACCGTGAGCGCCGCGCTTTGGCCAACGGAAACGACTGAGAACCCGGATGCACAATTGACGGAGCGGAATGATCAGAAAGGATGGTTTGACGATGAACTGGAGTACGATTCACGCACTGACCCTGGGCGTTTCCTTCGGGACCTTTGGCTTCCTCTATCTGCTGGTGCTGTTCAAGGGCATCCCGGAGGCGCTGAAAACCCTGAAGGACCCGGAAGAAAAGCCTTGAGCTCTTGCGGACGGCACAGGAGGCGGACATGCTGATCGTCGATCAGACCGCGGAACGGAACGCCGCGCTTCAGGCATTGATGAAAACGCACCGTCTGAAAAAGGAACCATCCCGCGTGCGGGACGTCTACCGGCCCTTTTGGCTGGGTAAGGCCCTGTATCGCGCGGAGACCCGGGGCCGGCAGACGGTGGACGGCACTGTGATTTTCCTGGCGGACGCCAGAATTTTGAGCTGGAGCATCATAGGCGCGTACCAGCACCGGATGGTGTCGGATATGCTGGACCTCAGAGACCATCAGGTGAACTTCACGGTCAGGGAACGGGATCCGGAGGAATCCGCCGAGGTGCTGGAACCTCTTCTGACGCAGGAGGAGCTTTCGACAAGGTCCCGGCTCCTGGCATCCAGAAGGCTGCTGGCCCGGTCGATGAAATTGGGACGCATCGTGTTCTGCGACGATGTGGAGTACCGGCTGATATACCGGCCATATTGGGAAATTGAATATGAGACCCGCCGGGGCGGGACGGATGTGGCGCTGGTCAGCCGGGATGATATTTTGGTGCGAAAGCGCTGATGACCTCTCATACTGAAAGAAGGAGAAGTGAATCATGCAGATTTGTCTGATTATCGGGATTGTCCTGACGCTGGCCGCAATCGTCACCGTTGGATTTTTCCCGCCTGAGAGCCTGAAGAAGTAAGATACAAACGTGGAAGCTGGAGGTTGCACATTATGACAATGATTCTGATAGGAGTTGCCGTCGGCTTGGCCATCGAGGCGGGCATTTGGGTGTTCTGCGATTGGTTCATCAAGGCCCGTGACCTGGAGGACGCGCAGGATTCCTGAAAGCCTGCGGCGGAACAGCCTCACCCCGCCGGACAAGCGGCGCAGAGGCCGTCAGGCTGAAAATACTCTCTCAAAACGCGCGGCGGCCGTCTCCGTTTCCGGAGCGGCCGCCGCGCGTTTTGGGAGGACAGGAGAGCCGGCTTTTTTCAATCCGCGGTCTTCATTTCGTCCCATCCCGCCCCGCTCTACGAATCATAGGGTGACATTTCCCCGCCGCCGTGGCATACTGTGGCCAAAGGAGTTGATGCCCATGGACACGAAAGCCACCGGCGCGCTGATCGCCCGGCGGCGGAAACGGCTGGCCCTCAGCCAGGCGGAGCTGGCGGAGCGGCTCCATGTAACGGACAAGGCCGTCAGCCGCTGGGAGACCGGGCGGGGCATGCCCGGCCTGGACAGCCTGGAGCCCCTGTCCGAGGCCCTGGGCCTGTCGGTCAGCGAGCTTTTGAGCGGGAAGGAACTGACCAGCGAGGAATTGCCCAAGGCGGCGGGAGGACAGATTATGGAGAGCATGAAGCGGGAAAAGCAGTGGAAGTGGCTGGCCTGGCTGGCCATGGCGGCGGTGACGGCCCTGGCCGTCTGGGGCGCCGGCGTCTCCGTCCAGGCCAAGCAGGAGCAGGCGGAGCGGGACGCCCACTACGCCTCCTCGGTCCACTTCGAGGACGACGAGGCCCTGGCCCAGGGGACGGCGGAGTACTTCCAGGACCGAAACACCCGGTTCGACCCCGAGACCCTGGAGGTCCGGAGGCGGGCGGAGCTGGGGGACTACATGGCGCTCCTCTGCGCGGACCAGGGCGGGGAGTGGTGCATGAGCGTGTGGCGGCGGGACGAGCTGTTCCCGGACCGCTACCGCCCCATCGGCGGTCGGAGCCAGATGGACACGGGCATGAAGGGCGCCATGGTGCACAACTTCGGGGACGCGGAAGACACCGTGGTGGTGGCCTCCGGCGCGGAGCTCCCGGAGGAGGTATGGAGTTATACCTGGGTTGACGGCGGCACGATCCACAGAAGCGGACCCTATGCCGATCAGGAAACGAACAGCCACGGAATCCTGGACATTTACGTCTTGACCCTGGAGGACCCCCATAATCCCGTAGGCCCCAAACTCGCGCTCTATGATGACGCCGGGAACTGGCTCTGGGATGATTTTCGGTAACAAGAAACAAGAAGCTCCCCTCCGTACCACAACGGAGGGGAGCTTCTTTCCAGCATATTACAGATCGTATCAGAAGGTCACCACGTCCTGGGCGGGCTTGGCGCAGGGGGCGATGCTCAGCACGTGCATCACCGGGCCCTTGCCCTGGTAGGCGTCGTGGTTCTCCACGGCCATCCGGACGGTGACCTCCACCCAGTCCCGGTTTTTGTAGTCCTTCAGGCCCACGCCCTTGGCCACCAGCCCCAGGAACTGGATGTCATTTTCACAGCAGACCATGGCGAAGCGGCCGGGACAGTGGACGCCGGGGTACTTTTTGGAGTGGCACATGAGGAGCTTCATGTGGACCTCCTTCCCCGCCCAGCGGTCCGGGTGGTCCATGACGTCCACATACCAGACGCCGAAGTCGTCGTCGGGGATGTCCACCACGGGCTGGTCCAGGTCGAAGGGGCACTCATCCCCGGTGAGGTAGTCCTCGCTGCTTCCGTCCACGTTCTCGAAATAGATGTCCGCCCGGCGGTTCACCATGCGGAGGTTCCGCTTCCGCAGGGCCTCCCGCAGCTCCGGCGTGGCACGGTTGAAGACCAGCAGGTCCGCGTTGGTGATCTTTTCCATCATCAGCTGGCCCATGTTCCTGGCGTACAGCTCGAAGGTCCCGGCTTCCACAAAGGTCATGATCTGATAGAGCACCCAGTTGGCGGGGAGAACCTCCCGGTATAAGCGCTCCATCTGCCACATACCGTTGTACTCGATGAGGACCTGCCTGGGCCGGTATTTCTTCTCCAGCTCCTTCATGCGGGAGCAGGTCAGGTCCGCCTCGTCCTCGATGTCCACCACGGTGACGTTGTCCAGCGCCTTGGGGTTGTACTCCTCCTCCCCCTCCTCACAGCGGAGGAGAAGGGTCCTGTCCTGGCGGGCGAAGCCGTCCTCCAGGACGCCGTTGATGAAATTGGTCTTGCCGGAGTCCAGGAATCCGGTCACCAGATAAACGGGTATATCCATTGTCAAGCAAACTTCCTTTTCAGACTCACAGGCCGAAGAGCTCCGAGAGCTTTTCCTCCTTCAGCTCCGCGCCGATGACGCAGAGGCGGCCGGTGTAGTCGGGGTGTCCGGCGCGGACCTCGGGCTCCTCGGGGACGTAATCGAATTCGATCCAGGTTCCGTCCTCGCCGTTGACGATGCCCTTGGCCCGGAGGATATTGCCGTACTCCCCGGAGTCCAGGGCGGCGAGAATCTTCTCAATGCCCGCCTTTGTGAAGGCCTTGGGGGTCTCCTTTCCCCAGGAGGTGAAGACCTCGTCGGCGTGGTGGTGATGGTGGTGGCAGGAGCAGGCCGGGTCGTCGCACTCGTGGCCGTGGTCGTGGTGGTGCTCGTGTTCCCCGTGCTCCTCATGGCCGTGGTGGTGGGTATGTTCCCCGTGACCCTCGTGGTCGTGGTCATGGTGGTGGTGGGCGTGCTCCGCCTCCTCGGCCTCGTGCTCCGCCCGCATCTTCGCCAGGAGCTCGTCCGCCAGGGAGACCTTTTCAATGGCGGAGAGGATGGTCTTCCCGTCCAGGTCGTCCCAGGGGGTGGTGAGGATGGCGGCCTCCGGGTTCTTCTCCCGGAGCATGCCGACGGCGGCCTCCAGCTTCTCCCGGCTCAGCTTCTGGGTCCGGGAGAGGACGATGGTGCCGGCGGACTCGATCTGGTTGTTGTAGAACTCCCCGAAGTTCTTCATGTAGACCTTCACCTTGGAGGCGTCGGCCACGGTGACAAAGCTGTTCAGCTCCAGCTCCGGGGCCTCGGCGGCGGTGTTCTCCACGGCTACGATGACGTCGGACAGCTTGCCCACGCCGGAGGGCTCGATGAGGATGCGGTCCGGGTGGAACTGGGCCGCCACGTCCTTCAGCGCCTTGTTGAAGTCCCCCACCAGGGAGCAGCAGATGCAGCCGGAGGACATCTCGGAGATCTGGACGCCGGACTCCTTCAGGAAGCCGCCGTCGATGCTGATCTCGCCGAACTCATTTTCGATGAGCACCAGCTTTTCCCCCTGATAGGCCTCCGCCAGCAGCTTTTTGATGAGGGTGGTCTTCCCCGCCCCCAGGAAGCCGGAGATAATGTCGATCTTTGTCATGGTATCAAGTCCTTTGCTTTCAATTTATTACGCACATATCATATCACCGAATTTCCAAAAAGCAACCCGGTTACAAAAATTTAACAGAATCTGTCAGGCTTCCGGCTCGTCTCCGTTCTCCTCCCGGGCCTGGTTCAGGTAGTCCCGGTCCGCCGTCTTTTTGCTGGGGACGAAGCCCTGGGCCGCCGTTTTCTTCTCGCCCTTGCTCTTGGCGTAGAAGAAGCCGGTGACGGAGAAGACCACCGCCCCGATGAAGTTGACGAACAGGTCCTTCATGGTGTCAATGAGGCCGATGTCAAGATACCCCCCCAGCCCCAGTTCCTGGCCGTTGACCAGGACCTCCTGAATGCCCGGCACGGCCACCACCTTGTTGGACCGGGTCACGTCCAGGGAGGCGGAATAGATGGCGTTGACGACGGTGTCCCGCTGCATGTCCGTGTGGAAGAACCAATCCATGCCGAACTCGAAGAACTCCCACAGGACGCCGATGGTCATGGAGAAGCAGAAGGCCACCAGGGCCAGGAAGACCGGGGAGAGGTCGAAGGTGAGGCGCTCGTCGTCGTTGAGGAGCACCACCATGGCAAAGCCCACGGCGGCGGCCAGGAAGCCGTTGAGGGTGTGGAGCATGGTGTCCCAGTGGGGAACCACCACGTAGAAGGCGTTGACCTCCCCCAGGACCTCCGCCGCGTAGATGAAGCAGAGAACGGTGATCTCCAGGGCGGGGGGCAGCTCGATGTGGAACTTCACCTGAATCCAGCTGGGGACGTAGAGCAGCAGGTAGGCCAGGGCGCAGTAGAACGCGGACTCATAGCCGCCGTTGAAAAGCTGGCGGACAAAGATGACGATGACCAGGAGCCGCAGGGTGTAGAAGACGATGAAGGAGCTCTTGTGCTCCCGCAGCTCCTTTTCCATGGCTTGGCGGAAGCTCTTCTTCTCCCGCTGCCGGGCGCGTTTTCGGTCTTGCTTGTTGAGCTTGGACATGGGAACCTCCTTTAAAAAGACGGACGGATGTCATATCCTGGTAATCATAGCACAAAGCGGCGAATTTTGCAAGGAAGAGGCCCACTGCCGCCTGCGAGGGAAATTTTTTTCGGAAACCCCTTGACATTTCCTGAAAATGTGCTATTGTATTAGTTGCATAAGACAACAGCACAAAAACAGGAGGTGCGCAGAATGCAATGGCAGTTTTCCAACGACGCCCCCATTTATACGCAGCTGATTCAGCAGGTGAAGGTGGGCATCGTCACCGGCGCGTTCCCGCCCGGGGAGCGATTGCCCTCCGTGCGGGACATGGCCACGGAGGCCGGGGTGAACCCCAACACCATGCAGCGGGCCCTGGCGGAGCTGGAGCGGGACGGACTGGTGTACAGCCAGCGGACCGCGGGAAGATTTGTGACGGAGGACAACACCATGATCAACACGGCGAAGCGGAGTCTTGCCCAGCGCCATGTGAAGACGTTCCTGGAGGCCATGCTCCGGCTGGGCTTCCAGAAGGAGGAGATCATCGAATTGATCGCGCGGGAATTGGGAGAGGAGGAATCGGACCATGCCAGTGCTTGAGTGCAAGGGGCTGACCAAGCGGTTCGGGAGGACCACGGCCCTGGACGAGGTGAGCCTGACCATCGAGCCGGGCCGCATCGTGGGTCTGCTGGGCCCCAACGGCAGCGGCAAGACCACTTTGATCAAATTGGCCAACGGCCTGCTGACCCCCGACGGGGGCTATATCGCCGTGTGCGGCTCCGCCCCCGGGCGGGAGAGCCACGCCCTGGTGAGCTACCTGCCGGAGCGGACGGCCATCCCCACCTGGATGACGGCCCGGCAGCTGCTGGACTTCTACGGGGACTTTTACCGGGACTTCCGCCGGGACGCGGCGGAGGAGATGCTGGACCATCTGGGCATCCAGCCCGCTCAGGCCGTGAAGCAGATGTCCAAGGGCACCCGGGAGAAGGTCCAGCTCATCATGGTCATGAGCCGGGCGGCGAAGCTGTATCTGCTGGATGAGCCCATCGGCGGCGTGGACCCGGCCACCCGGGACTACATCCTCTCCACCATCATCGGGAACTACAACCCCGAGGCGGCGGTGGTGATCTCCACCCACCTGATCTCCGACGTGGAGAAGGTGCTGGACGAGGTCATTTTCATCAACCAGGGCCAGATCATGCTCCAGTCCACCGTGGACGACATCCGGGAGGAGAAGGGCATGAGCGTGGACGCGCTGTTCCGGGAGGTGTTCAAATGCTGAGGAAACTGCTGAAGCACGAGTTCCGTGCCACCGGGCGGGTCATGCTGCCCATGTATTTGATCCTGCTGGTCACCGCCGTGGGTTCCAATCTGGCGGGCCGGGGGATGCTGGACGGCCGGTCCGACGTGCTGAACATTCTGGGGGTCATCATCGTCATGGCTTTCGGCATCGCCATCTGCGGCGTGCTGGTGATGTCCTTTGTCCTCATGATCCAGCGGTTCTACAAGAACCTTTTGCAGGACGAGGGCTATCTGATGTTCACCCTGCCCGTCTCCGTCCACCAGCACATCTGGTCAAAGCTCATCGTTTCCGTGGTCTGGTTTGCCGCCACGGTGCTGGCTATCATCGCGGCGAGCCTGGTGGTGGCCTACCAGGGGGGCTTCCTGCGGGAGTTCCTGGACTTCCTCGGCTGGTTTTTCGAGGGGCTTCAGAAGCTGAAAATCAGCGAGACCCTCAACGGCACCGTGTACCTTATGGAGTTTGCCGTCTTGATGTTTGTGTCCCTGGCGGCTTTCGCCCTCCAGTTCTACGCCGCCCTGGCGGCGGGGCACAGCCGGGCCAACCACAAAATGGTCTGGTCCGTGGCGTGGTTCTTCGGCTTCCAGTTCGCCCTGCAGTTCCTGGGCTCCCTGCTGTTCATCACCCTGGACCGGCTGCACATTCCCTTCCCCCTGGAACTCGATTGGAATCCCTCTCCCGCCGTGGCGATCCACGTGGGGCTGCTGCTGGCCATCGGGGTCGTGATCCTCTACGGCGCGATTTTTTACGCCGTCACCACATTCTTCTTGAAAAAGCACCTGAACCTGGAGTAAACTAGATTCCATAATGCCAATCATTATGGAGGAATCCCATGCTGATCTCTGAAACCTTTCTGGAAACCCAGACCCATGAGCTGCTGATGACCTTCCTGGTGGCCATGGTCCCGGTGATTGAGCTCCGAGGGGCCATCCCGGCGGGCGTCGCCGCGGGGCTGCCTCCGGCTCTGGCCTGCGCCGCCGCCGTCGCCGGGAATCTGGTCCCCGCTCCCTTCATCATCATGCTGGGGCGCCGGGTGGCCGACTGGCTCCGGGGCACCCGCTTCTTCGGCCCCAAGATCGCCTGGCTGGAGCGCCGGGCCCACCTCAAGGGGCGGCTGGTGCGGAAGTACCGGCTCCTGGGGCTGGTGATTCTGGTGGGCATCCCCCTGCCGGGCACCGGGGCCTGGACCGGGGCGCTGGTGGCCTCGGTGCTGGATATCCGCATGCGGCACGCCCTGCCGGCCATCTTCCTGGGGCTGCTGATCGCGGCGGCGATTACCACCGCCGTGACCCTGGGTTTATTTAATCTGCTGATTTGACGATAAGGAGTACATGATGAAACGATTTGCGATACTGTGCGCTCTGGTCCTGTCGGTGGCGCTGCTGTCCGGCTGTATGCCCGCCGTTGTGATTACCTCCCCCAGGGACGAGGAGTTCCAGAGGGACTGGGCGGACTCCATGGACGAGGCCGCCGAGGACTGGGCCGAGGACTTTGGGGACGCCTGGGACGGCTTCTGGAACGACCAGGACGAGGAGGGCGTTGAAAAGGACCACTATTGGAAAATCCTGGACGCCGAGGGCCAGGAGCTGGGGACCGTCACGGACCCGGAACAAGTCGAGGCCCTGGACGACCTCCTCAGCACCGACAGCCATCAGGGGACCCGCATGGCCGAGGACCCCGGCGACCCGGCCTGCAGCTACGTCTACTGCCAGCAGGAAACCCTGAAGGCGGGGCAAAAAGAGGAGGACCGGAAGTATGAGGATCTGGGGCGCTTCAGCATCTCGGAGTCGGAGGACGTGATGACCATGGTGATTCTGGAGGACCTGCCCACCCTGCTGAACGTGGACCTGGGAGACCTGCTGACCTTCACCGTCACCATCCCGGCGGAGACGGCGGAGACCCTGCGGGACCCGTCGCGGTTCCTGGACTGAGCCTGAACGGATACGAAAAGGACGCGCCTTAATGGCGCGTCCTTCTTTTCGCTTACAGGCCCCGCCAGGACTCCGGACGGAGGCGGCTCAGGTCATGTTCGGCCCGGTCGATCTCCCGGAGCATGGCGTCCCTGTCGCCGTTCAGCGTCCCCCGGAGGACCAGATAGTTGCTGGCGTGGTTCATGCGGAAGACGCTGCCCGGGCTGTCCAGGTTCTCCACCATGAGGCGGGTTTCCTCCAGCACCTGGGGCTGGGTGAGGAGCTGGAACTTACCCTCCCGGACCCAAGTATAGAGGGGCGTCTCCGGCTCCACCATCAGCGTCAGCATCCCGATGTACTCGGGGTTCATGGCGTTGAAGGCCTTGGCGGTGTCCAGGGCGTGGCGCTCCAGGAGCTCCGGACCGCCCAGGCCCGTAATGGCCGTGACGGAGAGGGCGATGCCGCATTGCCGCACTTTTTGTCCCATCTCGATGATCTCCGCCGCCGGGTGGCCCTTGCGCATCAGGGTCAGCACCTCGTCGCTGCCGGACTCCAGACCCATGTAGACCATGGTCAGCCCCTTCTCCCGGAGGGTCCGCAGCTCCTCCTCGGTCCGGACGCGGATGGAGGACGGGGAGGCGTAGCTGGTCACCTGCCGGCACTCCGGGAAGAGCTCCCGCACCGTGTCCAGGATGACGTACAGCTCCGAGGCCCGCCGGACCAGGGCGTCCCCGTCGGCCAGGAAGACCTTCTCAATGTGGCGGTAGACCTCCCGGGCCATGCGGAAGTCCTCCAGCACCTCCTCCAGGGGCCGGACGGCGAAGCGCTTTTCCTTGTACATGCTGCAGAAGGCGCAGGTGTTGTGGCTGCACCCGTAGGTCACCTGGACGATGAGGCTCCGGGCCTCGGAGGGCGGGCGGTACACGCTGCCGTAGTATCTCATGCGCCCAGCTTCTCCAGCGCGGCCAGCTTCACGCAGACGCAGAACACGGCCATGGCCTGCTCCAGCTCCTCCACCGGGGGCAGGGAGGGGGCGATGCGGATGTTGCTGTCCCGGGGGTCCTTGCCATAGGGGAAGGTGGCCCCGGCGCTGGTCATGGTGACCCCCGCCTCCTTGCAGAGGGCCAGGGTCCGCTTGGCCGTGCCGGGCATGGCGTTGAAGGAGACGAAGTACCCGCCCTTGGGCCGCCGCCAGGAGGCGATGTCCAGGGGGGCGATCTCCTTGTCCAGGGTGTCCACCACGCTGCGGAACTTGGGGCCCATGACGGCGGCGTGCTTTTTCATCAGCTCCAGGGTGTGGGCCTTGTCCTTGAGATAGAGGACGTGGCGCTGCTGGTTCACCTTGTCGAAGCTGATGACCTGGGGGATCAGGAGCTGCTCCATGTGGGCCATGTTGGCCTCGGAGCAGGCGAAGCAGCTGACGCCCGCGCCGGGGAGGGTGATCTTGGACGTGGAGGCGAACTCGAAGACCATGTCCGGGTTCCCCGCCTCGGCGCAGAGGGAGAGAATGTCCGGGAAGGGCACGTAGTCCCCCTCGAACTCGTGGACGCAGTAGGCGTTGTCCCACATGACGGTGAAGTCCGGCGCGGCGGGCCGCAGAGCCGCCAGGCGGCGGATGGTCTCCCGGGAGTAGATGACGCCCTCGGGGTTGGAGTATTTGGGCACGCACCAGATGCCCTTGACGGCGGGGTCCTTCACGGCCTCCTCCACGGCGTCCATGTCGGGGCCGTCGTCCGTCATGGGGATGACGACGAGCTGGAAGCCGAAGGACTCGGTGACCTTGAAGTGCCGGTCATAGCCCGGGGCGGGGCAGAGCCATTTAATGGTTTCCTCCTCGCGCCAGGGCCGGGGGCTGTGGAGCAGGCCGTGGGTATAAGCCTTGCAGATGGTGTCGTACATCAGCTGGAGGCTGGAGTTGCCGCCCACGAAAACCTGCTCCGGCCTGCAGCCCAGGATGTCCGCGAAGAGCCGCCGGGCGGCGGGGAGGCCCGCCATCTCGCCGTAGTTCCGGACGTCGATGCCGTCGGAGACGTAGTCCTCCGGCTTCTGCATCAGGGCGAAGATGTCGCTGACCAGGTCCAGCTGCCGCTTCCCGGGCTTCCCCCGGGCCATGTTCAGGCTGAGGCCCCGGGCCTTCAGGGACTCGAATTCGCCCTGCAGGCGGGCGTATTCCTCGGCGCGCTCCGCCGGGGTGAGCTGAGCGTAAGGCTTCATATGATATCCATCCTTTCTGTCGGTGGGTTCGATTGAGCCTAGTATAGCGAATCCGGGAGGCGGTTGCAAGCCCAATTTCGGACTGGGCCTTGGAAAAAACCTCCGGGCATGTTTCCGCCCTTCTCCGCATAAAGTGGAAGATACCATCCCTGCCCGCCACAAAGGAGGAAGAGCCATGAGACGAAACAGAGGGACGAGCCCGGTCAGCCAGTCCATCGCCGTGTCGGCGCTGCTGCTTCTGGCGCTGTTTCTGCTGCCGCTGCCGGGGGCGGACCCCTTCCGCTCCACCCTGTTCGGCCGGGAGGACCCGGTGGACGAGACGGAGGAGGAGCCTCCGCCGCCCTCCGTTCCCGGGAGCGGTTCGGACGACGCCCGGACCCTCCGGGTGCTGGACGGGGAGGAGGTCCTGGAGATGGAACTGGGGACCTATCTCACGGGGGTGGTCCGGGCGGAGATGCCCGCCTCCTTTGAGCCGGAGGCCCTGAAGGCCCAGGCGGTGGCCGCCCGGACCTACACGCTGTACAAGCTCCTCACCGGCGGGAACCACGGGGAGACCGCCGACATCTGCACGGACCACGCCTGCTGCCAGGCGTACATCGACGAGGAAAGCGCCCGGGCCAACTGGGGGGAGAACGCCGACGCCTGGGAGGCCAAGGTGGAATCGGCGGTCCGGGAAACCGGCGGGGAGGCCATCCTCTACGGCGGCGTGCCCATCCTGGCGGTGTTTCACTCCTCCTCGGCGGGGCTGACCCGGGCGGCGGGGGAGGTCTGGCTGGACGACCTGCCCTATCTCCAGGCCGTTCGGTCCCCGGAGCCCGGGGACCGGATTCCCAACTACTACAGCCGGGTGGAGTTCACGCCGGAGGAGCTGCGGGCAAGGCTCCAGGCGGCTTTCCCGGCGGCGGACCTGTCCGGCGGCATGGAAACATGGCTGCGGGACCCCGCCGCCGACGGCGCGGGAAACGTGGAGACCCTGTCCGTGGGCGGTGTGACCGTCAAGGGGACCCGGGTCCGGGCGGCCCTGAATCTCCGCTCCGCCTGCTTCACCTGGGAGATGCAGGAGGGGAAGATGGTCTTCTTCGTCACCGGCTACGGCCACGGCGTGGGCCTGAGTCAGTACGGGGCCAGCGCCATGGCGGCGGCGGGGGCGGACTACCGGGAGATTCTGACCCATTACTACACCGGTGTGACGGTGGAGCCCTGGGGCGGATAAGCCGCACTTTACAAAACCCCCTCGGGTGTGATAAAATATACTGGTTTTCAACAGATTCCACAAAGGAGGGACGCATATGAAACGGCGGGCGGCGGCTTTGATTCTGTGCCTTCTGCTGGTGTTCCAGCTGTCCCTCCCCCCCGCCCGGGCCGCGGGGGACCGGGTCTACTTCACCGCCGCGGGCAGCTATATCCTGCCCCTGTCGGACAACACCATGCCCTTCTGGAGCGGCGGCTATGTCTACATCCCCAGCTCCATCTTCACCGGCAAGGGCCGGGAGGCCCTGGGCGTCTCCCAGGTGCTGGACAGCGGCCAGGAGTGGATGACCCTGTACAGCGTCCGGAAGTCCCTGACCTACAACTTCTCCGACAACTGCGCCATGGACAACGACGGCACGGTCTACTACCCCGGGGCCATCCTGCGGAACGGGACGGTCTTCGTCCCCGCCAGCACCGTCTCCCGGTATTTCGACCTGCTCTACTCCGTCATCGAGGTGGAGCACGGCAGTCTGGTCTGGCTCCGCCAGTCCAGCTACGGCCTGTCGGACAAGCTCTACGCCGACGCCGCCCGGCATCCCATGAACTCCGTTTACTCCGATTATATCCGGGCCAGAGAGTCCGCCGGTCCGGGGGATGGGTCCCCCGGAGAAGGCGCCCGGCCCTCCGATTCCCCGGAGGACCAGGAGGGACTGGAGGGCAAGCGCATCGCCCTGTGCCTGAAGGCCGGCAGCGACGCCGCCGTCCTCACCGACGCCCTGGAGAGCTATGGCGCGGGCGCCGCCTTCTTCTTCACGCCGGAGGAGATGGAGCGGCAGGGGGGGACCCTCCGCCGCCTCACCGCCCTGGGCCAGAGCGTGGGCATCCTGGCGGACGCCACCGATCCGGACCGCACCGTGGCGGAGCAGCTGGAGGCGGGCAACGCCGCCCTCTTCCGGGCCACCTGCGGCAAGACCCGTCTGGCCTGTCTCCAGGGCGGCGGGCCCCAGGCCCAGCGGGAGGCGGAGGAGGCGGGCTTCCGCTGCCTCCGGCCGGACCTGGACCGGAGCGGGTCCGCCCTGCGCAATGCCTCCGGCGCCCAGGAGCTGGTCCGCCGTCTGGCCTCCTGGCGGGGGGACGCCGCTGTCTGGCTGGGGGACAGCGCCACCCCGGCGGGTCTGCGGGCCTTCCTGGCCGCCGCCAGGGAGGCGGGGGGCAAGTGCGCGGTCTACACGGAGGCGGGCCTCCGCTGAGGCCGCCTGGGCCGATTCTTAACAGAATATTCAACAACCCCGTGCCGCAGCGGGTATAATAACAAGAGAAATATTGGAAAACTTGGGGGTTCGATATGGGACGCAATATTCTGGTGGTCGAGGACGACCGCAATATCTCCGACCTCATTCACATGTACCTGGTGAAGGAGGGCTTCGACGTCCGCATCGCCGGGGACGGCGGAAGGGCCATTGAGGAGTTCCAGAAGGCCGCGCCGGACCTGATTCTGCTGGACATCATGCTCCCCGTCATGGACGGCTGGGCCGTCTGCGCCAAGATCCGGGAGACCTCCCAGGTCCCCATCATCATGCTCACCGCCAAGAGCGAGGTCTTCGACCGCATCCAGGGCCTGGAGATGGGTGCGGACGACTACATCGTCAAGCCCTTCGAGATGAAGGAGCTCATCGCCCGGATCAACGCCGTCCTCCGCCGGACGGAGATCCCCAACGACACCAGCAAAAAGCTGACCTTCGACAAGCTGGTGATCAACCTGGACTCCTACGAGCTCATCGTGGACGGGAGGAAGATCGACACCCCGCCCAAGGAGCTGGAGCTCCTCTACCATCTGGCCTCCACCCCCAACCGGGTCTACACCCGGAACCAGCTCCTGGACGAGGTCTGGGGCTTCGACTACTTCGGGGACAGCCGGACGGTGGA
The DNA here is from genome assembly GCA_910576865.1 of uncultured Oscillibacter sp. GTDB lineage: Bacteria > Bacillota > Clostridia > Oscillospirales > Oscillospiraceae > Oscillibacter. Next base: position 46,097 of record CAJTKE010000006.1, read on the forward strand.
CGTACACATCAAGCGCCTGCGGGAGAAGGTGGAGGGCGTCAGCGAGAAATGGGCGCTGAAGACCGTGTGGGGCGTGGGCTATAAATTCGAGCTGCTCTCGGAAAAGGCGGAGGCATGAAGCGCTTTCAGGAGCGGACCCAGGGCCTCTACTGGCGGCAGCTCTGCGTCACCGCGGGCATGGTGCTTCTGACGCTGTGCCTCCTGGGCGTGTCCTTCTTCTCCCTGAGCTACAACTACGCCCGGAGCCAGCAGGGGGAGGAGATCGCCTCCAAGGCCCGGGTCATGAGCCAGCTTTCCCTGAGCTATCTGGAGAGCGGGCGGTACCTGGACATGGAGGACCTCCAGGACGACCTGGACTTCCAGCGCCTGGCCAGCTTCGCCGCCATCGTCTCCGACGTGCATTTCATGATCTGCGACATGGAGGGCCACGTCCTCCTCTCCACGGACAAGACCCTGGACGGGAAGACGGTGACCATCCCCCCCGAGCGGACGGCGAAGATCATGGAGCGGGGCAGCGCCTCCTGGCGGGACGACTTCGGGGGGCTCTATCCCCAGAAACGCTTCTCCGTGGGCGTCGCCGCCGTGAACCCCGTCACCATGGAGCGGGTGGGCGAGGTGGTGGCCGTGTCCACCATGGCCTCCCTGGACTCCATGTGGCAGGGCTTCATCGGCCTCTTTTTCATGACGGCTTTCGTGGTGCTGATGATCGCCTTCATGGCCTCCTCCGTCACCGCCATGCGGCAGGTGAAGCCCATCCGGGAGATGGTGGAGGCCACCCGGCGCTACGCCGAGGGGGACTTCGACATCCGCATGAACGACTACGGGCGAAGCGACGAGGTGGGGGAGCTGGCGGCGTCCTTCAACGCCATGGCCGAGTCCCTCCAGCAGACGGAGCGGCAGCGCCGGGAGTTCATCGCCAACATCTCCCACGAGCTGAAAACCCCCATGACCACCATCGCCGGGTACACCGACGCCATCCTGGACGGCGCCGTCCCCCCGGAGAACGAGGAGCAGTACCTCCGGATCATCTCCGGAGAGAGCCGCCGCCTCAGCCGCTTGGTGCGCCGGATGCTGGACGTGAGCCAGCTCCAGGCCATCGACCCCCTGCGGAGCGGGGCCCACTTCGACCTCTGCGAGAGCATGAGGCGGGTGCTGATCTCCATGGAGAAGAAGATCACGGACCGGGAGCTGGACGTGGAGGCGGACATCCCCGAGGGGCCCATTCTGGTCCTGGGGGACAACGACCTGATCACCCAGGTGATCTACAACCTGCTGGAGAACGCGGCCAAGTTCGCCTACAAGGGCTCCACCCTCTACCTGGGGCTGACCCTTCTGGACGGCCGGGCCCGGGTGACGGTGCGCAACTGCGGGGACACCATCCCGGCGGCGGAGCTGCCCCTGCTCTTCGAGCGCTTCCACAAGAGCGACAAATCCCGCAGCGAGGACAAGGACGGCGTGGGCCTGGGGCTCTACATCGTCAAGACCATCCTGGAGCAGCACAAGGAGAAAATCAACGTCACCAGCGAAAACGGGGTGACCACCTTCTCCTTCTCGCTGACCACGAAATGAGGCAACATGGCAGAACGTGAACAGGCCGGGCACATGCCCGGCGAGATCGTGGAGGTCTACCGCGCCCCCCTCCGGGGCGGGGAGCGGGACCCCCGGGAAGTGGTGGAGACCTACCGCCAGCGGGATTCCCGGGAGGTGGTGGAGTCCTACCGCCGCCCCGTCCCCGTCCGTAGGGCCTCCCCCGCCGGGAACGCCGCCTTGCGGAGCGTGAAGCGCCGGGGCGCCTTTCGGGGCCGGAGGGCGGGCCTTTACAAATTTTTGATCTGCGTGGCGGTGCTGGCGGGCCTCGCGGCGGGGGCCAGGGCCATGGACTGGTTTTACTACGACTGGTATCAGGACGAATGGTGGCCCGGAGAGGCGGTCCATGAGACGGAGACGGCGGAGATCACCATCCCCGGCTGGCCCGTGGACCAGGGGGCCGGCCTGTCCGTCTCCCGGGACCAGGGGGAGCCCCTGACGGCCCAGGAGGTCTACTGCCTTTTGAACCCGGCGGTGGTGACGGTGCAGTGCGCCACCGGGGAGGGCATCTCCGTGGGCACCGGCGTCATCTTCTCCGAGGACGGATATATTATCACCAACCACCACGTGGTCCGGGGCGGAAGCGAGTGCTACGTCACCCTGGACACCGGCCGGACCATGGAGGTCTGCTTCGTGGCGGGGGATGAGGACAGCGATCTTGCCGTGCTGAAGGTCCCCCCCAGGGAGCTCCGTCTCCTGCCTGACGAGGCGCTGCCCTGCGCCTCCTTCGGGGACTCGGAGAAGCTGGTGGTGGGGGACCCGGTCTACGCCATCGGCGCGCCCCGGCGCCTCCGGGGCACCCTGACCAACGGCATCATCTCCGCCATCGACCGGGACGTGGAGGTGGAGGGCCGGACCATGACCCTCCTCCAGACCAACGCCGCCCTGAACTCCGGGAACTCCGGCGGGCCCCTCATCAGTGAGAGCGGCCAGGTGGTGGGCATCAACGTGGCCAAATACATGTCCGATTGGAACCGGGACAGCGTGGAGGGCCTGGGCTTCGCCATCCCCTCCGCCCAGCTGGAGCGCATCGTCAACGACCTTTTGAAATGGGGAGAGGTGCAGCCGGAGCCGAGACTGGGCATCTGGGTGCTGACGGACGAGGACGGCTTGCTGGTGGACTCCGTGGACCCCGACACCGCCGCCGCGGCGGCGGGCGTCCGGCCCGGGGACTATATCATCGCCGCCCAGGGCCGGGAGGTCCGCACGAACCAGGATCTGTTCCGGGTCCGTCGGACTCTCTACGTGGGGGACCGGCTGGAGCTGACCCTCCGCCGGGGGGACCGGGTTCTGGAGGTCACCCTGGAGCTGGACGAGGCGGCGGACTGAGGACGGACGCGAAAAAAAGGAGGGGCCCGGCCCCTCCTCCGTTTATGCCTCGGCAAGCTCCAGCACCACCGGGCAGTGGTCGCTGCCGGTGACCTCGCTCCAGATGTCGGCGCTCCGGATGCGGTCCCGGAGGCGCTCGGAGACGATGAAGTAGTCGATTCTCCACCCCGTGTTGTTCTCCCGGGCCCGGCCCCGATAGCTCCACCAGGAGTAGGCCCCGGTCTTGTCCGGGTACAGCGCCCGGAAGGTGTCCACAAAGCCGGAATCCAGAAGTCTGGTCATCTTCTCCCGCTCCTCGTCGGTGAAGCCGGGGTTCCGGCGGTTGGTGGAGGGGTTTTTCAGGTCGATCTCCTGGTGGGCCACGTTCAGGTCCCCGCAGTAGACCACCGGCTTCACGGCGTCCAGCTCGCAGAGGTATTCCCTGAGGTCGTCCTCCCAGGCCATCCGGTAGTCCAGGCGGAGAAGCTGGTCCTTGGAGTTGGGGGTGTAGCAGCAGACCAGATAGAAGTCCTCGAACTCCGCCGTGATGACCCGCCCCTCGTGGCGGTGCTCGTCGATGCCGAAGTCATAAGTGACATTCAGGGGCTCTCGCCGGGTGAAGACGGCGGTGCCGGAGTAGCCCGCCTTGTCCGCGCTGTTCCAGAAGCGCTGATAGCCGGGGAGGTCGAACTCCGCCTGCTCCGGGCGCATCTTCGTCTCTTGGAGGCAGATGACGTCCGCGTCGGCGAAGGCGCAGAAGTCCAGAAAGCCCTTTTTCAGGCAGGCCCGGAGGCCGTTGACGTTCCAGGAAACCAGTTTCATACAAACACCTCTTTTGAATTGTTGAGCTTTTCCCGTTCCCTATTGTAACGGATGCCGGGGGAAAAAACAATCGCCTTTTTCAGGCGGAGCCCCCGCCAGCCGGTCTGTGAGAGGAGGCGCGGCGATGATCACCGTGCGAGACGCCGTCCCGGAGGACGCCGGGCGGCTTTTGGAAATCTACGATTACTACGTCCGGAACACGGCCATCTCCTTCGAGTGGGAGACCCCGTCCCTGGAGGAGTTCCGGGGGCGGATGGAGCGGACCATGAGGCGGTACCCCTATCTGGTGGTCCTGGAGGACGGGCGGATTGAGGGATATGCCTGCGCCGGGCCCTTCGTGGGGAGGGCCGCCTACGACTGGTGCTGTGAGCTGACCATTTACCTGGACCCCGCCGCCCGGAAGCGGGGCCTGGGCCGGGCGCTTTACGGGGCGCTGGAGGAAGCCCTGGGGGCCATGGGCGTATTGAATCTCTACGCGTGCGTCGGCCTGCCGGAGAAAAATGACGAGTACCTGACCGCCAACAGCGCCGAATTCCACGCCCACATGGGCTATCGAACCGTGGGGACGTTCCGCCGGTGCGGCCGGAAGTTCGGCCGGTGGTACCACATGGTATGGATGGAGAAGGTCATCGGGACCCACGGGGACTCCCAGGCCCCGGTGAGGAGTTACACGGAGGCGCGGAACGAACCATGGACTACGACAAGCTCTTGAACATGGCGGCGGAGCTGGGCTATCAGCTGATGTACAGCGGGGCGGAGATCTACCGGGTGGAGGAGTCCGCCCGGCGGCTGCTCCACGCCTACGGGCTGGAGAACCCGGAGGTCTTCGCCATCCCCAACTGCCTGATCGTCAGCGTGGCAACGCCCCAGGGCCATCCCGTCACCCGGATGCGCCGGGTCCCCGCCCACGGCACGGACATCGAGCTCCTGGAGCGGTGCAACAGCCTCTGCCGCCGTCTCTGCGCCGAGACGCCTCCCCTGGACGAGGCCCAGGCGGCGGTCTCCGCCCTGCCCGAGGCCATCCCCCGGCACTCCCCCAGGTGGATGCTGCTGGGCTACGGCGCGGCCCCGGCTTTCTTCGTCCCGCTGTTCGACGGGGGGCCCCGGGACATGGCCTGCGCCTTTCTGTGCGGCCTGGCGGTGGGGCTGTGCCTGCTGTACGGCGGGAGGTTCATCGGGGCCAACAGCTTCTTTCGCACGGCGGTGTGCAGCGCCCTGGCGGCGTTTCTGGCCCTGGCCCTGGTGGAGACGGGGCTGGGGGAGAGCGTGGACGTGGTGACCATCTCCACGCTGATGGTCCTGGTCCCCGGCGTGGCGCTGACCAACGCCATGCGGGAGATCATGGCCGGGGACACCTTCTCCGCCCTGAGCCGCACGGCGGACGCCATCCTGGTGGCCTCCGCCATCGCCCTGGGGGCGGCGGCGGGACAGGCCCTGGGCGCCTTTTTCTGAGGAGGGCGGCATGGAGAGAATGTTTCTGAATTACGCCGTGCCCTGCGTCTGCGCCTTTCTGGCCTGCGTGGGCTTCACCCTGATGTTCAACATCCACGGCTATGGGAAGCTCATCGCCGGGGTGGGCGGGGCCCTGGGCTGGCTGGTGTACCTGCTGGGGGACAAGACCATCTTCGCCGCCTTCCTGGCGGCGGCGTCCATCGGCGTCTTTGCCGAGGTGATGAGCCGGGTCCGGCGCTGCCCGGTGACGGGCTACGTGCTGGTGGCCCTTCTGCCCCTGGTCCCGGGCGGCGGCGTCTATTACGCCATGCGGCACTGCGTGGCCGGGGAGACGGACCTGTTCCTCAGCACCCTGCTTCGCACCTTCGGCATGGCGGCGGCGCTGGCGGTGGGGGCCATGCTGGCCTCGTCGGTGTTCCGGGCCATCGTTCCCCGGTTCCGCCCGCCCAAACAGTAAACAGAGAAGGATGGGATTTACACCATGGAAGCGTTCAAACAGGAGCTGTACGAAAACGGCTGTTTCCGGCAGGAGGAGCTGGTCTTCCGGGACTGTGACCGGGACCAGCGGGTCCGGGTGGCGGCACTTTTGAGCCGCCTGGGGGCCTTCGCCGGGTACGACTACGACGCCCGGGGCCTGACCCACGAGCTGCTCTGGGCCAACCGGGAGGTGTTTCTCCTCTCCCGGGCGTCCATCAAAATTCACGACTGCCCTCACGCCCGGGACGTGCTGGACATCACCACCTGGGAGGCCGGGGCCAAAGCCGCCCACATGCGGCGGAACTACGAGATGCGGGACCGGCAGGGCCGGGCCCGGGTCTCCGCCCGGACGGACTGGATTCTGGTGGACCCCGTCACCCGGAAGATCATGCGGCCCTCGGCCTTCACCGCCAAGCCGCTGATGGACTCGGACCGGCCCCTGGACTGCCCGGAGACCAGGAAAGTCGTCCTTCCCAGGGAGGGGCGGGAGAACCTGGGGACCCGGACCGTCCGCTGGTCCGACCTGGACGGCAACGGGCACCTCTTCAGCGGGAACTACGGCGACATTGTCTGGGACGCCCTGCCGGAGGACCTCCAGCCCCTGGTCCCCCAGGAGTTCCATATCAACTACAGCCGGGAGGCCGTCCTGGGGGATACCCTGACGCTGGAGGGCTTCCGGGGCGAAAAGGGCTATTACATGGAGGGCCTGGGGCCCCGGGGCTCCTGCTTCACAGCCCTGTGCGTCTTTTGAAGGTTTTTCCAGCAAAGCCGCCCTTGACGGAGGTTTTCCCCAGGTATACAATAGTGGCATCAAACTCCGGCGGAGCGCGCCGGAGAAGAGAGGAGATTTACCATGAAACGCTTTTTGACCATCCTGCTGACCGCCCTGGCGCTGTCGGGGCTGCTGTGTGTCACCGCCTCCGCCTCCGGCTTCGACGGCCCGGCGGCGGAGCTGGCCTCCATCGGCATACTCAAGGGCGGGGCCGGAGGCTTTGACCTGGACAAGGCTCCCACCCGGGCCCAGGCCGCCATCATGCTGGTCCGCCTCTTCGGCGCGGAGGAGGAGGCCAAGGCCGCCTACGCCGCCGGGGACCTGAAGTGCCCCTTCTCCGACGTGGGCGAGACCGCCGCGCCCCATGTGGCGTGGCTGGCGGACAAGGGCCTCGCCAGCGGGACCTCCGAGGGGGTCTTCGGCGCGTCCAGCCCCTGCACCGCCAAGGCCTATACCATTTTCCTCCTCCGTGCCCTGGGCTACCGGGACAACGTGGATTTCACCGCCGCCGGCGCCCAGGAGTTCGCCATGGGGATCGGCCTGCTGGACACCTCCATGTTCACCGGCTCCTTCCTCCGGGACGATCTGGTCGCCCTGACCTATCAGGCCCTGGGAGCGGACCTCAAGGGCGGTGAGACGTGGCTGCTGGCCAGCCTCGTCAAGAGCGGGGCCGTGGACGCCTCCGCGGCCAAACCCATCCTGGACAAGATGGAGGCCTACCGGAATCTCCAGTCCTCCGGCGCGGCGGCGGCCCAGGGCCTGGACGCCGACGTGGACGCCAAAATGGGTATGAGCTTCACCATCAAGGGCTCCGGCGGCGGGTCCGCGGTGGACATATCTGAAAAGACGGACGCCTCGGTGAAGGGGAACATCAAGATGGTCCTGGACAAGGACCTCCAGATGTCCATGAACATGACCGTCGAAATCGCCGCCGAGGGAACCTCCGAGACTCAGAAGGTGGAATACTGGGTAAAGGACGGCGTGACCTACGTCCGCTCCGGCGGCGAGGCCTATCAGATGCCCCTGGATACGGGGATGGACATGGAGTCCCTGGCGGGCCTGATGGAGCAGTCCTCCGCCCAGGCCGGCCCGGCCATGCTGCCCTTCATTGACTCCATCTCAGCGAAGGCCTCCGGTGAGAACATCGTCTACACCCTGAAGCTGAACGGCGCCTTCGCCGGACTGGTCAACGGCCTGCTGGACCAGATTCTCAGCGGCCTGCCCTCTGAGGGGGTGGAGATGTCCTTCACCCTGGGAGACAGCGCCATCGCCTACACCGTGGACCGGAACGGCGCACTGAAAAGTGCGGACATCGACATATCCATGAAGGCCGGATACTCCGCGGAAGATAGCGGGGACTCCTTGAAGGCGGACGTCGCCGTGGACATGGAAATGACCATGGACATCAAGGCCATGGGGAAGAATGTGAAAATCAGCTACCCCGACCTCTCCGGCTTTGAGGAGATCATCGGCGGCGCCGACGGCCCCACCGGCATTACCGGCACCCTGGTTCCCTGAGATATACAGAAACAGCAGCCGTCCGGCGGATTTCCGCCGGACGGCCTTTTCATGCCTCCCCGTCCTCCCGGGCCAGCTCGTCCCTGGCCTCCTGGAGGACCTTTTTTTCCGCCTTGGTGGTCAGTTGGCTCTCGTCGAACCTCGCGAAGAGGTCCGGGCGGCGGCGCATGGTCCGCTTGTAGCTCTCCTTCCTCCGCCACGCCGCCACCTTCCCGTGGTCCCCGGAGAGGAGGATCTCCGGCACCGCCCGGTCGTGCCACACGGCGGGCCGGGAGTACTGGGGGTACTCCAGAAGCCCGTTCCAGTGGGACTCCTCCTGGAAGCACTCCTCGTCCGGCAGGACGCCGGGCACCATGCGGCACACCGCGTCCGCCACCGCCATGGCGGGAATCTCCCCCCCGGTGAGAACGAAGTCTCCCATGGAAATCTCCTCGTCCACGCACTCGTCGAGAAAGCGCTGGTCCACCCCCTCGTAATGGCCGCAGACCAGAATCAGGTGTTCGTACTGTTCCTTCAATTCCCGCGCCACATCTTGAGTGAAGGTCCGCCCGCAGGGGGAGAGGAAGATGGTCCTCCCCGGCCCGTGGGCCTCCACCACGTGGGCCCAGCAGCGGTAGAGGGGGTCCGCCTGCATGACGGCCCCCCGCCCCCCGCCGTAAGGGTAGTCGTCCACCTGCATCTGCTTGTTTGTCGTGTACTCCCGAATCTGGTGGGTCCGGATGGCGATGTACCCCCGCTCCTGGGCCCGGCCCAGAATGCTGACGTTCAGCATGGCGTCCACGGAGTCGGGGAAGAGGGTCAGGATGTCGATGTTCACTCCGTCAGCCCCTCCCACATCCGGATGTCCATCCGGCTTCTCTCCAGGTCCACGCCTAAAATGAAGGCGTCCTTCACCGCCGGGACCAGGAACTCCTTCACGCCCCGGACGGTGTAGACCTTGCTGGCGGGATAGCGGTCCACCTTCACAAGCTCCCCCAGGCGCGCTCCGGTCTCCCCGTCGAAGACCTCCAGGCCGAGGAGCTCCGCGTCAAAGTACTCCCCGGCGGGGAGGCGGGCCTCCGCCCGGCGGACCAGCAGTTCCTTTCCCCGGAGGCCCTCGGCGGCGGTGCGGTCCTCCACGCCCTCCAGCTTGAGCAGGGCCATGCCCTTGTGGACCCGGCAGCCGGCGGCGGCGACGGCCTGTCCGTCCAGATAGAAGGTCTTGAAGCCGCTGAGGAACTCCGCCTCCCCCTCCAGGGGCAGGACCCGCAGCTCTCCCCGGATGCCGTGGACGCCCACGATCCGGCCCGCGGGGACAAATTCCAATTTCATAAGGACGCTCCTTTATATATCGCATTCAATTCCGGGGCAGGAACAGGGAGAACCTGGCCCCCCTCCCGGGCCGGGAAAAGGCCTTGACATAGCCCCCCTGGCCCTGGGCGATCTGCCGGACCAGATAGAGTCCCACACCCACGCCCTCCGCTTGGTCGGCGGCCCCGCCCCGGTAGAACCGCTGAAAGAGCTTTTCCAGCTCCTCCTCCGGGACGCCGGGCCCGGTGTCCTCCACGTCCACCCGGGCGAAGAGCTCATAGGCCCGGGCGCTGACGGCGACGCGGCCCGACGGGGTGTATTTGACCGCGTTGTCGATGAGGTTGCACACCGCCTCCCCCGTCCACTTGGGGTCGAAGACCGCATCCGCCTCCGTGGGTTCCAAAACGAGCTCCAAACCCTTCTCCGCCGCTCTGGGGGCGAACTGGGCCGCCGCCTCCTCCAGCATGGGCCCCAGGGGCCCGGGCCGGGGACGGAGGACCAGCACCCCCGCCTCCAGCCGGGAGGTCTTCACCAGCGCGTCGATGAGGGACTGGAGCTTCCGGGCCTGTCCCGCCAGGGCGGCGGTGTAAGGGCGGCAGTTCTCCGGACACTGTTCCACCAGAAGCTGGGCATACAGCAGCACGTTGGCGATGGGGGTTTTCGTCTGGTGGGAGATGTCGGCGATAAGGGTCTTGATTTTGTCCCGCTCCCCCTGGAGATTCCTGGCGGAGACGGCGGAGGCGCTCAGGTGGTGGGCCAGCTTCGTCTCCAGGTTGGAGAGCAGGGTTTCGTCAAAAGACTCCTCCTGAAATTCTCCCCGCATCGCCTCGTCCAGCATCCGGTCCAGGCGGCGGAGGAGCCGGCGCGTCCGCCGGCGCTCCCAGAGGAACGCCGCCAGGAGGGCCAGGGTGGCCAGAGACAGGTATCCCGCTTCCGTCATGGCGCCTCTCTCCCCGGCGGACCAGACGTAGCCGATGCCGTAGACGGTTTTCAGGTAGCGGGGCTTGGAGGGGGTGTCCTCCAGCTTGCCCCGGAGGCGCTTCACCGTCACGGACAGGGCGTTTTCGTCCACGTACTCCGCTCCGTCGGTCCACACCCGGTCCACCAGCAGCTCCCGGGGCAGGGTCCGGCCCCGGTTCTCCACCAGGATGCGGAGCAGCTTCTGCTCCGTCTTGCTCAGGTCGATGAGCCGCCCGTCCCGGCGGAACTCCATGCGCTCGAAGTCGAAGGAGAACCCGTCCAGAACGAGGGGCCCGCTCTGAACAGCCCCGCAGTCCCGACGAAGCTGGGCATTGACCCGGGCCCGGAGCACCGCCAGGGAAAAGGGCTTCGTCACGTAGTCGTCCGCTCCGGACTCCAGCCCCGCCACGATGTCCGTTTCCATATCATTGGCGGTGAGCAGGATGACGGGAGTCCGATTGGCCCTTCCCCGGAGCTCCCGGAGAAAGTCCAGCCCGTTTCCGTCGGGGAGGTTCACGTCCAGGACCACGAGGTCGAAGTCCCCCGCCCCCAGGGCGGACCGGGCGGCGGAGAGGGTCCGGCACAGGACCGCCTCCGCCTCGGGGCCTTTCAGGGCCAGGCACAGCCCGTCCCCCAGGGCCCGGTCGTCCTCCACAATCAAAATCCGCTTCATCCCGTCACCCCCCATTGTCCTCTATCAGCTCACGCTCAGCGCGTCCTCCAGCACGAGGCCGGGGTTATGCTTGGTGAGGAAGCCCACGGACCACTCGCCGCCGAAGGCCACCAGCAGACGGTCCTTGAAATCCTCCAGCACCGCCGCGCCGGTGCAGAGGACCAGCTCGTCGGGCTTGCAGGGGCACTCCGTAATCAGCCGCAGGTGGTCGTAGGGCAGACCTTCCATGTAGAGCTCCACGCCGTATTCCGCCTTCATACGGTACTGGAACACGTCGAACTGGAGAGTGCCCACGACGCCCACCACGACCTCCTCCATGCCGCCGCCGGGACGCTTGAAGATCTGAATCGCGCCCTCCTGGGCGATCTGCTCCGTGCCCTTGATGAACTGCTTGCGCTTCATGGTGTCCTTGGGGGCCACCCGCATGAAGTGCTCCGGCTCGAAGGTGGGGATGCCCGCGTAGCGGAACTTCTTCCCCGGCACGGTGACCGTGTCCCCGATGGAGAAGATGCCGGGATCGAAGACGCCGATGATGTCCCCGGCGTAGGCCTCGTCCACGATCTCCCGCTCCGCCGCCATCATCTGCTGGGGCTGGCTCAGGCGCATCTTCTTGCCGGACTGGACGTGGAAGTACTCCGCGTCCCGCTGGAAGCGGCCGGAGCAGATGCGCATGAAGGCCAGGCGGTCCCGGTGGGCCTTGTTCATGTTGGCCTGGATCTTGAAGACGAAGGCGGAGAAGTCCGGGGAGAAGGCGTCGATCTCCTCCTCTCCCGCCACGCGGCTCAGGGGGGCGGAGGTCATGCGGAGAAAGGCGTTCAGGAAGGGCTCCACGCCGAAGTTGGTCAGGGCGGACCCGAAGAAGACGGGGGAGAGGGTCCCCGCCCGGACGGCCTCCAGGTCGAAGTCCCGGCCCGCCCCCAGCAGCTCCACCTCCTCCTGAAGCTGCCGCCAGCGGCTCTCGCCGATCATGTCCCCCACTGTGGGGTCGTCCAGGTCCACGGCGGTGGCGGCGGCCTTTTTGCCGTGGCCCTCGCCGGAGAAAAAGAGGATATGGGCGGACTCCCGGTCATAAACCCCCTGGAACTCCTTCCCGGAGCCGATGGGCCAGTTGACGGGGTAGGTGTCGATGCCCAGCTCCGCCTCCACCTCGCCGCAAAGCTCCAGCGGGTCCCGGCTCTCCCGGTCCATCTTGTTGATGAAGGTGAAGATGGGGATATGCCGCAGGGCGCAGACCCGGAAGAGCTTTCGCGTCTGGGGCTCCACGCCCTTGGCGGCGTCGATGACCATGACGGCGGAGTCCGCCGCCATGAGGGTGCGGTAGGTGTCCTCGGAGAAGTCCTGGTGCCCCGGGGTGTCCAGGATGTTGACGCAGTACCCGTCGTGCTGGAACTGCATGACGGAGGAGGTGACGGAGATGCCCCGCTGCTTCTCGATCTCCATCCAGTCGGAAGTGGCGGCCCGGGCCCGTTTGCCCTTGACCTCGCCGGCCTGGGCGATGGCCCCGCCGTAGAGCAGGAGCTTTTCCGTCAGGGTGGTCTTGCCCGCGTCGGGGTGGGAGATGATGGCGAAGGTGCGCCTCCGGGCGATTTCGTCTTGGAAAGCGGCCATGTTGCAGCCTCCTGATGTTTGATAGTGGTTGGCAGGGTTTCCACAAATTTAATAATATAGCATAAGAGACGGCGGTTTGCAAGAGTCCGCTTGCCCTTCTTCCCCGGCCGTGCTATAATGGGGGCCGGCAGTTTGCGGGGAGGTGGGGAGCATGGTCTGGTGGGCGGCGGCGGTCTGCGCCTTTTTTATCAAGGGTCTTTGCGGCTTTGCCAACACATTGGTTTTCACGACCATTTTGAGCTTTGCGGCGGACAACGTCAGCATCTCTCCCATTGAGCTGCTTCTGGGGTATCCCTCCAATCTGATTCTCGCGTGGAAGGAGCGGAGTTTCATTCGCTGGAGGCTCTGCCTGCCCCTGGCCGCGCTGGTGTCCGCCAGCAGCGTTCCGGGCATCCTGTTCTTGAAAAACGCGGACGCCGCCACGGTCAAAATCATTTTCGGCGCTGTGATTATCCTGATCGGCCTGGAAATGCTGCTGCGGGAGCTTCGTCAGAAAAAGGTCCGGCTGTCCCGGGCCATTCTGGTGCTCATCGGCGTTCTGTCCGGGCTTTTGTGCGGGTTATACGGCGTGGGGGCGCTGCTGGGCGCTTATATGAGCCAGGTGACGGAGGACAGCCGCGCATTCAAGGCCAACATCTGCGTGGTGTTTTTCATGGAAAACACCCTGCGGATATTCCTCTACAGCCTGTGGGGCATTCTCACCCCGGATATTTTAAAGCGTGCGGCGGTTCTCATTCCCTTTATGCTGGCGGGGCTGGCCCTTGGAATGGCGAGCAGCCGGGCGCTGGATGAAAAGCTGGTGAAAAAATGCGTAATCATCCTGCTGATCCTCTCCGGGGCGGCGCTGATTTTCAACAGTCTGTAGATCCTTCGAGAATTCACAAAAATCCAGGGGAAACCAATTGACGGTTTCCGCCCCTTATGTTAAACTGAAAACAATGTGTCAAAGGCAGGACACGGGCTCCAACACCACGACGAGACACAATCGGGAAAGAAGGAAGCATATGTACAAGATCGTCAGAAAAGAGGCTCTGCGCCCCACCGTCACCCTGTACGAGATCGAGGCCCCGCTGATCGCCAGAAAGGCCCAGCCGGGACAGTTCATCATCCTCCGGGTGGACGAAAAGGGCGAGCGCATCCCCATCACCATCAACGCCTACGACCCGGAAAAAGGCACCGTCACCATCATCGTCCAGACCGTAGGAGCGACGACGGAGAAGCTCTCCCACCTGAACGAGGGGGACTGTCTCCAGGACTTCGTGGGCCCCCTGGGCAAGGCCACCGAGACCGAGGGCAAGAAAAAGGTCTGCGTGGTCGGCGGCGGCGTGGGCTGCGCCATCGCCTACCCGGTCCTGAAAAAGTTCCACGACGACGGGGCCGAGGTCCACGCCATCGTGGGCTTCCGCACCGAGGACCTGGTCATCCTGGAGGAGGATTTCAAGAAGTCCAGCGACAAGCTCATCGTCTGCACCGACGACGGAAGCTATGGCCGGAAGGGACTGGTCACCGACGCCCTGAAGGAGCTGATCGAGGCGGGGAACCAGTATGACGAGGTCTTCGCCATCGGCCCCATGATCATGATGAAATTCGTCTCCAAGACCACGGAGCCCTACGGCGTGCCCACCACGGTCTCCATGAGCCCCATCATGATCGACGGAACGGGCATGTGCGGCGGCTGCCGCCTGAGCGTGGGCGGCGAGATGAAGTTCGCCTGCGTGGACGGCCCGGACTTCGACGGGCACAAAGTCGACTGGGATCTGGCCGTGAAGCGGAACCAGATGTACATGGAATTCGAGAAGCACAAGCACGAGGAGACCTGCAACCTGTTCAAGAAGGAGGCCGAATAACATGGCCAATATGTCTTTACAGAAGAACCCCATGCCCTCCCAGGACCCCAACGTCCGGAACAAGAACTTCCAGGAAGTCGCCCTGGGCTACACCGAGGAGCAGGCCCTGGACGAGGCGGCCCGCTGCCTGAACTGCAAGAACCGGGCCTGCATGCAGGGCTGCCCCGTCATGGTACATATCCCCGAGTTCATCGCCGAGGTGGCCAAGGGGGACTTTGAGGCGGCGTATCAGATCATCTCCAACACCTCCGCCCTCCCCGCCGTCTGTGGCCGGGTGTGCCCCCAGGAGACCCAGTGCGAGATGTACTGCGTCCGGGGCAAGAAGGGGGACCCCGTGGGCATCGGCCGGCTGGAGCGCTTCGTGGCCGACTGGCACAACGCCCACTGCACCGAGGCCCCCGAAAAGCCCGCTTCCAACGGCCATCGCGTCGCCGTCGTGGGCTCCGGCCCCGCGGGCCTGACCTGCGCCGGGGACCTGGCCCGGAAGGGCTATGACGTCACCGTCTTCGAGGCCCTCCACTTGGCGGGCGGCGTGCTGGTGTACGGCATCCCCGAGTTCCGTCTGCCCAAGGCCATCGTCCAGAAGGAAGTGGACGGATTGAAGGCCATGGGCGTGACCATCGCCACGGATACGGTCATCGGCCGGACCATCTCCATCGACGAGCTGATGGAGGAACAGGGCTTCGAGGCCGTGTTCATCGGCTCCGGCGCGGGCCTGCCCATGTTCATGGACATCCCCGGTGTCAACTACCGGGGCGTGTACTCCGCCAACGAGTTCCTGACCCGCATCAACCTGATGAAGGCCTACCTGCCCGACTCCGACACCCCCATCCAGCACCCGAAGAAGGTGGCGGTTGTCGGCGGCGGCAACGTGGCCATGGACGCGGCCCGCTGCGCCAAGCGCCTGGGCGCCGAGGTCTACATCGTCTACCGCCGGGGCATGGAGGAGCTCCCCGCCCGTAAGGAAGAGGTGGAGCACGCCGAGGAGGAGGGCATCATCTTCAAGACCCTCTGCAACCCGGTGGAGATCTTTGCCGACGAAAACGACGACGTGAACAAAATCCGCTGCATCCGCATGGAGCTGGGCGAGCCCGACGCCAGCGGACGCCGCCGGCCCATCGAGGTGCCGGACAGCGAGTTCGACCTGGACGTGGACTGCGTCATCATGTCCCTGGGCACCAGCCCCAACCCCCTGATCAAGTCCACCACCAAGGGCCTGGAAATCAACCGGAAGGGCGGCATCGTGGTGAACGAGGAGGGCCTGACCTCCCGAGAGAAGGTCTACGCCGGCGGCGACGCCGTCACCGGCGCGGCCACGGTCATCCTGGCCATGGGCGCGGGCAAGACGGCGGCCAAGGCCATCGACGAGGCCCTGAGCAAGTAAGATGAAACGAAACGTCAGCAGAGCAACCGGGCTGGCGTTGGCGCTGTGCCTCCTGCTCGCCGCCTGCGGCGGGCAGGGGGCTTCGCCGTCCAACGCCCCGCCGGAGCCCCCGGCCAAAATCACAGAAACCGTTCCGCCCGCCGAGCCCGCGCCGACGGAGGAGACCTCCGGCGAAGAGGAAGCCCCGCCGCCGGAACCGGAAGTCCCGGCGGCCCCGGCAAGGCCGGAGGATGAGGCGCTGGCCAAGGACATCGCCCCGGCGCTGGAGGCCGTAGAGCAGCCGGACTGGCAGATCGTCAGCATTGACCTGGAGTCCTTCGGCCTCACCACAAAATCCGACGACGAGCGGTTCATGTATATCATGGGCCACACGGACACGGTCCCCCTGGACCAGCTCATCGTCTTCGACCTGTGGGGCGACGCGCTGACGGAGGGCTCCAGCGAGGAGCTCCGCAGCCGCTTCCTGGAAGCGCCGGACACGGTGCTGGCCTATCTGGTTCTCATGGGGGACCAGCGGGTGGACTACTGGGACCAGCCCCTGGCGGCGGATAAGATCTGCAACAGCATCGCCACCGCCGACGCCGCCTGGCACGGCGGCTCGGAGGAGTTCGCCGCGACCCTGGCCTCCTGCCGGGAGCGCTATCCCTCCGGCAGAATCGCGGAGCTTCTGGACGTGATGGAGCGGGAGCACGCCGCGTCCATGGAGCGGCAGCAAGCGGTAATAGAGGCGTATCAAGAGCACTTAAAAGCGCAACAATGAGACAGCGCCCCGGAGAGGGAAGACCCTCCGGGGCGCTGTCTGCGTACCGCTTCCGAATCTAGTGTCCTTTCCGCTTCTCCCGCCGCTTCTCCTGACGGAGGGCGAACTTCCGCGCCTCCTCCGCCTCCCGTTCCTGGCGGGTCCGGCGGGCCCGGGCGGCCTTGCCCTCCTCCCGCTGGAGGGCCAGAGCCTGCTGGGCCCTGGTGCCCGGGGCGGAGGGCTGAACAGCCCTTCGGGCCTCCCGGCGGGCGCGTTTGGGGTTGAGCTTCCGCTCCGGCGGCGGCTCCATGGCGACGGGCGGGCTGAATTTCAACTGCCGCCAGTTCTCCAGCAGGAAGGCGTAGACCTCCTGGTCCCCCGGCTCGGCCCCGAAGGGGAGCTTGCAGGCCTCGCAGGTCCCGCCGCCGAAGCGCTCGTAGAGGAGGACCCAGAAGGGGTCCTCAAAGCGGACGGTGAGTTTTGCGTATCCGGTTTCCATACGCGGTTCCTCCTTTTCGTGTCTCTCACGGAGAACGGACAACCAAGGAGGCAGGCTACTGATACCCCGGCGCGGGGACCGGGATACGCCCGGACTACCGACCGGGCCGTGTTTTTATCTCCGCAGGTTCACTATAGCGGAAAGGCGGGCAGAATGCAAGGGGGCAGGAGGGGACAAAACCCGCTCCCAGCGCCAGATTAGCGGCAGCGGGGACCGGCGGACGGGCCTTGCATCAACCACCAAAACTCCCGCCCGCACCACGCCGCGGGCAGAAGACATTCGTAAAAAGCGGAGGTACCCCTTGCGCGTCCTCCGTCCTTCGTCCCCCCGCAGGGCCCATACTTTCTTTTCTCTTTTGGACCGTGCACGGCCCGTTTTCTCTTTTCCTTCTGGAAGGAAAAGAGAAAATGGGGGGTGCAATGAACCAGCCATCGCTGATATCCATTCCTCCCCGCCCGTCAGGGCGAGTACATCTTTCAACTCTGTAAGATTTGAGAAAGAATCTGGACAGATTCCCATGGTAGAGTATCCACAATGAAAGCGGCGCACCGCCGCCGAACAAACACTTTACCTTGGAGGTAATCCGATATGACCATCCTGGAAACCAAGTCCCTGCGCAAGCACTACGGCGCCGGCGAAACGGAAGTCCGCGCCCTGGACGGCGTCGACCTCACGGTGGAAAAAGGCGAGTTCGTCGCCGTGGTCGGCACCTCCGGCTCGGGCAAGTCCACCCTTCTCCACATGCTGGGCGGGCTGGACCGCCCGACTTCCGGCTCCGTCACCGTGGACGGAAAGGACATCTTCTCTTTGAAGGACGAGGCCCTCACCATCTTCCGCCGCCGGAAAATCGGCTTCGTCTTCCAGAACTACAACCTGGTCCCCGTCCTCAGCGTCTACGAGAACATCGTCCTGCCCATCCAGCTGGACGGCCAGAAGCCCGACGGGCCCTACGTGGACCAGATCATCGAGACCCTGGGCCTGGAAAAGAAGCTCCGGAACCTCCCCAACAACCTCTCCGGCGGACAGCAGCAGCGGGTGGCCATCGCCCGGGCCCTGGCGGCCAAGCCCGCCATCATCCTGGCCGACGAGCCCACGGGAAACC
Organism: uncultured Oscillibacter sp.; assembly: GCA_910576865.1. Lineage (GTDB taxonomy): Bacteria > Bacillota > Clostridia > Oscillospirales > Oscillospiraceae > Oscillibacter. The sequence continues at coordinate 64,135 of CAJTKE010000006.1, forward strand.
TGGACTCCAAGACCAGCCAGGATGTCATGGCTCTCCTGAAAATCACCAGCGAAAAGTTCGCCCAGACCATCGTCATGATCACCCACAACGAGGAAATCGCCCAAATGGCGGACCGCATCATCCACATCGAGGACGGGAAAATCCGCTCCTCCCGGACCACCGGGGAGGAGGCGTAACCATGCTCCATGTCGCCAACAAGGGCTGCATCCGCCGCCTGGGGTTCCGCTCCATGCGGGCCGCTCAGACCCGGAACATCGTGGCGGTTCTCGCCATCGCCCTGACCACCGTGCTGTTTACGTCCCTCTTCACCATCGCTTCCTCCATCAACTACTCCTTCCAGCAGGAGAACTTCCGCCAGGCGGGGGGCGACTGCCACGGCAGCATCAAGGACATCACCTGGGAGCAGGTGGAGGAGCTCCGCACCGACCCCCTCATCAAGGAGGGCTCCGCCCGGCTGTTCCTGGGCATGCCCAGCGAGGTCCCCTTCAACAAGTCCCACGTGGAAGTCAGCTATATGGAACCCGCAGGCGCGCCTCATCAGTTCTGTGAGCCCACGGTAGGCACTCTGCCCCGGGAGGGCACCGACGAGGCCGCCACGGACACCCACGTCCTGGCCCTGCTGGGCGTGAAGCCGGAGATCGGGGCCAAGTTCACCCTGACCTTCAACATTGACGACCAGACGACGAACCCGATTCCCGTCACCCGGACCTTCACCCTCTCGGGCTGGTGGGAGTACGACAGCGCCGTGGTGGCCAACCACGTCCTGGTGCCCCGGTCCGCCGCCGAGGAGATCGCGGCCCTAAGCAGCGGGGACCCCTATTCCATAACCGGAAAGTGGACCCTGAACGTGATGCTGGACAACGCCATGAGCATCGAAGAAGACATCAATCAGGTCCTGGAAAACCACGGCTACCAGGGGGAGGACCCCCAGGGGGACAACTACCTGCGTACCGGCGTCAACTGGGGCTACTCCGGGGCCCAGCTCTCCAACAGCTTCGATATCACCACCCTGCTTGCCATTGTGGTTTTGCTGTTGCTGATTATTTTCACAGGCTACCTCATTATCTATAATGTCTTCCAGATCTCCGTCACCAACGACATCCGGTTTTACGGCCTGCTGAAAACCATCGGCACCACCGGGCGGCAGCTCAAGCGCATCGTCCGCCAGCAGGCCCTGCTGCTGAGCCTCATCGGCATCCCCTTCGGCCTCCTGCTGGGCTTTGTCATCGGCAATCAGCTCACCCCCGTTATCATGGCCCAGCTGAGCTATAAGAACACCTTTGTATCTTTCAATCCCCTGATCTTCATCGGCGCGGCCCTGTTCTCCCTGCTGACGGTGTTCCTCTCCTGCGCCCGGCCCGGGCGGATGGCGGCGAAGGTTTCCCCGGTGGAGGCGGTCCGCTATACCGAGGGCGGGACCCCCAAAAAGCCCGGCAAACGTGAGAGGACCCGCAAGGCCCAGGGCGGCGCGTCCCTGCCGAAAATGGCCTGGGCCAACCTGGGGCGCAGCAAGGGCAAGACCATCGTGACGGTTATCTCCCTGACCCTGGCGGTGGTGCTGGCCACCATGACTTACACCTTCTCCATTGGCTTCGACATGATGAAGTACCTGCAAAACAAGGCGGACGTGGACTTCATCCTGGGGGACGCGGCCTACTTCCGGAGCGACTTCCGCTCCGCCGACGAGGAGGTCCCGGAGGCTGTCATTTCCGACGTTGCCGCCCAGGGCGGAATCGAGGAAAACGGCCGGATCTACGGCAACGTCTCCGACATCGAGGAGTTCGTCACCGAGGAGTGGTTCCGGGGCGTCTGGAGCAAGTGGAACCCGCCGGAGGTTCTGGACCAGCAAATAAAATTCAAGGAGCGGACGGACGACGGCCTCCTGGCGGACCGGGTGCAGCTCTACGGCATGGAGGACTTCCCTCTCAGCCTGCTGGACGTGCTGGAGGGGGACCTGGCCCCCCTGTCGGACCCCAGCCAGAAGGCCATCGCCGCCGTCTACCTGACGGACGACTATGACGCCACCATCTTCGGCTCCAACTGGGCCAAGCTGGGGGACAAGGTGACCCTGCGCTATGTCACGGAGCGGGAATACTTCTATATGGACAACGGGGAAATCATTGAGGACACCGACAACACGGACCCCAACCGGAACTGGACCAGCCGGGCCGTCGCTTACGAGGATATCGAGTACACCGTCTGCGCCCTGGTGCAGGTGCCCGGCTCCATCAACTACCGCTACTACGGCGCGGACCAGTTTGTCATGGGCGCGGAGCGCTTCAAGCAAGACACCGGCACCGACAGCGTCATGACCTATATTTTCAACACCACCGACGAGGCGGAGGCGGACATGGAGTCCTTCCTGGCGGAGTACACCGAGAGCGTCCAGCCCCTCTATGACTACGAGAGCCGGGCCACGTATGTTGCCGAGTTCGAGGGCTTCCGGAGCATGTTCATGACCATGGGCGGGGCCCTGAGCCTCATCATCGGCTTGGTGGGCGTGCTGAACTTCGTCAACGCCGTCCTGACGGGCATCCTGACCCGGAAACGGGAGCTGGCGGTCCTCCAGTCCGTGGGCATGACGGGGAAGCAGCTCAAAACCATGCTGGTGTACGAGGGGCTGTACTACACCCTCCTGGCCCTGGCCGTCTCCCTGGTGATGACGGTGATCCTGGGCCCCCTGCTGGGGAACGTCCTGGGGGATATCTTCTGGTTCTTCTCCTACCGGCTCACCGTCGCGCCCATCCTGGTGATTCTGCCTATTTTCCTGGCCCTGGGGGCCCTGGTGCCCCTGTGGACCTATCGCTCCGTGTCGAAACGGACCATTGTGGAGCGCCTGCGGGAGGCGGAGGCGTGAACGCGCGATTTCAAACAGCCTGGGGACCCGCCGGGAGGCGGGTCCCTCTTCAACTGACAAGACACCTGTCAAATTTCCTATCCAATTTCGGAGAAATTTCCCCAAAAAAGAGATTGCATTTCCGGGCCGCTTTCCTTATAATCAAGGGAACAACAAGAGAAGAGGGTGTTCCCACCATGCGCACCGAACAAAAGCTGAACATGACCATGCTCTGTGACTTCTACGAGCTGACCATGGGCAACGGCTACTTCCAGACAGGCTTCCAGGACCGGATGACCTATTTCGACGTGTTCTTCCGGGACGTGCCGGACAAAGGGGGCTTTGCCATCTGCGCGGGCCTGGACCAGCTCATCGAGTATATCCTGGACCTGCACTTCGACGAGGAGGACATCGCATACCTCCGGAGCCGGAAGCTGTTCTCTGAGGACTTCCTGGCTTATCTGAGGGACTTCCGCTTCACCGGGGACATCTGGGCCATCCCCGAGGGAACGCCCATCTTCCCCCAGGAGCCCGTGGTCACCGTCCGGGCCCCGGCCATCCAGGCCCAGCTCATCGAGACCTTCACCCTGCTTGCCATCAACCACCAGAGCCTCATCGCCACCAAGGCCAACCGCATCGTCCGGGCGGCCCGGGGGCGGACGGTGCTGGAGTTCGGCTCCCGCCGGGCCCAGGGCACCGACGGGGCCATCACCGGGGCCCGGGCGGCCTACATCGGCGGCTGCGCCGGGACGGCCTGCACCATCTCCGACCAGCTCTACGGCGTCCCCGCCGGGGGCACCATGGCCCACGCCTGGGTCCAGATGTTCGATACCCAGTACGAGGCCTTCGAGGCCTACTGCAAGCTCTATCCCAACAACGCCACCCTCCTGGTGGATACCTACAACACCCTGAAGTCCGGCGTGCCCGACGCCATCCGGGCCTTCGACGCGGTGCTCAAGCCCCTGGGGATTAAAAAATGCGGCATCCGCCTGGACTCCGGGGACATCGCCTACCTGACCCAGAAGGCCAGGCGTATGCTGGACGACGCGGGCTGGACGGAGTGCCAGATTTCCGCCTCCAACTCCCTGGACGAGTACATCATCCGGGACCTGCTGATTCAGGGGGCCCGGATCGACATGTTCGGTGTGGGCGAGCGGATGATCACCGCCAGCAGCCAGCCGGTCTTCGGCGGGGTGTACAAGCTGGTGGCTGCGGAGGACGGAGCGGGGAACGTGGTTCCCAAGATCAAGGTCAGCGAAAACGTGGACAAGATCACCAACCCCCACTTCAAGAAGGTCTGGCGCATTTTTGACAAGGCTACCGGAAAGGCGGAGGCGGACTATATCACCGTCTGGGACGAGACCGTGGACGAGAACCGGAGCCTGGAGCTCTTCGACCCCCGGGCCACCTGGAAGCGGAAGACCTACACCAGCTTCACCGTGAAGCCCCTCCAGGTCCCCATCTTCCAGGGGGGAAAGCTGGTCTATGAGCGCCCCGGCCTCCGGGAGGTCCAGGCGTACTGCCAGGAGCAGGTGGAGACCCTCTGGGACGAGGTGAAGCGGTTTGAGAACCCCCACCGGTACTACGTGGACCTCAGCCAGAAGCTGTGGGACATCAAGCAGGGCCTCCTGCGGCAGAGCGAGTGAGTTTTAAAATCCCCCTTGCATATCACAGGGCGGATGTGCTATAATCATATCAGCCTATGGCTATGAACGAGGATTTCCATGTACCCACGCAAAGAGCGGTCCCCGGAGAGGTGGTGTCTCTCCGGGGACCGCTCTTTCGCTCACTGCCCCTTGCCATACTGGTCGATCCATTTGCAAACGAGGTGGGAGACCACACCTGCCGTGACGGACGCGAGGAATCGAACGAGGTATTCCATGTACTTCACCCCCTCCCGCTGTCGGTATGGGGTGGGACAGCGCGTCCATTATACCAGCATTCGGCAAAATCCGCAAGGCGGCGAGGAAAGACGAGCCTCCCGAATTTCATCTAATTTTAATATTTGGGTGTTGAAGACGGCGGCGTCTTTTTGTATAATGAAAAGGTCAATCGCTGAAAACGCCAGTGAGGAGGTAAAGCCTGTGCACAAGAACATCCCCCATATCCCCCCGGTGGAGGAGCGGATCGAGCGGAAGATTTCCGCCTTCACCAGCATCTCCATGTGCGCGCTGACGGTGATCATCCAGATCGCCACCTCCCTGCTAATCTCCATCCTCCTGGCGGAGTACTCCAGCTTTGTCTACGCCCTGCTGCTCATCGCCGGCGCGGCCCTGGCCATCCGGGTCTATCAGCGGCCCGGCAGTCCCACCTACAAGCTGGTGTGGATGTGCCTGCTGCTGGCCATGCCGGTGTCCGGCATGATTCTGTTCTGCCTCTGGGGCGGGACCCATCAGGCAAAGCAGCTCAGCCTCCGGAAGGTGCCCCCCATCCCCTGCGGGGAGAGCCAGCGCATGTCCAGCGAGATCGACCTCGGCCGCCTCCGGCGGCAGTCCCCGGCCTGGGGGCGGCTGGCGGCGTATCTGGAGAAGCGGGGCTTCCTGCTCTACCGGAACACGGACGCCGTCTACTTCAAGGAGGGCGCGGACTTTTTCGAGGACCTGATCGCCCACCTGGAAAAGGCGGAAATCTATATCTTCCTGGAGTATTACATCCTGGCGGAGGGGAAGCTCTGGGACCGCATCTTCGCCGTTTTGAAGGAGCGGGCCGCCGCCGGGGTGGAGGTCCGCATCACCTTCGACGACTTCGGCAACCTCACCCGCTTTTCCGACGAGACCCTTCAGGCCCTCCAGAACGCGGGCATCGAGGTGAAGGTTTTCAACCCCGTCCACCGCTATGTGAACCGCATCTACTTCAATTACCGGGACCACCGGAAAATCGCAGTCATCGACGGACAGTTCGCCTATACCGGCGGCATCAACATCGCCGACGAATATGCCAACCTCATCGTCCGCTTCGGCCACTGGAAGGACACCGCCGTCCGCATCGAGGGGGCGGGGGTCTGGGGCTTCGCCACCCAGTTCATGCAGATGTGGAAGATGATGGGCGGCTCCTTCCACAACGAGGACGACTACTACCGCCCCCGCCACGAGGCGGAGACCGCCCAGGGCTGGTGCCAGCCCTTCACCGACGGGCCGCTGAACAACCCCGACAATCCCATCGAGGAGATCTACCTCCAGCTCATCTCCTCCGCCCAGAAGATGCTCTACCTCACCACGCCGTACTACGCCGTGGAGGAGTCCATGCAGAAGGCCCTGTGCATCGCCGCCGACGCGGGGGTGGACGTGCGCCTCTTCATCCCCGGCGTCCCGGACCACCACAAGTTCACCTACATGGTGGCCGAGACCTACTGGGGGGAGCTTTTGAGCCACGGCGTGAAGATCTACAAGTACACCCCCGGCTTCCTCCACGCCAAGAGCGTCATGGCGGACCGGGAGGTGGCCCTGGTGGGCAGCACCAACATGGACTACCGGACCTTCCAGCTTCACTATGAGTGCGGCGTGCTGCTGTACCACATGCCGGTGGTGGAGGAGCTGCTGGAGGACCTGGACGGCATCCTGGCGGAGAGCGCGCCCTACACCATGGAGGATTGGAACCGGCGGTCCTGGTTCCGGAAGATGTGCGCCTCCATCTTCAAGCTGGGCGCCATCTGGCTATAACGATACCGGGAGGTTTCCCATGTCCCGTGAGCTCAGTCCCCAGGAGACCGCCGAGCGCAGTCTCATCAAAACCTACCGAAAATCCCTGTGGAACCCCTTCATCGCCGCCGTGAAGCGGTATGAGCTGGTTTCCCCCGGGGACCATATCGCCGTGTGCGTCTCCGGCGGGAAGGACTCCTTCGTCCTGGCCAAGCTGATGCAGGAGCTCCAAAAGCACACGGACCGGCCCTTTCAGCTGACCTTCCTGGCCATGGATCCGGGCTACAACCCGGCCAACCGGGCGCTGCTGGAGGAGAACGCCGGACGGCTTGGCATCCCTCTGACCATCTTCGAGAGCGGCATCTTCGACGTGACGGTGCAGGTGGACAAAAACCCCTGCTACCTCTGCGCCCGGATGCGCCGGGGGAATCTCTACGCCAGGGCGAAAGAGCTGGGCTGCGGCAAGATCGCCCTGGGGCACCACTTCTCCGACGTCATCGAGACCACGCTCCTGGGCCTCTTCTACGGCTCCCAGCTCCAGGCCATGCCCCCCAAGCTCCGGAGCAGAAATTTCCCCGGCATGGAGCTGATCCGCCCGCTGTACTGCGTCCACGAGGACGCCATCGTCCACTGGCGGAACTACAACAATCTCCGCTTTCTCCAGTGCGCCTGCCGCTTCACCGAGGAGCGGGACGCCAGTCATGACGGCGTGGGGGAGAGCAAGCGCCAGGAGGTCAAGCTCCTCCTGCGGGAGCTGAAAAAGACCAATCCCAACATTGAAAAGAGTATTTTCCGGGCCATCCACGGGGTCCAGCTGGACACCTTCCCCGGCTTCAAGCACCGGGGCGCGGCCCATACCTTCACCGATATATACAACGGCTCCCCGCCCTCCGGCGGGGGAGCGGACGCGTAAGGGAGGAATCAATCATGGACTTCTATCGCTGTGAAAATCCGGACTGCGGCTTCGTGGCCGAGGAGGAGCCGGATATCTGCCCCCGCTGCGGGGGGACCTTCTTCGCCGCCCTGACGGAGGACGAGATGACCGCCTCCGACTGGGTGAGCCTGGGGAACCAGGCCGTGGACGAGAAGCGGGAGACCGACGCCCTGGCCGCCTATCAGCGGGCGGCGGCGCTGAACGACCCCCTGGGCCTGACCAACCTGGGCTGGTGCCTGGAGGCGGGAGTGGGCGTCCCGGCGGACCCCACGCAGGCCGTGATGCTCTACGCCCAGGCGGCGGAGCAGGAGTACATGCCCGCCCTGACGAATCTGGGCTACTGCTATACATACGGCATCGGCGTGGAGACCGACTATGACAAGGCCCTGAAGTGCTTCCAGCGGGGAGCGGAGCAGGGCTTCCCCCGGGCCCAGTTCCTGCTGGGCGAGGCCTACCGCCGGGGCAGCGGCGTGGAGGTCAACGAGGCGGAGGCCGCCAAGTGGTACCAGTCCGCCGCGTGGCTGGGCTATCCCGGCGCCCAGACGGAGCTGGGCCGCTGCCTGGAGTTCGGTTCCGGGGTGGAGGTGGACCTGGAACAGGCGGTGAAGTGGTATTCCGCCGCCGCCGAGCAGGGCAGCGCCCCCGGCATGTGCTGCCTGGGCTTCATGTACGAATCCGGCCGGGGCGTGGAGCAGAACTGGGACACCGCCGTGGACTGGTACAAACGGGCGGCGGAGAAGGGCTATCCCCGGGCGCTGTGCAACCTTGCGTGGTGCCATGAGCATGGCAAGGGCGTCAAGCAGGACTACGCCCAGGCCGTCCGGCTCTATCAGGCGGCGGCGGATCAGGACTACCCCCGGGGCCACCTGAGCCTGGGCCTGTGCTATGAGCGGGGCCGGGGCGTGCCCGCGGACAAGGCCATGGCGGCGGAGCTCTACCGCAAGGCCGCGGAGCTGGGGGACGAGGACGGCATGTGCTGCCTGGGCTTCCTGTACGAGTCCGGCGAGGGTGTGGAGCAGAGCTGGGAGCAGGCGGTGGAGTGGTATCAGAAGTCCGCCGAGGCCGGGCTTCCCCGGGGCATGTGCAATCTGGCGTGGTGCCATGAGCACGGCAAGGGTGTGAAGCGGGACCTGGAGGCCGCTTTTTCCTGGTACAAGCGGGCGGCGGACCAGGGGGACCCCCGGGGCCTGTTCAGCGTGGCCCGGGCCTATGACTACGGTCTGGGCGTGGTTCAGGACCCGGAGAGAGCCGCCAAGTGGTACCAGTCCGCCACGGACGCCGGATCCGCCCCCGCCGCCTGTGATCTGGGTGTGTGCTACGAGCGGGGGGAGGGGGTGCCCCAGAGCTTTGAGAAGGCGGTGGAGTTGTACCGCAAGGCCGCCGAGATGGGCAACGCCCCCGGCCAGTGCAATCTGGGCTTCATGTACGAGTCCGGCCGGGGCGTGGAGCAGAGCTGGGAGGAGGCGGTGAAGTGGTATTCCGCCGCCGCCCGGCAGGGCTTCCCCCGGGCCCAGTGCAATCTGGCGTGGTGCTATGAGACCGGGAACGGCGTGGAACGCAACCTGACCCGGGCGGTCCACTGGTACCGCAAGGCCGCCGAGCAGGGCGAGCCCCGGGGCATGTTCTGCCTGGGCCTGTGCTACAAGCACGGCACCGGAGTGGACCAGGACTACGCCGAGGCCGTCCGGTGGTATCAGAAAGCCGCCGAGGGGGGCTATGTCCGGGCCCTGTGCAGCCTGGGCGTGTCCTATGAGTTCGGCGAGGGCGTGGAGGAGGACCTGGAGAAGGCCGTGGACTTCTACCGTCAGGCGGCGGAGAAGGGGGACCCGGCGGGCCAGTGCAACCTGGGTTATATGTACGAGACGGGCCGGGGTGTGCGGCAGAGCTATGAGGAGGCCGTGAAGTTCTACAGGAAGTCGGCGGAGGCGGGCTATCCCCGGGCCATGTGCAACTTCGGCTTCTGCTGCGAGACGGGCCAGGGCGTGCGGAAGGACCCCTCCGCCGCCGCGGAGTGGTACCGCCGGGCCGCCGAGGCCGGGGACGCCACCGGGGCCTGCAACCTGGGCTATCTCTACGAGACCGGCGAGGGTGTGGGCCAGAGCTGGGACCGGGCCGTGACCTGGTACCGTCAGGCGGCGGAGCTGGGCCAGGCCCGGGGGCAGTACTGCCTGGGCTGGTGCTATGAGCACGGCAAGGGCGTGCCCGCCAGCGAGGAGAAGGCCCGGGAGCTCTACGAGGCGTCGGCCCGGCAGAACTACAAGCACGCCGTGGAGGCCCTGGAGCGCCTGGGGTCTTCCTCCGGGAAAAAGGACGCCGGAAGGAAGGACCGGAAGCCGGAAAAGGGCGGCTTCCTCAAGGGTCTCTTCGGCGGGAAAAAGTAAGACAGGAGCCTGGAGGCATTGCCTCCAGGCTCTTGCTGTCCGTCCGTTCATTCGCCCTCCGCCGGGGCCATGGGAACGGGCTCGTCCTCCAGATCAAACAGGAACTCCTCCTCCCCGCTGTCCTGGAGGGTGTTGTCCGGCAGGTTTTTCGCGGTCCTCTCCGCGCCGGAGGCCTTGGACCCGCCGTCCTCCGCCGGGGCCTCGGATTCCTCCAGCCCCTCCCAGACAGGGGCGAACGCGTCGGCGACGATCTGGGACAGCAGGGCGGAGCAGAACAGGCTCACGGCGATCAGGGCCGCGAACGCGGCGGGGCCGGGGACCCGGCCGCTCCTGCGGAGCCGGTATTCCACCAGGAGAAACAAGGCCAGCAGCGCCAGAAACACCGCCAGCTTGACGACCGTCCGAACGCCCACTGTTCTCATCTCCTTCATACCGATGTATTTAAATAAATTTTCGGCTTGTACAAAAGCAGATTATTTAAACAGTCTATCGGATTCCTGTAAACAAGTCAAGCACATTGGAGAAAAATCATGCGGGATTTGCATACGATCTTTTCCAACGCCAATCAGAAGGACGGCGTGGGCAAGACCACCACGGCCCCGGAGCCCCACTTGAAGCGGGCGGTCCTGCGCATGGAGGCCGGCCCGGACCTGATCCCTGCAAACCGCCGTCTTGCGGATGCCGCCGCCCGGCTCCAGGTCATGCAGCTGGTTCGGTCCGTACAGGCTAAGTTCAACCAGACCCTCAAGATCGCCGACATCCTGCTGACCATATACCAGTCCCGGTCTCAGCTCTGCCGGAGCGTTCGGGAAAGCGTGGGGGATATCTACGGCGAAGCGTTCCACGTTTTCGAGCAGCCTGTCGAATACTCCATCAAGGTGGCGGAGTGCCCCGTCTCCCGGACTGGATAGAGGCGTTTAAAACCCGTCCCCGGAAGGCCGGCACCTCGGAGTATTGGGATGTTAAAGCGGTGCGAATGGGCGAATAAGAGAATCTCACATGATCTTCGCCAAAACCCGAGGATTTGCGGTTGTCATTTTCCCCCATGCCTGATAAAATAAAGAAAACGGTATGTGAGGGCGGTATACATGGCGCTTGAAAATAAATTGGGCATTACAGACTCTGCGGAACTGGCCCGTGAGGAAGAACGGCTCAGCAAGAAAAAGGCCCTGGAATTGTACGACGCGGGCATCCTGGACCACTTGGAGGCGGGTAAATTCTCCACTCTGGCGGTGATCCACAAGCACCTGTTTGGCGAGATCTACGACTTCGCCGGGGAGGTTCGGACCGTCAATCTGGCAAAGGGGAATTTCCGCTTTGCGCCAGTGATGTATCTCCACGCCGCCCTGGAACACATTGATGCCATGCCCCAGGGGACCTTTGATGAAATCGTCGAAAAGTATGTGGAGATGAACGTCGCCCATCCTTTCCGTGAGGGCAATGGCCGCAGCACGCGAATCTGGCTGGATCTTCTGTTGAAGAAGGAACTGGGCCGGGTGGTGGACTGGAGCAGGGTAGACAAAGATGACTACCTCCTGGCTATGGAACGCAGTCCTGTCAAGGACATTGAGATCAAGTTCCTGCTGAAAGACGCTTTGACGGACGACGTCCGCAATCGGGAAGTCTACATGAAGGGCATTGACGCCAGCTACCACTATGAGGGTTATACGGTCTACAAGACGGAAGAACTGACATAATAAACTGGAAGAATGTACACCGCCGGTTCTGCCGGGCGGCCTGATTCTGCCTTCCGGGTCAGGGCCGGCCCGGAGAAAACGGGAAAGCATGGGCCGGAACAAGAGAGAGACGCCCTGCCGCTACTTCCATAGCGGCAGGGCATTTCGCGGACAGATGGGCTCCGGCAGTCGCGCGGCCCGTCCGGAGGGTGCGCCGTTTTCGTCCGTTTTCTTGCGTGCAGTTTCACAGCAGCTGCTGGACCAGGGTCAGGATGCCGGTGATTCCCACGTAGAGAAAAACCAGCTTTTTCACCCGCTCCGCGTTGAGCTTCCTGCTGAGGCTCAGGCCCAGCTGCCGCCCGGCCAGAATCGCCGCGATCCCCAGCGCGGTCATAGGCAGAAGGGAGGCGGTGTACGCACCGCTGTAGACGCGGGCGGGAAGCCCGGCGGCGTAAGTGAGGGCAAACAGGAATTGAATGTTGGCCAGGTACTCCTCCTTTTCCCTCGTGGCTGCCAGATAGTACAGCGCCATGGTGGGCCCGCCGATGCTGAACAGCCCGGCACAGGCGCCGGAGACCGCGCTGCAAACCGCCATGGAGAGCGGGCCGGCGTTCCACGAGACCTTTTCACCAAGGAGGAGGAAGTAGCCCGACAGCAGGATCAAAAAGATTCCGAAGGCGATGCTCAGCAGATGCAGATCCGCTTCGGAGGCCAACCGGATGGCCAGAATGCTGACGGCGGTGTAAATCAGCGCCGGGGCCAGGACCAGCCGCAGCCGGATGGCGTGGCGAAACCGCAGCGCCAGGGAAGCCGCCAGTCCCATGCAAATGGAGGAGGACAGCGCCGGGGCCGCCGTCATGTTGTAAAAATACGGTAAAACCAGCATCAAAACGGTGGCGGCCCCGAATCCGGTCACGGTCTGCAAAAACCCGGCTGCCACGGAACTCAGGCCTACGGCCAGCCAAATCATAGATGATCCCTCCTGAAAAGGCGGTCTTTACCGCTTCCTCTGCGTTCAAGCCGGGGCAGCAATCAGCCGCGGATCCTGGAGAGAATCTCCCGCATGTGCTGCTTTGCGTCCGCCATGATCTTCTCCTCGTCCAGCGTGAGGACCTGGCGGTTGCGCATCACCACTTTGCCGTTGATAATGGAATCCGTGACGTCGCGGCCCCCGGCCGCGCAGACCAGGGTGTTGAGGAGGTTCTGGGTGGGCGTGACGTGAGGCTGGCCGATGTCGACCAGAATCATGTCCGCCAGCTTTCCCGCTTCGATGGTCCCCAGCTCGTCTCCCCGGCCCAGGGCGTTGGCGCCGCCCTGCGTGGCCATGCGCAGCAGCATTTTGCAGGTCATGACAACCGGGTCGAAGGAGGCCAGCCCCCAGAAGGCCTGGCTGCCATAGCGCAGGGCCTTCATCTCCTCGAAGAGGTCCGCGTTGTTGGGCGCGGCGCCGTCCGTGCCGAGGCCGACGGAGGCGCCTGCTTCCAGAAGCTGCGGGGTCTTGGGGAAGCCGTGGTTGGAGAGGTTGCACCTGGGGCAGTGGATCACCTTGACGCCCCGCTCCGCCATGATGCGGATGTCGTGCTCGGACAGCAGAACATTATGGGCGGTGAGCAGGTTGGGACCGAGGACGCCCAGGCTGTCCAGGAATTCCGCGGGCCGCATGTGGTAGTGCTGAAGGCAGAAGCTCACCTCATCCCTGTGCTCGCAGAGGTGGGCGTGGATACCGGTGTGCAGCGCCGCCGCCCGGTCCCGCACCATGCCGATCAGCTCCGGCGTGCAGGTCATCACCTGGCGGATGGCGAAGAAGATTCGGATCCGGTCCTCGCCGCTGCCGTTGTAGGCCCGATAGAGCTCCTCCGTGCGGGCGACGGCCTCCTCCCGGGTCTCCTTCATGGCGCCGGTGATGGCGTTGCCCATGTCCATGGTGGACTTGGCGATGGCGGCCCGCATTCCGGACTCCATCGCCGCGTCGGCTACGCGGTGCATGAACACGCCGCCGGAGTCCGCGAAGGAGGTGGTGCCGTACTTGATCATCTCCAGGCAGGCCAGCTGGCCGCTGACATAGGAGTCCTCCGGCTGGAGGTTGCTCTCAAAGGGGACCAGGATGCGGGTCCAGATCATGGGGTACTCGTCCGCCACGCTGCCCCGCAAAAGCTGCTGGCAGCAGTGGGTGTGTCCATCCACCAGGCCGGGCATCAGCAGTTTTCCCCCCGCGTCGATCACCTCGGCGGCGGCGGGGAGGGGCTCGCCGGGGGCGAAGATGCCCGCGATGCGGTTCCCGGCCACGGAGACAGCGCGCCCCTCGGCGACAGTAAAATCCTTTTGCAGAAGCTGACAGTTCTTGATCAGCAGATCACAGGTCGGTTCCATAAATTTGCCGCTCCTTTCCTCCCATCAGATGACGCCGGTGAGCTGGAGAACAACTTGCGCGATAATTGCGGAGAATACGAAGGTACCGAAGATGACGAAGAGGGTGATGATGATGTACTTCCATCCCATCTTGGCGAAGGCCTTGATCTCCTTGCCCAAAGAGATGCCGATGAACGCGCCCATGGCGGCGGTGGGCGCCATGAACTGCACGCTGGACGTCAGGGCGATGACCTGCTCCTGAATGGGGGAGATGGGGCAGGCCAGCAGCACCGCCAGGACCACCACGTACATCATGGAGGGGAGCTTGACAAAGCGGTTCATGGCCTTGCTGATGGTCAGGCCGGCCAGGCCGATGCCGCACAGGATCAGGATTCCCGGCACGGACTCCGCCACGGAGACGCCATAGCCGATGGTGTTGGAGATGAGAATCAGGGTAAAGATCATGACCATCAGGGCGCAGGTCTTTCCAAAATACTTCGCGACCATTTATTTCTCCTCCTTTGCGGCACGCTTCCCGATCCGGGGTGACAGCCATTGATACAGCCTGGTGGTCAGGGGAAGACTGATGAAGGTTCCCATATAGATGCCGGTTGCGCCGGTGAGCATATCGCTCATGCTGCCCATCAGCAAAACCTGCTCCCCAAACTCGGGATAGGCGTCGGCCACGGTGGCGGAGGCGGCGGACATCATGGCGCCGCTGCCCACGCCGCTGGCCATGCCCAAAGCCAGGGGATGGAGGACGTCCAGCTGGATGATGAAGTTGGCAAGCAGGGAGATGAAAACGGTGCCAATGATGGAACCGACAACATAGACGGAGAAGGTACCCTTGGTCTCCGGCGCGTCGGGGCCATAGATGTCCGTTGTCAGGCCCAGGTTGGAATCCCGGTTGATGGAGTAGCAGGCGCCGATGGACTCCCGCTTCAGCCCCAGCAGCATCGCCAAGGGAAGAGAGAGGAAGATCGTGCCCAGGTTGCCGAACTCCTGGAGGATCAGGGCGGGGCTCACCGAAACCAGCTTGCTGAGGTTCGCCCCGGCGGATACACCCATCTTCGCCATGAAGGGGGCCAGGACGACCAGCACCAGCGCACCGGCGGTCTCGCTCTCCTCCGCGGTGAACACTTTCAGGACGTCCTGCCCCAGCAGGCCGGCGAGAATAGTGGTAAAGAGCAGTGAGAAAAACGTGAACGTGCCGATTGGCGTGTTGATTCGCAGGGTGCCTATGGAATCACAGACTGCACATAAAATGGCGGCCACAAGGTATATTTTCCAATATTTATGCAGGAATGCAGAAACTTTCTCCATGATATCAACCCTTTCTCTCATATCAGTGAACTTGCTTCGAAGCAAGTTCATTATAGTGGAAAATCAGCAGTCTGAGAAGTATCCAAAAAACGTTTGGGTTCCATCGTTGAAAACGATGGAACCCATAAAAAATTTAGAGCTTGGATTCAGAAAGGCCCGTCCGGGCGGTGCCCGGCGTCGATACGGGTTCTCAGTCCCGTTCCAGCTCCTCCTGGAACAGGGCCAGGAATTCCCGGGTCAGGAGGGAGTCCTCCACCTTGGATTTCAAAAGGTACCCGACCTCCCACGTGCCGCAGTCCGCCACCGGGATGGCCAGAATGCCGCCCTGCCGCTCGCTGGAGGTCCGGTAGCCGCTGCCCAGGATAAAGGCGTCCAGCTCCTGCAGCATCATGTAGGCGGCGGCGCGGTCGTTGACGTTGATGGCCCGGGAGGAATATCGCTGCAATGCGTCGGTGAAGATGGTGTCCGTGTCAATGTCTCGGTCGTAGAAGACTCTGGGGTAGTTTTTCAGGTCCTCCTCGTAGACCACGGAGCCCCCCGCCAGAGGATGGCCCTGGCGCAGGTAGACGTGGATGGGCTTGTAGGCGATGTGGTTGAACACCGTGCCGGTCAGGCGCAGCTTATGGATCAGGAAGTTCTTGCTGTCCGGGATGAGGAACAGGATGCCCACGTCGTATTTCCCGGTGGAGACGGCGTCCAGGACCTCCGTTGTGCGCATCTCGGAGAAATTGACGCTGTACCGCTCCTCAATGTGCATATGCTCCCGGATCAGGCGGCACAGCGCGTCGATCCCCGGCATGTGGTGCTGGGTGGCGACGGAGAACTCCATGCGCTGCTCGGTGTGGTCGGCGTATTTTGCGTTCAGCATGTCCACCTGCTGCAAAATACGCTTCACCTCTACCGCCAGGCTGGCTCCCCGCTCGGTCAGGTCTATCCCGCTGCTGCTGCGCTTGAAAATCTCAAAGCCGAACTCGGACTCGATGTTTTGGATGGCGACGGAGACTGTGGACTGGGTGGTGTACATCTGCCGCGCGGCCTTGCTGACGGAGCCGGCGTAGATAACCGCAAGGAAATACCGCATCTGTTGGATCGTCATGGTGCATCCTCCTTGATCTTCCTGGAGTTCCTGGAGTCGGGTTTATCGAAACGGAGCGGATTGTGTTTTTACCAGTATACCGCAAAGGCTTCCGCAGCACAAGAGGGTGGAAGCTCCAGGCGCGTCCCAACCTGTGTTTGAAAAGAGGAGGGCACGCAGGGGCGGAAACCGGCGGCGACGGCAGAGTGTATGAGCTGCGAAAAACGGAGATGCCCAAAGTATGAACGGTGCGCGCCGTGTACTTGCTCCAGATGGTACTCTGATTGAAGAAAAATATACGGTCAATATGCTTGCCTGAATGAGGGCTGTGAGCTTACTATTGCAATGAAAAGTGCCAAACGCGCAATAATGGAAATTTATTATGTCAATAAGGATAACTTGAACAGATGGCGGCGGTTCACGCTTGCGAACACAGGCAAATGGAAATTGGACGATATAAAACAAAAACTCCATGAAGAAGATAAATGGAAAAATGATACCCTTTAATTCTTCTTGGAGCCTTTCTATTGGTAATTTGAAAATTGATAATTTTATCAACTCCAAGAACAAAAGGGCATATTCAATTTTTTCAGCGGCAGCTATCTGCGTAAGACATCTTTCTTTGTTTATAGCGACGCAGATTTTGAGAGACTGGCTTTTTTACCCTTCTTTTTTATTGATGTATAAAATTGGGTTTCCACTTTTGTTTCTAATGGGGCGAATAGGTCCTCCGCAGGGGGTTCCGGCGGGGCCCCGCAGCCCGCCAGAGCCAGGAGCGCCAGGAACATGGAGAGAAGAACAGGATTACTCATGGATTTTCCAGCCATTGAGGAACTTGGCGGTTTCCGCGCTGCCGTGGTCGATGATCTCGCTGTGCCCCAGGTCTATCCCGCCATAACCCGCTCCAAAAGCAGCATCCGATTCCCGCCGCCATAACCAGCAGAAACAGCAGGATATACGCATAGGCGAAGAATGTTTCTCGGACCTTCCGGTGCAGCTTGCTCAAAGGAACGTGAGTATGGAGGCCCACATGGAGCGCCATCAGCACGAATCCTCAGGTGGTGGAGCAGGAACAGCCCGAACAGGACGCAGCCGAGTACGCCATGCAGGAGCAGTCCCCGCCCCGCCTGATAGCTCATCAGGTACAGGAACAGCACATACATGACGATGTCCACAAGGAGCTTACCCTGACGCTTCATGCCGTCACCGTTCCTTGATCCCGTTCAGCGCCAGCCACTGAGAAATTTCATCGGAGAGGCCGCTCCCGCCGGAGTAGTTGAACTCGAAGCCCTGCCCCACATAGGATCCGGGGATCATCTTGGACAGGTCGGAAACGCTGTCGCCGAACATGGTCCCGCCGTGGCTGCTGAAGGGGATCACGACTTTTCCATCGAAATCATAGCTCTCCATAAATGTGACGACCGGCATGGGCATCGTAGCCCACCATGTGGGGTAGCCCAGCAGGATCACATCGTACTCGTCCACATCGGCAATGTGCGTGCGCAGAGCCGGATGGACATGGTTGTTCAGGTCCGCCTGGGAGACCTCATAGATATTCCCCCGGTAGGGGTTTTCCATCTCAAGCTCCACTAAATCGGCCCCGGTCTTGTCCCGGATAATCCGCGCGGCGTTCTCCGTGTTGCCGGAATAGGAAAAGTAGGCGACCAGAATCCGGGGATTCTCCGGCATCTGAATGTCCAGCGAGAAGGTTGTTTCCACCGTGCCTTCTCCGGCCTGGGCGTTTCTGGCGATACGGAAGCCCAGGTTTTGATCCGGGTCCTCCGGGTTCGTCGCGGAGCGGTAGGCGCTGCGCAGATGCTTGGCAAAGTCGATGTAGCTGCCTCCCCGGTTGACGCGCAGGGAGCCGGAAGCGGCTCCTGCCGGGTCAACGGTCCGCGTCAGATCGTAAGCGCCATAGTAGTCGAAGCACCACTCCGACACATTGCCGTACATGTTGTAAAGCCCAAACTGATTGGGAGACAGGCTGTCTACGGCAATCGTCTTCCCCCGGTAACTGCTGGTGACCACAGAGGGGTCCCGGCTCTCACTGAGCCGGTTGCAGTATTCGATGGCGTCATACCATGTCACGCTGTCCACCGGCAGATCGGCCCCGCTGAAATGGCTGGGGTTCGACCCCATGATCCGCTCATAGTCTGCCTGGGTCACCTCACAGGGGTCTGCGTAGAAGTCGCTGACCGTTACATTATGAGCGGTTTCATCCTCGCCGCGCTGGCGCTCACTGTCGGGACTGCCCATGGTGAAGGTCCCGCCCCGCACCAAAATCAGCGAATCTTTCACAGCTTCCAAAGGGTCAGCGGCAGAGGGGACATTCTGAACATTGCTTGGGTTCTGTTCCGGGGTCGTCGCCATTGGCGCTGTACAGTTCATAGCGCACCTGGGGATATTTGCCGGAGAAGTTTTGAATGGCGTCCGCCAGGAGCCGGGAGGCGCAGGATTCCACACAGCCGATCACCACCGTGCCGCCCACCAGATCCTTTTGTTCTGCCAGGTCCCGCTCTGTTTTTTCCATCAAGCCAACGATCTCCTGGGCACGCTGCTGAAAGAGAAAACCCGCATCCGTCAAGGTAACCTGCCGCTTTCCCCTGGTCAGCAGCGGAACCCCCAGCGTTTCCTCCAGATCCATGAGCTGGCGGCTGATGGTGGGCTGCGTCACATGGAGCTGTTCCGCCGCCTTTGTAATGTTGCCCGCCTTTGCCACAGCCAGAAAATACTCCAGCAGCCTTAGATCCATTCAATATCCCTCCCTCTATCCCAAGAATGTAAGATAATATGAGGGGAATTGAGAGAAAAGTCAATTGCGAACGTCCATTTTATACAGTGGCCTCGTTTCTTCTCGATCACTCCGGCTCATTGCAGCATCACTCCAGCGCGCCGTACTGTCCATCGTCCACCGGCTCGCACCACTCGTTGGAGCATCCCTCACCGGGGGCCTCGAAGGCCACGTGGCCGAACCAGGAATCCTTCGCCGCGCCGTGCCAATGCTTCACCCCGGCGGGGATAAATACCACATCGCCGGGATTCAACTCCCGGGCGTCCTCCCCCCACTCCTGATACCAGCCCCGGCCATTGGTGCAAAGCAGAATCTGCCCACCGCCCTTGGATGCGTGATGGATGTGCCAGTAGTTCCGGCACCCCGGCTCAAAGGTGACGTTGGCCAGGAAAATCGTCTCCTGGGGGTCCGTCAGGGGCTTGAGGTAAGACCGGCCGGTGAAGTATTGGGCATACGCCTCGTTGGGCGCGCCCAGGCCGAAGAGGCCGCCGTCGGTCCCGGTGTCGTCCTTGTAGACCTCCACCGCCGCCCGGAACGCCGCCCAGGCGTTGGGCCATCCGGCGTAGAAGGCCAAATGGGTTAAAATCTCCGCCATTTCGTCCTTTGTGACGCCGTTTTTCTTGGCGTTCAGTACGTGAAACTGGAAGGAGCTGTCGATGAGTCCCTTGCTCACCGGAGCGGAGACCGTCAGGATGGAGCGCGTCTTCAAAGAGAGCTTCCCCTCCCGGCTCCACACCTCGCCAAAGAGCACGTCGTCGTTGAGCTCCGCGAACTTGGGGGCGAAATCCCCCAGCTGGTCCCGGCCTGCCGTCTGCTTTACCATAGTCGTTTCCTCCTGTTTGATAAAAGTTGGGATATCCTTAATGCTACGTCCTGGAGGGCGCCCCAAGTCAAGTCTTTTATTCACCCAGGGAAAGGGTGACGCTGACGTCTCCATCGCCCAGCAGCTGCCGCAGCTCCGAGGCGCTGGTGTTGTTGACGTGGCCCAGCCGGGTGAAGTTCCAGGAGTTGGGCGCGTAGTAGATGACAAATTGATTTCCCTGGTAGAGAATCAGGTCCCCCGCCTGGGTGGTGATTTCCTCATTGTTCGTGGGGAGGCTCCGGCCCAAGGGGCCTACCTTTTCCATACTGCCGTAGTCGCTCATTTCAATGGTCCTGGGTCCCTCCGCCAGCAGTTCCCGCAGAGCCCGGGCGGAGGAGTTGTCCGAAAGCGTCGCGGTGAGGGTGGTCCCGTTGACCGTGAGATTCAGCGTAGAGGCTTCTCTTTCCTGCGCCGGTTCCGCAGCATCGGCGGTGGGCAGGCTCAGACCGTTCACCCAGCTCTCCACAGTGTCCTGGGATGCGCCGCCGGCAAAGCGCTGACCCTCCAGCCAGTTGGCGTCAGGTGCGGAGGCGTGGAGATTCGCGGCACTGGACCCGATGCCGCTGCTGCCGGAGGTGCAGAAGGGCACGATGGTCTTGCCGCTGAACTCGCCGCTCTCCAGGAAGGTGTAGATGATCTTGGGGGCTTGGCCGTGCCAGATGGGATAGCCCAAGAATACGGTATCGTAGTCTGCCAGATTGGGAAGCGCACCAGAGATGGCCGGACGGGCGGAGTCGTCATTCTGCTCCCGGTTGGCCCGGCAGCCGGAGTCGTTATAGTTCAGATCGGCGGCGGTGCAGGGGACCTCCGGGGTGATTTTGTAGAGGTCCGCGCCCAGGATGGCTTCCAGGTGTTTGGCGATGTTCTCCGTATTGTTCGTGTTGGAGAAGCAGGCCACCAGGACCTTGCCGCCATCAGAGGGAGTGGGGGCCGGAGCGGGGGCCGGGGCCTCGCTTCCGGAGAGACGCCGGTACTGGTACAGGGCGGAGACCACCTCGGCCCGGGTGGCGGGGATCTGGGGGTCGAAACGCCCATCCGTCCGGGCGGTCAGGATGCCGTTGGCCCGGCACCAGTCCGCCGCCGTCCGGGCGTAAGAGGAAATGGCGCTTTCATCCGGGTAGTCCTCCGCCGAGGCCTCCGGGCTTCCGGCCCAGCGCCAGAGGATGGCGATGAGCTGCTGGCGGGTCACGGGGTCGTTTACCCCGAACCGCCCGTCGGCGTAACCGTTCACCAGCCCGCTGTCCGCCGCCCAGCCGGCGGCGGTTACATAGTAGGCTGTGGGCTGAACGTCGGAAAACCGGGAGGTCCCGGAGGCGGCGGGGCTTCCGGCGGAGCGGTGGAAAATCGAGGCCATCTGGGCCCGGGTCACATTGTCGCCGACTCCAAAGCGGCCGTCACTGTAGCCGTTGACATAGCCGTTTTCCGCCGCCCATTGAATGGCTTCGGCATAGGGGCTCTCCGTGTCCATATCGGAGAAAGCAGTTTCCACGGCGCAGGCCGTGGCGGTGAGGGCCAGCGTCATGCACAGCACCAGCACGAGGGAGTAAAAGCGTTTCATCGCGTTCATAGGCGTCATCCTTTCTGTCTGCAAAATCAAAAATCGGAGCTGCCGGTCTGACAGCTCCGATTTTATTCCGTGGTCCGTGAAATGTAAAATACTTTGTTTCTATTCTCTGTCATGCTTGAAAGGCATGGTATGGAAACGGAGGCTCATTCCCGGTCCCCGCCCTCCTGCCGCAGAAGCTCCAGAAACGCCTCCGCCGCCCGAAGTCGATCAGGCCCTTGTCCAGCTTCTCCGTCACGTCGGCGGTGTCCCCGCTGGAAATGTGGAAATGGACCTGGGGATGCCGCTCTTGAAGGCGGCGGGCCGTCCTCCGTCAGTGTAATCCGGCGGTTGCCCCGGATAAACAGCTTCTTCCCCAGCTCCGCCTCCAGGTCCATGAGCTGGCGGGAGAGGGTGGGCTGGGAGAGGTGGAGGGATTCCGCCGCGCCGCAGATGCTCTCCTCCCGGGCCACAGCCAGAAAGTAGCGCAGAACCCGCAGTTCCATAAAACACACCCCCTTGTTCATAGAAAAAAGTATAGCAGGCCGTACCATGCCTGCCAACTATGGTAAGCCATTCAACATAGGTATTTGATGTTTTTTCGCCGCTGCTTTATAATCGGGCACAAAAGGAGGCGGCACAGAATGAGCTATGAGATCGACCGAAAAGATATAGAACAGCTGCTGCGGGAGGCAGGGTGCGAGGACCGCTTTGTCCGCATTTTCCTGAACACGATGGACGGAGGCAGCGTGGAGGCACAGCTCCATCTGCTCCAGGACCAGAGGCGCCGCCAGCTGGACCAGGTGCATGTGGAAGAGAAGAAGCTGGACAAGCTGGACTATCTGCGATATACGCAGGAGAAGCAGCTTTCCGCCTGTACGAAGAGCAAATGGGAAAAACTTCGGACATGAGCCGAATCCACAAACGGAATCTCCCAACCTGTCTGTTCCTGCGGACGCAGTTTGTGTTCCTGGACTTCGAGGAACCGAAGCCGCTGTTTTACCTGGATGTTCTCGCCATGATGGGGCTGTTCATTTTCCTGGCTCACTATGGCGCGAAGCGATTGAAACGAACAAAGGAGAGATCGGCTTTATGAAAAACCGTCATTCCCTTCGTCACCCACGGCACCGGCGGGCTTTCCGGCACCATCCGGGACCTGACCGCCGCGCTGCCGGATGACGTGACGGTTCTGGAGGCCATCGGTGTGTACCGCCCGGAGGTGGACAGCTCCCGTTCCGCCGTGGAGGCCTGGGTGGATGGACTGAATCTGGATATTGGATAGGAGAAAAATTACATGAAAGTGACCGTTATCACGCGAGAGAGGTCTTGACATGGAGTGCGCTCCAAAATATATAATCCACCCAACCCGGAAAAAGGAGGCCCGCCATGCTTGATGTTCTGCACCGGGAGGGCATTTATCTCTGGTATTACTTCACCCTCCAACTCTCCCAGATTTTCCGGTATTGGGTTCTCGGCATGGTGCTGGGGTCCTTGATCTCCGTCTTTGCCAAGGACTACCTTCACGGCCTGGTTCGGTCCATGGGCGGGAAACAGCTGGGGGTTCTGGGCGTGGTGCTGTCGGCTCTGTTCCAGCGGTATGTTCCCTCGGAGCTTGTGGCAAGTCTGTTCGGCGAAAACGAGGGCTTCGGCATCCTCATGGCGGCGACCATCGGCGTTCCCCTCTACGCCTGCGGCGGCGGGACAATTCCCCTGCTCCAGGCGTGGCTGGCGGACGGCATGAGTTTGGGCAGCGCGGCGGCGTTCATGATTACCGGGCCCGCCACCAAGATCACCAACCTGGGGGCCGTCAAGATCGTCCTGGGAGCGAAACGCTTTGCCCTTTATCTGACCTTTACCATCCTGTTTGCCTTATTGACGGGATGGCTGGTAAATTTGACCTTTTGAAGGAGGCTGAACCATGAAACTTACGAAAATCCTGGCGGCGCTGCTGGTCCTTGCGCTGGCTCTGTCCGCCTGTTCCGCCGCCGCCGTGGAGGAACCGGAGACCGGAATGGGCTTGGCGGTTCCCTGGGAGGGGTCCGCGGGCGCGTCCGGCTTCACGGACATTCCCGCCGGGGCTTACTACGAAACCGCCGCCAACTGGTGCCGGGAACAAGGCATCCTTACGGGAGATACCTTTGCCCCGGACGCCGCTATGACTCGGGCCACGGTGGCGGACGCCCTGT
This sequence comes from uncultured Oscillibacter sp., assembly GCA_910576865.1. Classification (GTDB taxonomy): domain Bacteria; phylum Bacillota; class Clostridia; order Oscillospirales; family Oscillospiraceae; genus Oscillibacter. The sequence continues at coordinate 87,729 of CAJTKE010000006.1, forward strand.
ACCGGGCGGAGGGCAGCCCGGCGGTGACTGCCGCCGCCTTCCCGGATGTGCCCGCCGGGAGCCAGTACGCTGACGCCTCCTCCTGGGCCTCCGCTAATGGCGTAATGGGAGGCTGTGCCGACGGGCGCTTCGGCGCGGCGGACCCGGTAACCCGCCAGCAGATGGCGGCGGTGCTGTGGCGCTATGCCGGAAGCCCGAGTGCGGCGGCGGGAGAGGATTTCGCCGATGAATCCGCGATTGCGTCCCACGCCAGAACGGCGGTGGACTGGGCAAGAGCAAACGGCGTCATCAATGGCAAGGAAGGCAACCGCTTCGACCCTGCGGGAACCCTGACAAGAGCCCAGACGGCGGCCATCCTCTACCGCTATCTCAACCAGGCGGGGCAGGAATCCGCCCCGCCTGAAACCGGGGACGCCCCCGCCGTCTATATGACCACGGACATCTCCTCCGAGGGCCTGATGAAGATCTACGAGTCCCTGGGACATCCCGCCCAGGGAGAGAAGGTAGCAGTCAAGCTGAGCATGGGCGAGCCGGGAGGCCACAACTTCCTCCAGCCCTCTCTGATCGAGGCGCTGGTGAAAAAGGTGGACGGCACCATTGTAGACAGCAACACCGCCTACGGCGGACGGCGGGCCAGCACCGCCGGGAAGATGCTCCAGCATTCCGGAGGACACAGCTCCACCAGCTGGGGCGGCGGCATCCAGGATCAGTTCCTGGAAGCTATGGCGGAAGCCGCGAAATCTGTGGACGACTATATGGGGGAGAATATCCTCTATATCAGCGTCATGAACAAGCTGTCCGTGGACTGTGACTGTGACAGCAACCCGGCGGAGCCGGATATGCACGATATTGGAATTCTGGCTTCCCTGGACCCGGTGGCTTTGGATCAGGCCTGCGTGGACTTGGTCTACACGGCGGAGGACGGCGCGTCGCTGATCCAGCGCATTGAGTCCCGCAACGGCATCCATACCCTGGAGCACGCGGAGAAGATCGGCCTTGGAAGCCGGGAGTACCGGCTGGTCAGCATTGATTGACACGGTTACGGTTATTGTAAAAAAAGAGAAGTGGGACCGCCTTTCGAACTTCTTATCGAAAAACAGCCCTGTTTTACGCTGTGTCCACTGAAATAATCGCGTTTTCAAAAAGTCTTGGTGAAGGCGCTTTTTCGTTTTTGGTTTCGCCTTACGTCTGCATTTTTTGCTATTGCTAGAAATAAACCAGCAAAGATATCATAACTTCTGCATATTTTCGCAACTTCTTGGCGCATTTGAAACGTTGGAAAATCGTTAGGCCCACGTCTTGACCTACACTGGCTGGCAGTTGGCGGCTTTGCCGGTTACTGCCAGCTCGTTCCCTTTGGGTGCGGCGAAATGACCGGAAAGGGCTAGAGAGGATGAAAGAGCGCCGGCGAGAAAACTTCTGCCCTCCGGCGCTTGGTCTTTACATGACCTCCGCCATGAAGCCATCGATTTTCTTTACGGCGTCCTTCTGCATCTCTTTCGTCACGTTGGTGTAGATGTCCAGCGTAAACTCCGCCGAGTAGTGACCCAGCATCCCGGAGACGGTCTTGATGTCCACGCCATTTTGCAGGGCCATTGTGGCAAAGGCCCTTCGCAGAGCATGGAAACGGACGTGTTCCTCAATGCCCGCCCGCTTCAGCAGCTTTTTGTGAATCCTGCCGACGCAGTCCGGGCCATACATTCCGTCTGTTACCGGGGAGGGGAAGAGGTAGGGACTGAACGGATGGTTTTTGCGGTCCTCCACTAGAAGATGGATGGTCTCATCATCAACATACACGGTCCGAACAGAATTTTTTGTCTTCGGTTCTGTTACTCGCAGTTCACCTTTGCCCCTGGCTACTGACTTTGAGACTGTCAGGCACTTTTCCTTGATGTTCAAGTCCGTCCAGAGGAGCGCCAGCAACTCGCCTCGCCGGAGGCCGGTGGTCAACTCCAGATAGAACATTGGGAGGACACCATGTTCCTCTGCCGCTCGGAGGTAGTCACCCGGCTTCTCCGGTGGGATGATCTGCATTTCCTTTTTCTCTTTTGGCGGCAGCTTGCAGTTGGCGGCAGGGTTGTACGGAATCAGCCGTTCCATCACCGCTTGATCCAGGCATTGCCGGAACATTGCGTGAAGGCTGCGGACCGTCTTGTTGCTGAGTCCTGAACTTGCCATACCTTCATAGCGTTGGATACGACCGCTCTCTCTGGTGCTGTTGTAGAATTTCTGGATGTCCAGTGTGGTGAGTTTCCGAAGTGTGTATGATGCGCATAGAGCATAGAAGATTTGAAAGGGGACAGTTTTATATGGAGGCGTACCGCGAAGCGGCACTTTTCTTCTCATTTTTCTTTCTTCCGACCACCTGTCAAAGCAAATAGTTGAGATTCCGACCACCTGGCGAGAGTCCCCGACCCGCTCTGCGGGGCAGTGTTTACTGGCAGGGGGCGCCAAAGCGACCCCCTGCCTTTATCCCGCTATAATTTCAACCAGGGCAAAACCTCGTAAGAATATCCAAAGGAATCGACAACGCCAAGCGCAGCCACATGGTTCGTGTCATCGACTCGGAGGGGCGGACAGTGTGCAAGCCCTTCTCCATCCGCAACAGCTGCTCAGGCTGCAACGCACTGCTGGAACGGCTGCGGAAACTCACAAACCACAAGAGCGAGGTTGTTGCCTTTCCATTTCATTCCACTCTTATCGAAGCGGCTACTGAGCTCCACTGTAATGAGTCCCATCTCCAAAAGGGTGCTGACGCTTTTTATCGCAGTGTTCTTTGCCAACCCTGTTGCGGTAGCGATGGTGTTGCAGCTCGGGTGGCAGGTGTGCGTCTGTCGGTCCTCGATCAGCGGCAGATAGGTGTAGACCATAAACGCAGAGGTTGGAAGCCGTAGCAGGAATACCTCGTTGGGCAGAGTGAAAAATTTTTTGCTGGTGATGTGCCGAACGTCCAGAGTAAGAGACCATTCAGCAGTGACGATACCCCTATCCGCCAGAGCCTCCGGATGCTTTTTTGTTGTACTCGCCGACAGATGAACACGTTCCGCAACCATTTCAGGAGTGAGTTGGTTTATCTGACCGTGGGAGCGGTGATAGCCGAGGTAAGAAAAAATTACGAACGCAGCAGGGCTCAAATGTCTGTTGATTATTCCTAAAATCATGCTATAGTCTATTTGTGGATGCCGCCATGGTAACGCGGCAAAAGAGAATCGTCATTACATATTTTTGAAACATAATCTATTTTCGAGGAGACCATACTATGAACTTCCCGAAACTGGCTTTTCCGATAACTGTGGATTTCTGCAGCGTTGGATATTGGATTGAAAATCAGGGGCCCTTCAAGTACGGTGCCGCTGTTACCGCGTTCTTTATAGATGGAGACATCACGGAAGCCGCCAATGAGGGCATTTCGTTGCTTCGAGATTTGGAGCGTCAGCTTCAAACCTTTGGCAGTCACCTCAAGCCTTACATGAAAGAGCGGGAGATGGATGCGATGCTGTTTCTCCAGCCGGAAAAACAGGCGGTGGCTTGTCCCATGTGCTTTGCTTTTCATCCTATTGAGGACGGCACTGGAGTCATGGCGGAGCGGTATGTGTTTTCCTCTCTGCGTGATTTTCTCTATGTGGAATTAGGGAAGGCCATCGAGCACGGCAACGCGCCGCGCCAGTGCCGTCTGTGCAGGCGACGGAGGAGAGAGACGCCGCGATTGAAAAAGTGAAAGAGGCTTTGGACGAGGATTTGAAGGCGCAGATCATCGAGGAGCTGTGGAAGAAACTGAACCGCCAGTGAGCGCGGCCCTATCTTTGTATACACAGGTGCAAACTATTTGAACAAGGAGAATTTGATATGCCGATTCTTGGAGCGGTCATCGCCCCACATCCGCCGCTGATTATCCCCACCGTGGGCCGTGGGCGGGAACGGGAGGTTCAGGCCACCATTGACGCTTACCGGACCGCCGCGAAGCAAGTGGCGGCCTGGGAACCGGAGGCGCTGATCATCACCTCCCCCCACCAAATCATGTATACCGACTACTTCCACATCTCCCCGGGACGGAGCGCCGCCGGTGACATGTCCACCTTCGGCGCGCCTGAAACGCGGCTGACGATCCGGTACGATGAGGGGCTGCGGGAGGAACTCGTTCGCCGAGCGGAGTCTGCCGGTCTCCGGGCCGGGACCCTGGGAGAGCGGGACCCCTTCCTGGATCACGGGACCTTCCTGCCCCTGTACTTCCTCCGGGAGGCCGGGGTGGACTGTCCCATCCTCCGCGTCGGCCTGTCCGGGTTTTCTCCCCTGGACCACTACCGGCTGGGACAGTGCATCACTCAGGCGGTGGAGACCCTGGGACGCAAGGCGGTGTTCATCGCCAGCGGCGACCTGTCCCACAAGCTGCGGGAGGACGGACCCTACGGCTTCGCCCCAGAGGGGCCGGAGTTTGACTGCCAGATTACCGAGGCTATGGCGGCGGGGGATTTCCTGCGCTTTTTGACCATGGACCCCACGCTCTGTGACCGGGCGGCGGAGTGCGGCCTCCGGTCCTTCCAAATCATGGCCGGGGCGCTGGACGGTTTGGCGGTGGAGGCGGAGCTCCTCAGCTACGAGGGCGTCACCGGCGTGGGCTACGGGGTGGCCACCTTCACTGTCACTGGCCCGAACGAAAACCGCCGGTTCGGGGAACAGTGCGCGGAGTTGGAACAGGTCCGGCTGGCGGAGAAAAAGGTCTCCGAGGACCCTTGGGTTAAACTGGCCCGTCTGTCCTTGGAAACCTATGTGAAAACTGGAAAACGGCTGGAGCGTCTGCCGGAGGGTCTGCCCGCCGAAATGACGGACCGGGCCGCCGGGGCCTTCGTCTCCCTCCACGCCCACGGCCGGCTCCGGGGCTGCATCGGCACCACCGGGCCCACCACGGGGAGCGTGGCCTGGGAGATTGTCCAGAACGCGGTTTCTGCCTGTTCTCGGGACCCCCGGTTCATTCCGGTCGGTGTGGAGGAGCTGGACAGCCTGGAATACGGCGTGGACGTGTTGGGCCAGCCGGAACCCATCTCCTCTCCGGCAGAGCTGGATGTGAAAAAGTACGGCGTGATCGTCTCCTGCGGCGGTCGGCGGGGACTGCTGCTGCCTGACCTGGAGGGTGTGGATACGGTAGAGCAGCAGATCGACATCGCCCGGCAGAAGGGTGGTATCAGTAGCAGGGAAAAATACACTCTGGAGCGGTTTGAGGTGGTGCGGCATTTATGATCTGTGAGCTGTGTTTTCACCACTGTGACCTGTCCGAGGGGCAGGTCGGCTTCTGCCGGGCCAGGGCCTGCCGGGATGGAGCCATTGTCCCGCTGAACTACGGCAAGCTCACCAGCCTGGCCCTGGACCCCATTGAGAAGAAGCCCTTGCGGCGGTTCCACCCCGGAAGTATGGTTTTGTCCGTGGGCAGCTTCGGGTGCAATCTGCGCTGTCCCTTCTGCCAGAACCACGAGATTTCCATGGCTGGAAAAGGGGAGATTGAGACCGTGGAGCTCTCCTCGGAGGCTCTGGCGGACAAGGCGTTGGAGCTGCGACCCTGCGGCAATGTCGGGGTGGCCTACACCTACAACGAGCCGCTGGTGGGCTATGAGTACGTCCGGGACTGCGCCGCCCTGGTCCATGAGCGGGGGATGGTCAACGTCCTGGTCACCAACGGGACGATTGAGGAAAAACCCTGGCGGGCGCTGCTGCCGCTCATCGACGCCGCAAACATCGACCTGAAAGGCTTCACGCCTGAGTGGTACAAGAGGCTGGGCGGGGATTTGGAGACGGTGAAGCGTTCCATCTCCCTGGCGGCGGAGCGGTGCCATGTGGAGGTGACCACCCTCCTGATTCCCGGCGAGAATGACAGCGTGGAGGAGATCAGAAGTCTGGCCCAGTGGCTGGCATCGGTGGATCGGAACATTCCTCTGCACCTGTCCCGGTTCTTTCCCCGATATCGAATGACAAACCGGCCGCCCACGCCGGTGGAGCGGGTGGCCCGGCTGGCCGACGCGGCGAGGGAGCATCTTTCTTTTGTGTATACTGGAAGCGGTGGATATGGTAGACCTGGAGGGCAAGGGCGTCTATGAGCCGGCCAAGCAGAAAGGCGCGGCAGGACACGACCAGAAAGAACCCTTGGATGAGATCATCGAAAAGATCAACGAGAAATATAGCGGATAACGGCAGAATTTCAAGCTCCATAAAGACAGAACACCCCCCGGCCCATGACGGATCCGGGGGGTGTTCCCTCTTGCTTACTTTTTTGCTGCAGGGCAATCCAGGGCCTCCCTCACAGCCGGGCTCTCTGCCGCCCTGGGGTCCACGTATACGCCATCCTTCAGATAGTACTGGGAATAGAGCGCCACGACGCTGTTCATCGTCCGAATCGTAGTCTCCAGGTCCTGCTCCGTCAGGTCCAGTTTTTCCACGGCCCACTCCGCGTGGCCGCCGTCGTAGCGCAGATGGGCCTCGTGCACCCGGCGGCCCAGGTCCGTGAGGGTGAGCAGGTATCGCCGCTGGTTTCCCTCCTCCCGCACCCGGAGGACCAGACCCTTTTTCACCAGCTTGTCCACGGCGACGGAGGTCGCTCCCTTGGTGCGGTACATCCGCTCGGACAGATCGGCCTGGCTGATGCCCTCGAATTGGGCGATCAGCTTGAGGGTATGGGTCTCATTGGCGTGGAGGGACACGCCCTCGTAGGTCTTGGGCTGCTTCTCGATGGCGGCGATGATCCGCTCCATATTATAGAACTGATCAAGCAGGGCGGTGAAGCAATCCGGCTTGGACATGGCGGTTTCCTCCTGGAACGTTGATAGGAACATCTTACCACATCCGCCGCCCTTTGGCAAGCGGGACCCCGTCGCCCGCCGACGCCGGGGTCCTGTCTATGGAGCTCAGCAGTCCTCGTAGCTGATTTCCATGGTGACCTTGCGGCTGCGCGCCAAGGCGTAGACCACGGAAATGCCCAGGATGACCAGGTTCCCGATGATCTCCGCGGTGGAGGAGGTGACCACCAGCAGCACCACCTGGAAGGTGGCGATGCCGGCGCCCAGGATGCAGAAGAAGTTCAGCAGGCCCTTGCTCACATGGAACTTGGACTTGTTCCACAGCTCCGGCATGACCTTGGGCAGGAAGATGGCCGTGAAGCAGGTGATGGCCTTCGTGGCGCTGGAGAGGATGACGGTGGAGTTGGAGACAATGCTGATGTCCAGGCCCGCCAGGATGGGCACCACGCCGATGACGTAGAACAGGAGCAGCAGGTTGACGGGGGTGGCGAACTTGGGATGGAGCTTGCCGAAGACGCCGGGCAGCCAGCCGTCCCGGGCCGCCTGGAGAATGGGGCGGCACATCCAGCCGATGGAGGCGTTCAGGGTGGTCAGCAGGGCGAACATGGCGCCGCCCACGATGAAGAACACATAGACCGGCTTGGGCATGATGGCCTCGGCCACCAGGGCCAGGCTCTTGTTGGCCACGTCGGCCACGGGCAGGACGCCCGCCGCGATGGTGCCCATCAGGGCGTACACCACCGAGATGCCCACGGTGGGCACAATGATGGCGAAGGGGATATCCACCGTGGGCTTTTTCGCCTCGCCGGAGAAGTTGATGACCACCTGGGTGCCGCCGGCGGCAAAGGACAGGTAGGCCGAGGCCATGAGGATGCCGGTGAAGCCCTTGGCCATGAAGTCCGGCGGATCGAAGTAGCCCGGCTGCACCTTGCCCACGCCGAAGGCGATAAACAGGGCGATGGCCACCGCCATGATGAGGCACATGGCGGTCTGGAGCACGGCGGCCTGCTTGGCGCCCAGCATGTTCATGACGATCAGCACCGTGATGACCGCCACGGAGACCAGCCTGGACGGCGCGCTGGGCACCAGGGCCAGCAGATACTCGGTAAACGAGATCACGTACATGGCGATGCCCAGTACCGTGAAAATGTTGATGATGGTGAAGATGCCCGCCAGGCGCTGGCCGCCGAAGGCCGCCACCTGGGTGTACTGCCCGCCCTTGAACCGGGCGGTGCCGCCCACCATAATCTGGGGAATGGCCGTCGCGATGCACAGGAGTCCCGCGATGACGAAGGCCAGGTTGACGCTCCGTCCCGTCATGCCGATGGCCGTGCCCGTCATGGCCATGATGCCCGCGCCGATGATCTGGCCCACCGCCATGGACACCAGGTCCATCCGGCTCAGGTTGCGTTTCAGCTCCGTGCTGGGGGCGCTCTGCTGTGTTCTCATAGTGTTTCCTCCCTATGTAATGGATGTTTCCGCGTCTCCCTGTTTCGCGGATCTCAAATCAGGAACAGCTCGTTGGCCTTGGGGGCGGCCATCATGTTCTCCAGGATGACCAGCTTCTCCCGCATGGCGGGCATGGAGATGAACTTGGCCCCGGCGGGGCAGCTGTGGATGCACCGGGTGCAGAACAGGCAGCGCCAGCCGTCCACCTCGGCAAAGTCCAGGGGGTTGATGGCCTGGACCGGGCAGTTCCGCTGGCACAGGCCGCAGTTGGTACACTTGCTCCGGTCGGTGGCCGGCCCCACGGGCAGGTCGGAGCCCGGCACATAGGGGAAATTTCCCTTGACGCTCAGATCCAGGCCCTCCAGGCGGTCCAGCCCCGCCAGCAGGGCGGCGGCCTTCTCTCCCAGCTCCCGGGCTTGGTCCAGGTCGTCCCCGTTGGGGCGGCCCTCCGCCAGCTTCCCCGCCATGCAGTGGTGGGCCACGAAGGCCCCCGCCGCCACCGGAATGAAGCCGTGCTCCAGGCTCTCGTTTTTCAGCTCCAGCAGGGCGTCCTCATACTCCCGGTTGCCGTAGGTCACCGCCAGCACGGCGGGAATCCCCTCCGCCTTGATGTAGCGGAAGAACTCCACCATCAGCTTGGGCAGCCGCCCGTAGTACACCGGCAGGGCGATGACCGCCACGTCTCCCGCCCGGAGGGTCTCCCCCGTCCAGCGGCTGTCGAAGGCGGTGCGGTCCAGGTCCAGCCGCTCCGGGGCGCCAATGCCCTGGGCGATGGCGTCCGCCACCCGGGCGGTGGTCCCGTTGGGGCTGAAGGTCAGCGTTACCACGCGTTTCATATCCATCCTGCGTTACTCCTTTCCATTCAGCCAGCCGATGAGCTGGTCCGTATCGGGCAGGTCCGCCGCCTTGGCGGCGTAGTGGGCCTTTTGCACGGTGTTGTCCTTGTCCAGCAGGAACACGGCCGGGAGCTGAAGCTCGTTCCCCTCGTACTTGCCGTGGACCAGCCCGGCGGCCCGGGCCTGGCCGATCTTCTCCAGGGCGCGGAGGTCCGCCATCCGCTCCATGGACAGGGCGGGGCACACGTGATAGCGGCGGAACAGGGCCTGCTCCGGGTCGCAGACGATGTCAAAGGGATAGAAGTCCCGGCCGATCTGCTCCCGGATGACCGCCGGGTCGCTCTGGAGCACCACCAGGGCCCGCCCGCCGGCCGCCTCGATCTTCTCATAGGCCTGCTTCAGGCGCTGCATGTCCAGCTGGCAGATGGTGCAGCCGTAGTAGCGCAGGAAGAGCAGGAGGGTGGACTTTCCGCCGTTGTCGGACAGCCGCCCCTCTCCCCAGGGGGTCCGATAGGCGAAGTCCTCCGCCTGGTCGCCGGGATAGAGCCGGTCCAGGGCCTCGCACATCCGGCGCACGCCCTCCTCCAGCATGGGCCGGGGGCAGGCGGTGTTGATCCGCAGCCGGGTCTCGCCGCCGGGGCCGAAGGTGGGCGCGCCCTCCGGGCCGCTCTCGATGAGGATGTTGGCGGTCTTCACCAGATAGCTGTCCAGGTCCTCCCGGGCATAGCCCTTCAAATAGGGGGCCACGTCCACCCAGGCGAAGTAGGTGCCCTGGGGGAGGTACATTCTGGCCTTGGGCAGGTGCTCCGCCAGATACTCCTTGACAAAGACCAGGTTGTCGTGGAGGTAGCCGTTGAGCTGGTCCAGCCACTCCTCGCCGGTGGCGTAGGCCGCCTGGATGGCGGTGATGGACAGGGGGTTGGGCAGGTGAACGCCGCAGTCGCCCTGGACATACTGGGTCCAGAGGGCCTGGAGGTGGGGGTCGTGGATGACGATGTTGGAGTAGGACAGCCCCGCCAGGTTGAAGGTCTTGGACACGGAGGCGCAGGTGACAATGTCGTTTTTCCGCTCAGGGAACAGCTTCTCCAGGGGGATGTGCCTGTACCCCGGGGCCACGATGTCGTGGTGGATTTCGTCGGCCACGATGCGCACGCCGTTCTCCAGGCACAGCTGGCCCATCCGGCGGAGCTCCTCCTCCGTCCACACCCGGCCGCTGGGGTTGTGGGGGGAGCACAGGAGGAAGAGGGTGGTCCTGGGGTCCTTCACCTTCTTCTCGAAGTCGGCGAAGTCGATCTCATAGCCGTCGGGACCCTCCACCAGCCGGTTCTCCACCGGGACGCGGTGGGTGCAGCGGACCTTGTTGTAGAAGGGGCGGTACACCGGGGGCTGGACCAGCACCTGGTCCCCCTCGTGGGTCATCAGCTGGATGAGGAAGCGCAGGGCGGGGACGATGCCGCCGCAGTAGAACACGTCCCTGGAGTTGACGTACCAGCCGAAGCGGTGCCAGTACCAGCCGCAGATGCTGCGGAAGAACTCCCCGGTGAAGTTGGCGCTGTAGCCGAAAATCTGCCGGTCCACCCGCTTGTGGAGGGCCTCCACCACGCCGTCGGGGCAGGGGAAGTCCATGTCCGCCACCCAGAAGGGCAGGGTGCTGGTCTCCGCGTAACGGTTCTGCACCGGCATGAATTCCCATTTGCCGCTGTTGGTGCCGTGGCGGTCTACCAGCTTGTCGAAATCGTAGGCCATTGTTTCTCCTCCTTGTTGAAGCATTAAACAGTTTAATAATTAAACAGTATGCAGTATATAACTTGACAGAAACCTTGTCAATTGGGCAATCAAATTTTATCTGTTTTGACGAAAGGAAAATTCAGGAAGCCAGTTTTGGGATTTTGTCTGGAAGAAATATGTCAATTTTTAGCAGATAAAGATTTTTTACGAATTTGTGAACGTCAAAATCAGGAGCAAAATACGGCATCCGACTGCGCAGTCGGATGCCGCCTTGGAAGCTGTGGCCGCCACCAGCCGGGTTATTTCGGACGTTCTTTGCTGAACGCATCACGGTTTTGGACCCGGACCATACGGGTGAGCCTGTCGACAGGCACCGCGAGCAGGCAGGAAGCCGCGGAAACCGCGAGGAGCAGCAGGAGCATCCCAAGCATTCCTTGATTGAACACCGAAAAGCGCCTGAAAAAATACAGCACCAAAACATGTTCAAAGTAAATCGTCATGGAGTGCTTTGCAAGGAACCGCGTTGAAACTCGCACCGCCCGAAGCCGCCCGACATGATTCCAGGCGGCGAATGAGAATAAAAATACAAGAGGTACGTATGCGTTCAATGAGGATTTGATCGAATCGAGGGAATTTGTGGCGCTGCTTTCAACTATGTAAACGCACGCGAACAGCAGAGTTGCCACTGTTATCGTAATGGAGTTTTGAGAGGCGATCTTGCGCACATGGATAAGGCGTGTGCTCGTCAGCAAAAGGCCCATGGTAAAGTAGAAAAGCCATGTTGGAAAGAGAATCCACAGCCAGGGGCGGATCAGGTCGGGAATGAGATTGAGGCCGAATTGCAGAAAGTAAAACAGCTTTTGAATCGCATGGGAGACAATGGAGGAGAGCAGGAGGCATTTGAATGGAAAGCGATCAGCCCATTTCTTTAAAACAGGAAACAGTACATAGAGCTGCATGATTATCACAACAAAGTACAGATGCGGCGCCGCCTGCCCCGACAACAGGGACTTTACGCAGAAATCGAAACTCCATGCGCTCAAATCCGCGTGGATATTGTATAACATATATACAAGCGACCAGATGAGATATGGAACTCCTGTTTTGATCAGCCGCCTGCGCAGGAATTGCCTGGCAGTACAGAAGCCGTTCAATCCGCAGGATACGCCGGACAGCAAAATAAAAAGCGGCACGGCAAAGCGCGACAGCTGATTCAATATGAACGCAAGGTTCATCCCTGAAACGGCCACGCGGCTGTTATAGTGGACAAAAGTGCTTGTGACATGGATCGTTATGACGGACAGCATCGCGAGCACCCGCGCGAAATCCAATTCTTCAATCCTGTTCATTGCCACAATCACACCTTTCCGCCGGTTTGCGGTTCCTACATGGTAATAGTGTGCGGAGCCCTGGAAAAAGCGACAATGAAATTTTCACGCGATGGATGATACTTCAGACATCCTGTGCTATAATGGCATAAATTCACAGCCCGGATTGATGGAAGCATAAAGACAAACGCAAACAGGGGGTGGATACGTTGGACGCCTGCGAGAAAAAAGCTCTGGTGGAAAAATGGTATCACCAATACGCGAACTATCTTTTCCACGCCGCCCGTCTGCTGGGACCGGCGAATCAGGCGGAAGAGCTGGTACAGGAGACCTTCCGCATTGTTCTGGAAAAGGATGACCTGGATGAGGTAACCTATCCCAAAACATGGCTGCGGAAGATTCTTTACAATGTTGTCAGGAATCAGCTTCGACTGCAAAGCAATTCCGAGAGCAGTCTGACCGGCGAAGCGGAAGCGCTTCACGAGCGGGAGGCTTCCTATACGGATCAGCTGGACGTCGAGCTGGAATACGGCGGAACGATTCCGGAAAATGACCTGCGCCTGCTCCGGCTCGCGTTTGTAGAGAGGTATACATACGCCGAGATTGCGAGTGAATTTGGAATCTCTGAGAAGGCCTGTCAGAAGCGCGCGGAACGGGCAAGGAAGCGACTGAAAAGGTTTTTGGAAAAGGAAAAATTCTCGTGAAGCGGGCCGGCTCTTTGATATGCCGAAACACTACGATAAGGAGGCGCGGTTATGTCTTCCTCTGACCAGCGAGAGAACAGCAACTATCAATTTCTCGAGAACATCAGCACCGAGAAATTGAAAAGCATGATCATATCGGATTTCCTGTCCGGGGATACGGAAGATGAGGCAAATGACGAATTCATGACGCAGGTGCTGGAGGTGATTGCACGGAGAGAGGAGCAGGACCCCTCAGCTCCTCCGTTTGACGTTGAGGCCGGATGGGAAAAATTTGAAGCCGAGTTTTTCCCGGCGGAAAACCCGGCCCCACAAAAGAAGACCAGACAAGCTGAACGGAACACGGCGGACACGGCAGCACCATTGAGCGCCAAAGGGCTGAGCTTCAAGGCCCTGCGGGCGGCGGCCGTCGCGGCGGCTGTGATTTTTCTGAGCGTAATGATGGCCAGTGCGTTTGAACCCAATTTATTCAACATGATTGCGGAGTGGACGCAAGATTTTTTTCAATTTAAATCTAAAGACACTTCTCAGTACGGAATAGAGGTTACTACGGGAACAAAACTCAATCCAGACCAGACAATGGAAACTGCGTTAGAAGAACAGGGAATATCTACATTAGTTTCGCCGACATGGATTCCAGATGGGTTTGAACTCTCGGGCACAAAGGTGTACGACGATATTTCTGAGCCATTTATAACCACGCTTTATGAAGACAAATCAACCGATCGCTCTATAATTGTTTCTGTAGTGATTCATCAAAATCCAATGTCTTCAGTACACGAAAAAGATGGAACTCCGGTTAGTCCTTATTTAAAAAATGATATAGAGCATTTTATTATGAGAAACAATAAATCCGTCATTGCCACATGGTTTGTGGATAATCTCGAATGTACCATCACAGGTGGAGTGTCGGAAGACGAATTGAAAGCCATGATCGATTCCATTTATGAGGGGGATTCTGACTGAAGCAGACAGCGGAATACTTACGGAATCAACTTGAGTCGGACCAGCTGGGGTCAAAAGAATTTTGGACCCGTTTACGGGCCGCGAGAACAAGAAGGCGTAAAAAAAACCCTTACGGGGCTTCTCAAGCCTCCGGCTTTGCCGGAGGCTTTGACTCGCCTTGATTCTGAATGCCGCCGGCGGCCGATATTTTTCTTCCATGCGCCGGAGTATTATGGTATAATAGCTCTGTATCATGCAATCGCGGGACTGGAACGACAAACGGGGCGGAGGACCGCCGGTTTCAAAGAAATGGGGATGGGATGGACATGAAGACGACACTATCCGTTTTGGGCGTGCGGGGCGCGCTGCCGGCGGCGGGCGGGCAGTACGCGGAGTACGGCGGGAACACCTCCTGCTTCGCGCTGGACTATGGGGACGGCCTTTTGTGCTTTGACGCCGGGAGCGGCCTGCCGGACCTGATCGGCCGGCTGGGCGGGGTCCGGCGGCTGGACATCCTCATCAGCCATGTCCATATTGACCACATCATGGGCCTCTACTTCCTGACCGCCTTCAAAGTCCCGGAAATCCATCTTTACGGCGAGGCCCGGCAGGGCGTCGATTTCCGCCGCCAGCTGGAGTCCGTGATCGGCCAGCCCTACTGGCCGGTGGGACTGGAGAACGTCCCCGCGAGAATCAGCCTGCACGAAATCGCCCCGGGGGACCAGGTGGTCCTGCCCCGGGGGGAGGGGGACCTGCTGGTCTCCACCCTGCGGGGGAACCATCCCAACGAAAGCCTGCTCTTCCGGGCGGAGCTGGACGGGAAGCGGGTCACCTATGCCCTGGACTGCGAGATGGGCGGGGACATGGACGCGCGGCTGGCGGAGTTCGCCCGGGACAGCGGCCTGCTGATCTGGGACGCCAACTTCACCCGGGCGGACAAGCGCCCCGGCTGGGGCCACTCCACCTGGGAGGAGGGTCTGGCCGTGGCCCGGGCCGCCGGGGCGGAGCGGGTCCTCATGACCCACTACTCCCGGAATTACACGGATTCATTCCTGCGGGAGCAGGAGCTGCTGGCGAAGAGGGAATTCAGCGCGTGCCTGTTCGCGCGGGAAGGAATGGTGATTGACCTATGATGACCCAGGAGGCCATGAAAAAGGTATTGCAGGCGGGGGTGATGCTCTCCTCCGAGCGGGATCAGAACCACCTGCTGGACGTGGTCCTGGCCAGCGTCATGGAGCTGGCCAACTGCGACGCGGGGACGCTGTACCTGCTGGACGGGGAGGCGCTGCGCTTCAAGGTGATGCACACCAACTCCCTGGGGACCCACTCCGGCGGCGACGGGAAGGACCCGGACATGCCCCCGGTGCCCCTGCGGCGGGAAAACGTGTGCGCCTTCTGCTTCCTGGAGGGGCGGACCGTCCGGGTGGAGGACGTGCACACCAGCACGGAATACGACTTCTCCGGCCCCATCCGGTACGACGCCATCACCGGCTATCACACCCAGTCCATGCTGGTGGTGCCCATGCGCAACCGGGAGGGGGAGAAGCTGGGCGTCATCCAGCTCATCAACGCCATGGACGGCGAGGGGAACATCCAGGCCTTCCCGGAGGACATGATTCTGGCCCTGGAGTCCGTGACGTCCCAGGCGGCGGTCACCATTCAGAACTCCCGTTACATGCGGGAGATTCGGGAGCTGTTCCAGTCCTTCGTCCGGGTGATGTCCGCCGCCGTCGACGAGCGGTCCCCCTACAACGCCAACCACTCCCGGCGCATGGCCAGATTCGCCGGGCGCTTCGTGGACTTTTTGAACCGGAAGGCCGGGGAGTCCGGCGGGGACATCCCCTTCCCGCCCCAGCGGAAAGAGGAGCTGGTTATGAGCGTCCTGCTCCACGACATCGGCAAGGTGACCACCCCCCTGGAGGTCATGAACAAGCCCGAACGGCTTTACGAGAGCCAGAAGGCGGACATCCGCCACCGGATGGAGACCATCCGCCTGCTGGGACGGATCGCCCGGCTGGAGGGGCGGATCACCCCGGAGGAGGCGGAGGTTCTGGACCGGGAGACCCGGGAGACGGAGGCGGAGCTGTTCCGGATGAGCACCGCCGGCTTCCTCCCCGACGAGCGGCTGGAGTGGATGGAGGGCGTCGCGCGGCGCACCTACACCGACGAGGAGGGCCGGGAGCTGCCCTGGCTGACGGAGGAGGAGCGGGCCATGCTCTCCATCCGGAAGGGCACCCTCTCCGGCGAGGAGCGGGGCGTGATGGAGAACCACGTGGTGGTCACCAACAAGCTGCTCTCCAAGATCAAGTTCTCCAACGACCTGTCCCACGTGCGGAACTGGGCGGCGGCCCACCACGAGCTGCTCAACGGCAGCGGCTACCCCCGGCACCTGGAGGGGGACGAGATTCCCATGGAGGCGCGGATCATCACGATCCTGGACATCTTCGACGCGCTGGTGGCGGCGGACCGGCCCTACAAGCCGGGGATACCCGTGGAAAAGGCCCTGGGCATCCTGGACGCCATGGCCAACAAGGAGGGCAAGCTGGACCCGGGCCTCACCGCCCTGTTCATCGAGAGCCGCTGCTGGGAGGGCATCCCCCTGGTGGGGGACCTGCCCGACGAGGGCTGATTTCCGGAGAGGAGAAAATTCATGAGAGTGAAACGACTTCTGGCCGGGCTGCTGGCCCTGATGACGCTTCTGTCCTGCACCGCCGGGGCCCTGGCGGCGGAGGGCGAGGCGGCCATGATGCGCCTGACCAAGACCGAGGGCACGGTGGAAATCTCCACCAGCAGCGGAAAAGACGTGTCCGTCATCAAAAACATGCGGCTTTACAACGGCTACGCCCTGGAGACGGCGGAGAAAAGCTACGCCTGGGTGAGCCTGGACAACGAGAAGCTGGCGAAAATGGACGCCGCGAGCCAGGCCAGCATCCGCAAGAGCGGAAAGAAGCTGGAGATTCTGGTGGATTCCGGCAGCGTCTTCTTCAACGTGTCCAAGCCCCTGGAGGACGACGAGTCCATGAACATCCGCACGTCCACCATGGTGGTGGGCATCCGGGGGACCTGCGGCTGGGTGGACGTGAAGGACGAGCGGAACGTCCGGGTCTCCATCCTGGAGGGAACCGTGGACGTGACCGTCTCGGACCCGGTGTCCGGCGAGGCCAAGTCCGACCGGATTTCCGGCGGCGAGTCCGCCCTGTGCGCGGTCTATGACGAGGCCCCGCCGGCGGGGGAGAAGTGCGACATCCTCCGGGAGGCGTGCAAAAAGGAGGACGTGGCGGGCTTCACGCTGACGGAGCTGGTGCCCGACAGCCCCCTGGTGGAGAAAATCTATCAGGAATCCGGCATCGACCTCCGGGAGGTGACCATGGAGGAGGCCGGGGAGCGGCTGGAGCAGGACCAGGAGGAGGTCAGCCAGAAGCTGGCGGAGGTGGAGGCCGTCCGGAAGGACCAGGAGGAACAGATTTCCACCGAGCCCGTCTGGAAGGAGGAGCCCCCCGCCCAGACGGCCCCGGAGCCCGACCGGGACGACGGCCGGGACGACTCCGGCAGCTCCGACGAACCGCCCGCCCCCGATCCGGAGCCCGATCCCGACCCGGAGCCTGACCCCGGTCCGGAGCCCGACCCCGGTCCGGAGCCTGACCCCGGCCCGGAGCCCGATCCCGCCCCGGTCATCTGTACAGTGACGCTGACAGAGGGAAACGTGCCGAGCGGAGGGAATTATCAGGTTGGATATGGCGACTATGAGTTCATCGCGTGGTCCGGCGAAACCCTGGAGGTGGAGCAAGGGTCCAGCCTGGGGAGCAGGCTCCGGATGGACCTGGGGATGGCCGAGTATGTCGGCAGCGGCATATACGACCCCGCGCCCTATACGTTCGGCGGCTGGAACACGGCGGCGGACGGGTCCGGGACGGAGTACACGGCCAGCACCCCCGTCACCGGGGACGTGACGCTGTACGCCCAGTGGGTCCGGAAAACCTGCACGGTGAAGCTGGACAGCAACAAACCGGCGTCCGCGGCGGCGGATGTATGGGTCGGGCGTTTTGACGGCATCAATGCGTACCCCTGGTCCCCGGGGGACATCGTGGTGGACCCTGGGAATAGCCTGGGGAGCGATCTCCGGGGGGACCTGGTCCTGGCGACAGGCGATACCAGCAACCCGGGTGCCACCCCTTACGCGTTCTGGGGCTGGAACACAAAACCGGACGGGACCGGAGATGTGTTCGTACCCATGACCCCTGTCAACGAGGACATCACGCTGTACGCCCAGTGGTGGGAATATATAGACGATACCAAAAAGGTGGGTTATTACCTGCAGGGCACGACGCTCTATTACGAGACGTTCCAATCGAGCGCCCTCCAGATTTCCTGGCCCGCCGGCCTGGCGGAATCGGAAAAGGCCAGGATTGAGACGATCATTGTCCAGGACGACAAGGGAGCCCAACTTGCCGTGGTGGATGGCGCGTTCCAGGACTGCACAAAACTGCAAACCGTCGTGCTCCCCGCTTCCGTTGACGAGCTCAGACCGATCACCTTCAACGGCTGTACGAACCTGTCCAGCGTTGAAATGCCCGGGATTAAAATAATCGGCAAGATGGCCTTCAACGAGTGTCAGGCCCTGACGGAGATCACGATCCCGGCCGGCGTCACCTCCATTGGCCAGGACGCATTCCAGGCAAGCACGCAGGCCCTTCGGACGGTCCGCTACGGGGGGACGCACGACCAGTGGAACGCCATGATGGACGGAATGGACACGGATTCCGACCAAATGTACATCTCCTGGCCCTCCGGCTCGGAGGCGACCTTTGAGGTGAAGACCCTCAGCATTCCCCCGGCGGCGACATTTGTATGCACCGACGGCAGCTACCAAGTCGGCTCCAACGGAAAGAGACTGGAGGTGAAGGTGTCATGAAAAAGCTCATGAACTATCTGACGGCCCTGTGCCTCCGCGCCGCGCTGCTGGTCCCCGTTTCCGGGGCGGCGCCCCTCACCCGGGGGGAGCTGGCGGAGCTGCTCCACGCCGGGGCGGGAAGCCCCGCGGCGGCGGGCGCCGCCGCCTGGGTCATGGAGAAGGGAAAGCTGACGGTTCTGGCGGGCACCGGGGAGGACGGCCTGACCGACGGCGCGGCCATGGAGGCGGCGTTCGCCGGGCCCCAGGGCGTGGCCGTGGGAGACGACGGGGCCGTCCACGTGGCGGACACGCTGAACAGCGCCATCCGCCGCGTCCGGAACGGCCGGGTGGAGACGGTGACGGTCCGGGACGCGTCCCTGGCGGACATGGGTCTGGTCTCCCCCGCGGGCCTGCTGGCCCAGGGGAACCGGCTGTACATCTGCGACGGCTTCGCCCGGAAGGTCCTCGCCCTGGACCTGAGATGACGGGATGCTGAACGGAAAGGTTGTGTTCATCACCGGCGGCACGGGGTCCTTCGGGAACTGCTTTGTGGATCAGGTCCTGGCCCGGTACCGGCCGGAGCGGCTGATCGTCTACTCCCGGGACGAGTTCAAGCAGTTTCAGATGCGGAGCCGTCTGGCAAAGTACGATGGCGTCATGCGCTATGTGATCGGCGACGTCCGGGACGCCGACCGCCTGAGCCGGGCCATGCGGGGGGCGGACTACGTGGTCCACGCCGCCGCCCTGAAGCAGGTGCCCGCCTGCGAGTACAACCCGGAGGAGGCGGTCAGGACCAATATCCACGGGGCGATGCATGTCATCGAGGCGGCGCTGGACGCCGGGGTGAAGCGGGTGGCGGCCCTGTCCACGGACAAGGCGGTGAACCCCGTCAGCCTCTACGGCGGGACCAAGCTGGTCTCGGACAAGCTGTTCATCGCCGCCAACGCCGGCGGGCCCGGGGGGACCCGGTTCTCCGTGGTCCGGTACGGGAACGTGGCGGGGAGCCGGGGGTCCGTGATTCCCCGGTTCCGGGCGCTGGCGGCGTCCGGGGCGGCGGAGCTGCCCATCACCGGCCTTGAGATGACCCGCTTCTGGATCAGCCTGGAGGAGGGGGTGGAGCTGGTGCTCCGGGCGCTGGGGTCGTCCGCCGGCGGCGAGACCTTCGTGGCGAAGCTCCCCTCGTTCAAGGTCACCGATCTGGCGGAGGCGGTCCTCCCGGGCTGCGCCAAGCGGGAGGTGGGCCTCCGGGAGGGAGAGAAGCTCCACGAGGTGATGATCACCCGGGAGGACGCCCCCCACACCCTGGAGTACCAGGGGCACTTCGTGATCTATCCCCGCCTGTCCTGGTGGACGCCGGAGCGGGTTCTCCCCGGCGGGAGGCCGGTTCCCCGGGACTTCGTGTACTCCTCCGGGACCAACGAGAGCCGTCTGACCGTGGAGGAGCTGCGGCAAAGGCTGCGGAGCGTCCCGGAGTGCTGAGGGAACGCTTTCAGAATGCATGAAAATACGGCGCGGCATCCGAAAGGATGCCGCGCCGTGCGGTTTTTCACGTCCGTTTGGCCCGGTTGATGGCCGCCAGGATGGCCCGGAGGGGGGCCAGATTGATGTTGTGGCTGAGGCCCACGCCCCAGTACTGCTTCCCGGAGCGTTTGTCCTGGAGCAGGATATAGGCCACGCCCTGGGAGTCGGAGCCGTCGGTGATGGCGTGGGAGGCGTAGTCCAGGAAGGTGAAGCGGTCGATTTTCTCCCCCTGGATGGCGTTGAAGAAGGCGTCGATGGGCCCGTTGCCCTCTCCGGCGACCTGGAAGACCGTGTCCGTGTGGCGGAGGGTCCCCTGGAAGGCCACGTGGGAGTGTCCCTCGTCGTCGATGGTCTCCTGGAAGGCGTGCTTGAGGAGCTGGTAGGGCTGCCTGGCCTCGATATACTCCTGGTGGAAGAGCTCGTTGATCCGCTCCGGGGCGACCTCCTTGCCCACCTTGTCCGTCTCCACCTGGACGATGTGGCCGAACTCCGGCTGCATGGACTTGGGCAGGTCAAAGCCGAAGTCGTGTTCCATGATATAGGCCGCGCCGCCCTTGCCGGACTGGGAGTTGATGCGGATGATGGGCTCGTACTCCCGGCCCACGTCGGCGGGGTCGATGGGGAGGTAGGGGATTTCCCAGTACTCCGTGCCGGAGGTCTTCATATACTGGACGCCCTTGTTGATGGCGTCCTGGTGGCTTCCGGAGAAGGCGGTGAAGACCAGCTTGCCAACATACGGCTGGCGGTCCCCCACGGGCATTTTGGTGCAGCGCTCGTACATCTCCTTGATTTTGTTGATGTTGGAGAAGTCCAGTTCCGGGTCCACCCCCTGGGTGTACATGTTCATGGCCAGGGTGACCATGTCCACGTTTCCGGTGCGCTCGCCGTTTCCGAAGAGGGTGGCCTCCACCCGCTCGGCCCCCGCCAGAAGGCCCATCTCCGTGGTGGCCACGCCGCAGCCCCGGTCGTTGTGGGGGTGGAGGGAGATGACGGCGCAGTCCCGGGAGGGCAGTTTGCGGATGAAGTACTCCAGCATGTCGGCGAACTGGTTGGGCATGCAGTTCTCCACGGTGGTGGGGAGGTTCAGGATGACCTTGTTCTCCGGCGTGGCGTGGAGGTGGTCCAGGACGGCTTGGCAGATGTCCACGGCGTAATCCATCTCCGTGCCCATGAAGGACTCGGGGGAGTACTCGAAACGGAGGTTCATGCCCTGCTCGATCATGGGCTGGGACATCTCGTAGATCAGGTCGGCGGCGTCGGTGGCGATTTTGGTGATGCCCTCGCAGTCCATGTGGAAGACCACCTTCCGCTGGAGGGTGGACGTGGAGTTGTAGAAGTGCAGGATGACGTTCTTGGCGCCCTGGATGGCCTCGAAGGTCTTCTTGATCAGGTGCTCCCGGGCCTGGACCAGGACCTGGATGGTCACGTCGTCGGGGATGTGGCCCCCCTCGATGAGCTCCCGGCAGATCTCGTATTCCGTCTCGCTGGCGGAGGGGAAGCCGATCTCGATCTCCTTCACGCCGATGTCCACCAGGGTGTGGAAATACTCCAGCTTCTCCGCCAGATTCATGGGGTCGATCAGGGCCTGATTGCCGTCCCGCAGGTCCACGGAACACCAGACGGGGGCCTTGGTGATGGCCCGGTCCGGCCAGGTGCGGCCCCGGATGGGCTGGGGCTGGAAGGGAATGTACTTTTCAAATCCCGGTTTCATAATGGTGCGTCCTCCTCAGAAAATATGGCGTTGGTCGGGTCAGGGGACAAGAAAACGCCCCCGACTCCTTCGAGTCAGGGGCGTGTGTTCACACGCGGTACCACCCTGGTTCAGCGGGCAGTTGCCTGCCAGCCCTCACAGCCTCCAACAAGGCCTTGGCCGGTAACGGGGCCAGCCGTTCCGCCCTACCGCGGGGGTTCGGGCGGACTGTTCGGGGGCCAGTCATGCACAGGAGTCCTCACACCGGTTCGCAGCGGCCACCGGCTCTCTGAGTGGGAACGGCCTGTCTTTCTCCCCTTCATCACATTTGCTGGTTTTCTATTTTAGCGGATGGACGGAGGATTGTCAAGAGGAATTTTCGCGCCGGAGAAACGGGGAGGGGCGTTCGCCGGTACAATGTTCAGGGCGCGGGCAAGGACTCAATCACTCATTGCCGATCGCCAGATACCTTGCCTTGATGGAGTGCTCCAGGCAGGAGGACCGTCCCTTCAGTCGGTTTCCAAGAATTACAAGCCTGTATTTGGCTCTGGAGGCGGCGAGGTACAAAAGGTTGTAGGCGGAGTATTTGATATAGTGCTGGGAGATGTCGCTGGTCCCCGTGGTCTGCGGCACACGGCCCTCGTCAACGCCAAGGAGGACCGCCGCCTGGAATTCCATCCCGTTGATGTCATAGGGGGACGCCAGGACATAGCTTCCGGCCGCGATCTTCCCTCCTTCGCCGCGCTGCCCGGCGCCCAGTGAGACAAAGGGGCGTCCTGTCTGGCGGCAGATATCGTTTCTGCCCTGCTCGGAGTAAAATTTGCTGTCAAAGGCAATGACCACGATATCTCTCGGATTGCACTTCAGAGTTCGGACAATGTCCTGGAGATGCTGATCCAGAGAGACCAGCATATCCTCATCGCTGTCATACTCATACAGCGTCGGCACCGCGCTTTTCGCCTCGTCATCCGGAAGGAAGTCGCTGTATGTTTCGTGATAGGGATCGGAAAAACCCTTTTGGAACATTTTCACGCCGGATACCGCGATGGACATGCAGAAGTCGGTGATCTGAGGGGAATTCCGGAAAACCGTGTGATATTTTTTCCTGACGGGTTCGCCAAAAGCGTGCTCGCTGTAATCCGCGCTGATATCTCCCCGGTCACCGACCGCCTGACTGTAGTCCAGGGCGAAGCAAATGGGAATATCCTCCTGCTGCAGGTCCTTTGTAAGGAAGTGGAACACGCTTTGCTCGTTGATGTTGAACAGGTGCATCTCATCGACAAAAATGTAGTCAAAACCGGACTCAGATCGCTCTCTGCGCCAGATCGGGGCGTTCAGCCGCGCCATCGCCTCCATGACAACATCGTCAACATCGAACGAGCCATCGGCTTTCAGCTCATCCTGATAGGCGCAGAACAGGGAAAAGACCAGCTCCTTGTCTTTTTTTGTCTTGCAGGGCAGGCCGTTGGCAATGGGAGGAATCTCGTAATATTTGTCAATGGTGCTGTCCGTACGTCCCTTGATCTGCACGCTGAACTCGTGCTGGAGCATACTGTACAATACGCCGGGCGCTGTTTTTTTCGCGTCAAACATATCGCGCATCTCGGAAGAAATCAGGGGAAGGAAGGTGCGCACCTTGTTGATCATGTCCGGCCTGGTCAGGACATTTTCCACCAGCATCAGCTGAAATGTCTTGGCGTCTCCCGCGTCCCGTTCCACCAGCGAAGTCAAGGGGATCGACGCGAAGTTGGCGCAATAATCCGACAAGGTGATGAACTCGATGTACTGGGGAGAATTTGAGTCCAGATACTGAGCACTGTTCGGGTACTTCCGGAACGTGTCGAGATTCCTCTGGAATGTGGACTGGCTGTGGGCGAAGAAAGCCACCCTGAAGGGAAGGCCGCGTTTTCTGTGGTCTTCCAGCAGCTTGTATGCCCGCATGATCATGGACATGGTCTTGCCCGTGCCGGCGGCGCCGTCAACCCGCAGGGGGGACTTCAATTCGGGATGATCCACAACTTCCCTTTGCAGATTCGTCAAACTCCGGTATTGGTTTTCAAACGGCCAATAGATAAAGTCTTCCCTCCCAACTTCCTGCGTGGTGGTGACGGAGCACAGGGCCTCACTTTTGCTGTCGTCACGGGGCAAAGCGCCTGTCCCGTTCAGCCGTTCACGCAGTTCATGGCGTTTCGAGTTGAACAATCTCCCCGCGGCTTTCAGTACCGAGGTACTCACGGGCTCGTCTTCCTGCGGGGGGTCCTCACAATTGTATTTATACGCCAGAAGAGGAAAATCTATACTTCTTTTTTCAAGCTGAAGGGTGCTTTTGGACCGTTCGATCACCAGACGGCGGGGATCCGGGTATGTAAAGGGAAACAGAATGGATTTTGAGCCGTGGACGCGCTCGGAAACGGAAAACGGATGCCGGTTCCAGATTTTCAAGGCTGTGCGGAAGGCTTTTTGAAAGACGAACAGCAGCGTGGAGTCATTTTCCGCAAGAATATCGCCGCACGCCGTCAGATCGAAGCAGAAGACCGTTTCTCCCGCATCAGGGGCTCCCTTCCGGTCCGCCTCAGGCTTTTTCCCGCAGAAAATGATGCCGCTTTCACAGTATTCGACTGCCGTATCCTCAAAAATCTCCGTGCTGAGCTTTCCTCGGATATGTTCCACCAGATGCTGCCCCTGAGCATACTCTATGCTCTGCAGGGTTCTTTTGTTGACATAGGTAAAAATCGCGTTGGAGTCAAACAGTAAAAATTTGCACGTCATGTTCAGACACTCCCTTCAGACGCTTTGGAGAAGCTTCTCGTAGTCCCGGTTGGTGGCTCCATCCAATCCGATTCTGGAAAAATCCCGCGCGAATCGCTGCATCAGGTGTTCGCGCCAGGGAGAAATGATCTCCCCCTCAATTCCCACAAAATCCTCCCTGCCCTCCAGCCAGAACTGAGCGCACAGCCGGGCGGATTCTTCCGAGTTCTCTCTGGCGAGAAGCAGGTTGTCAATGCCGCGTCCAACAATCTGTTTGGCATCGTACATGGAAATTGCCCCTATCTCCTGCAGATCCACCATCAGGCCTTCATCCTTCCGGGTATCGCTTTTCAGATACGCGGCCTTTGGCAGATAAAAAAAGTGAAATCGCTTCTCCGCCCCGATTTCAGTCAAAAAGGTCAGAGCCGGCTTCCTGTCCTGCTGAATGATCAGCCGCCGGGCTTCATCGTCCATACCGGGCCGGCAGTAATCGGCATATGACTGATACACCCTCTTGAATTTATCCTGATCGCTTTCCTTCTCGAGCGTGCCCTCTATCACCGCGTATACGTCCTCCGGAGCAAAATTCCGAATCGCGTTCGCGTCCAGGGAGAACTTGCGGCACATGTCCTCGACGGGCTTGAACAAATTCTCGATCTTTGTGTCATAGACCTGATGATAGGCGTATTCGGTGCAGAACCACCGCCTGGCATCGACGCCAATCAAAAAACAGAGCTTTGCCACCTTGTCATTGGAGATGTCACAGCTTGCGGTGATCACAATTCCGTAGCACGGTATTCCGGGATACTTGTCAGAACGCAGTCCAAATAATACCGTTCCCTGATCCAGTCCCTTCAAATTGGTCCCCTCCCCGAAATTTATATATGGTTAATATGACCGTAACCGACGGTTGAGGTTTTGGCAATGGTTCCGCTTTGAAAGCTCCTTTGAAGTCCGGCCCGAATCCGCTCGCTTTTTGTCAGTTCCATGGTAACATATTCCTCCCGGAATTTCAATTGCGAGATGAAAGAAAGCACAGCCCCGAAAGGCTGTGCCGGATTCCGAGAAGATATCTGCCGATGGCGGCGGTCAGTTTGATGAGGAATACTCAAAGCTGGCATTGGAATCCGTGTGCTGGAACAGGAGGTCCTTCCCGTGCCAGAAGTGATACCGTACTTCCGCGCAAAGGCTTTCGTGGATGGCGCGCTCCATTCGACCCTCTGTCGGAGCGCGGAGGAGCTGTCTTCGCTCGTTCAGCAGCTCTGCCTCCAGACGGTATTTTCCCTGACGGATCACCGCGCCGGAGGGGGACCACTCCTCGATTCTGGCGCCCAGCCAGGTGGCCAGCCGGTATTCCAGCCCGTCGTGAAAGACGGAACAGATACAGCCGGTAAAGCCTCCTGCCGGCAGGGGGATGGTTGCCGCCGCAAGCATCAGGCTGCCGCGTGCCGGGCCTCCCCAAAGACACTGGGTCCAGAGGTACCTGTCGGGAAAGGAGCGGCCCCGGTCCGTCTCGATATACCCGCTGCCGTTGGAAAAGTCCATACGCTCGCCATTCAGCTCCAGCGTTCCGCTCAGAGAATGGCCCATGCTGATGACGCCATGGGAGCACTGCATCCCCGCGAAAAACCGGAACGGCCCCATGATGTCGGACCGCAACGCGGTGAACGGGCCGTAGCGCAAGGCGCCGCGGAGAGAAAGGCTGTCCTGCCGGACGTGGAGGTCGATCCCATGGCTGTCGAAGCGGGACTGCCCGACCTGGACCTGGAAGGGCTGACGGGAGACCTGCAATTGTGACTCCGGGTACTCCAGCCACCATGACCTGTCGTTTGAAATGACCTGAAGGGAGGCGGCGCGGACTCCCTCGCTGTCGGTATGGAGCGCGGGAATCAGCGCGAGGGCCTGTCCCTGCGGATTCTGGTGCTTGAAATACCAGCCCTCGAAACAGGGCCGGCCGCCGCCGTGGAAAAAGTTCATGAATTGATCACCCCGGACTCAGTTTATCCTGCATCCGGGGATTTTATATGGGGCGGCCCTCAACTCAGCGGCGGCTCGGGCCCCCGGAGCCGCCGCCGGAGAGGCACCGCGCGGTTTCCCTCCGGCGAGGAACGGCGGAATCGACGGTCCGGCCGTGTGATTTTATCACTGTATTCGTCAGCCGATCCCGCTATAATGGTCTTATCAACTCTTGGAGGTCATCCTATGAAAACAAGGATAAAGCGGCGGGCCGTTGTAAACGGGGACGCCTGCGTCGCCTGTGGATGCTGCATGAAGGTGTGTCCCCTGTCCGCCATTCAGGTCCGGCACGGAGTCCGGGCGGTCGTGGACCCGGAGCGCTGCGTAGGCTGCGGCAAATGCGCGAAGGAGTGCCCCGCCTCCGTCATTGAGATTCAGGAGGTGCAGGTGTGAAAAAGCGCTGGTATGACTATCTGTGGATCGTGGAACTGATTTATATGTCGCTGGGATTTTTCAACATCCTGTTCGCCTGGCTGGGTCTGTTCTTCTTCTGCATTCCGCTGATCATCTCCCTGGTCCGGGGCACAAAGGGCTACTGCAACCGCTACTGCGGCCGGGGACAGCTGTTCGGCCTGCTGGGCGGGCGGTTCGGTCTGTCCCGGAAAAAGGATATCCCCCGGTGGATGAAGAGCAAGTGGTTCCGCTACGGCTTTCTGGCATTCTTTTTCGTCATGTTCTTCCAGATGCTGTGGAATACCTGGCTGGTCTTTGCCGGCGCGCGGGACCTCCGGCAGGTGGTGACGCTGCTGTGGACCTTCAAGCTCCCCTGGCACCGGGCCTATCACGGCACGTTCTTTTCCCCGGGCGTCGCCCAGTTCGCCTTCGGCTTTTACAGCGTCATGCTGACCTCCACCGTTCTCGGCCTTGTCACCATGGTCCTGTTCAAGCCCCGCAGCTGGTGCGTCTACTGCCCCATGGGCACCATGACCCAGCTGATCTGCAAAGCCAAAAACGGAAAGGATGAGTCAGTATGAAAGTTGTCATCATCGGCGGCGTGGCGGGAGGGGCCACGGCGGCGGCCCGGCTCCGCCGGCTGGACGAACAGGCGGAGATCGTGGTCTTTGAGCGCTCCGGCTATGTCTCCTACGCCAACTGCGGCCTGCCCTACTACATCGGCGGGGTCATCGAGGCCCCCGAGGCCCTGACCCTCCAGACGCCGGAAAGCTTCTACTCCCGATTCCATGTCACCATGAAGGTGCGCCACGAGGTCACGGCCCTCCATCCGGACCGGAAAACCGTCTCCGTCAAAAACCTGGAGACGGGGGAGGAATTTGAGGAATCCTATGACAAGCTCCTCCTCTCCCCCGGCGCCAAACCCACCCAGCCCCGGCTTCCGGGAGCGGGCCTGGAGAAGCTGTTCACCCTGCGGACCGTGGAGGACACCTTCCGCATCAAGGACTACATCAGCGCCCATCATCCCCGGTCCGCCGTGCTGGCGGGGGGCGGCTTCATCGGCCTGGAGCTGGCGGAGAACCTGCGGGAGCTGGGCATGGAGGTCACCATTGTCCAGCGGCCCAGGCAGCTGATGAACCCCTTCGACCCGGACATGGCCGCCTTCATTCACAGCGAGGTGCGCTCCCACGGAGTGAAGCTGGCCCTGGGGCGGACCGTGGAGGGCTTTGAGGAGAAGGACGGCGGCGTGGACGTGCTGCTGAAGGACAGCGCCCCCCTCCACGCCGACATGGTGGTGCTGGCCATCGGGGTCACCCCGGACACCGCCCTGGCCGGGGAGGCCGGGCTGGAGCTGGGCCTCAAGGGCGGCATCGTGGTCAACGACCGGATGGAGACCTCCATCCCGGATATCTACGCCGTGGGGGACGCGGTCCAGGTGAAGCACGCCGTCACGGGGCAGGACGTCCTGCTCTCCCTGGCGGGTCCCGCCAACAAGCAGGGCCGCATCGCGGCGGACAACATCTGCGGCGGGGACAGCCGCTATCTCGGAAGCCAGGGAAGCTCCGTCCTGAAGGTCTTCGGCCTGACGGCGGCTTCCACCGGCGTCAACGAGACCAACGCGAAAAAGGCGGGCCTGGACGCGGACGCGGTGGTCCTGTCGCCCATGAGCCACGCGGGCTACTACCCCGGCGGCAGGGTCATGACCATGAAGGTGGTCTTTGAAAAGGGCACGTACCGCCTCCTGGGGGCCCAGATCGTGGGCTATGAGGGCGTGGACAAACGGATCGACGTGCTGGCCGCGGCCATCCACGCCGGATTGACCGCCATCCAGCTGAAGGACCTGGACCTCGCCTACGCGCCGCCCTACTCCTCCGCCAAGGACCCTGTGAACATGGCGGGCTTCATGGTTGAGAATATCGCCAGGGGGGTGGTGAAGCAGTTTCGTCTCGAAGACGTGGCCGGCCTGCCCCGGGACGGCAGCGTGACGCTGCTGGACGCCCGGACGCCCCAGGAGTACGCGGGCGGTCATATCGAGGGCTTCCGGAACATCCCCGTGGACGAACTGCGGGAGCGGCTGGGGGAGATCGAGCCCGGCAAGCCGGTGTACGTCATTTGCCAGAGCGGCCTGCGGAGCTACATCGCCTGCCGCGTCCTGGCCGGGCACGGTTATGAGACCTGTAATTTCTCCGGCGGCTTCCGGTTTTATGACGCGGTGGTCAACGATCGCCGTCTGATCGAATCGGCGACGGCCTGTGGCATGGATCAATCATAAAATGAAGCGCCGTCAGCCGCAAACGCGGCTGACGGCGTTGACTTTCATGTTCCGCTCAAAGATTCCAGCTTCGCCCGGTCCGTGAGCTCCACAGCGCCCCGGGACAGCCTCACCATCCCCTCGCCCTGTAAATAGCGGAGCATCCGGGTGACGACCTCCCGGTGGGTCCCCAGGTGGTTGGCGATGGTCTCGTGGGTGATGGAAAGCCGGTCCGCGCCCTCGATGGCGGACTCCTCCAGCAGGAAGGCGGCCACCCGCCTGTCCATGCTGTTCCACATGATCTGCTCCACCAGCCACATGACCTCGGAAAACCGGGCGGCCATGATCTCGTTGGTGTAGTTGGCCGCGGCGGCGGACCGCTCCATAAGCCGCTTGTAGACCTCCGCGGGAATGATCCACAGGTCCGTGTCCTTCTCCGCCGTGATGGTGACGTCGAATTGGATGCTCCGCATCATGCAGGAGGCGGAGAACAGGCAGAGGTCCCGGTCAAACAGCCGGTAGAGGGTGACCTCCCGCCCCTCCCGGGAGAGAATGAACGCCCGGAGCTGGCCGGATTTCACCAGCAGCAGCCCGGTGCAGTCCGTACCGCCGCCGTGGAGGACGGTTCCTTTCTTCACGGCGCGGCTGACCAGACTGCCGGAAAGGGTCTCCCGCTGTCCGGGGGTCAGCCGGTCCCATATGGGGAAGTATTCTGAAAAGTCCATCATGCTCTCTCCTCGCGTCAGGCCGTATTCAGTATGAAGCCTCCCATGGCACCCCGGCACGCCGCCATCCGTTTTTCGATAAAAAGGTTCGAAAAGCGGCTCCGCTTCAACTCATGCCCCTTCCTGGCCCGGTGTATGGAAGAACGGGACCGCGGCGTCGGCCCGCCGCATGAACAGCAGGCCGAAGGACCCCGGGCCGCAGTTGCTGGCAATGGCGGAGGACGCTTTTTGCAGATAGACCCGCTCGAACGGACAGTACTGCTGCACCAGCGTCTGAATATACTGAAGCCGCTTCTCATCCATGCCGGAGTAGGTGATGAACAAAATGCGCCGGTCGATGTTCTTGGTATCCTGGAGCGTCTTCCTGACGTATTTTTTCGCCGCATGAGTGAAGCTGCCCATCTCCATGCGGCTGACCAGCATCCGGCTCTTTTTCAGCTCCAGCACCGGGTGCAGCAGCAGCGCGTCGCAGAGGACCTGGATATGTCTGGATATCCGGCCGGACCGGCACATCATATGGGTGCTGTTTATGATGAAGGCGGAGGAGATGAAGTGCTCCATCCGGCCGACGGACTCCAGGATGTCCGCCTTCGCGGCGTGATGCTCCGCCATGAAGGCGGCGCACAGCACCGTCAGGCCCATGCTGCTGGAGAGATGCCCGGAGTCGACCACCGTGACATTTTCAAAGGACTTCGCCGCCTCCAGGGCGTTTTGATACCCCTCGCTGACGTGCCGCGCCATCGTGATATGGATGATGTTCTGGGCCTCCGTCAGCTTCTCCGCGAAGAACCTCTCATAGTCCTCCACATCGGGAGGCTGGGAGTAGCCTTTCCGCCCCTCGGAGATGTGCATCAGCAGCTCGTCGGGACTCAGCTCCCGCTCATCCAGGAAGCGGCCCTCGTCCGTGCAGACGTAATAGGGGCAGACGGAGATGCCGAATTCCCTCCGGAGGGACTCCGGCAGGTCGCACACGCTGTCCGTCGTGACCAGGATGGAGCGCCTCTGGGCCTGCTCGAAGATCAGGATGTCCTTTTCGATGTCCGCCTGCCGGGCCTCCTCGTTCAGATGCACCAGTCCCTTGGGAAGGATGCTCAGCACAGCCGCCTCCAGCAGCGCGCCGCTGACGGGCTTGGCCAGATATCCGCTGAAGCCCTCCTTGCGGTAGAGGAGCTGATTGTCGCTGCCCGCGTTGGCGGTCAGGGCCACCACGGGCACATCCTGGCACAGTCCGCCGGGCTGGACCCGCAGGGCGTGGAGGCACTGGATTCCGTCCATCTCCGGCATCAGATGGTCCATGAGGATGCAGTCGTAGTGGTGGTTCTGGGTCAGCGCCAGGCACCGCGCCCCGCTGGAGGCCGTGTCGATCTGGATCCTGGTCTCCGAGAGGAGCTTGCGCACCACCATCAGGTTCATATCGTTGTCGTCCACCACCAGAATGTGGGCGTCCGGTGCCTCAAAGCTCTGCCGGTAGGGTTCCCCGTCGTGGGACCGGGCCCGGGAGGTCAGGGTGAACGTCCCCAGCTCTTTTTCGTCCACGATGTCCTGATCCAGGGTGACGATGAACTTGGAGCCCTTGGTGTAGACGCTGTTGACGCTGATTTCGCCGCCCATCAGCTCCACCAGCTGCTTGACGATGCTCAGCCCCAGGCCGGTTCCCTCGATATAGCGGTTCTTTTCCTCGTCCACCCGCCGGAAGGCGTTGAAGATGTAGGGGATATTCTCCTTCTTCACTCCCTGGCCGGTATCCTCCACGGAGTACCAGACCCGCACCCGGTTGACCGCCTGGCGCTCGCACCGGACGGAGAGGGTGACGGAGCCCTCGCTGGTGTACTTCACCGCGTTGTTCAGCAGGTTGATCAGAATCTGCTTGATGCGGACCTCGTCCCCGCAGAGCATGCTGGGAATGGAGGAGTCGATCTGGAGCTTGAACTCCAGGCCCTTTTCCTTGGCCTTGATCCAGATCATGTTGACGATCTCCGAGAACAGGGCGCCGGTCTCATAGGAGACGTTGACGATCTCCATTTTCCCGGATTTGATCTTGGAGATGTCCAGGATATCGTTGATGAGGGACAGCAGCAGCCTGCTGGCCCCCTGGATGTTCCTGGCGTTCTCCGCCACTTCCTCGGAAATGTTCTCCCGCAGGATGATCTCGTTCAGCCCGATGATGGTGTTGATGGGCGTGCGGATCTCGTGGCTCATGCTGGAGAAGAAGTGATTCTCCGCCCGGTTCAGCTCCTCGATTTCCTTCTTCTGCCGCTGGGTGAGGGCGTTTTCCTCCTCATACATGCGGCTCAGGAACATGAGCAGCACGCTGGTGAGCAGCCCCACCATGATCATGGAAAACGCGGAGTCAAACAGGGCGTTGTGGTGGATATTGGGCGTGGCCAGCTCCGGGTAATAAAAGGCGATGCCATAGCTCAGCAGGGTCTCCGCCGTGCAGAGCCCGAAAAACACCACCCGGCGCCTGCCCTGCAGGGTAATGCACACATAGATGAAGCAGAGAACGAACCACTCCGGCACGCCGCTGTAAAACCCACCCGCGGAAAAAAAGGTGATGGGAAACAGGACCAGCAGCAGAACGGCGATGGCCGTGGCCCCCAGCTGGATGCGCTGCCTGCGGATGCTGTAGCGCACGATCAGAGACATGGCAAGGAGGCTCAGAAACAAAAGCCCGATATTCAAAACGCTCCGCCCCATGGGCAGAGTGAATATGAGGGCGATCATGCAGATGCCCGTCACGATCCGGAACATGCGCTCTCGCAGGCCGATTCTGTGATCGGTGATGATCTCAAACCATTTTCTTATCACGAAGACTTCTACCCCTTAGAACATGGTATTTTGCAAAGGGCTTCCGAAAGCCCTGTCATTGTCCGGCGATGTCCGCGCAGAGCTTCTCATAGGCGCGCATCAGCGCGGGGTGGCGCTCCCGGATGTACGCGGCGTCGCCCCGCTTCCCGGCCAGCTCCAGCTCCTTCGCCTGGGCGGAAAGCGCCTCCGCGCCGATGGTCAGGGAGGTGCTCTTCAGCGCGTGGACCTTGACCGCGTAGTCCGTCCAGTTGGCGCTCTCGAAGAGGGAGACGATTTCCGCCCGCTTCTCCCCGCCCTGGACGCAGAACATCCGCAGCATCTCCCGGTAAAAATCCTCATCTCCGGCGCAGTAGTCCAGGCCCAGCTCCGTATTGACGCCGGCCTGCGCAAGCCGGTCGTAGGGAATCGCCGGGCCGCCGTCCTCCGGCGGCCCGGCCGCCGGTGCCTCTTCCGCCGGAATGACCGGCGCGGCGGCGGGCGCTTCCTGTTCCGGGGCGGTCTCCCCATCGCTCGCGGGCGCATCTCTGCCCGTGGGCTTCGTGCTGTAGCGGATGCAGCTCTGGGGCAGCACCTTCCGCAGCACCCGCTCCAAAACGGTGCGCTCGATGGGCTTGGGGACAAACTCCGTAAAGCCCTCGCTGCGGAACATCTCCCGGGCACCGCTGACGGTGTTGGCCGTCAGGGCGACCACCGGGAGGTCCTGGTACATGCCGCCCCGGAGCTCCCGGATTCTTTTCAGGGTCTCCACGCCGTCGAAGCCCGGCATCATGTGGTCCAGGAAAATGATGTCATAGGAGACGCTGCCGCACAGGGCCACAGCCTCCCGTCCGCTCAGGCAGGTATCCACCTCAATGCCGTAGCTCCCCAGGACGCCCTTGGCCACTACGAGGTTCATCTCCTCGTCATCCACCGCCAGGGCCCGGACGCCCACACAGGTGAAGGGCTTTCTGCCCGCGGCCTGGGCCTCCGCGAACCGGCGCTCGCCCATCTCCCCGTTCAGAAGGTTGGCAACGGACAGGGCGGAGAAGGGCTTGTGAATCACCAGCAACCGGCTGCCGCTTGTCAGGACGAATTCTCTTTCCGCAATGACGATGACTCGGAGGGTGTTCGACAGCTCCTCGTAATAGTCCGGGTTCTCCTCGTACTCCGACTGGGTGATGAACACGTGGGTCAGCTTGTAATTGCGCTGCAGCTTCAGCAGGGCCTCGAAATTGTGGGCCTGATACCCCTGGATCCCAAGGCCCTCCACCAGATTGTGGATGAGCCCGTCGTAGTACTCCCGGACCGCGTCGCAGCTGTATTTCTCCGGCCTGAAATAGCAGGCGATGCAGAACCGGTCCGGATGATTGAGCACGATGCAGGGCTGCTCGTCCGCCACGCCCTGGGGGATCACGATGTGGGCGGACAGGCCCTGGTCCTCGTTGGCGAAGTGGATGAAGCCGCCCATGGCGTTCAGGAGTCCCCGGGCGATGGGAAGTCCCAGGCCCAGCCCCCCCGCGAAGCGGCTGCTCCCGGAGTCCGCCTGATAGAAAACGTCGTACATCTGCGTCAGCTGAGATTCCGTCATGCCGATGCCCGTGTCCCGGATGTCGACGATCAGATTGGCGCCGTAGCGCTCCCGCCGGCAGCCTATGCGGACGTTGACGCCGCCCTCCTCCGTAAACTTGATGGAGTTCTCCACCAGGATCTTCAGCACGTGGGAGATCTTCTCCGCGTCTCCCACCAGAACCGCGGGCATCTTCGGGTCGATGTCGAACACCAGCTCCAGATACTGCCGGTTGCTCTGCAGGGCGGTCATGGTGATGACATCGTTCAGCACGGAGGTGATCATGTACTCTTTTCTGGCCGGGGCCAGGGTGCCCTCCACGATCTCCGTGTAGTCCAGCATGTTGTTGATCTGACTGGACAGGCGCTTCCCCGCCATTTTGATGGAGGCCATGTCCGACCGGATATCCGGGGGCAGGTCCTTCCCCAGGGCCACCTCGCTGATGCCGATGACCATGTTGATGGGCGTGCGGAGCTCGTGGGATACGTTGGAGAGAAAGACCGCGTTCTGCTTGCCCGCCGTCTCCAGGTCCTTGAAAACGCGTTCGTACCACTTCTGCTGGACGCTCCGCCGCTCGATCCAGTATTTTGCCAGCAGCACACCGCCGAGGGTCACGACGGCCCCCAGGCCCAGCCGGAATATGTCCTGGCTCCCCATATGGAGGGTGATGTTGTGAAAGATGAAAACGTGATACAGCACGATCAGGCCGTACAGGACCGCGATCACGTGCATGACCCACTTTTTGTTCAGCATGAACAGCGCCAGAATCAGGATGCTGGCCACGGCGGGAACGTCGAACAGACTGGATTTATGGACGCCGAAGAAAAAGAACTCGGTCAGCATCAGTCCGGCGCACAGGTTCTCGTACAGCGTGTCCGAGCCCAAGCGCCCGATGTGCAGAAGCCATACGCAAAAGCAGCCCGCCGTCACCAGCAGGACCATCCAGAATTCCCAGGCCCGGATCACCGTGACCGCGCTCAGCATGCCGCTGAATATGGTCGCGATGACGGCCAGCAGCAGATGCCTGCCGGTCTGTTCCTCCGCCCTCATGCGTTTTCAAGCTCCTGGGCCACTCGTTTCATCAGCTCCTGAGGCCGGTAGGGCTTTTTCAGGTAGTTCGCCGCGCCCATATTGATGGCGCTGCGGACGTCCTCCTCCAGACCCGACGCCGTCAGGAAAATCACGGGGACTTCGGCGGCGAATCCCTTCATGCGCTCAAAAGTCTCAATGCCGTTCATCTCAGGCATATCAATATCCAGCAGGACCATATCCACTTTTTCGTTCTTCAGCTTCACCAGAGCCTCCGTCCCGGAGTCGGCCAGAAGCACGTCGTAGGTTTTTCCCAGGATGATCTTTGTCCTCGCCAGATTCATGCTGTCGTCGTCCACGACCAAAATACGCTTTTTCATGTAACTGCCTCCCTGTTTCGCTGGTGAGGCCTGCAACGCCTCATGAAATTCATTCTAAAGGAAAGCCGGTGGAAAATCAAGACTGTATTTCCGCCTGTCGGGCGGAAATGACAGCGGCACCTTCTCTTTGCGGATTCGGCTGCTGAATGGTTTGCCATAGTTGACAGGCATGGCATGACCTGCTATACTTTTTTCCATGAACAAGGGGGTGTATCTCATGGAACTGCGGGTTCTGCGCTACTTTCTGGCCGTGGCCCGGGAGGAGAGCATCTGCGGCGCGGCGGAGTCCCTCCACCTCTCCCAGCCCACCCTCTCCCGCCAGCTCATGGACCTGGAGGCGGAGCTGGGGAAGAAGCTGTTCCTCCGGGGCAACCGCCATATCACGCTGACGGAGGACGGTGCATTGCTTCGAAAGCGTGCGGAGGAAATCCTGGACCTGGTGGAGAAGACCACCGGCGAGCTGACGGCGGAGCCCGCGGACCTCGCGGGGGACATTTACATTGGGGCCGGGGAGACCCGGGGCGTCCACCTTCTCACCCAGGCGGCCCGCCGCCTCCAGGAAAAGCACCCCCGGGTCCATTTTCACATTTCCAGCGGGGACACCGCCGACGTGACGGAGAAGCTGGACAAGGGCCTGATCGACTTCGGGCTGCTGTTCGACCCCGTCAACACCGCCAAGTACAGCGCTTATCCCCTGCCCACAGCGGACACCTGGGGGATTCTTCTGCGCCGGGAGCACCCCCTGGCGGAGAAGCCCTCCCTCACGGCGGAGGACGCGGCCGGGCTTCCTCTCATCATCTCCCGCCGCTTCCAGGACGCAAGCGCCCTGGAGGATTGGTTTGGCCGGCGGTTTGACACGCTGAACATCGTGGCCAGCTACAGCCTGCTCTACAACGCCTCGCTGATGGTGGAGGACGGCCTGGGCGCGGCGCTGTGCCTGGACGGCATCATCAACACCGCCGGAGACGGCCCGCTCTGCTTCCGGCCGCTTCATCCGCCCATCTGCGCCAGCATGAGCGTGGTTTGGAAGAAGTATCAGGTCTTCTCCAGGGCAGCGGAGGCGTTTCTGGAGCTTCTGCGGCAGGAGGGCGGGGGCCGGAAATGAGCCTCCGTTCCCATACCATGCTTTTCAAGCACGTCAGGAAATAGAAACAAAGTATTTTACATTTCACGGACCACGGAATAAAATCGGAGCTGTCAGACCGGCAGCTCCGATTTTTGATTTTGCAGACAGAAAGGATGACGCCTATGAACGCGATGAAACGATTTTACTCCCTCGTGCTGGTGCTGTGCATGACGCTGGCCCTCACCGCCACGGCCTGCGCCGTGGAAACTGCTTTCTCCGATGTGGACACGGAGAGCCCCTATGCCGAAGCCATTCAATGGGCGGCGGAAAACGGCTATGTCAACGGCTACAGTGACGGCCGCGCTTCGGAGTCGGCGACAATGTGACCCGGGCCCATCTGGTGGGGCCAAGCACCCAAGATCATCTACACCTTCCTGGAGAGCGGCGAGTTCGGCGGCAAGACCATCGTGCCCTTCTGCACCTCCGGCAGCAGCGGCATCGGCTCCAGCGCCGAAAACCTCCGTGCCTCCGCGCTGAACCTCACGGTCAACGGGACCACCCTCACCGCGACGCTTTCGGACAACTCCTCCGCCCGGGCAGTGGAGGCTCAATTTTGACAGTTATACGCCCGCTTCATTCCAAACAGGTCAGGGCGTTCAGCGTCCGGGGGAACCCGATAAAGGGCAGGCACTGGGTCAGGGCGTCAATCAAGGTCTCCCGCGTATTCCCCACGCTCAGATTCGCCCCCGCATGGGCTTTCGCCTGGGGCTCACAGCCGCCGAGACAGCAGATGGCGCAGAAGGTGATCAGCTCCCGCATTTTCAAATCCAGCGTGCCTCTGGTGTAGAAGTCACCAAAGCAGCAGGCGGAGAGGTAGTCCTGAATGTGCTTCAGCTCCGCTGGGGCGTTGGCCCGCATGGCGTTGATCGTGTCCGCGCCGAAAATCTTCTGCTGGACGGCATGCCCCTTTTCAAACCGGGTTTCCTCGGAGACAGTGGACTGGTTCGCCGGCGGACAGGGAATGCCGGCGGACTGAAACGCCTGATTGACCTCATCCAGCGCACACTGCACCTTCTCAAAGCCGATATAGGGGGCGCATTGATAAATTGTTTCCTTGATCTGCTCCGGGGCGGCGCCCGCATCCAGGGCGGACAGCGTATACCGGGCCAGGGGCTTCCAGGTCTGGGTCGCGGTCAAAGCCGTCAGCCGGATCAGGGCCTTTTGCGGGTCGGACAGGGCGCCGTGTTCGGTCACGTCGCCGCACAAAAAGCCTTGGGCGATTTCCTGAAATTCCGGGTCACAGCCATGATCAGAAAAAGCCTGTCCCCGATACCAGATCCGGTTGTTCTTTTCCGTCCGTTTCGTTCGTTTCATTTGATTGCCTCCATTGTCACAGTGAAATCTTTCGTCATACCGAGGAGGAAAGAAGGTTTCTTCATCCGATACCGCCTCAGATCTTCAAGCTGTTGGCCCAGGCGGCAAGGGAGTCCTTGGCCTGTCTGCCGTTCAGCAGCTTCCCTTCCCGGATGACCGCGCCGGGGGCGCTGGGCTTCAGATCCGCGGCGGTCCGGCCCAGGCCGCTGCCGCCGGAGGTGGCGAACAGGATGATCGTCTTGCCGGTAAAGTCATAGCTCTCCAGGAAGGTGCTGATGATCCGGGGAGCCTGCCCAT
>CAJTKE010000007.1 GCA_910576865.1 uncultured Oscillibacter sp.
CACCAGTACACGGGCTTGAGGCCCTTGTAGATATACCCCTTCTTGTACATCTCCCCGAAGACCTTCACCTCCTCGGCCTCGAAGCCGGGGTCCATGGTCAGATAGGGGTGGTCCCAGTCGCCCACCACGCCGATGCGCTTGAAGGCCTCCCGCTGGACGTCCACATAGTGGGCGGCGAAGTCATGGCAGGCGGAGCGGAAGTCGGGGATGGACATGGCCTTGTGGTTCAGCTTGTTCTGCTTGATGATGTTGGACTCGATGGGCATGCCGTGGTTGTCCCAGCCGGGGATATAGGGGGTGTAGTAGCCCCGCATGGCGTAGGACCGGGTGATGATGTCCTTGATGGCCTTGTTCATGGCCGTGCCCATGTGGATGGACCCGTTGGAGAACGGGGGGCCGTCGTGGAGGTTGAACAGGGGCTTGCCCTCGTTCTTTTTGAGGAGCTCGTGGTAGACGTCCTCGCTCTCCCAGCGCCTCAGCATCTCCGGTTCCCGCTTGGGCAGGCCCGCCCGCATGGGGAAGTCGGTCTTCGGCAGGTTGATGGTCTTGTTGTAGTCCATTTTGTATTACTCCTTTATAATATTGCTATTTGTATTTTAGTAAGCTACCATCAAATTAAAAATAGAAGTTTGTCCGCCAGGGCCCGCTGCCGCAGGTGTTCTGGGACACCTTGTCAATTTTCCACTCTCCGGCCTCCGGTTTCAGCTCAAAGCGGCAGTCGCTGCCGAAGCCGTCGAAGGCCCGGACAATCACCACGGCCTTGCTCTTGCTTTTCATGGTGAAGACAATCTCTGCCGTTCCCTTCAAGCAGGCAAAATCCGCCGGGTCTCCCATGCTCTGGCAACAGTCCCGCCGCTGGGCCAAAAGCTTTTCCGTACAGCGGGAGTCCAGCAGGGCTTTGTAAGCGTCCCGGTAGTAATCCCAAAGGGCTTTGCTGTTGGGGTGGGCCTGGGTGGAGTAAATACCGCCGGGGCGTTCCGCCCGCTGCTTCTGTCCCCGGGCGCAAAACTTCTCCTCCAAGGCGCAGAGGCCCCGCAGAAGCTCTATCAACGGCGGGACGATCTCCTCCGCCAGGGGGCGGAACTTCTCCGGGGTGTCCTCAAGGGCCAGCGTAATAGTACCCGGCAGCTTCAACGTTATCATCTCCAAATGGTATTTTATTAAACGCAGAATACGGTTTGTATTGTGTGCATATCCGAGAACATCAAAAAACGCCTCCGTCTCCCTTTCAAGAGACGGAGGCGCTGTCATACGCTCCGCGATACCACTCTTCTTGCCGCCCCCTCGCGGGGAACGGCCCCTCATGGCCCGCCAACACGGGCCGGCGGAATAACGCCCGCCAAACGTCCTTACCTACTCGCGTCGTCTTTCAGCAGGAGGCTCCAAGGTGATTTTCGCCGCCACTCCCGGCCGCCTCGCACCAAAACGGCGGCTCTCTTGGCGGGTTGATGCGCGGCTACTCGTCCTTATCAACGCCAAATGTTCAGTTGCACCTTATGATAACACGTTTTTCTCGTTTGTCAACCAGTAAAATTGCAAATTTTCCAATGAACGCTCAGCGCTTTTTATGAAGGGCTTCCAGCGCCAGCTCGCCCGCAAGCTTAAAAAGGGTGTCGGACAGTACCTGCTCGATGCTCCGTCCCGCTTGCTTTGCCACCTTCTCATAAAACGCCGCCGTTTCCGCCGACAGGCGGATTTTGTATTCTTTCATCGTGGTCACCTCCCCCTTACTATTCTATGCGATTTTTGCATAAGAATCAATATGCATTTTTCGTATATCCTAAAATAGTAAAAAAGGAGGGGGAGGCCATGTATCGTCGGCTGCGGGACTTAAGAGAAGACCATGACCTGCCCCAACGGGCTCTGGCGGAGCTGCTTCATGTGTCCTAGGCAACATATTCCCGCTATGAGAGCGGTGACCTGGATATTCCCAGCGGGGCCCTGATTGCGCTGGCCAAACACTATCACACCAGCATTGACTATCTGCTGGGGATAACGGATGATCCGCAACCTCGTTGGTGAAAATCCTTCGTCTCCCAAAAAGGCCCGCCCTGTCTCTTGACAAAGCGGCCCGGTTTGGTATAATGAACATGGAAGGGCGCTGCCACACGGCGGCTGGCCCTAAAGCTAAACGAGATTACCCGCTAGCCGCTCGGTGCCCGCCGGACGGCTAGCACGCTTTTGTGGTAAGTATCCACGTCCACATGGCGCAAAGCGCCAGGAAACGCAGTACGGCGACAAGCCGTCTCTTCCACATCCGCATCACCTCCTTTTGACCGAGATCGCAGGAGATGAGCCAACCGCTTATTGTGTGCAACAGCGTCCTTCCGCTCCTGATCATATCAGGAGCGCCGTTTTTTGTCAAATCCTCCCGGGCCTCATGGTGACGGAAAAAGGGCGCCCCGAAAGGGGCGCCCTTTGACAAAAGCCGCCGGGTCTGGCAGGATAACGGCAGAAGGATGCTGCTGCATGAAAAGGCGGTTGGCCACTCCCTTGGGAAAGGGGGTGAAGCTGATGTGGAGAAGACGGCTGTACATAGTACTCCGGTTTCTGGTGTGTCTGGTCTTTTGGGCCTGCATACTGACCATGAAAGCGTGTTGACCGTCCGGCCGGAACCCGAACGGTCAACTCTCCAAGTTGTTGACAGGTAAGGGCTGACCGCCGTGCGGCGGCGTCCTTCCATATTCATTATACCAAACCGGGCGCTTTTGTCAAGAGGCCTCAGTACCCGATAATCAGCCCCTTCTCCATGGCGTAGAAGCTGGTGAGGCCCCGGCAGGGGAAGATCTCCACGCTCTTCACCGGCAGGTCCCGGAGAATCTGCTCCCTCAGCTTCATGGCCCCGGGCAGGTTCTCGCAGTGGCAGAGGATGACCTCCGCCCCGGTGCAGTCCTTGCTCTCCCCCATCAGGGCGGTGATGGCCTGATAGGTTTTCTGCTCCCCCCGGGCCTTGCCCGCCACGTGGATGGTGCCCTGGGGCGTGGCGTCGGCGATGACGTGGATGCCCAGGGAGTGGAGCAGGGTGCCAATCAAGGGGCGCATCCGGCCGTTCTTGATGAGGTTGTCGAAGTTCTCCAGGGTGAAGCAGGTCCGCAAAGCCGCCTGATACAGCCGCAGCTGGGCGCAGATGTCCTCGAAGTCCCCTCCGGCCTCCAGCAGCTCCTTCGCCCGGCGGATGAGCAGGATCATGGCCCCCGCCGTGGCCTTGGAGTCGATGACGCAGATCTCCTTCTCCGGGTGCTCCTCCAGGGCCAGCTCCCGGCCCATCACCGCCGCGTTGTAGGTCCCGGAGAGGTTGGCGGAGATGGTGAAGCAGATGCTCCGGTCCGCCTCCTCGAAGCTCTTGGCGAAGGCGGCGGGAGAGGGGCAGGCGGTGGAGGCGGCGGACTTCTCCTGGGCCATGGCCCCCAGAAGCAGGGGGATGTCCAGGGCGTCGTTGTCCAGGAACTCCCGCTCTCCCACCTGGATGCGCAGGGGCACCGTCTCAAAGAGGACGCTCCCCCCGTCGAAGCCGCTCATGCGCAGGTCGCAGCTGCTGTCGCTCACGATTTTACAAGTCATATAAAGCACCCCGCAATATGGTTTTTAATATCATGTCTTCTGTTATCATACCGTATTCTTCCGGAGTTGTCAACCGGAAACGGGAAAATCCCCGGAAAAATTTCCGCCGGGGAACGGGAATTTTTCCGGCCGGTTGCCAGTTGACATAACGATGTGGAGAACTCTGTGGATAATGTGCAAAACTCCCTTCCCGGAAGGGGTTCCAAGAGGTAACAAATCGGTTATGAAAAAGTAACAAAAGTAACATTTTCGCCGAAAACGGCGGCGGAGGCCGGGAAAGGGCGGGAAAGGGTCCCGGGGGCGGCGGGGGGCTTGAACCTGGGAAGGTCTTGTGATATAATCGAACCGTTTCAAAATCCCGGACAAAGTCCGGCTTTTCCCCCCTGTATCTTGTGCCTGGGGACGAAAAAGATACATTCCCGGCGGATGCCGCCGGTTTTGGAGGAGCTATGGCGAAAAAACAGGATTACGGCAACGACAGCATTTCCGCCCTGAAGGGCGCGGACCGGGTGCGGAAACGGCCCGGGGTCATCTTCGGGTCCGACGGCCTGGACGGCTGCGAGCACGCGGTCTTCGAGATTTTATCCAACTCCATCGACGAGGCCCGGGAGGGCCACGGGACCTCCATCAGCGTCACCCGCTTCCGGGACCACAGCGTGGAGGTGGAGGATGCGGGCCGGGGCTGCCCGGTGGACTGGAACGAGAAGGAGCAGAAGTACAACTGGGAGCTGGTGTTCTGCGAGCTCTACGCCGGGGGCAAGTATGACAATGTCTCCGGGGACAACTACGAGTTCTCCCTGGGCCTCAACGGCCTGGGCTCCTGCGCCACCCAGTACGCCTCCCGGTATATGGACGTCACCGTGTGGCGGGACGGGTTCGAGTACCGCCTCCGCTTTGAGCGGGGGGAGATCGTGGGGGAGCTCCAAAAGACCCCCCTGCCCAAATCCCAGGCGAAGAAGACCGGCACCCGGACCCGCTGGCTTCCGGACCTGGACGTGTTCACGGACATCGCCGTCCCGGCGGAGTACTTTCAGGACGTCTGCAAGCGGCAGGCGGTGGTGAACGCCGGGATCACCTTCCACTTCAAGAATGAGACCGGGCCGGGGACCTTTGAAGAGACGGACTTCGTCTACGAGAACGGCGTGGCGGACTATGTCGCCGAGCTGGCGGGGGACAACAGCCTCACCTCCCCCGCCTTCTGGCAGGCGGAGAAGCGGGGCCGGGACCGGGAGGACAAGCCGGAGTACAAGGTGAAGCTCAGCGCGGCCTTCTGCTTTTCCAACCGGGTGAACGTGGTGGAGCACTACCACAACTCCAGCTGGCTGGAGCACGGGGGAAGCCCCGAGAAGGCCAGCCGCTCCGCCTTTGTCTCCGCCATCGACAAGTACCTCCGGGAGCAGGGGAAGTACCAGAAGAACGAGAGCAGGGTCACCTGGGCGGACGTGGAGGACTGCCTGATTCTGGTGACCAGCAACTTCTCCACCCAGACCTCCTACGAGAACCAGACGAAAAAGGCCATCACCAACAAGTTCGTCCAGGAGGCCATGACGGAGTTCCTCCGGTCCAACCTGGAGATCTATTTCATAGAGAACCACTTCGACGCGGAGAAGATCGCGGAGCAGGTCCTGCTGAACAAGCGGAGCCGGGAGAAGGCGGAGGAGGCCCGGCTGAGCATCAAGAAGAAGCTCAGCGGCAGCGTGGACATCGCCAACCGGGTGCAGAAGTTCGTGGACTGCCGGACGAAGGACGTGGAGCGCCGGGAGA
This sequence comes from uncultured Oscillibacter sp., assembly GCA_910576865.1. Lineage (GTDB taxonomy): Bacteria > Bacillota > Clostridia > Oscillospirales > Oscillospiraceae > Oscillibacter. The sequence goes on from CAJTKE010000007.1 coordinate 5,326, forward strand.
TCTACATCGTGGAGGGCGACTCGGCCCTCGGCAGCGTGAAGCTGGCCCGGGACTCGGAGTACCAGGGCATCATGCCCATCCGGGGGAAGATTCTGAACTGCCTGAAGGCGGACTACGCCCGGATCTTCAAGAGCGAGATCATCACGGACCTCATCAAGGTCCTGGGCTGCGGCGTGGAGGTCACGAACAGGCACGCCAAGGACGTGTCCTCCTTCGACCTGGGGAATCTCCGGTGGAGCAAGGTGGTGATCTGCACCGACGGCGACGTGGACGGCTTCCAGATTCGGACCCTGGTGCTGACCATGCTCTACCGCCTGACCCCGACGCTGATCCGGGAGGGGTATGTCTATATCGCGGAAACCCCGCTGTTTGAAATCAACTGTGGGGAGAAGACCTGGTTCGCCTACTCAGACAAGGAGAAGAACGACATCGTCCGGGAGCTGGAGGGGAAGAAATACAAGATCGACCGCTCCAAGGGCCTGGGCGAGAACGACCCGGACATGATGTGGCTGACGACGATGAACCCGGAGACCCGGCGCTTGATCCGGGTGATGCCGGAGGATGTGGAGCGGACGGCGGCGGTGTTTGACCTCCTCCTGGGGGACAACCTCCAGGGGCGGAAGGACCATATCGCGGAGAATGGGTACAAGTATCTGGAGATGGCGGACATCTCGTGAACGATTGGGCACAGAGGAAGCCCCTCCGATTGCGGGGGTATGATTACGGCAGGACGGGGTATTATTTTGTGACGGTTTGCACGGCTGTGCGGGGAGAAAACATCCTCGCGGAAATTTTTCCCGGGGATGCACCTGTAGGGGCGATTATTAATCGCCCGATTATTAATCGCCCGATTGTTAATCGCCTGATTGTTAATCCCCCGTTTATCAATCCCCCTCCCCCAAAGGTTGCCCTGACCCCTGTGGGGAAAATTACGGAACAAGCCATTTCCGAAATCCCCTCCCATTATCCAAATATAAAGGTAGACACATATGTCGTTATGCCGGACCATGTTCACATGATTTTGGAAATCCACGCAACGGGGGACGGGCGGCTGATAGCCGCCCCTACGGGGATGGATTTATCGAAGGTCATACAGCAATTTAAACGAGTGGTTTCAAAAACTGCCGGTTTTTCCATCTGGCAGCGCAGCTATTACGACCACATCGTCCGCAATCGAGAAGACCTGGAAAACATCCGCCAATACATCCAGACCAACCCTCAGAAATGGATATTGAGCAAGGAATAACCACCACGCCAAAGAAGAAACCGCCCAATCCCTCACGTCTACAGGAGGCCCCGAAATGAAACAAGCCCTCTACGCTCTGGCGGTGTCCATCCTGGCCTCCGCCCTGGCTCTGTGCTGGGCCGTCAAAACCGCTTCCCCCGCTTCTCCCGCCTCCCCCGCCGCGCCGGAGGACCCGCGGGCGGAGATTTGCGCCCAGGTCCGGGACATGGCGCTGGCCCGGGAGGTCATCCCCGCGGACTATCTCCGCTTTCTGGACCAGGACCTGGCCGCCCAGGCGGAGGAATACAACGCCGAGACCGCCAGCCTGAAAAGCCAGTACACCGTCTACGCCAAGGAACAGATTCACAGCATGTTCCAGTATTACCGGGAAAACGAGCCGGAGCGGCTGAACTACTTCGCCAGCGAGGAGCTGATCTGCGAGGTGGCGGCGCATCTGGCCCGCTGCGCCCTCTACCGGAACGCCCAGCAGCTCTTTTACGAGGACCCCGCCATGGCCTACGCCCTCTCCGGCGAGGAGGGGGGCTCCGGCGAACTGTGGGCCGCCGCCCTCCACCAGGGTTTCCAGGCGGGGGGAAACCTCGTGATGGAAGTCGAGGCCTATCTGGATCAGGTGGACGCGTTTGTGGACGCCCTGGACGGGGCCGCGCAGTAAGGGGCCCCGCGTTTCCCCCAGACTGAATCTTCAAGTAAGGAACAAACCATCATGCCAAAGAAGAAAACACCCGACGCCGGAAAGCCCAAGTCCGGCAACCCCAACGTCCTGGGCCTCCACGCCGCGGTTGTCGAACAGCCCATCACCGACACCCTGGAGACCAACTACATGCCCTACGCGATGTCCGTCATCGTCTCCCGGGCCATCCCGGAGATCGACGGCTTCAAGCCCTCCCACCGGAAGCTCCTCTATACCATGTACAAGATGGGCCTGCTGACGGGGGCGCGGACCAAGTCCGCCAACATCGTGGGCCAGACCATGCGGCTGAACCCCCACGGCGACGCCGCCATCTACGACACCATGGTCCGTCTCTCCCGGGGTTACGGGGCTCTGCTCACCCCCTTCGTGGACTCCAAGGGCAACTTCGGCAAGCACTATTCACGGGACATGTCCTGCGCCGCCCCCCGGTACACGGAGGCCAAGCTGACCCCCATCTGCCAGGAGCTGTTCCGGGACATCGACAGCGACACGGTGGACTTCGTGGACAACTACGACAACACCATGAAGGAGCCCGCCCTGCTGCCCACCACCTTCCCCAACATCCTGGTCTCCGCCAACATGGGCATCGCCGTGGGCATGGCCTCCCAGTTCTGCGGCTTCAACCTGAAAGAGGTCTGCGACACCGCGGCGGCATACCTCAAGAATCCCGACTGCGACCTGCTGGAGACCCTGCCGGCCCCGGACTTCCCCACGGGGGGAGAGCTCATCTGTGACCGGGACGCCCTGCGGGACATCTACGCCACCGGACGGGGCGGCGTGAAGGTCCGGGCAAAGTGGCGCTATGTGAAAGAGGAAAACCTCATCGAAATCACGGAGATTCCCTACTCCACCTCCACCGAGGCCATTCTGGACAAGGTGGCGGAGCTCATCAAGGCGGGGAAGGCCAGGGAGATCGCCGACATGCGGGACGAGACGGACCTCTCCGGCCTGAAGCTCACCATCGACCTGAAGCGGGGGGCGGACCCGGACAAGCTCATGGCCCGCCTCTTCAAACAGACCCCCCTGGAGGACGCGTTTTCCTGCAACTTCAACGTGCTCATCGGCGGACAGCCCCGGGTGCTGGGGGTCCGGCAGATTCTGGAGGAGTGGACCGCCTGGAGGACGGAGTCCGTCCGGCGGCGGGTGTTCTTTGTCCTGGGGAAGCGGAGGGAAAAGCTCCACCTCCTCAAGGGCCTCAAGCGCATCCTGCTGGACATTGACAAGGCCATCCGCATCATCCGGGAGACGGAGGAGGAGTCCGAGGTCATCCCCAACCTGATGATTGGCTTTGGCATCGACCAGGTGCAGGCGGAGTACGTGGCGGAGATCAAGCTCCGGAACATCAACAAGGAGTACATCCTGAAGCGGGTGAAGGAGACCGAGGCCCTCCAGGATGAGATCGACGACCTGGAGGACATCCTCCAGGACCCCCGGCGGGTGAAGAAGATCATCCTGGAGGAGCTCCGCGAAGCGGCGAAGAAGTACGGCGAGCCCCGCCGCACCGCCATCGTCTACGCCCACGAGCTCCCCGACGCGGAGGAGGACGAGGGGCCGGAGGAATACCCCGTCCACGTCTTCCTCTCCCGGGAGGGGTATTTCAAGAAGATCACCCCCCAGAGCCTCCGAATGAGCGGAGCCCAGAAGTACAAGGAGGGGGACGGCCTCCGGCAGAGCTTCGAGACCACCAGCCGCGCCGAGGTCATGTTCTTCACCGACAAGTGCCAGGTCTACAAGACCCGCCTGGGCGAGTTCGAGGACGCCAAGGCCAGCGTTCTGGGGGACTACCTCCCGGCGAAGCTGGGGATGGACGCCGGGGAGAGCGTCATCTTCATGGTCCTGCCCGGGGACTACTCCGGGGGCCTCCTCTTCTTCTTCGAAAACGGCAAGGCGGCGAGGGTGGAGATCAAGGCCTATCAGACCACCTCCAACCGGCGGAAGCTCACCGGGGCGTACTCCGACAAGTCGCCCCTCAAGGCCATCCTCCGGGTGGACGCGGAGATGGAGCTGGCGGCTTGTTCCACGGAACCCCGGTGCCTGATCTTCCACACCGCCCTGCTGGCCCCCAAGACCACCCGCTCCACCCAGGGCGTGGCGGTGATGACCCTGAAGCCCAAGTACCAATTGGACTCCGTCCGCCCCCTGGAGGAGACGGCCATCGTGAACAAGAGCCGCTACCGGGTCCGGGCGGTGCCGGCGGCGGGGGCCCTGCTGCGGCAGGAGGACACGGAGGAAACGCAAATCACATTGGAGGAATGAGATATGGCGAATTTTGAAACCGTCAAGAAGAACCTGGAGGCCCGGGGCTACACCGTCCGGGTCTTCCCCACCGGCAGAGATGCGGCGGATTACCTGGACGCCGCCATCGACGGAATGTCCGTGGGCTTCGGCGGGTCCATGACCCTGGACGCCCTGGGGCTCTATGACCGCCTGAGGAGCCACAACAAAGCGGTCTGGCACTGGAAGTGGGAGGACCCCGCCGCCGCCCGGCGGGAGGCCATGGACACGGATGTGTACCTCGCCTCCGTCAACGGTCTGGCGGAGACCGGGGAGCTGGTCAACATCGACGGCGCGGGGAACCGGGTGGCCTCCACCCTCTTCGGCCACAAGAAGGTGTACTTCGTCGTGGGCCGGAACAAGCTGGCCCCCTCGTACGACGAGGCGGTCTGGCGGGCCCGGAACATCGCCTCTCCCCGGAACGCCAGGCGGCTGGGGAGGAAGACCCCCTGCGCCGTGAAGGGCGACCGCTGCTATGACTGCAGGAGCCCGGAGCGCATCTGCCGGGGGCTCGTGACCCTCTGGGCCCCCATGACGGGCATGGAGGCCGAGGTGCTGCTGATTGATGAAGACCTGGGCATGTAAGATGGATCCCCTGTAGGGGCGGCAATCTGCCGCCCGTCTCCGGGGAAACCGGAGCCCTTGGGGAGGCGGGCGGATGATATCCGCCCCTACAGGATCACATCTCCCCATCGGACACGCCCCCTTGTGTGGAATCACGGCTGAAAAGAGAGGAGGCCCGCCATGCTGAGGAAACTGCTGGTCACGGCCCTGGCGCTGTGTCTTCTGACGGGGTGCTCGGCCCTGCTGGAGCGGACCTACTCCACTGCGGAGCCCCACAGCAGCAAGTTCTGGGAGAGCGAGGCCGCCGGCACCCTCCGGGCGGAGAACCACCAGGACGTGGTGAACGACCTCCTCCTGCTGGTGGGCCGGCACCAGGAGACGGCCGCCCTGCGGCTGTACGAGTTCGAGAGCGACCTGGAGGTGGCGGACACCCTGGAGCGGGCGGCGGCGGAGGTCCAGCAGGAGACCCCCATGGGGGCCTACGCCGTGGAGTACATCACCACCTCCAGCCACGCCCAGCGGGGCTATTACGAGGTGGCGGTGCGCATCGGCTACCGCCGGACGCTGGAGCAGCTCCAGGCGGTGGTGAACGCCACCAGCCCGGAGGCGCTGTACAGCCTGCTGGCGGGGGCCCTGGACGAGGAGAGGACGGAGCTGGCAGTCCGCATGGGCTACTGGGGCCCGGACGGCGGGACCCGGGTGGAAGAGGCCATGGCGCAGCTCCGGGAGGAGCGGGAGCTGACGGAGACAATTCCCTGGGTGGTGAATTACTATCCCGCCCGGGAGAACCCGGGGCTGGTGGAGTTCCTTCTGGACCCGCCGGAGCCGGAGGAGCTCCCGCCGGAGGAGGGCGGTGAGGCCCCTGAAGGAGAAGGAGAAGAGGGGGCGGCCCCTTCCGAGGAGGGCGGAGAGGAGCCCTCCGGAGAAGGGGAGTCTCCGGAGCCCGGCGGCGCGCCGGAGGAGGAAGCGCCCCCGTCCGGCGAGACGGAGCCCGCCGGAGGGCCGGAGAAGCCGGAAGAGGACGCCCCCGCCGCCCCCTCGGAGCCCGAGGAGGGCGGGGAAGCGCCCTAGAGGAAATTTTTTCAGAGAGGGGCTTGACAAGGGGGAAAAGCTCTGCTAGAATACTCCTTGTTCTTACGGGCATAGCGCAGCCCTTGGCGGCTTTACCGCCTAGGGATGCGGCATACCCCTTGCGGGCATAGCTCATCTGGTAGAGCGCCACCTTGCCAAGGTGGAGGTAGCGAGTTCGAGCCTCGTTGCCCGCTCCAGCTCAGGAATTCCCACCACCGTTCCGTTTCCGGCTCCGCCGAAAACTGCACTATGGTGGGAATTCCTTCGCTTCCCCACCGGAACCGCTCCGCTTACGTTCCGGCGGGGGCCCCCCCAAAGGATTCCTACCACCGCTTCGCTTTCAGCCGTGAACCACGTTGTTGGGTTCACGGCTGATTTTTTACGAGGGACGAAAAACGAGGGGGCGGGGGTCTTGGTCAGTGCCGGGTCAGCGGCAGCGAGGAGGGCCGGACAGGCCTTGCATCGACCTCCAAAACCCCCGCTCGCACCACGCCGCGGGCAGAGACATGCGTAACAAACAGTCAGCACGTCCTGCGCGCCCCTCGTTTTCTCTCTTCCACCGTGCACGGCGCATTCTCTCTTTTCGCAAAAGAGAGAATGGGGGGTGCATTGGACCAGCTGGCATCTAGCTGCAATCTTCCCCGCCCGAAGGGCCGAAAAAATCCCCCTTGCGCTTTTCTCAAAATCTGCTATACTATACATGTAAAACTATCTCTGAGGTGATCCTATGATCGGCGGCATTACGGGAATCGGAACATCCGGCATGAGCTCCGTGGGGAGCTGGTACCAGTCCCGCTTGGCGGAAAACACCCGGACCGCCCGGGGGAGCGCCCGGCAGGGCCAGCTCTTGACGGTCCGCAGAAGCTCCTCCCCGGAGACGCCGGTGGAGCCTGTGCGGCCCGTGCGGCCCGTCCTGCGGGACGAGGCCTCCCTCCCGGAGCTGACGGCCCGGCTGGAGAACGATCCGGCGGCCATGGCCGGGCGGATGCGGACCCGATATGGAAGCGTCAACGAGGAGGGCCTGTTCATCCCCGACGACGGGGAGAACTCCCCGGTGCTGGGCTCCAGGAAGAACGCCCTGGAGGGCCGGCTGTTCCGGGCGGAGGACGCCCTGGACCGGAACGACCTGGAGGGCGCGGAGGACGTTTTGAACAACGGAGCGCCGGGGGCGGACGGCATCAAGCTCCCCGGCCAGGAGGAGGAAGAAGAGGTCATTCCCGGCCTCCCCGGCCAGGAGGAGGACGGCCCGGACGTGGAGGCGTCGGGGGCGGAGAGCGCCCGGGAGGCCAGGGAGGACGGCGAGTGCGAGACCTGTGAGAAGCGGAAGTACCAGGACGGGTCCGACGACATGGGCGTCTCCTTCAAGACCCCCACCAACATCAAGCCGGAACAGGCGGCCTCCGCCGTCCGGGGCCACGAGATGGAGCACGTGGTCCGGGAGCAGGCCAAGGCCAGACGGGAGGGCCGGGAGGTGGTCAGCCAGAGCGTGACCATGCACACCGGCATCTGCCCGGAGTGCGGCAAGGCCTTTGTCTCCGGCGGCACCACCCACACCGTCACCCGGGCGGCGGCGGAGAACGACTACGCCCGGCAGGCGGACGAGGAGCGGAAGCCCACCCAGCCGGAGAAAATACTGCTGAAATGAATCGCGGAAAAACGGGGCCGGAAGGCCCTGTTTTCATAACCGGAAGGAGGAGGGAACATGAAAGACCACAGCCCCTGGCTGGACTGGGCGGTGGAGCTCCAGGCCCTGGCCCAGGCGGGCCTGCACTACGGAAAGGACCCCTTTGACATCGAGCGCTTCCAGCGGGTCCGGGACATCGCCGCCGAGATGCTGGCATATCAATCGGACCTGCCGCTGGAGAAGGTGAAGGACCTCTTCTGCGATGAGAGAGGCTATCAGACCCCCAAGCTGGACACCCGGGCGGCCATCTTCCGGGACGGGGAGGTGCTGCTGGTCCGGGAGAACGACGGGCGCTGGTCCCTTCCCGGGGGCTGGGTGGACGTGAACGTCTCCGTGCTGGAGAACGTGGTGAAGGAGGCCCGGGAGGAGGCGGGGCTGGAGGCCGTCCCCCGGCGGGTCGTCGCCGTCCAGGACCGGGAGAAGCACAACCGGCCCGTCTACGCCTGGAAGATCTGCAAGGTCTTCGTCCTCTGCGACGCCGTGGGCGGGGCCTTCCAGGCCAACAGCGAGACCACGGAGAGCGGATACTTCCCCCTGGACGCCCTGCCGCCCCTGGCGGAGGACAAGAACACGGCGGAGCAGCTCCGCATGTGCCTGGACGCCAGCCGGGCGGAGCACTGGGAGACGCTGATCGACTGAAAATGTCTGGATTTCCCGGAACCTTTCCCCCGGAAAATCCGTCTATACAGGTAAAGGCCCCGGGTGGAAGACGGGGCGGAAAAGGAGGATGAAAGGATGAAGAGAGGACTTGCCCTGTTTCTGGCCGCCCTGGTGACGGCCCTGGCCCTCACCGGCTGCGGCGGCGGAGCCTACGGCGGGGGGACCGCCTCCGGCGCCCCCGCCGACAGAGCCCCGGCCGCCAGCGAGAGCCAGACGGCCTATGACACCGGCGGCGGAGAGAACTGGAAATCCGAGATGATGGACTTCGGCTTCGACGCCCCGGCGGACGCCGAGGCCCCCACAGTCACGGAAGGAGCGGACGGTCCCGACGAGCCGGGGGCGGCCCCCGAGGAAGGTCAGGCCGAGGACCGGCTGGCCAACGCGAAAATGGTCTACACCGCCAATATCGAGGCGGAGACCCGGGACTTCGACGCCTGCACCGCCGCCCTGGAGGAGCTGGTGGAGAAACTGGGGGGCTATCTGGAGTACGCCTCCACCGACAGCTACGGCGACGGCAGCCGCAGCGCCAGCTACACCGTCCGGATCCCCGCCGGGGAGTTCAAGGGCTTTTTGAAGACCGTGGGGGAGATCAGCCACGTCACCAGCCAGAGCCGGGACGCGGACAACATCAGCGAGATGTACTACGACACGGAGAGCCGCCTGGAGACCCAGAGGACCAAGATGGAGCGGCTCCAGACGCTGCTGGCCAAGGCGGAGAACATGGAGGACATCATCGACCTGGAAAACGCCATCAGCGAGACGGAGTACCAGATCGAGCAGCTCACCGGCTCCCTCCGGCACTACGATTCCCTGGTGGACTTCGCCACCATCGACGTCCGGCTCCAGGAGGTCCTCCGCCTCACCACGGTGGAGGAGGCCCCGCCCACCTTTGGAAGCCGCCTGGGCAACGCCTTCACCGGCGGGCTCCGCGGCTTCGGGGACTTCCTCCAGGACGTGGCCATCTATCTTGCCTACAACTGGACCTGGATGGTTCTCCTGGCCCTCGTCATCCTGGCGGTGGTGAAGCTCTCCAGGCGGGCCCAGGCCCGGCGGGGAGAGACCTTCCGTCAGGCCCGGGAGCGGAAGCCCGGCGGCTTCTTCCGCCGGAGGAAGGACGAGCCGAAAAACCCGGATGACAAACAGATGTAAAACTGGTATACTGAGGGAGCGGACATAGTCCGCTCCCTATTTTTGACAACCTGCAAGGAGGAATGACATATGAAACTCACCTGGCTGGGCCACGCCTGCTTCCTGGCGGAGCAGGACGGCTGTCGCGTTCTGCTGGACCCCTACACCGGCGTGGAGGGCTACCCGCCCCTGGCGGACCGGAAGCTCCGGGTCCACAAAATTCTGTGCAGCCACGGCCACTTCGACCACAACGCCGTGGATCAGGCGGAGGTTGTCCCCTTTGACGGCCCCTGCCCCTTCACCGTCCGCACCGTGGAGACCTTCCACGACGGCCAGGGCGGGGCCCTCCGGGGGAACAACACCATTCACATCCTCACGGCGGGCGGCGTGTCCGTGGCCCACCTGGGGGACCTGGGCCACCAGCTCTCGGAGGAGCAGGTCAAGGCCGTCGGCCCCCTGGACGCCGTGCTGATTCCCGTGGGCGGCTTCTACACCATCGACGCGGCGGGGGCCCGGGCCGTCTGCGACGCCTTGAAGCCCAAGTGCGTCATCCCCATGCACTACCGCCACGCCCCCTACGGCCTGCCGGCGGTCGGCGGGGTGGAGGACTTCCTGGCCCTGTGGCCCGCGCCGGAGGTCCGGCGGCTGGAGGGGGCGTCCCTGGACGTGGACGGAAGCGCCCGGGGCGTCATCGTGCCCGGCTTCACCGGGGAGGGCTGATATGTACCGCTATATCCTCTTCGACCTGGACGGCACCCTGACGGACTCCCGGGAGGGCATCGTCCACTGCGTCCGGGAGACCATCCTGGGCTATGGCGACCCCCTGCCGGAGGAGGAGACCCTCCTCCGCTTCATCGGCCCGCCCCTCCAGGACTCCTTCATCCGCTTCTGTGGCTACGGCGCCGAGAAGGCGGCGGAGGCCGTGGAGCGCTTCCGCCTGATCTACGAGCCCGTGGGCCAGTACGAGAACCGGGCGGCTCCGGGCATGGAGGCCGTCATGGGCCGCCTGAGGGAGAATGGCCGTGTGCTGGCCCTGGCCTCCTCCAAGCCGGAGAACCTGTGTGTCTCCATCTGTGAGCGCTTCGGCTTCACGCCCCATCTGACCGCCCTGGTGGGCAGCCCGCCCCACGGGGACTGGGAGAAGGAGGACGTGGTCCGGGAGGCCCTGCGGCAGCTGGGGGTGACGGACCCCTCCCAGGCGTTGATGGTGGGGGACCGGAAGTTCGATGTGTGCGGGGCCCGGGCCTGCGGTGTGGACTGCGTGGGGGTGGAGTTCTTCGGCTATGCCCCGCCGGGAGAGCTCCGGGAGGCCGGGGCCGTGGCCGTGGTGAAGACGCCGGAGGAGCTGGAGGAATTTATTCTCTCTCATTGAGCCCCGGAGAACGGCTTGTAGGGGCGGACACACAGGTCCGCCCCTACGGACGCGCCTCGTCAACCTTCCGCTTCGGGTCCATGGGAAACACCGTCAGATCCTCCCCCCCGCCCCAGAGGGCCAGGAAGACCTCCCCCTCGTCCCGGTAGCCCTGGCGGAGCAGGGCCCGGTGGACCCAGGCGTCCTCCTTCCCGGATTGGCGGACGTTGCCGTGGAGCAGCTTGCCGTCCATGACGAAGGGGGTCTGGACCTGGGACTGGGAGGGGTTTTTGTTCAGGTCCGCCGGGGTGGCGGGACGGTCCGACTCCTTGGGCAGGAAGCTGACGGTGCCGTTGTGCTCGAAGACCGCCGTCTGGAGCTGGCTCAGGTCAAACCAGCCGCCGATGCGGCAGTAGGTCAGAAACTCGTTCAAATCCAGCTTGGCCTTTTTCAGGTTCTCCCGGTAGATGACCCCGTCCTCCAGCAGGACGATGGGCCGCCCGGAGACGAGGGCGCGGACCTTCAGGGACTTGCAACACAGGACGGAGATCAGCGCCGCCGCCAGACCGTAGACGATGATGGCGGTGAGGGGCTTGTGGGGCTCCTCCAGTTCCGTGGCCAGCTCCGCGGCGGCGGAGCCGATGGTGATGCCGACGACATAGTCGAACATGGTCATCTGGGATACCTGCTTGGCCCCCATCAGCTTGGTGAGGAGGAACAGGGCCAGGAGGGACAGCAGGGTGGTCAGGACCGTCATGCCGGTGTCTTGCAGAATCTGGGTCATAAAGAAACGCCTCCCGTGGCAGATACTGTTTGGGACAGTATGCCATGGGAGGCGGATTTTATGCGGGGCCCTTTATGGACCGCTCGTACAGGGCGATTTTCCCGTCCAGGTTCTCCAGGTACTCGTCCCACCGGCGGCGCTGGTCCAGGACGTATGCCCGGTGGCGGCGCAGCACCTCCAGCCGCTCCGGGACCGTGGCGTCCCCGGCGTAGCGCAGGTCGGAGTAGCGGCGGATGTCCCGCAGGGGCATCCCCGTCTCTTTCAGGCGGCGGAGGAATTGGACCCAGGCGAGATCGCCCTCCCCGTAGTCCCGCCGCCCGCCGCCGTCCCGGGGGATTCGAAGCAGGCCCTTTTTCTCGTAATACCGCAGGGTGCTCTCCGGCAGGCCGGCCCGCCGGGACATCTCTCCGATGGTCATGAAAAACACCGCCTTGAAAAAAGTCTTGACATCAGGCCGTCAAAAAGTATTTTGCCAGCCTGAGCAAGTTTTCAGCTGCGCTGAAAACTTCTGATTGGAAACGAGAGAAACCCCTCCTGGGTTTCTCTCGTAGCTCTTTTCCTTCCCGTCGTTCGAGTCTTTCCCTCTTCTTCAAAAAATTGGTCTTGACATAAACCGTGGTTTAAGGTTTACGCTCCAATCACAATCCATTTCAGGAGGTAACGGAACATGGAGCAGACACGGTTTGAACGGGGCATGGAGCTGCTGGACAGAATCGACGGCAGGGGCGGCGGAGCGGTGCTCCGCTCCCTGGAGGGCGTCGCGCCGGACCTGGGGAACTACATCGTCGAGTTCGCCTTCGGGGACGTCTACGCCCGCCCGGGGCTGAGCCTGGAGGAGCGGGAGATGGTCACCCTGGCCAGCCTCCTCACCGCCGGGGGCTGTGAGCCCCAGCTGGAGGTGCATCTGAACGCCGCCCTGAACGTGGGCCTTTCGCCGGAGAAGATCGTGGAGGTCCTTCTCCAGTGCGTCCCCTACACCGGCTTCCCCAGGGTGCTGAACGCCGTCTTCGCGGCGAAGCGGGTCTTCGAGGAGCGGGGCGGAGCGCCGGAGAGGGCGGACAGATAGGTCCGCCCCTACAGGGGGAGATTCGCCTCCGCCGGAACCTCGTTCTCCACCGGCCCGTCGTTGGTATGTACGTTGATGTACCGGCCCTTCAGCTTGGAGTGCAGAATCGTCTGGCTGGAGTACAGCCCGCTGTAGCCGGAGAGGACGTAGCTGACGCAGCAGGCCAGGGAGAAGCACAGAAGCCCCTCCCCGCCGAAGAGCTCCACCGCCAGGGCGATGGAGGCCAGGGGGCAGTTCGTCGCCCCGCAGAACACCGCCACCAGCCCCAGGGCCCCGGCGAAGCCCGCCGGAAGCCCCAGCAGCGGCCCCGCCGCGCAGCCGAAGGCCGCCCCCACGAAGAAGGAGGGCACCACCTCGCCGCCCTTGAACCCCGCGCCCAGGGTGACGGCGGTGAAGAGGATCTTCATCAAAAACGCCTCCGGGCGGACAGTCCCCTGCTCCACGGCGGCGGCGATGACGTCCATGCCCGCGCCGTTGTAGTCCGTGGTGCCGCAGAGGAGGGTCAGGACCATGACGGCGCAGCCCCCGGCAAAGACCCGGAGCCAGGGATTGGGGACGCGCCTGTGGAGCTGCCGCTCCGTCAGGCGGATGGTCCCGCAGAAGACCGCGGAGAGCACGCCGCACAGCCCCGCCAGCACCGCCGCCCGGACCAGCAGCCCCGCCGACAGGGCCGGGACCTCCACAGAGAAGCGGGTGGGGGCCACGCCGAAGAGGCGGGACACGCCGTAGGCCTCCAGGGCCCCGATGAGGGCGGGGAAAAAGGCGGCGTGGTAGAAGGAGTCCACGCTGACCACGGCGATGGAGAAGATGGACGCGGCCAGGGGCGTGCCGAAGAGGGCGGTGAAAAAGGCCGCCATGCCCGTGGTGGTGGCGATGCGCAGGTCCCGCTCGTCAAAGCCGAAGAGCCGCCCCACCCGATAGCCCAGGGAGCCCCCCATCTGGAGGGCCGCCCCCTCCCGCCCGGCGGAGCCGCCGCAGAGATGGGTCAGCACCGTCCCCAGGAAGATGGCGGGGACCAGGAGGATGGAGATGCCGCCTCCCTGGTGAACCTGATCGAAGATGTCGTTGGTCCCCTGGCCCTCGGTGCCCAGGAGCTTGTAGAGCCCCACGATGGCGAGGCCCGCCAGGGGCAGGAGGTACAGCAGCCAGGGATGCTCCCCCCGGAGCTCCGTGACGAACTCCACCGCCACGTGAAACGCCGTGCCCACCAGGCCGCAGGAGAGCCCCGCCGCCGCGGCCAGCAGCAGCCACTTCCCCAGAGCCCGGGCATAGAGCACCGTCAGGTCCCACCGGGTCCGGAGGTCCCGCTTGATGTTTTCCAAAGTCATACCGTCCCTCCGCCGCTTCCCCGCCGGAGCGGGGGGGGGGTTCTTAATACGTTCTTAACACAGTATACAGGGTTTTTTACGGGAATGCAAGGGAGGGATGGGGTGGAAAGGTACACCTTTTTTCAGAAAATTCCGGAAGAAGGTTGATTCTGGCAAAAATATCCTGTATACTATAGACAGGAAAGCGGCCCCAAGACGGGGCGGAATTTGTGAAAATATTTGAAATGGAGGAAAACCGCTATGAAATACGGCCGCACATACAATTTCTCCGCCGGCCCCGCCATGATGCCGGAGCCCGTGCTGGAGGAGATCGCCGCCGAGATGATGAACTACCGCGGAAGCGGCATGTGCGTCATGGAGATGAGCCACCGGAGCAAGGTCTTCCAGCAGATCCGGGACGAGGCGGAGGCGGACCTGAGGAAGCTGATGGGAATTCCCGACAACTACAAGGTCCTCTTCATCCAGGGCGGCGGCACGGTCCAGTTCGCCATGGTGGCCATGAACCTGATGAAAAACGGCCTGGGCTGCTACGTGGAGACCGGCGCGTGGTCCAAGAAGGCCATCGCCGAGGCGAAAAAGTACGGCGAGGTGAAAATCGTGGCCTCCTCCGCCGACAAGAACTTCTCTTATATCCCCGACTGCTCGGACCTGGACATCCCGGAGAACGCGGACTACGTCTATATCTGCGAAAACGAGACCATCAACGGCACCACCTATTTTACCCTCCCCAACACCAAGGGGAAGGTCCTGGTGTCCGACCAGTCCTCCATGTTCCTCTCCCGGCCCTGCGACGTTTCGAAGTACGGCCTGATCTGGGGCGGCGTGCAGAAGAACGTGGGCCCGGCGGGCATGGCCATCGTCATCATCCGGGAGGACCTGATCCGGGACGACCTGCCCAAGTTCGTCCCCACCTATATGAGCTACAAGACCCACGCGGACAACGACTCCCTGTACAACACCCCCAACTGCTGGGCCATCTACTGCTGCGGGAAGGTCTTCAAGTACCTCCTGGACAATGGCGGGCTGGAGGCGATGCACAAGCGGAACGTGGAGAAGGCCCAGATTCTCTACGACTTCCTGGACCAGAGCAAGCTCTTCACCGGCGCCGTCCGGAAGGAGGACCGGTCCCTCATGAACGTGCCCTTCGTGACGCCCGGCAAGGAGCAGGACGCCGACGTGGTGGCCGCCAGCAAGGAAGCGGGCTTTGACAATCTCAAGGGCCACAAGAGCGTGGGCGGCCTCCGGGCCTCCATCTACAACGCCATGCCCAAGGAGGGCGTGGAGGCTTTGGTGGAGTTCCTGTCCAAATACGAAAAAGAGCACCAGTAAACAGTCCTGCCCCTTCCGGGTTGCCGGACATACCTGTCCCCCAATGGGTATGAGGAAGCCGACGACAGCGCCCCTGGGGTGCGCTGAAACAAAGAAAGGGGTACGACACCATGTTAAAGCGCGTATTGGTCACCGACGGCATGGACGCCTCCGCCGTGGCGAAGCTCCGGGAGGACGGGTACGAGGTGACGGAACAGTTCTACGAGCCGGACGCCCTGGGCCCCGCCCTGCGGGACTTCGACGCCGTCATCATCCGCTCCGCCACCAAAATCAAAGAGCCCCAGATCGACGCCGCCCGGGGCGGGAAGCTGAAGCTCATCATCCGGGCCGGGGTGGGCATGGACAACATCGCCATCCCCTGCGCCGAGGCGGCGGGCATCGCCGTGCGGAACACCCCCCGGGCCTCCTCCAACGCCGTGGCGGAGCTGGCCCTGGCCCTCCTCTTCTCCTGCGCCCGGAGCATCTCCATCGCCGGGCACACCATGCGGGAGAACAAGTGGGAGAAGAAGGCCTGTTCCAAGGGCTTCGAGCTCTCCGGCAAGACCGCCGGCGTCATCGGCTACGGCCGCATCGGCCAATTGGTGGGGGCCAAGTGCCAGGCCCTGGGCATGAACGTCCTCTCCACCGTCCACCGGAACAAACCCGAGGGCTGTGAGTGCGAGACCATGAAATTCGTCTCCATGGAGGAGCTGCTGGCGGGAAGCGACGTGCTGATTCTCTGCGCCCCCGGCGGGGAGCGGCCCCTGGTGGACCGGGAGAGCCTTTCCAAGATGAAGGACGGCGTGGTCATCGTCAACGTCTCCCGGGGCAGCAACGTGGACGAGGAGGCCCTGCTGGAGGCCCTGGAGTCCGGCAAGGTCCGGGCGGCGGGCCTGGACGTGTGGATGAGCGAGAAGACGCCCAACTGGGCCCTGGCCCGGCATCCGGCGGTTTCCTGCACCCCCCACATCGGCGCGGGAACGAAGGAGGCCCAGAAGCGCATCGGCCAGGAGCTGGTGGACCTCGTGGAGGGCTTCTCCGGCTGAGAGAGGCTGTAAAAAACAGGAAAAGGCCCCGCCGTTCTCACGGCGGGGCCTTTTACGCAAACAGACCCGGGAGTCGTCGTAATATTACACAGCGCAAACGTTTGAATTTTGTCGGCTCAAACATTGAACCTGACATTTTCTGGTGCTATACTGAAGGTACTTCATACTGGGCGGAAGGTCCGCCGATTCAAAGGAGGAAACTCGAATGAAGAAGTTCCTGTCCCTGTTTCTCGCGCTGGCCATGATCTGCGCCATGATTCCCGCGGCATACGCCAGCACCATCTACTAGGCCAAGGAAATGAAGGTCAAGCACGACTTCCAGACCGAGGGCGTGGACGACGGAAAAGGAACCGCCACCTATGTGGACGTGGAGGGCGGCTACTACATCTCCCCCTGGAAGTATGACGTGGAGAACATCAGCCTCACCGTCACCTACAAGGGGGAGGACTACAAGGTCAAGACCAAGGACCTGGAGCTGGACGGCCTGAAGGACGTGAAGGTCAGCGTCTTCGAGCTGAACGGAAAGGTGGAGACCAGCACCGAGAGCGCCCCGGACGAGGCGAAAAAAGTGGCCAAGTTCAAGGTGGACCTGGAGACCTGGACCGTCATCGCCATGCCCAAGACCGAGGACCTGGAGATGGCCGTGAAGTTCCAGTACAAGGACGCCAAGCCGGCGGACGCCAATAATGTGGACGCCTTCCCCCTGGACACCGCCGCCCAGGAGCAGGCCGAGGCCCCCGCGGGCTCCGTCCAGCTGATCCAGGACTTCAAGGACTGCAAGGGCGTCACCGACGAGACCAAGGAAATCCGCACCATGCTGAAGCCCGATGAGAACGGCGTGTACTTCGCCTCCCGGTGGGACTACAAGATGGCCACCAAGGAGGGCGACGCCGGCGTGGGCCCCAACATTGACTGCAAGGTGGTCTACAACGGGTCCAACAAGAAGATGAAGGGCGAGGACATCAAGCCCGACGCCAACAACTGCGGGACCATGGTCTTCTTTGACAAGGACGGGAAGCTGGACGTGGCCGAGAAGGCCCCCGAGGGCGCCACCGTCCTGGCGGAGTGCACCATGAGCCTGGACGGCGCCATCTGGTTCATCCCCAAGAGCGACAAGATCACCACGGAGCTGGAATTCAACTACGACGCCTCCGAGACCTATGATGTCAAGAAAAACGTGGACCAGGTCCAGAACGTGAAGCCCGGCGCCCGGGAAGAGACCCCCGCCGAGGACAAGAAGGACGAGGCCCCCGCCGCCCCCAGGTTCACCGACGTGGCCCCCGCCTCCCCCTTCGCCAAGGCCATTGACTGGGCCGTTGCCGAGGGCATCACCACCGGCAAGACCGAGACCACCTTCGGCCCCTCCGACACCTGCACCGTGTCCCACATCCTGACCTTCCTGTGGCGGGCCAACGGCAAGCCCGGCGCCGCCGAGGGCGTGAAGGACCGGGACGCCGCCGCCAAGTGGGCCGTGGAGCAGAAGCTGATTCCCTCCGCCTCCCCGGACGAGTACGATTTGGACGCCCCCTGCAACCGGGGCGCGGCGGTTACCTTCATGTGGACCATCGCCGGGAAGCCGGAAGCAAGCAGTGAAAAGAAGTTCACCGACGTGCCCGAGGAGAACGCCGAGCTGATGAACGCCACGGCCTGGGCCGTGAAGAACGGCGTCACCACCGGAACCGGCGACGGGACCACCTTCTCCTCCGCCAACAAGTGCACCCGGGGCCAGATCGTGACCTTCCTCTATCGGGCGGCGAATGCCGCTGCCGAGGCCTCCAAGTAAGATTTTTATGAAAAGGGGGACCCGCCGTTTTGAACGGCGGGTCTCTTTTTTGCTTTACTGTGACAAAAGCTCTTGCATTTTCTGTCAGAAAGGAGTACAATACGTCCTGATATCACCGCCGCGCGGCGGGCTGAAAAACTTAGGAGGAACCAAGATGAAGAAAAAGCTGTTATCCCTGGCGCTGGCTCTGGTGCTGTGCCTGGGCCTGACCGTCCCCGCTTTCGCGGCGGAGCAGAAGATCGTCGTGAACGGCGAGGAGTATGAGCAGGTTCTGAAGGCGATCATGTCTGAGGAAGAGGACAAGCCCGTCGCGCTGAAGCTGGAATCCGACGTCCAGCTGACCGCCACGGTGGTCCTGGGCTCCAGCGATTACGACGGACTGTTCAACGGGCAGACCATCACCGTGGCGTCCCACGACGTCACCGTCGACCTCAACGGCCACACCCTGACCGGCGAGAAGGACGTCCCCGTCTTTGAGGTCCAGAAGGACTACAAGCTGACCATCGTCGACACCTCCGCCGAAAAGGCCGGCAAGCTGGTGAGCCAGGGTGAGACCGACGTGGCCGTCGCGGATGGCGGCGAGTACGTGCCTCTGGCCGACGCCGCCGAGGCCCCCGCCGAGGCTGAGAAGCCCGCCGGGGACGAGAAGGAAGAGACCCCCGCCGAGACCGAGACCCCCGCCGCCCCCAAGTTCACCGACGTCCCGGCCACCTCCCCCTTCGCCAAGGCCATTGACTGGGCCGTTGCCGAGGGCATCACCACCGGCAAGACCGAGACCACCTTCGGCCCCTCCGACACCTGCACCGTGTCCCACATCCTGACCTTCCTGTGGCGCGCCAACGGCAAGCCCGGCGCCAAGGAGGGCGTGAAGGACCGTGACGCCGCCCTGGAGTGGTTCGAGAAGGAGATCGTTGACAATCACGGAGAGCCCGACGCCGCCTGCACCCGGTCCATGGCCATGCTCTACATCTGGCAGGCCGCCGGCAACCCGGAGACCGAGGCCAAGGTGAGCTTCACCGACGTGACCGACGGCGGAGAGTACGGCCTCCAGCCCATCGCCTGGGCCGTGGAGAAGGGCATCACCTCCGGCACCGGCGACGGCACCACCTTCTCCCCCGACACCCCCTGCACCCGGGGCCAGATCGTGACCTTCCTGTACCGCGCCAATCAGGCCGCCGCCCCCGCCGAGGGCGAGGCCAGCAAGTAAGCCTTTCCATAACGAAGCCCCGCCGTTCACACGGCGGGGCTTTTTTTATGTACGCGCTTACTTCCTCCGGGCCGCCGAGGACCCCACCCCCAGCTCCAGGCGGTACTTGGTCACGGTCCGCCGGGCCACGGGCATGCCCCGCTCCGCCAGGAGGCGGCAGAGGTCCTGGTCGCTGCGGGGCCTGCGGGGGTCCTCCTCCCGGAGGAGGGCCAGGAGGCACTGCTTCACCGCCTGCCGGGAGACGCCGCCTCCCACCGGGAGGCTGAAGAAATACCGGAGGGGGTATGTACCCTGGCGGCACTGGAGGTACTTCCCCCGGACGGCCCGGGAGACCGTGGAGGGGTGGAGCTCCAGCCGCCCGGCCAGGGCGGAGAGGGTCATGGGGGCCAGCTCCCGGGTCTGGCCGGAGAAGAAGGGGAGCTGGGCCTCCAGCGCCGCCTCCGCGCAGCGGCGGAGGGTGCCCCCCCGGCGCTCCAGGCTGCTGAGAAGCCAGCGGGCCTGCTGGAGCTTCTGACGGAGGTAGTCCTTTGTCTCCTTGTCGTCGGACTCCTTCAAAAGGCGGAGGTAGTAGTCGTTGACGGACACCCGGGGGAGGTAGTACTCGTTCAGAATGACCTTCCACTCCCCGTCCAGCTCCGCCACGAAGACGTCGGGCCGGATATAGGCCGGGGGCTCCGAGGGCTGGAAGGCCCGGCCGGGGTGGGGCTCCAGGGAGGCGATGACCGCCTCCGCCGCCCGGACGGCCTCCAGGGTGACGCCCAGCTTCTGGGCGATGGCGGCGTGGTGCTTCCGTCCCAGCTCCGGGAGGAAGCGGGCGGCGATGTCCATGGCCAGGGCGTCCCCGTCCCCCCGGCGGCTCAGCTGGAGCAGCAGGCACTCGGACAACGACCGGGCCCCCACGCCGGGGGGGTCCAGGCTCTGGAGGGTGTCCAGGGCCTGGTCCGTCAGGGCCTGGGGGATTTTCATGGCGGCGAGGCCCTCCAGGTCCTCCTGGCTGAGGTAGCCGTCCTCGTCCACCAGCTCCGCCAGATACACGCACAGGGCCGTCAGGGGCCTGGGAAGCCGGAGGCGGTGGATCTGGTCCCGGAGAAAGGGGGCCAGGCCCTCCAGCTCCCGGTCCGCCGCCCCGGCCTCCGGGGAGGCGTCCTCATGGGCGAAGGTGGCCCGGACACGGACGCCCCCGTCGATCCACCCGGCCTGCCGGCGGAGCTCCTCATAGGCCCGCTCCGGCGGGTCGGACTGGTCCAGCAGGGGGTTCTCCTCCGCCTGCCGGGAGAGGTAGGCCAGGAGCTCCTGGGAGGTCATCTGGAGGACCTCCATGGACTGCATCAGCTGGGGGGTCAGCTTCAGCTCCTGGCGCAGCTCGGTTTTCAATTGGACAAGGCTCATAGATTTCTCCTGTCACGACGAGGGCGGCCGGGGCGGGCGGCTGATAGCCGCCCCTACTTCACGTACTTGGCCACCTTCCGGGCCGCCGTGGCCTGGGAGATGCCCAGCTCCCGGGCCACCGCCACGGTGGTGCCCCAGCGGCGGTAGGACTCCCGGATGATCTGCCCCTCGTAGGCGTCCATCCGCTCCGCCAGGGTGCCCTCCCGGGCGGGAGCGGGGGCGGCGGAGTCCGCGGCGTACTCCGCCGGCAGGTGCCCCGGGCCGATGATGGGGTCCTGGACGGTGATGGCCAGCCGCTCCACCAGATTCTCCAGCTGGCGGACGTTCCCCGGCCAGTCATAGCGCTCCAGAAAGGCCAGGAGGCGGGGGCTGAAGGTCAGGTTCTTCTCATACTCCCCGCAGAACCGGGCCAGGAACTGGTGGGCCAGGGGGAGGATGTCCTCCCGCCGCTGCCGCAGGGGCGGGATGTGGATGCGGATGACGTTGAGCCGGTAGAAGAGGTCGGAGCGGAAGAGGCCCCGCTGGACCGCCTCCTCCAGGTTCCGGTTGGTGGCAACCAGAAGGCGGAAGTCCAGCTCGATGCGCTTGTTGCCGGAGAGGCGCTCGATGGTCTTCTCCTGGATGAGCTGGAGGAGCTTGGACTGGATGTGGGGGGGGAGCTCCCCGATCTCGTCCAGGAAGAGGGTGCCGTTGTTGGCCAGCTCGATCTTGCCGATCTTGCCGCCGCTGGCGGCGCCGGTGAAGGCCCCCTTCTCATAGCCGAAGAGCTCCGACTCGATGAGGTTTTCGTGGAGCACGGCGCAGTTGACCTCGATGAAGGGCCCCTCGGCCCGGTTGCTCATGGCGTGGATGGCCTTGGCCACGGCGCTCTTCCCCACGCCGGTTTCCCCGGTGATGAGAATGTTGGCCTTGGTGTTGGCCGTGTTCTGCATCAGGGTCCACAGGCGCTGCATGGAGGCGCTTTTGAAGATCAGGCTGGTGGAGGTGGCCCGGGTGCGGAGCTCGGCGATCTCCTGGGTGTACTGCTGGAGGGAGTCCTGGAGGTGGCGGTAGTTCCGCTGGATGGCGTTGATCTGCTCCATGGACACCGTGTTGAAGCAGACGGCGAATTTCAGCTCCCCGGCGCTGTCGAACAGGGGGATGCCCACGGTCATGACGTTTTTGTGGGAGTGGTTGATGGTCTGGGTGGCGGTGATTTTCCGCCGCTGGCGGATGACCTCGGCGGTGACGCAGGGGGAGAAGGTGCCGTCGGCCTCCAGGTCGAAGGCGGAGCGGCCCACGATGGAGTCGTGGACGAAGCCGAAGTTCTTCTCATAGCTCTCGCTGACCCGGAGGATGGTGCCCTTGGCGTCGGAGAGCATCATGTCGTCCGCCAGGACCAGGTTGTTTTCGGGGCTGAGGATGTCGAAGAGGCCCCGGAGGTTGATGTCGTCGTCAAAAAGGGCGGTGATATCCGATGCCTGCGGCATGGCGGGGCCTCCTTTTCTTCCCCCGTTGGGGGAGGGGTTTTCCGGCGCTGACGCGCGGGGGAGTCTCAAGCCATGATGATGGCTTGGCAATGCACCCCCCATTCTCTCTTTTGCGAAAAGAGAGAATGCGCCGTGCACGGTGGAAGAGAGAAAACGAGGGGCGCGTAAGAGCTGCAGACAGTTTGATACGCAAGTCTTCCGTCCGCGGCGTGGTGCGGGCGGGGGTTTTGGTGGTCGACGCAAGGACTGTCCGGCCCTCCCCGCTGCCGCTGACCTGGGGGTTGGAGGAGAAAACCTCCCTGTGGGGCCCGGTCCCTTGACCGGGCCATTTCCACCGGGCCCTCTCTTCTCCCGACAGAACACCCTGTAGGGGCGGCAATCTGCCGCCCGTCTCCCAGTCAGGCCGTTCCCCCGGGCCCGCCCCGCCATGCGGGGTCGTCCGTGACGCCCAGCAGATAGTCCGTGGAGACGTGGAAATACTCCGCCAGAAGCACCAGCTTTTCAAAGGTGGTTTCTCTTGTCCCGTTTTCCATCGTGCAGATTGCTTTGTTGGAAAGCCCTATGACTTCCCCCAATTGCTTCTGGCTGATACCGGCCTGCTTCCGCAACAGGGAAAGCCTCTCATCAAATAAAATCAACTTTTGCATACAAACCCCTTGACATTTTACGGTTAGTAGATTATCATAGAGTCTACTAAAAGTAAATAGTGGAAGGAATGAATAACAGATGCTTGATATTATGAATGCCATTTATCATGACGAGCTTCCTTCCATGCTGGTATTTTCCGACCTGGAGGAACCGGGAATTGCGGAGGAAGAGAAAATCAAAAACCAGCTTCGCGCCGTCGACAAGGCTGTGGAAGAGGCACTGATTCCCAGCATTGAGGCTCTTGCAAACAAAAAGGCGGAGGAGGGTTTCTACACCGGCGTCCGCTTTGGCGCGCGGCTGATGGCAGAGCTTATGACGCAGGTCTGACGCAAGCGCCAAGTCAGCGGCAGCGAGGACGGAAGGACAGGCCTTGCATCAACCTCCAAAGCCCCCGCCCGCACCACGCCGCGGACGGAAGACATGCGTAATAAACCGTCCGTACCTCTTGCGCGCCCCTCGTTTTCTCTCTTCCACCGTGCACGGCGCATTCTCTCTTTTCGCAAAAGAGAGAATGGGGGGTGCATTGCACCAGCCATCGCTGGTCACCAATCCACCCCGCCCGCAAGGGCGAGTACCATCACCCCCAAAGGGCGGACAGCATGGGAATGACCTGCTTCTTCCGAGACATGATCTTGGGCAAAAACGCGCAGCTCACCTCCCCCTTGATGCCAAACGCCTGCCGGATGGTGTCCTCGTCGCCGACGAAGAGGAGCTGCGTCCCCTCCAGCAGCACGTCGGTGATCATCAGCACCACGCTCTGGAGCCCCCGCTTTTTCCGGGTCTCCGTCATGATGGCCAGGAACTCGTCCAGCCGCTTCAAAAGCCGGTCGGAGTCCATGGTGGTGATCTGGCTCACCGCCAGATTGTGCCCGGCGATGTGGAACTCCTTGTAGTCCGTCTTCAGCATGGCCTCGGCGGTCTTGTCGTCGCCGCAGGAGGCGGAGAAGATGGCCTGCCCCAGGTCCTCCAGCTTCACGCTCGCGATCCGGGCCATGCGGTTGGCGATGTCGATGTCCCGCTGGGTGCAGGTGGGGGATTTGAACATGACCGTGTCCGAGACGATGGCCGCCGCCATGAGCCCCGCCATTTTCGCCGTGGGCATCAGGCCCTTTTCCTGGTACATCTCGGCGATGATGGTGTTGGTGCTGCCCACGGCCTCGTTTCGGACGTGGATGGGGTTGGTGGTCTGGATGTCCGCCAGGCGGTGGTGGTCGATGATCTCCAGAATGTCCGCCTGGTCCAGGCCCACCACGGACTGGGACTTCTCGTTGTGGTCCACCAGGACCACCCGCTTGCGCCGGGGGCGGAGCAGGTGGAACCGGGACAGCATGCCCACCACCCGCTCCTCCTCGTCCAGGATGGGATAGGCCCGGAAGCGGCTTTCCAGCACGGCGTTCTGCACGTCGTCGATATAGTCGTCCAGGTGGAAGCAGACCAGGTCATGGTCCTTGCAGATCCGGGCGATGGGCAGGGCGTGGAAGATGAGGCGCAGGGCCTGATAGGCGTCGATGGGGGTGGAGATGACGCAGGTCTTCCCCGCCTTCTCCAGTGCCTCCGGGGCCACCTCCCCCTGGCAGACGATGACGCAGTTCACCTGGAGCTCCAGGGCCCGGTGGACCATGTCCGGCTGGTCGCCGCAGATGACCACGCTGTCCGGGCTGGAGAAGAGCAGGTTCTCCCGGCTGGCGGGCAGGGCGATGGTCACCTCCCCGGAGACCATGTCCGGCGTCTCGGCGCTCTCGTGGAGGAGCTTGCCCTCCAGCACGGAGATGAGGTTGAAGACCGGGATGTCGTCCACCCGGGGGTTGTGGACGGTGGTCATGTCATAGCTGGCGATGTCCCCGGCGGAGAGGGTGCCGAAGAGGGTGCCGTCCTCGTTGGCCACGGGGAGGATGGAGAGCTTGCCCCCCTGCATGGTCTCCCAGGCCCGGCTGATGGCGGCGGCGGGAGAGAGAGTGGGGGGCGTATCGTAGTCCAGGTCCCGGACCTGGGTGCGGACGTTTTCGATGAGCCGGGGGGGCTGGAAGCCGAAGCGGTCCAGGACGATCTGGGTCTCGTCGCTGATCTGGCCCAGGCGGGCGGCCTGATACTGCCGGCTGCCCATGGCGTTCTGGAGGGCGGCGTAGGCCATGGCGGCGACGATGGAGTCCGTGTCCGGGTTCCGGTGCCCGGTGATATAGATGGTGTCCATAGGAAAGGCTCCTTTCGCGTTCTCATTCCATTATGCTTCCCAAACGGGGAAATGTCAATCTTCAAGGAGGCGCGCGGGGGTCCTTCGGGAAAAAATCCCGCGGATTTGCCGAATTCCTCTTGCATTGGAAAACCCGCTGTGGTATGATATTTCAGCATTCCGCACGGCGCGTCGACTTTCTGTCTGTGTCCGGGGAGGATTCCCACGGATTGGCGGGAGGGATGAAGCCGCCGGAGGGTAAACTAAATTTGATTTGGAGGAACAAACACAATGGCAAATTCCAGCGTCGTATCCATGAAGGCCCTGCTTGAGGCGGGCGTCCACTTCGGCCACCAGACCCGCCGGTGGAACCCCAAAATGGCTCCCTATATCTACACGGAGCGCAACGGCATCTATATCGTCGATCTTCAGAAGACCGTCCGCAAGCTGGAGGAGGCGTACAACTTCGTCCGCCAGCTCAGCGAGAACGGCCAGTCCCTGCTCTTCGTCGGCACCAAGAAGCAGGCCCAGGACGCCATCCGCGAGGAGGCGGGCCGCTGCGGCCAGTACTACGTCAACGCCCGGTGGCTGGGCGGCATGATGACCAACTTCAAGACCATGCGCACCCGGGTGGACCGGCTGAACCAGCTGAAGGCCATGCAGGAGGACGGCACCTTCGACATGCTGCCCAAGAAGGAAGTCATGAAGCACCTGGGCGAGATCGCCAAGCTGGAGAAGTATCTCGGCGGCGTGAAGGAGATGAAGAAGCTCCCCGGCGCCCTCTTCATCGTGGACACCCGGAAGGAGCGCAACGCCATCGCCGAGGCCCACAAGCTGGGCATCCCCGTGGTGGCCATCGCGGACACCAACTGCGACCCCGATGAGATCGACTATGTCATCCCCGGCAACGACGACGCCATCCGGGCCATCAAGCTGATCTCCTCCATCATGGCCAACGCCGTGCTGGAGGGCCGCCAGGGCGAGCAGACCGAGGAGGCCGCCCCCGCCGCTGAGTAAGAAACGACGAAACTATAAATTTGGAGGAAAGCGATTATGGCTTTTACCGCGACTGATGTGAAGAACCTGCGCGAGATGACCGGCGTGGGCATGATGGACTGCAAGAAGGCCCTGTCCGCCACCGACGGCGACATGGACAAGGCCGTGGAGTGGCTCCGGGAGAAGGGCATGGCCGCCTCCGTGAAGAAGGCCGGCCGCGTGGCCGCCGAGGGCATGGCCTACGCCGCCGTCATTGACGGCGTGGGCGTGGTGGTCGAGGTCAACGCCGAGACCGACTTCGTGGGCAAGAACGAGAAATTCGTGGACTTCGTCAAGGGTGTGGCCGAGACCGTGGCCAGGGAGAACCCCGCCGACCTGGACGCCCTGATGGCCTGCAAGTACCAGGGCACCGACCTCACCGTCACCCAGCAGCAGCAGGAGATGGTCCTGGTCATCGGCGAGAACATCAAGGTCCGCCGCTTCGCCCGCTTCGCCGAGGGCGTGTCCGTGCCCTACGTCCACGCCGGCGGCAAGATCGGCGTGCTGGTGAACCTGGAGACCTCCCTGGACGCCGGGCAGGTCACGGAGCTGGGCAAGAACATCGCCATGCAGATCGCCGCCCTGAACCCCCGCTTCTGGGACAAGTCCCAGGTGACGGAGGAGATCCTGGACGAGGAGAAGAAGGTCATGCTGGCCCAGATGGAGAACGACCCCAAGATGGCCAACAAGCCCGCCCAGGTCCGGGAGAAGATCGTCATGGGCAAGCTGAACAAGTTCTACGCCGAGAACTGCCTGCTCCAGCAGGACAGTGTCCGGGCCGACGTCTTCGAGGGCAGCGTGGAGGCCTATATCGCCCACGCGGCCAAGGAGCTGGGCGGAACCATCACCTTCAAGGACGCCATCCGCTTTGAAAAGGGCGAGGGCATCGAGAAAAAGCAGGAGAACTTCGCCGACGAGATCGCCTCTCTGGTGAAGGGATAACTCCCGGATATTGAACGCATGAAAAGGACCTCCGCCGGTTGGCGGAGGTCCCTTTTCGTGTCCTCTGAAACTGCCGGGGTCCCGGGGGGTGGGACCGTAGGGGCGGCCCCTACCCTCTTATTTCACGTAGGCCCGATACAGGAACGTCACAATCTGCCCCCGGGTGCAGGGGTCGCCGGGGCCGAAGGTGGTGGCGGTCTTGCCTGTGGTCACGCCCTTTTCCACAGCCCAGTCCACGGCGTCCGGCAGATCGGGCCAGTACCACTGGCCCCGCTCCGGTTCCTGCACGTCCTCAAAGCTGGCCTTGGCGGTGGACTCGGGGCGGCCGAAGGCCGTCCAGATAAAGTAGACCGCGGCTACCCGGCTGCATGTATCGTGGGGGTCGAAGGTGCCGGAGTACTCCATATCCAGCTCCGCCGCCCACTGGACGGCCTTATAATAGTACGCGCCGGGGTCGGTCACGTCCACGTACTGGGTCTCCGTCAGCTTGGGCTCCGGGGACCCGGCGGCCCGCCAGAGGAAGGTGACGATCTGGGCCCGGGTGCAGGGGTCGCCGGGGCCGAAGGTGGTGGCGGTTTTGCCGTTGGTGATGCCCTGTTTCACTGCCCAAACGATGCTGTCCAGGAAGGGGGAGTTTGCGGGCACGTCATGGAAATCCGTGACGACGGTGGCCGCGGGATTCTGCGCGGGCTTGGAGGGTTCCGTGGCCTCAGGGAGGGCCTGGCCGTCTTTCACCGCCGTGCCCTTTTTCACCCAGCCGGCGTAGAGGGTCATGTCGGCGGTGACGGGGTTGGTCTCCTTCCAGGGGTAGAGCTTGCCGTCGTCCCCCAGGAGGCACCAGGCGTAGAACTCATGGCTGGTGTAGGGAGAGGTCAGCTTCTTCCCGTCGGGCAGGTCCACGGTCTGGCCCCGGGAGAGCTTCTGGTCCTCGGGGATCTCCTTTTCGGGGGGATTCTTGTAGTTCAGGTTGAATTTCACGGTGAAGGGCCCGTTGGGGTTGGAGCTGCCCACGGGAATGGACACCTGGGCGGCGTTGAAGATGTCGGCGCTGGAGGCGTCCAGGACCGTATCGTCGTCCTTGTCCACCAGCTGGACAAAAAGCTGGGGGGCCAGGTCAAGCCTCAGCGTGCCCGACATGGCGGCGCCCTCCAGGGTCAGGACCAGCCCCGTTGTGGGATAAACCCCCTCGGGGTAGAGGGCGGCGGGATAGGCGCTGTCCTTTACCGGGATGTCGTACTGGTATTTGACACTGGTGAGCCTGAGCCCCACGGCGCCGAATTTGCCGCTGATATAAGATTTCACAGCCGTCTCCGCGTCGGAGGGCTTGCCGTCCCCGTAAAGGGCCCGCTCCAGGGGGCGCCAGTCCAGGGCCGCGTCGTCGGTGGCGCAGGAGAGAAGGATCTCCACCTTTTCCGCCCCCGCCTCGATTTTGTCGGGGGTGACCTTCAGGCTGGGGGTGGTTTTGGAGGTCCGGACCTTGGTCCACTTGGCCACGGCGGTCTCCCCGCCGCTGAACACGCCGCCAACCTGGACCTGCGTACCGCCCACGAACCAGCCGTCAAAGGTGTAGCCGGACCGGGTGGGAACGGGAAGTTCCTTGTCCAGGGTGGGGGCGGTGTGGCCGTCAAGGCTCAGCTCCACGTACTCTACAGAGCAGGTCCCTCCGTTGGGGTCCAGGTAGAGCTTGGGGGTGTTGGGGGACGGGTCCCATTTGGCCACCACGGTGGCCCCGGCGGTCATGTACGCATCGACAAGCTGGGTGAAGGTCCCGTCGGTGTACCAGCCGTCGAAATGATAGCCCTCTCTGGTGGGGTCCTCGGGGAATTGCACCTTGTGCTTCATACCCTCCGCCGGGCCGTCGGTGGTCATCGTGCTTTTTTGTTCGCTTCCATCGCTGAATTTACCTCCATTCGCCATGAAGGTGATGGAGAAGGGGCCCTGCCCGTGATCCTCCCCTTCCTCATCTTCGCCCAGGCCGATGGGATAGCCCGACACGTTCCAGCTGACGGAGGCTCCCGCGGCCAGGGCCGTCACGGGCAGCAGCCCCAGGCACAGGACCAGGGCCAGCAGCAATGCCGCGATGCGTTTACGCTTCATGATTCATCTCTCCTCTATGCGGTCTCGCCCCGAAGGGGCGGTCTGACCTCCATTATATCCCACCCGGCGGCGGAAGCGCAAGGGCTTTTGCCCCAATCCCGGGCGAAACGGGCAAAAAACATCCCCCCATCCGCTCCATCGGCGAATGGGGGGCTTACCCATTGATCGGATTGTCCATTGGTCTCGATACCTCGTGCTTTCTTGATGTTGCCGTTCGTGGGAAAATTCACTGGGGGTTTGGGTGATCCGGGGGTTTCCAATCCATGAAACAGTTTCTTGCGTCGACCTGCTGGTCCCGCGGGCTCATTCTAATGAGGGGTGTTTCGTTTTTGGGAAGTGCCTGAGATCACGCTGTCGCTGGGTTCGCCGGGGTTTCGAACGGCGCTGGAAAACGTGGGTTTCCGCGTGTGACTAGTACACTGGACTCACCTCTTTCTGTAGCTAAAATATACAATAATTTCAGGCGGCTGTCAAGACCTTTTGTGAAGTTTTACGTTTTTTACAAAGACGAACCGATTACCTCCGGCGAAAAGCACAAAGGAGGCGGGCCGGGGCCGGGATTTTTCCTTGTGCTTTCCGGCTTTTTCTGGTATGATAGCGCTGTTGAATTCGGAACATCATCCGCAGGCATGGAGGAAGCGTTTTGAAGCGAGAGGAAGTCATCGTCCCCCGGGAGGAGATCGCCCGTCAGGGGGAGTTTCAGGAGAGAATCAAGGCCATGTTCGCCGCCCGGGGGGCCCACCCCCTGGCCAGGGTGGAGACCTTCGGCTGCCAGCAGAACGTGGCGGACGGGCAGCGCATCATGGGCATGCTGGAGGAAATGGGCTTCGCCTTCACGGAGGACCCCGGGGAGGCGGACCTGGTGCTGCTGAACACCTGCGCCGTCCGGGAACACGCGGAGCAGCGGGTGTTCGGCAATCTGGGCATTCTCACCCACTCCAAGAGGGAGAACCCGGAGCAGGTGATCATCCTCTGCGGCTGCATGGCCCAGGAGGCGCGGGTGGCCAAACGGGTGAAGGAGTCCTACCGCCACGTGGACCTGGTCTTCGGGCCCCAGGCCCTGTGGCGCTTCCCGGAGCTCCTCTGGCAGGTCTATGAGACCCGGAAGCGGGTCTTCTCCACCGCCGAGGAGCACGGGTCCATCGCCGAGGGCCTGCCCGTGGTCCGGGAGCGGGGGGTGAAGGCCTGGGTGTCCGTCATGTACGGGTGCAACAACTTCTGTTCCTACTGCATCGTGCCCTACGTCCGGGGCCGGGAGCGGAGCCGGGAGCCCGCCGCCGTGCTGGCGGAGGTCCGGGAGCTGGTGGAGGCGGGATACAGGGACATCACCCTCCTGGGCCAGAACGTGAACTCCTACGGCAACGACCTGGACACGGGCTATCACTTCCCGGACCTGCTGGAGGACATCGACCGGATCCCGGGGGACTACTGGATCCGCTTCATGTCCAGCCACCCCAAGGACGCCACCCCCCGGCTCTTCGACGTGATGGCCAAGTGCGCCCACGTGGCCAAACAGCTCCACCTCCCCTTCCAGTCCGGGAACAACCGGGTGCTGGAGGAGATGAACCGGCGCTACACCCGGGAGAAGTACCTGGAGCTGATTCAGCACGCCCGGGACCGCATGCCGGGGCTGGTGGTGACCAGCGACGTCATCATCGGCTTCCCCGGGGAGACGGAGGCGGAGGCCATGGACACCGTGTCCCTGGTGGAGGAGGTGGGTTTCGACGCCCTCTTCACCTTCATCTACTCCCCCCGGCCCGGCACCAGGGCGGCGGAGCTGCCGGACCCGGCCCCCCGGGAGGAGAAACAGAAGTGGTTCGACAGGCTGCTGGAGGTCCAGAACCGGCATTCGGCGGAGGTCCACGCCGGGTACGTGGGGAAGACGGTCCGGGTGCTGGTGGACGGCGAGAGCGGGGACGGGGACTTCCCCCTCTCCTCCCGGACGGAGGGAAACCGTCTGGTGCGGCTGAAGGGGGACAAGGCCCTCATCGGGCGCTTTTTGGACGTGAGGGTCACCGGCAGCAACACCTGGGCGCTGTACGGGGAGCCGGTTTAACGGGCCATCCACTTGCCAAGAGAGACGGCCTTTTGAAACAGAAGCCGGTCCTCCAGAAACCGGAGGCCGCACCAGGCGGCGCGGTAGTCCTCCACCAGGTGGAGCTGTTCCGGGGTCAGGGCGGTCTTCAGGGCGGCCCAGGCCGTGTTTTGTTCGTCGCTCCGGCGGCTGTATTCGATGAGGTCCAGCTGCGCGTCGGCCTCCAGGCGGTCGGAGACGTATTGATACAGGCAGTCGAGATATTCGTCCATTTATTTCCCCCGATTCTCAAAATGTGCACAACTGGGATATTGTTATTATAACTCCTTCGTTTGTGCCTGTCAATAGGAAAGAGGCTGAATATGACGTTTTCGGAAAAATTGATCGAGCTTCGGAAGAGCGCCGGTTTGACACAGCAGGAGACGGCGAAGGGGGCCGGACTGAGCCTTCGGGGCTACCAGAATTATGAGCACGGCCTGCGGGAGCCGAAAATGACGGTCCTCATCGCCCTGGCGGATTTCTACGACATCTCCCTGGACGAGCTGGTCTGCCGGAAGTGGCCCAAGGAGCCGGAGGCGTGAAAAAGACCCCGCGCTCCGGCGCGGGGTCTTCCAGGCAGTTATTGACAAATGTGGTACAATGGAATACGGCAGGAGAGGCGGGGTCAATCCTCTTCCAGGTGGAAAGAGGTGAGGCCCATGAGCGCGCTGGAAGTCATCGCACTACTTACGCTCGTGATTGCGGCGATCCAGTTGGGTCACAACCTGAAGAGATAAGCCGCCCCCCGAAACCTTAAGGAAAGCGGCATATTCTCAAGCTATAAACTTGTAAGAGTGTTGACCGCCAACCGGAGGCCACCGGCTGACCGCCCTCCTGCCCATATTATAGCAAACCCCGCCCCCGCTGTCAAGGGGCGGCACGAATGCGAATCAGGAGGCCCTCCCATGAAAATCGTCACCCTGCTGGAAAACACCGCCCATCGTCCCGGCCTCTCCGCCGCCCGGGGGCTCTCCCTCTACGCGGAGACCAGGCGGCGCAAGGTCCTCTTCGACATGGGGCCCGACGGGACCTTCCTGGAAAACGCCCGGGCCATGGGAATCGACCTTTCCGCCGTGGACACCGCCGTGCTGTCCCACGGCCACTCGGACCACGGCGGGGGCCTGGCGGCGTTTTGCGCCGTCAATCAAAGGGCGGGGTTTTTCCTCCGCCGGGAGGCCCTGGGGGCCTATTTCGCCGTCCTGCCGGGGCAGGAGCCGGGCTACATCGGCCTCCCGCCGGAGGCGGCGAAGGCGGCGGACCGCTTCCGCTTCACCGGGGAGTTGGAGGACCTGGGGGACGGGCTGACCCTGTTCTCCGATGTGGAGGACGACAGGACCCTCCGGGCCGTGGCCCCCAAGCTCCAAGAGCGGACGGAAGGGGGCTTCCGCCCCGATCTCTTCGCCCACGAGCAGCACCTGCTCCTTGAGGAGGACGGCAAGGCCGCTTTGCTGGCGGGCTGCGGGCACCTGGGCATCGTCAACACCCTCCGGGCGGCGAAAAAGCGCCTGGGGCGGATGCCCGACGTGGTTTTCGGCGGCTTCCACCTCTTCGAGCTGGACCCGGCCGCCCCGGCGTCCGGGGACCTGATCGCCGCCACGGCGGAGGCCATGGCGGAGGGAAACACGATTTACTACACCGGCCACTGCACCGGGGACTGGGCCTGCGGGGAGCTCAAAAAGGCCCTGGGGGACCGCCTCCGGCCCATGGACTGCGGCGCGTCGGCGGAGCTGTGAGCGGAGCGTATGGCTGACAGAGAGAAGAGAGGGAACCTATGGCAGAGCTGACCCCCATGATGAAGCAGTACCTGGAGATCAAGGAGCAGAACCCGGACTCCATCCTGTTCTTCCGCCTGGGCGACTTTTACGAGATGTTCGCCGAGGACGCCCGGCTTGCCTCCCGGGAGCTGGACCTGACCCTCACCAGCCGGGACAGGGGCAAGCGGGCCAAGCCCGAGGAGGAGCAGATCCCCATGTGCGGCATCCCCTACCACGCCAGCGAGAGCTACATCGCCCGCCTCCTGGCCAAGGGCTACAAGGTGGCCATCTGCGAGCAGATGGAGGACCCCGCCGCCGCCAAGGGTCTTGTGAAGCGGGACATCATCCGGGTGGTCACCCCCGGCACCGTGACGGACGCGGCCTGCCTGGACGAGAAGACCGGCAACTTCCTCTGCGCCGTCTACGCGGACTCCCGGTCCGCCGGAATCGCCTTCTGCGACATCACCACCGGCCGGGCCCATCTGACGGCCTTCACCGGGAAGGACCGGGTGGAGCACGTGGTCAACGAGCTGGGCCGCTTCTCCCCCGCCGAGGCGGTGCTGAACGAAGGGGCTTACTCTGAGACGGCCCTGGTGTCCGCCCTGCGGGAGAAGTTCCGCTGCCGGGTGGAGAACGCCGGGGAGCGGCGTTTCCTCCTGCCCCAGGCGGAGCGGAGCATCCGCAGGCAGTTCGGGGACGAGGCCTGGAACCGCCTCCCGGCGGCGGTGCCCGCCGCCGCCATGGCCCTGGGGGGATTGCTGAGCTATCTGTACGAGACCCAGAAGACGGACCTCTCCTACATCAACGATCTGGATTACTACGAGCAGGGCCGGTTCATGGAGCTGGACCTGACCGCGAGGCGGAACCTGGAGCTGACGGCGACCATGCGGGGCCGGGAGAAGAAGGGCAGCCTCCTCTGGGTGCTGGACCGGACCCGGACGCCCATGGGGGGCCGGTGCCTCCGGAGCTGGCTGGAGCGGCCCCTTCTGAACGTGGCCGCCATCACCCGGCGCAATGGCGCCGTGGCGGCGCTGGCGGACAGCACCATCGACCGGGAGGAGCTCATCGCCGCCCTCGGCGGCCTGGGGGACATGGAGCGGCTCATCGGCCGCATCGTCTACGGCTCCGCCGGGGGACGGGACCTCAGCGCCCTCCGGTCCGCCATTGAGAGGCTGCCGGAGATCCGGGGGCGGCTGGCGGCGTTTCCGGACCGCCGCCTCCAGGAGCTTTCGGAGGAGATGGACGTCCTGGAGGACCTGGGGGAACGCATCGCCAGGACCATCTGCGACGAGCCCCCCTTCTCCGTCCGGGAGGGGAATTTGATCCGGGACGGCTTCCACCCGGAGGTGGACCGCCTGCGGCACATCCTGAAAAGCGGCAAGGGGGTCATCCCCGAGATGGAGGCCCGGGAGCGGGAGCGCACGGGCATCCGGAACCTGAAAATCAAGTACAACAAGGTGTTCGGCTACACCATCGAGGTCTCCAACAGCTACAAGGGAGAGGTGCCGGAGACTTACATCCGCAAGCAGACCCTGGCGGGGGCGGAGCGCTACATCACCCAGGAATTGAAGGAGCTGGAGAACTCCATCCTCACCGCCTCCGACCGGGTGGTGGCCCTGGAGTACGAGCTCTTCACGGAGCTCCGCCAGGAGATCTCCGCCGCCTCCGCCCGGGTGCTGAAAACCGCCGCCGCCGTCGCCGAGGCGGACGCCCTGGCGTCTCTCGCCGCCGTGGCGGTGCGGAACGGCTACTGCCGCCCGGACGTGGACGAGTCCGGCGTCATCGAGATCAAGGAGGGCCGGCACCCCGTGGTGGAGCGGGTCCTCAAGGACAGCCTCTTCGTCCCCAACGACACCTTCCTGGGGGAAAAGGAGAGTCGGATCGCCGTCATCACCGGGCCCAACATGGCGGGCAAATCCACCTACATGCGGCAGGTGGCCCTGATTGTCCTCATGGCCCAGATGGGGAGCTTCGTCCCCGCCTCCCGCGCCCGCATCGGCGTGGTGGACCGGATTTTCACCCGGGTGGGGGCCAGCGACGACCTCGCCGCCGGGCAGTCCACCTTCATGGTGGAGATGACGGAGGTGGCGGACATCCTCCGCCGGGCCACCAGGCGGTCCCTTCTCATCCTGGACGAGATCGGCCGGGGCACCTCCACCTTCGACGGCATGTCGATCGCCCGGGCCGTCCTGGAGCACTGCGCGAACCCCAAGACCCTGGGGGCCAAGACCCTCTTCGCCACCCACTACCACGAGCTGACGGAGCTGGAGAACTCCCTCCCGGGAACGGTGAACTGTAACATCGCCGTCAAGACCCGGGGGGAGGAAATCGTCTTCCTCCGGAAGATCCTCCCCGGCGGGGCGGACCGGAGCTACGGCATCGAGGTCGCCAGGCTGGCGGGCCTGCCGGAAAAGGTTCTTCAGCGGGCCCGGCAGGTGCTGGAGGAGCTGGAACGGGAGCACGGCGTGCAGTACACCGCCCCCCGGAAAGAGGCGGAGCAGGTTTCCCTGGACGCCATGAGCGAGGGGGAGGTGCTGGACGCCCTGCGCCGCTGCCAGCCGGACACCCTGACCCCCATCGAGGCCATGGGCCTCCTCTACGAGCTGAAGCGAAAGCTCCGGCAGGGGGACGGCCATGGCTGAAAAGAGACACGCCGGGAGCCTCACGAGGCTGGAGCGGGTGGGGGGCACGGCCTTCTTCGTGTTCTATCTCCTCCTCCTCCCCCTGGCGGCGGGACCCGCCCGGGGACTGGCGGAGGAGCTTCTGGGCCGCCCCGTCTCCGGGGAGCTCTACGGCGCGGCGTATTACTACGGCCTCTTCGCCGTGACGGCCATCCTCTTTCACCACACCCTGGCCGTCTCCACCCGCCGCTTCCTGGACGAGCCGGCCCTGACCCTCAAGACGGCGGCGGTGGGCGTGGTGGCCCACTACGGCCTCCTGGAGCTGGCGTCCCGGCTGGGGCGGCTCTTCGCGGACCGCTCCGCCAATCTGAACGACGCCGCCATCTCCGCCCGGACCGGCAGCGCCCCCCACATGACGCTGCTGATCGTCCTCTTCCTGGCCCCCTTTGTGGAGGAGACGCTGTTCCGCGGCCTGGTCTTCGGCGGGCTGAAGGGGCGGAGCCGCCCCCTGGCCTACGCCGCCAGCTGCGCCCTCTTCGCCCTGGCCCACGTGTGGCAGTTCGCCGTGGCGGGGCGGGACCCGGCCTACTTCCTGCTGATGGCGCAGTATCTGATTCCCGGGCTGGTGCTGGCCTGGGCCTATGACCACGCGGGGACCCTCTGGGCCTCCGTCGCCCTCCACGCCGGGGTCAACGCCCTGTCGGCCCTGGCGGGGAGCGTATAAACGCAAGGACGTGTGCTTATGAGTTTTCTGGACACCCTGGCGGAGATGCTGGTGCTGCTCTTCGCCATCCTCTGCGGCTATGCCGCCAACCGCCTGGGCATCCTGGGCGGCGAGACCGACAAAAAGATATCGAAGCTGCTGCTCAGCGTCACCATGCCCGCCATGATCCTGGGGGCCGTCTCCACCGGGGAGACCCTGCCGGAGGTCTCGGTGGTGCTGGGGGTCTTGAAGGTGGCGGTGGTGTTCTACGGGCTGGAGTTCGCCCTGGCCCTGGCGGTCCCGCCCCTGCTCGGCGGCGGGCCGGGACAGAAGGGCGTGTGGCGCTATACCCTGGTGTTCCCCAACGTGGGCTTCATCGGCTATCCGGTGGCGGTGGCCCTCTTTGGGCCGGAGGCGCTGTTTTACGCCGTCATCCTGGTCCTGCCCTTCAACCTTCTCTCCTTCACCCTGGGGCCCCTGATGCTGACCGGGGCGAAGCGGTTCAGCCTCCGGCAGATGTTCTCCCCCTGCGTCGTGGCGTCGATTCTGGCGCTGGCGCTGGCCCTGGGGCGGCTGCGGCCCCCGGCCATGGTGGGGGAGGCGCTGGAGTTCGTGGGCGGCATCACCGTGCCGCTGTCCCTGATGTTCGTGGGGTCGTTGCTGGCGGGCCTGCCCATGGGGCGGCTGCTGGCCTCCCCCAGGCTCTGGATTCTGACGGCGGTGCGGCTGCTGGCCATGCCGGCGGCCCTGTGCCCCATTCTCCGGGCCCTGGGGACGGAGCCCATGATCCTGGGCATCGCCGTCACCCAGATGGCCATGCCGGCGGCGGTGAACGGGTCCCTCCTGTGCATGGAGTACGGCGGGGACGCGGAGTGCATGGCTCAGATCACCTTCGTCTCCACCCTGGCGTCCATCGTCACCATTCCCATCGTGGCGGCGCTGCTTCTGTGAGCGCCCCGGAAAGGAGGAGGCCCCATGCCTGAAATCAGACAGCTTCCCCCCCACGTGGCGGACCTCATCGCCGCCGGGGAGGTGGTGGAGCGCCCCGCCAGCGTCGTCAAGGAGCTGGTGGAGAACGCCGTGGACGCCGGGAGCTCCGCCATCGTGGTGGAGCTCCGCCGGGGGGGCATGGGCCTCATCCGGGTGACGGACAACGGCCGGGGCATCGCCCCGGACGAGCTGCCCACGGCCTTCCTCCGCCACGCCACCTCCAAGCTCCGATGTCCCGAGGACCTGGGAAAAATCGGCACCCTGGGCTTCCGGGGGGAGGCCCTGGCGGCCATCTCCGCCGTCAGCCGGGTGGAGATTCAGACCCGCCGCCGGGGGGACGGCGCAGGGGCGTCCCTGCGCCTGGAGGGCGGCGTCCCCGGGGCGGTGGAGGAGACCGGCGCCCCGGAGGGCACCACCATCCTGGTCCGGGACCTCTTCTACAACACCCCGGCCCGGCTGAAATTCATGAAAAAGGACAGCGCCGAGACGGCGGCCGCCGCCGGGCTGATGCAGCATCTGGCCCTGTCCCACCCCGATATCTCCTTTAAGTTCCTCAAGGACGGCCAGGAGGCCCTCCACACCCCCGGGGACGGGCGGCTGGACTCCGCCGTGTACGCGGCCCTGGGCCGGGACTTCGCCCGGAGCCTCCTCCCCGTCAAGGGGGGCGGCGACGGCGTCGGCGTCTCCGGCTTCATCACGGCGCCCCTCCAGGGCCGCGGGTCCCGGGGGATGCAGGTCTTCTTCGTCAACGGGCGCTTCATCAAGTCCCAGCTTCTGACCGCCGCCCTGGAGGAGGGCTATCGGAACCAGCTCATGAAGGGCCGCTTCCCCGGCTGCGTGTTGGCGGTGGAACTGCCGGTGACGGAGGTGGACGTCAACGTCCACCCCGCCAAGACGCAGGTGAAGTTCGCCCGGGAGAAGGCGGTCTTCGACGCGGTGTACCACACGGTGCTGGACGCCCTGGCGGAGCGGGGCGGGCCGGTCTCCCCCGCCCCGGCGGCGGAGGCGGAAAGGACCGTGAACCCCCGGGAAGATTTCTTCCGGTCCATGGACGCCAAGACCTTCCGGGAGCGGGGGACGGAGAAGGCCCCCGGGAGCGCCGCCCCCCTCCCCTCCTGGAGCACCGAGCGGACGGGACCCCGGCTGTCGGACGTGGCGCCGCCGCCGGTCCCGGGGGGAAGGAAGCCCTTCCCGCCCCTGCGGAAGGACGCGCCGTCCTCCGTGGTCCGGCAAAAACAGATGGAAGCGCCCCCGGCGGAGAAGCGCCCCCCCGTCCCCGCCATTCCCCAGGCGGGGGCGGAGCTCCCCGGGCAGGAGGCCCTGGAGCCCCGAAAGGAGGCCCCCTGGCGCATCGCCGGGGAGGTGCTGCGGACCTACATCGTCTGCGAGAGCGAGGCGGGGGAGGTCTTCCTCATCGACAAGCACGCCGCCCACGAGCGGATCAACTTCGACCGGCTGAAGGCCGCCCGGGAGCCCCCCATGCGCCAGACCCTGCTGACCCCCGCCGCCGTGGAGCCGGGGCGGGAGGAGGCGGCGCTGCTGCTGGAGAACCTGCCCCTTCTGGAGGACTTCGGCTTTTCCTGCGAGGACTTCGGCGGCGGGACGGTGCTGGTCCGGGAGGTCCCGGCGGACATCGACGCCGCCGGCGTGACGGCCACCCTGGAGGAGATCGCCGGAGAGCTCCGCCAGGGCCGCTCCCCCGCCGAGCGCCGGGAGGCCCTGCTCCACACCATGGCCTGCAAGGCCGCCATCAAGGGCGGCTGGAAAACCAGCCCGGAGGAGCTCCGGGCGCTGGTGGAGAAGGTGCAGAGCGGCGAGGTGCGGTACTGTCCCCACGGCCGGCCCGTGGCGGTGAAGATTACAAAGCATGAGTTGGAAAAGCTCTTCAAGCGGGCGTAAGCATGCTTCAAGAGGGGACTTCGTCTCCCCTTGAGATTCCCCCCTCCAGTGACGCCGGTCACTGGAGCCGCCGCCCCAGGCGGCTGGAGTATCGGAATTTTTGTGACGCGCATGCCGTCACAAAAATAATTCCAATTGTATGGAAGAAGGAAGAAGCATGAAACTGCTGTTGATCGACGGCTGTGTCAGCCAGCGGGGCCCCGGGTCCCGGACCCGGGCGCTGGCGGAGGCCTTTCTCTCCGCCTTCCGGGAGGCCAACCCCGAGGCGGAGGTGGAGACCGTCCGCCTGGAGAAGCTGGATATCAGGCCCTTTCTCCCCGCCGCCCTGGAAGAGCGGGACGCCCTGGCGTCCGTCGGGGCCTTTGACGCGCCGGTCTTTGCCCTGGCCCGGCAGTTCCGGGCCGCGGACAAAATCGTGGCGGCGGCCCCCTTCTGGGACCTGAGCTTCCCGGCGGTGATGCGGGTGTACATCGAGTACATCTCCGCCAACGGCCTGTGCTACCACTATGAGGCCGACGGCTGCCACGGGGACTGCAAGGCCTCCCGGCTGGCGTATCTCACCTCCGGCGGGGACCTTGAGCGGGACGAGAGCCTGGGGGTCCTCTACTGGAGGCAGCTGGCCCGGATGTTCGGCGTGCCCCGGTTTGACTACGTCTTCGCCGGGGGCCTGGACGTGGACCCCGCCAAGGTCCCGGAGCTCATGGACGCCGCCTGTGAAAAGGCCCGGGCCCTGGGCCGGGAGTTCTGACGTGGCGGGGAAGCTCGTCTGCGTCGTGGGCCCCACGGCCTGCGGCAAGACCACCCTGGGCGTCCTCCTGGCGAAGAAGTTTGACGGCGAGGTGGTCTCCGCCGACTCCATGCAGATCTACCGGGGGCTGAACATCGGCACCGCCGCCCCCACGGAAGAAGAGATGGACGGCGTGCCCCACCACATGATTGCCGTGGCGGACCCGGAGGAGCAGTGGTCCGCCGCCCGGTACGCCCGGGAGGCCATCCCCATTGTGGACGATATCCTGGCCCGAGGGAAGCTGCCCATCCTGGTGGGGGGCACGGGCCTGTGGATCGACGCGGTGGTCCGGGGCCACGGCTTCGCGGCGGGCCGCGCCGGGGGGGCCGTGCGGAAGGAGCTGGAGGAGCGCCTCGCGGCGGAGGGGATCGAGCCCCTGCTGGCCGAGCTCCGGCGGGCGGACCCGGCGGCGGCGGAACGCCTCCACCCGGCGGATGAGAAGCGGATTTTACGGGCCCTGGAGGTCTTCCTGGAGACGGGAAAGACCATCACCGCCCACAACGAGGAGACGAAAGCCCTGCCCCCCCGGTACGACGCCGTGTGGATCGGCCTCCGGTTCCAGGACCGGGAGGACATGAAGCGCCTCATCGACAAACGGGTGGACCGCATGGCGGAGGCGGGCCTGCTGGACGAGGTCCGGGCCCTCCTGGGCCGGGGCCTGCCCCGGCGGGCCACGGCCCTCCAGGCCATCGGGTACAAGGAGCTCCTGGGCGTCCTGGAGGGGACGAGGACGGAGGCGGAGGCCCTGGCGGAGGTGAAGCTCCGCTCCCGGCAGTACGCCAAGCGGCAGCTGACCTGGCTGCGGCGGAATCCGGCCATCCACTGGATCTTCTGGGAAAAAGACCGGGATTTTGCCCGGGCCCTGCAAATTTCGACGGAAATTCTCTCTGCCGAGGGGGTATCCTGAAAACAGGCAAAACGATTCACCCGGAACCTCTCGGGGGCCCCGAGGACTGTCGTTTCGCTGAACCACACAACAGCGCCGCCCCGGGGCGGCGCGCGGACAAAAGAAAAAGGAGCGGACGATATGCAGAACAAACAGAGCTTACAGGACCTTTTCCTCCTCCGGGCCAGACGGGACCGGGTGCCCGTCACCATGTTTCTGATGAACGGCTTTCAGATGCGGGGGACCATCACCGGCTATGACCCCTTCGTGGTCATCCTGGACAGCGAGGGGCGGCAACAGGTGATCTACAAGCACGCCATTTCCACCATCGCCCCCACCCGGCCCGTCTCCCTGAGCGAAGAGGAGTGACCGGGCGGACTACATAAGACAGGACAGAGACGCTATGAAGACAAAAAGCGGCGGATTGGGAACCAGACTGCTGATGATGGCCCTGTTCCTGGGGGTGGCGGCCTACTTCGGCATCCAGGCCTTCCAGTACCTGGACGACCCCCTGGGCGTCACCCTGGCCTACCGCTATGAGGTGGAGCGGGGCGTGGATCTGGCGGGCTTCGTGGTCCGGGAGGAGCGGGTCCTCCCCGACGAGGGGGACGGCCTCCTCCGCATTCAGCGGGCGGAGGGGGAACGGGTGTCCGCCGGGGGCGTGGTGGCCACGGTCTACGCGGACCAGACCTCCCTGGACCGGCAGGCGGAGATCGACAGCCTGGAAAGCCGGGTGGAGCAGCTCCAGTACGCCCAGGATCTGGCCCTGGCGGCGGAGACCACCCGGAAGCTGGACGCCCAGATCACCCAGAACCTCCTGGAATACCGCCGCTTCCTGGCGGCGGACAGGCTCTATGACGCGGAGAACGCGGCCCTGGAGCTCCGGGCCCTGGTCCTCAAGCGGGACTACAGCGACGCCGGGGGCGGGGACATCGGCCTCCAGCTCCAGGAGCTGGGGGCCCGGCTGCTGGAGCTCCGGTCCCAGGCGGAGGGCTCCGTCCGGCGGATCACCGCCCCGGAGGCGGGGCTCTACTCCGCCGAGGTGGACGGCTTTGAGACCGTGCTGACCCCGGACATGCTGGAGGATCTGACCCCCTCCGGCCTCTCCGCCCTGGCGGCGGACCCGGCGGTTTCCTCCCGGACGGGGAAGCTGGTGCTGGGGGACGAGTGGTATTACGCCGCCGTCCTCTCCGTGGAGGACGCCCTGACCCTCTGGGAGCGGCAGGAGGAGGGGGGCGAGACCCTGCTGCTGCGCTTTTCCAAGGGGGTGGACCGGGACCTTCCGGTGACGCTGGAGTCCGTGGGCTCCCAGGAGAACGGGCGGGCGGCGGCGGTGTTCCGGGGGAACATCCACCTCCAGGAGCTGACGCTGCTGCGCCAGCAGCGGGCCCAGATCATCACCGGCTCCGTGGAGGGCATCCGGGTGCCCCGGGAGTGCCTCCGGGCGGAGCGGGCGTACCTGGACGAGAGCGGGAAGACCGTCACGGAGGAGCGCACCGGCATCTACTGCCTGGTGGGCCGGGAGGCCCGGTTCAAGCCGGTGAGGGTGGTCTACAGCGGGGAGAGCTTCGTGCTGGTGGAGCCGGCGCCGGAGCTGAACCCGGAGGTGGCCCAGGACGCCCGGCGGATCATCCGCCCGGGGGAGCAGGTCATCGTCTCCGCCCGGGGACTGTTTGACGGGAAGGTTTTGCAATAACAAGATGAAAGAAAGAGGCTGAGCATATGTCTATCGCCGAAAACATCGCCCGTGTCCGGGCGAACATCGCCGCCGCCGCCCGGGAGGCGGGGCGGAGTCCGGAGGAGATCACCCTGGTGGGGGCCAGCAAGATGAACGGCGCCCCCGCCTGCCGGGAGGCCATCGCCGCCGGCATCGACGCCCTGGGGGAAAACCGGGTCCAGGAGATGACCGCCAAGCTGGCGGAGCACGCCTACGACGGCGCCCCCCTTCACTTCATCGGCCACCTCCAGCGGAACAAGGTGCGGCAGGTGGCGGGAAAGGTGAGCCTGATCCAGTCCGTCGGGTCCCTGGAGCTGCTGGAGGAGATCGAGAAGACCGCCGGGAAGCTGGAGATCGTCCAGGACATTCTCCTGGAGGTGAACATCGGCAGGGAGGAGGCCAAGAGCGGCTTTTTGCCTGAGCGGCTGCTCCCCGGGGCGGAGGCGGCGCTGGAAAAGAGCCACGTCCGGGTGCTGGGTCTGATGACCATTCCCCCGGCGGAGGCGGACCGGGAGGAAAATCTCCGGTATTTT
Organism: uncultured Oscillibacter sp.; assembly: GCA_910576865.1. GTDB lineage: Bacteria > Bacillota > Clostridia > Oscillospirales > Oscillospiraceae > Oscillibacter. The sequence continues at coordinate 48,231 of CAJTKE010000007.1, forward strand.
GACAAAGTTCGGGCGCTCTTTCTTGACATGGAAGAGAAATTGTTTCATAATGGACTTCAGGTTCTGTCAATGGGCATGAGCGGCGATTACGAGGACGCCGTCCGCGCCGGGGCCACCATGGTCCGGGTGGGAACCGCCATCTTCGGAAGCCGCCATTACACATAAGATCATTGGATCATTGGGAGGTACGCAATGAGTATCCTGGACGAGCTGAAAAAACTGACCCATCCCTATGAGGATGAGGACGAGGACCCCGCCATGTTCGACGACGAGCTCCAGGAGCGGGACATGTTCGAGGAGCGCCGCCCCCGGGGCGACGACCGCCGGAGCAAGGTGGTGAACATTCACGCCACCACCCAGCTGAAGGTCATCCTGGTGAAGCCGGAGCGGTTCGAGAACGCCTCGGAGATCGCCGACCAGCTGAAGGACAAGCGGACGGTGGTCCTGAACCTGGAGTCCACCAACAAGGACGTGGCCCGGCGGCTCATCGACTTTTTGTCCGGCGTCGCCTACGCCGGAGAGGGCAAGATCAAAAAGGTCGCCGCCAACACCTACATCATCACCCCCTACCACGTGGACATCGAGGGGGACCTGATCGACGAACTGGAAAACAACGGGCTGTATTTCTGATACCTGAAAGACATCCGGACCGGCAGACGGGGGAGGATATGCGACTATGCTGACACCGCAGGAGGTTTCCGCCCGCTCTTTCACCAAGACGATGATGGGCGGCTACAACATGACCATGGTGGACGAGTTCCTGGACGAGCTCACCGAGGACTACACATCCCTCTACAAGGAAAACACGGCGCTGAAGGCCAAGATGAAGGTCCTGGCCGAGGCGGTGAAGGAGAACCAGGCCAAGGTGGAGGAGTACCGGGCCACGGAGGACTCCATGCGGGCCGCCCTCCTGGCCGCCCAGCGGATGGCGGACTCCATCGTCAAGGAGGCGGAGGAGAAGCGGGACGGCATCCTCCGGGAGGCGGAGGACGCCGCCCGGGAGAAGCTGGACGGCTTCCGCAAGGACGCGGAGCAGTGCGACAAGCGCCTCCAGCTGGGACAGGAGGAGCTCCAGCGCTTCATTGCCGAGTCCCGGGCCCTGTGCGAAAAGCAGCTGAAATTCCTGGACGAGTTCCCCACCATGCCGCTGGAGAAGGCGGAGGACGGGGAGGACGAGGCCGGCGTGGTGGAGGAGATCGAGGAGAAGATTCTCTCCGCCTCCGCCGCCGGGGAGGACCCCGACGCCCCCCGGGCGGAGAGCGCGCCGGAGCAGCCGGAGCCCCCGGCGGGGCCCGGCGTGGTGGACGAGGTCTTCCGTGTCCTGGTGGCCGGGCCCCAGGGCGCCGAGTCCCAGGGCCCCGGGCGGCAGGACGCCCCCCAACAGGCCGCTTCCCCGGCCCGGCCCGCGGCCCCCGCCGCGGCCCCCACGCCCTCGGCGGAGAAGCTGCTGGACACCCTGGCGGCGGCGGAGCAGGAGACCGAGGACCTGAGCGCCACCCGGCGGGTGAACATCAACGAGCTGAAATTCGGCCCCAATTACCGGGGCGGGGCGGACTGACCGCCCCGGAGGGAGGGTGAGGCCCATGACCGGACAGCGGCCCATCATCGCCTTTCTCTACGACTTCGACAAGACCCTCTGCACCACGGACATGCAGGACTACGCCTTCATCCCAAGCCTGGGGATGACCCCGGCGGAGTTCTGGGCGGAGGCCAACGGCTTCGGCCGGCGGAACCGGATCGACGGGATCCTGGCCTACATGTACATCATGCTCCGGGAGGCGGAGCGGAAGAACCTCCCCTTCACCCGGGAGGACCTGGTGGAGAAGGGACGGGGCATCGAGCTCTTCCCCGGGGTGGAGGACTGGTTCTCCCGGATCAACGCCTTCGGCGAGGCCCGGGGGGTCCGGGTGGAGCACTACGTCATCTCCTCCGGCCTCCGGGAGATCATCGAGGGGTCCTCCATCAGCCACGAGTTCAAGGAGATTTACGCCAGCGAGTTCTATTACGACGAAGCGGGCCGGCCCGTCTGGCCCAAGCTGGCGGTGAACTTCACGGCGAAGACCCAGTTCGTCTACCGGATCAACAAGGGGGTCCTGGACGTCTCCGACGACAAGACCCTCAACGACTCCATGCCCGACGACAGCAAGCGGGTGCCCTTCCACAACATGATCTACATGGGGGACGGGCTCTCGGACGTGCCTTGCATGAAGATGATGCGGGCCTACGGCGGGCAGGCCATCGCCGTCCATCAGGCGGCCAACCGGGCCGGGGTGGAGGAGCTGCTGGCCCGGGGCCGGGTGGACTACATCTTCCCGGCGGACTACCGGGAGGGCACGGGCCTGGACGAGACGGTGAAGAACATCATCCGCAAGATGGCCATCTCGGACCGGCTGTGGGAGGAGAACCTCCGCCAGCTGAGGCACCTGGGGGAGGACGTGCTCCCGGATCAGGTGGGGCTGTTTTCCAATTTGAATCCTTGAGTCTGCAAGAAGCGACGGGACCGCCTGGGGCGGCCCCGTTTTTTCTTCCTGATCCGTCCCTGGCGCAAAGTATTGCAAATCTTGTCCTCCTGTGGTACAATGGAGCATCAAAAAAGGGGGAGCGCCTATGAGCCGGATCAGCAAGGAAAACTATTACCTGGACATCGCCGAGACCGTCCTGGAGCGGGCCACCTGCCTGCGGCGGGTCTACGGGGCCATCATCGTGACCAACGACGAGATCATCTCCACCGGCTACAACGGCGCGCCCCGGGGGCGGGCCAACTGCGTCGACATGGGCTACTGCTCCCGGGAGGCCCTTCAGGTCCCCCGGGGGGAGCGCTACGAGCTCTGCCGCAGCGTCCACGCCGAGGCCAACGCCATCATCTCCGCCGCCCGGCGGGACATGGCGGGGGGCACCCTCTACCTGGTGGGGCGGGACGCCCGGACCGGGGAGCTGCTGGGGGACGCCACCTCCTGCTCCATGTGCCGCCGCATGGTCATCAACGCCGGGCTGGAGCGGGTGGTCATCCGCCGGACGGAGACGGAGTTCGAGGTCATCCAGGTGGCCGGCTGGATCGCGGAGGACGACGCCGTTCCTTTTTCTTGAAAGAAAAAGGAACCAAAAAGAACTTCAGCACGCTACCAGGTCTGGTAGGTCACCAAGCCGAAGCGACGGCAACGTGAAATTTCTTCCGACGAAAGGAAGGATTTGCTTGAAAGCGGGACTTCTCACCTTTTATCATCTGCACCACTACGGCGCGCTTCTCCAGGCCGTGGCCACACGGAGGGTCCTGGCCTCCCTGGGCTGGGACTGCGAGACCATCGACTACTATGTCAATCAGGACAACCGCATCCTGAAGCCCCCCACGACCCTCGGCCGGACGGCCGGCGACGCCTGTAACGCCCTCCACTACGCCGCCCTGAGGCGGCGGGCCCGGCGGTTTGAGGACTTCTCCAGGGCGAACCTGCCTCTGACGCCCCGGCGCTATGAGAGCCGGGAGGAGCTGCGGACGGCGCCGCCGCCCTGCGACCTGCTGATCTCCGGCAGCGACCAGATCTGGAACCCCACCATCTTCCCCGACGGGCGCTTTGACCCCGTATTTTTCGGCGCGTTCTCCTCCCTGCGGAAAATCGCCTACGCCCCCTCCTTCGGCGTGGGGCGCCTGCCCGAGGGCATGGAGGGGGAGCTGAGGGAGTATCTCGCGGGCTTCTCCCACCTCTCCGTCCGGGAGGCGGCGGGACGGGACATCGTCCGGGAGGCGGCGGGCCGGGAGGCCCAGGTGGTGCTGGACCCCACGCTGCTGCTGACGGCGGAGGAGTGGTCCTCCCTGGCGGCGGAGCGGACGGTCCGGGGGGAGTATATCCTCTGCTACTGCATCTCCCGCTCCGGGGCCCTGGAGCCCCACATCCGCCGTCTGGCGAAGGAGACGGGCCTGCCGGTGGTCCAGCTCTGCGGCACCCGGCACAAGCTCCACCCCAGGGCGAAGCTGATCTTCGACGCGGGCCCGGCGGAGTTCCTGAGCCTGTTCCAGAACGCCGCTTTCGTCTGCACCAACTCCTTCCACGGGACGGTGTTCTCCGTCCAGTTCCGGCGGCCCTTCCTCACCGCCGTGGCCCCGGCGGAGCTCCGGGAGCCGGAGCGGTCCCGGACCTTCAGCCTGCTGAGCCGCTTGGGGCTCACGGAGCGGATCGTGGGCGGTGACGCCGCCCCGCCGCCGGAGAGTCCCGACTGGGACGCCGCCGGAGAGCGCCTTTCCGCCGCCCGGCGGGAGTCCCTGGCCTATCTGAAGGCCGCTCTGGCAGACGAGCCCTGGCCGGAGGCCGGAGAGGCTGAAAAAGAGACGCCGGTTGAAAAGAAGCCTCCCGCTGAGAAGGAGCCCCCCCTGCTGGCGGACCACGACCACTGCACCGGCTGCTCCGCCTGCGCCGCCGCCTGTCCCAGGGACGCCATCTCCCTGGTCCGGGACCGGGAGGGCTTCGCCTTTCCCAGCCTGGACCCGGAAAAGTGCGTCCACTGCGGCGTCTGCACCAGAACCTGCCCCGTCCTCCGGGAGCGGGAGGACAAGCCCCTCCCCGCCGCCTTCGCCGCCTGGAACCGGGAGGCGGACGTCCGGCGGGACTCCACCTCCGGCGGGGCCTTTTCCGCCCTGGCGGACTATGTGCTGGAGGGGGGCGGCGTGGTCTTCGGCGCGGCCCTGGACGGGCGGCAGCACGTGCGGCACATCGCCTGCTTCCGCAAGGAGGACCTCTGGCGCCTCCGGGGGTCCAAGTACGTCCAGAGCGATCTGGAGGGGATTTTCCGGGAGGTGAAAAAGTGCCTGGAGACCCGGCCGGTCCTGTTTTCCGGCACGCCCTGCCAGGTGGACGGGCTGTACCGCTATCTGGGGGAGCGGCCGGACAATTTGACCACCTGTGATCTGGTGTGCCACGGCGTGCCCTCCCCCGGCGTGTGGGAGGACATGGCCCGCCACATCGAGGGAAAGCGGGGCCGGGGGCTTCAGACCGTCCGGTTCCGCAACAAGGTGGAGGGCTGGAAAAACAGCCACTTCACCGCCGTCTACGACGACGGCACCGTGGACACCCGGCCGCTGTATGAGACGGAGTTTGGCCGGGGCTTCGGCCGGGTGCTGTTCCTGCGGCCCGGCTGCCACCGCTGCCCCTACGCCAGTTTGAACCGGCCCGGGGATTTCACCCTGGGAGACCTGTGGGGCCTCCGGCCCGACGAGCTGCCGGAGGAGCAGACGAAGGGCGTCAGCCTCCTGCTGGTGAACACCCCCCACGCCAGCCACATCTTCGACCAGCTCCCCCTGGCCCGCCGGCCCTTCCCCCTGGAGCGGGCCGTCCAGGGGAATCCCCAGCTGGCCTCCCCCACCCCCCGGCCGGCGGAGCGGGAAGCCTTCTTCACCGCCTACGCGTCGGAGCCCTTCGACCGGGTGGTCCGGCGCTTCTGCGCCCCGCCGTCCCTGCCCGCCCGGGCGGCGAGGCGGGTCCTTCCGGAGAAGGTTGCGGAAGGGCTGAGGAAACTGATTAAAAGAGGATGAAGAAAGCCCCCGGGAGCTCCCGGGGGCTTTTTATCACGTTGTCAGTCCTCCCGGCGGTCCTCCGCCAGCAGCTCCTGCCGCAGCCGCCGGGCCCGGAGGAGCTCCAGCTCGAAGTCCTGGCGGTTTTTCCGGTTGATGGTCTCCAGGATCATCCCGGCGAAGAAGGACTGAATCGCCGCGATGGCGGTGAAGCCGCAGACGATCAGCGTGGGCAGGTTGGGCACCTGCCCCGTCTTGGAGTACAGGAACAGGATGGGCACGAAGAACACCAGGGCCAGGGCCATCAGCACCGCGGCGATGCCGCAGAAGAACAGCTGGGGCCGGTAGGTCTGGAAGAGGCGGAGGATGGTCCGCAGCACCTTCACGCCGTTGGAGACGGTGTCCAGCTTGGACTCGCTGCCCTCCAGGCGGTCCCGGTAGTCCACCACCACGTTCTCCAGGCGCATGTTTTTGTCAATGGCGTGGATGGTCATCTCCATCTCGATCTCGAAGCCCTTGGACAGCACCGGGAAGGTTTTCACGAACTGGAAGCTGAAGGCCCGGTAGCCGGTCATGATGTCCTTGATGCCGCTTCGCACCAGGTCGTTTCCGAAGTTGTGGAAGGGGCGCTTGTTCTCCTGGAAGTAGGTGGAGGACAGCCGGTCCCCGATGACCATGTCGGCCTGCCGCCGCAGCACCGCCTCCGCCATCTCCCGGGCGTTCTCCGCCGGGTAGGTGTCGTCGGCGTCCACCATCAGGTACACCTCCGCGTCGATCTCCCGGAACATCCGGCGGATGACGTTGCCCTTCCCCTGCCGGCGCTCCCGGCGGACCACGGCGCCGTGGGCCCGGGCGATTTCCGCCGAGCCGTCGGTGGAGTTGTTGTCATAGACGTAGACCACGGCCTCCGGCAGCTCCCGCCGGAAGTCGTCCACCACCTTGCCGATGGTCCGGCACTCGTTGTAGCAGGGGATCAGCACGGCGATCCTGTCCATCCGGGAGGAGGCCGGGGCCTCGTCATAAACCGCTCCGGCGGTCTCGGGGATGGGGGCGGGCTGGGGAATTTCCTCCGCCGGTGCGGGGCACAGCTCCCGGTTCCGCAGGCACACGGTGCCAAAGGCCAGGGCCACGGTGATGAGCTGGACGGCGTAGACGTAGCGGAAGCTCTGGTGGTAGAGGACCAGGACCAGCCCCGCCATGTTGCCCAGCAGGGGGACCGAGGCCCAGAGGAGGGACTTCATCCGGTTCCCCCACCAGAACAGGGCCAGCACCATCAGGAGGATGACATAGGGGCCTGAGCGCCAGAGGAGCATGTCGAAGAGGCTGTTGGCGTTGGTGTTCAGCGTTTCGTTGTACATCTGGCATAGGGGAGAAGGATTCCTGTATAAGTCACCATCACTCAAATTCCGAAGTTCGGGGGGAAAGTACTCTGAAATACCCTCAAGCTGCGATGAAGATATATACACGTAGTTTAAGGCCTTTTGGTTAAAGCCGTCTGAGGGCTGGCGGACATCCCACAGAAGGTCCATGCCGTCCAGCCGGTCCTTGATAACCACGTCCGGATATCTGCGCAAGGCGTCCAGATAGACGGTGAACGCCTCCCTTGCGGTGATTTTGCTGGGAACAAAAGGATACTCATAGGCAAGGTCGCCTCTATGCCAATAGTATCGGTCGTGTCCTGAATAGCGGTCATAGAACTCCCCCCACTGGTCAAGAGGCAGAACAGACTCCATGATTGCGTTGCTTTCCTCCGAAAGGGGGAGGTCCTTGTTGATGCAGGAGGCGGCGGCGCACAGCATGGTGGTATACGGGCTCATTCTGAACTCCAAGGATACATCCAGCAGGGTGAATACCGGCCCCTTGTAAACGGCGACCAGCAGGAGGCTCGCCAGGGAGATGGCCGCCAGGGAGAGCTTCACCTCCTTGAAGCGGCGGACTGTGGTCCACGCAAAGAGCAGAAGCAGGGCGATGAACGGGACGATACCGTTGTGGCGGAGCCCGTAGATCAGGAACATATCCACAGGCATGGCGATGAGGAACCACCACTTCTGGAGAATCTCCATGTCCAGAACCAGCCGGACCAGCAGATAGACCCCCCAGAGCAGTGCCAGTGTGTACGAGTAATCTTTAATTGGGCAAATACCCGAAATCACCTGATTGGGCAGCAGACTGAACACCACGCCCAGGCCCGCCAGGAATTTGAAGGAGACGCCATTGTCGTAACCCAGCATCAGGAAATGCGTAAAAAGCAGGGCGAAAAAGAACATCTGCACGGCGGGAAGGGCGCCGGCGTGGGGACAAATATTAAGGATAGCCCGGTAGAGCAGTGTATGCAGGACCGGATGCCAATCATACAGCGGACTGATGCCGACAGCCTGTTTCATTTGGTAGTAACAGTCTCCTACAAACCCGCCCGGCCAGAAGGCCCACAGGAGGATGAGCTGGCACAGGACCATGATGCCAAGCAGGGACCAGAAGACCAGCCTCCGGTAGGGGGCCTCCTGCCGGGGCTTCCGGGCGGCGGTCAGAAGCTCCAGGCCCAGGAGCAGGAGATAGATGATGGGGATGAACCACAGCGTCCCCAAAGAGAGGTAGAGAAGACCGTCCGGGGAGTAGTGCATCCGGGTGTTCCCGTCCAGGAAGAACCGCTGGCCGAAGGAGGCGAAGGAGGCGTACAGGGCCACCAGCGCGATGACAGCCGTCTTGCCCGGGGTCCGGTACTTCTCCAGGAGGCCCCGGGCCTTTCCGGAGAGCAGACACAGCGACGAGGCGGCGGTGAGGAGGATCAGGACCAGCCGGGTGAAGAAAGTGGGGGCGATCCGCTCCGAGGTGAAGAACAGCAGCAGCCAGCTCAGCGCCAGCAGGGCCAGGACGGTCGGCCGGGGCTTGGCCTTGTAAACGAGGCCCAGGCCGTAGAGCAGGAGGGACCAGAGGAAGATCAGAGCGATCGCCGCCCCGAGGTTGTAGACGCAGAGCTCAAAAAACGTGTACTCATAAAGAGGAGTGAGGTCTATGGGGAAATGGAGGCGGGTGTCCTCCGCCGCCCACAGGTTCAGGGAGGCGGTGCCGCCGGTGGGCGTGGTGATGGAGACGGACCCGGCCCAGGGGGCCGTGACAAACACCATGTCCACCGTTTTCACGTCCTTGGCGGAAAAGCGCATGGTCAGGCGGTTTTCCGCCCCGTCCCCGGTGGGGTAAATCACGTAGTTGTCATACTCCCCCCGGTACTCCCAGCCGTCGTTTTCCGTCACCTTGACCTGGGAGATGGGGGAGTCCACGCCGTCCAGCAGCAGGTCGCTGAAGCAGACCTCTCCCGCGCCCTCGCCCCGCAGGGTGACGGTGAGGTTCAGGTTGCGGGGCAGGAGAAAGCTCTGGAAGACAATCAGGGTCAGGACGGCGGCGGCAAGGGCCGGCGGGAACGCCTTTTGAAAGGGCTCCGCCGGGAGGAAGCGGCCCTTGGCGTAGACCAGCGCTCCACCCAGGACCAGGAAGCACGCGAAGGACACATAGCGCCCCACGGGAACTCCCGGGGCGTACACCGCCAGAAAGAAGGACAGGAAGATGGCGGAAAAGAGGACCGCCAGATACTTCACCTCTCGTATGCCTGCCAGTTTCCGTAATACGCGGATCATATGGAACGCCTCCGTTTCACAAAAGTAGAGGGAAAGCGCGGGTCAGCCCGCCGGCCTGGAGAGCAGCCACAGCGGCGCGCCGTCGTGCCGGCTGGGGGAGAGCTCCTCCAGAATCAGGGACAGGTCCCAGGGAATCAGGCTCCGGTCCCGGCTGGCGGGGTCCGCCACCAGGATCTCCCCGCCCAGGGTCACGCCCCGGAGAAGAATGAAGTGCCCGCCCCGGGTGAAGTGCCCCCGGGTCATCAGGGCCACGGCCACCTCCCCGTTGGAGAGGCGGAAATAGAGGCCGTCCTCGTCCAGGCTCTCCGGGTCCAGGGATTCGCACTCCAGGCCGTAGGCCTCCGCCGCGCCCTGGACCATGGAGAGGTAGGACCCGTGGCCCGGGCACCACCAGCCCCGGTCCACGCACAGCGCCGCCATGTCCTCCGGGTCCGCCGCCTCCCCTGTCAGGGAGGACACCGCCATGGCCATGGCGGTGGGGCCGCAGCCGTGGGTGGCCAGGGGGTCCGTGCCGTAGAACTGCCCGGCCCGGGCCGGGTCGGTCTGGTTGAAGTAGACCACCTCCAGCCCGCCGCCGGTGAGGATCTCCTGCCCGTTCCGGCGGATGATGTCGCTGATCAGGGGGTCCAGGAGCTCCCTGGGGGGCGGGGCCTCCGGCTGGGCCAGAACGGAGGAGTCCACCTCCGCCAGGGGCTCCGGCTCCTTCGGGGCGCTCCGCTCCTCCATCCAGTCCCGGAGGGACTCCACGGCGGAGGCGGCGGCCTCCCCCGCCCGGCCCGCCAGGGCGGCCCCGCTCCGGCAGGCGGATTCCAGGGCCCGCCCCGCCGTCTGGACGGCCTGATGGCCGGCCTCCCGGACGGGCTCCGTCAGCCGCTCGTAGAGGGCCGGGGCGAAGAACCGGGCGGCCGCCAGCTCCGCCCCGGCGACGCAGGCCGCGGCCAGCAGGGCCAGGGCGATATATCGGACCCGGCGGGTCCGCTTTTTTCTCGGGGAGGAAGGGCCCTCCTTCATTTGGCGGAGCTCCTCCAGGGCCTGTTCCTCCGGGGAGGTCCATTGGCGCATGGCGAGCCTCCTGTCGGTCATATTCCCCCTTACTATATCACATTTCCGCGGCCCGCTCAAGGGCGGCGGCGTTTTTCCCCGGGAAGATTCCGCCGTTTCCGGCAAAAAAAGGACCGCCCGGCTGGGCGGTCCTTTTGGATGGGGCGGTTTATTTGCGGTAGTTCTGCATCCGCCAGACGATGGCGGAGACCTGCCCCCGGGTCAGGGTGTTGGAGGGGCGGAAGGTGCTGGTTCCGTTGTTGAAGTATCCCTCCACAATGCCCGCCGCGTTCAGGGCCTGGACATAGACGTCGGAGGTGTCGGTGAAGGGCTTCACGCTGGAGAGGTTGTTGATGTCCAGCCGCAGGGCCCCGGCGGCCAGCTGGGCCACCTGGAGGCGGGTGATGGGCCCGTTCAGGGCCACGGTGTTCCGGGTGACCAGACCGTCGGCCTGGGCCTTGGCCAGATACCCGCTGAAGGTGCTGCCCGCCACGGTGGGGGCCTGATCGGCGTAGCCGGCGGCCTTCATGATCAGCTTCAGGGCCGCGCCGTAGGTGATGGTGCTGTCCGGGCGGAAGTTCCCGTCGGCGTATCCGTCGATGACGGCGGAGTCCGCCAGCTCCGTGACGTATTTATAGCACCACGTGGCGGCGTTGATGTCCCCGAATTTTTTGTTCGTGTTCAGAACGCCCAGGGAGAACATGCCGGAGGCCACGGGGACGCCGCTGGCGTTCATGGCCACGTAGGGGATCTCCACGGGGCCGGTGTAGCCCGTCTGGGGGACGAAGCGGAGCTGGCCCAGCTGCTGGTTCCCGGTGTTGTAGCCATAGACCGTGGTGGTGTCGGCGGGGGTGGCCCCGGCGCCCACGTAGATGGTGCCCACGGTGGCGGCGGGGAGCTTCAGAAGCTGGATGCCGCTGGGGGTGACGCCGGTGGCCGCGGTGACGGCGGCGGCGATGGAGGACGCCGGGAAGGTGACGGCGGTGTTCCTGGGCGTGGGCCCGTAGACCTCGGACACGGCCTTGGAGGTGACGCTGATGAGGATGGCCCCCGCCGTGGACTGGCCTCCCATGCCGTAGGCCGTGAAGGGGATGGAGGCGCAGTAGTTGGACCCGGAGGGCACGTACGTCAGCTCCGTCAGGGCGTACTCCGCCGTGGTGGCGGGGCTCATGTACAGGCTGCGGCTGCGGTTGGCGGCGGTGAGCTGCTCCCGGGTGGTGGAGCCGTAGCTGCTGGCGCCGTAGTAGTTGTAGTACAGGGCCCCGGTGGCGGGCACGTCGCCCAGGACCACGTATTGCAGCGTCCCGGCGGGATAGGCGGTCTTGTAGTACCGGGCCAGGTCATTGGCGTTGATCTGGACGTTGGTTCCGCTGGTGACGGCGTAGCGCACGCTGCCCACCAGATTGGAGGAGGCCCCCGCCGTGGAGGGGGTGATCACCAGGACGCCCTCCAGAGAGCGGCCGTTGTCCCCGTAGGCGGTGAAGCGCAGGGTCACCTTCCCGCTGGTGAAGGAGTTGGCGGCGGCGAAGGTCAGCTCGTTCAGGGCGTAGTCCCCCTTCCGGGCGTCGGCGGCGTCGTAGTAGAACCGGACGCCCTGGAGGCCGCTGCGGGAGAAGGAGGTGGAGTAGCTGGTACCGTAGGCGGTGTAGAGGGTGCCGCAGCTGTCCGGGAACTCCAGGTTCCCGGGCACGTCGAAGACCACGTAGTCCAGGGTGGAGCTGGAATAGCTCTTGCGGAAGAACTCGTCGAACTTGGTCCGGTCGAGGTTCACCGTCTTGCCGGGGACCACCACGCAGGCGATGTCCCCGCCGGTGGAGACCGTCAGCTTCAGCGTGCCCTGCTCATAGGTGCTGGCGTCGTAATAGGCCCGGAAGGGCATGGACAGGGTGCTCTTGTCCGCCGCGCCGGCGTCGGGCCGGAAGTAGAGGCTTCCGATGGAATAGGCGTTGTAGTTGGGGGTGCCGTTGTAGAACTGGGTCTGGGCGTAGGTCAGGTCGCTGCGGGAGAGGCGGGTGTTTCCGGCGTAGAGGGCGCCGGGGAAGCTGGCGTAGTCGCTGCCCGCCTCGAAGGCCACGTATTTGACCGTCCGGTTGGTGTTGGACATGGCCTGATAGGCCTTGTTGAAGTCGCTGGCGGTGAAGCTGACGGAGCCTCCCGGAGGCGCCTCATAGGAGACGGTGTTCACCTCGGAGGTCACCACGATCCGCAGGATGCCCTCCTCGTAGACGTCCCGGCTGCTGCCATAGTAGGCCCGGAAGGGGATGTTCATGCAGTCCCCCTCCCTGGCGCTCCGGTCGGCCTGGAAGGTCACGTCGTCCAGGAAGTAGTCGTTCCGGCTGGGGGCGTCGCCGGAGCTGTAGTAGAACATGCTTCCGCTGTGGCTGAGGTCCGCCGCCCGGAGGATGGCGTTCTTCACGTACAGCGCGCCGTAGAAGTTCCGGTAGCTGTCCGGGGCGGAGAAGGACACGGCGCTGATGGTCCGGTTGTTGTAGTCGGAGAGGTAGCGGTAGACGTCGTTGAAGTCCGCCTTTTCCAGGCGGGCGGTGCCGCCGGGGGCCACGTTCAGCGTCACGGTGTCCCGGGAGCCGTTTTTGTCGATGATGATCCGCAGGACGCCCTTCACCGCGTCGTCCCGGTCATAGCAGGCCCAGAAGGGAATCTCCAGCTCGGCCCCCTCCTTGGCGCCGCTGGCGGCCTGGAAGATCAGATCGTCGATGCCGTAGCTGTTCTGGCGGTCCGTGGTGTAATAGAACCACTCGTCGGACAGGCCCTTCTTGGAGTAGGCGGAGTGGCCGGAGACCCGGATGTCCCCGGCGAAGGTGGTGTAGTCGTCCCCGGGGGCGAACTCCACATACCGGACGTCCCGGTTGGCGCTGGCCAGACTCCGGTAGACCTGGTTGAAGTCGCTGCGGTTGAAGGTGACGGAGTTGCCGGGGGCCACCCGGTAGACCACCTCGTCGTCCTGCCGGCCGTTTTTGTCGATGATGATCCGGAGATTGGCCTCCCGGTAGTCGTTGTTGCGGTCGTAGTACCGGACGGTCATGGTGAGCTGGTCGCCCACGTCCGCCTGGGCGAAGGCCCGGAAGCTGAGGTCCTCCAGGGCGTAGTCCCCGTCATAGCGGCTTTCGGTGTAGAACTTGTAGCGGTCCAGGTTGTCCCGGCTGAGGGAGCTGGAGCCGGCGTAGAGCATGCCGTCGAAGCTGCTGTAGTCGTTCTCCGTCCGGAAGACGATGTACCGCAGGCCGCTGACCCCGCCGGTGAGCTTGCGGTAGGCCTCCTCAAACCGGGCGAGGCGCAGGTCCGCCGTGCCGCCGGGGGCCACCCGGAGGACGATGTCCGTGGAGTCCGACGAGACCGGCGTGCCGGTGAGGGTGATGGTGCCGGAGATCTGGCCGCCGGCGGCGTTTTCGGCGGTGTAGGGCAGGCTCAGGCTGCCGGAGGAGCTGGGGACGAACCAGACCCGGTCATACAGCTCGCTGTAGGAATAGCTGTTCCACAGATAGCTGAGGTTGTCGCTGTGCCAGACCTGTCCGGACCCGCTGGTGGCGGAGAAGCGGACGGTGGAGAAGTCGCCGGACCCGGTCAGGCCCCGGAACAGGTCGGAAATATTGGTGCGGATTTGCGCGCCCACGAATTTTCCGCCGGTGGTGCCCACGGAGATGGTGAAGTTCTTCCCCTGGGTGGAGGGGGCGCTGTTGCTGGCCTCCGTGATTACGTTTTTGCAGACGGAGCATTGTTTGGTCACAATGCCGTTCCGTTCACTGATAGTCACATATGTATGAGCGCCGGTGGCGAGAATCTCCTGGGTATCCCCCCGCTCGCATATCTCGCAGACGCGGATTTTCTTGCCGGATGTGCCGCAGGTGGGCTGGTTGCTCGTGGTCCAGACGCTCCAGCGGTGGCCGGACACGCTCACCTTCTGGCCACTGCTGTCCAGCAGCCAGTGAGAATCGCTGTCGGATTTCCAATCCTCCACTGCCAGGGCGGCGGGCGCGAGGCTCGCCAGCATGACCAGCGTCAGGAAAAACGCCGGGAGTTTCTTCTTCCAAAAATTGTTCATAGACGTACCTCCGTGCCTGCCAGAAATGAGATGGTGCAGGTTACATAATACTGCTCTTTATACCATAGCCGAAAGGCTCCTCATAATCATGAACAAACTGTGAACATGCGGCAACATTTTGGTATCATTTATAGAAGAAGACCCAATCCGGCCGGGGGTGAGGGGCGGTTTTCTGTCGATTTGCCGGATGGGAAATTTTCTGAAAATCTTTCTCTTTACAAATAAATTTCCCTCCTATATAATACATACGCTACGAAATCTGCAAGCATGGAGGACCAATATGGCTTTGATTGAATACGACGTCTGCAAACAGAAGCTCCGGGACCTGAAACCGGAGCTTGACAAGCTCTCCGCCGCCCTGGACATTGAGTCCGCGAGGCAGGAGGCCGCGCGGCTGGAGGACGAGACCGCCCAGGACGGGTTCTGGAACGACCTGGAGCGCTCCCAGAAGGTGCAGCAGCGGCTCAAGCAGCTCCAGAACAAGATCGCCAGGCAGGAGAAGCTGATTTCCTCCTGGGAGGACCTGACGGCCCTGTGTGAGATGGGCCAGGAGGCCGACGACGCCGAGATTCTGGAGGAGCTGAAATCCGAGTTCGCCGCCCTGGAGGACCGGACCGCCGAGACCCGCATGGCCACCCTCCTCTCCGGGGAGTACGACGGGTGCAACGCCATTTTGCAGTTCCACGCCGGGGCCGGCGGCACCGAGGCCCAGGACTGGGCCCAGATGCTCTACCGCATGTACACCCGCTGGGTGGAGCGGAAGGGCTTCACCTATAAAATCCTGGACTACGAGGACGGGGACGAGGCGGGGATCAAGTCCGCCGCCATCTCCATCGAGGGGGAGAACGCCTACGGCCTCCTCAAGAGCGAGAACGGCGTCCACCGGCTGGTCCGGGTCTCCCCCTTCGACGCCAACGCCCGGCGGCAGACGTCCTTCGCCGCCGTGGAGGTCATGCCGGAGCTGGAGAACGACGAGTCCATCGAGATTCGGGACGAGGACATCGAGATGCAGGTCTACCGGGCCAGCGGCGCCGGCGGCCAGCACGTCAACAAAACCTCCTCCGCCGTGCGGCTGATCCACAAGCCCACGGGCATCGTGGTGGCCAGTCAGCAGGAGCGGAGCCAGTTCCAGAACAAGGACAACTGCATGAAGATGCTCCGGGCCAAGCTCCTGGAGCTCAAGGCCCAGCAGCACGCGGAGAAAATCAGCGACATCAAGGGCGTCCAGATGAAGATCGAGTGGGGCAGCCAGATCCGCTCCTATGTCTTCATGCCCTACCAGATGGTGAAGGACACCCGGACGGCCTTCGAGACCGCCAACATCGACGGCGTCATGGACGGGGACCTGGACGGGTTTTTGAACGCCTACCTGACCCAATTGGCAACCGGCGAGCTGAAAAAATAAAAGCTTTTCCCTGCAGAGACGGGCCGCCGAGGGCGGCGGCCCCTACAGAATGCGCCCGTAGGGGCCGGCCCCTGGCCGGCCCGTCCTTTTTCCGCAAACCCCTGCGTACACAGAAAGGATACCAGAGATGAAAAACAACCACTTGCAATCCGCTTCCCCCGCCCCTCAGGAGAACAAGATGGGCGTCATGCCCATCGCGCCCCTGCTTGCGGGCATGGCCATCCCCATGATGATCTCCATGCTGGTCCAGGCCCTGTACAACGTGGTGGACAGCATCTTCGTGGCCCACATCAGCCAGGACGCGCTGAACGCCGTCTCCCTGGCCTTCCCCCTCCAGAACCTGATGATCGCCGTGGGCGGCGGCACGGGGGTGGGCGTGAACGCCCTCCTCTCCCGGTCTCTCGGCGAGAAGAAGCAGGACCAGGCGGACCGGGCCGCCAACACCGGCATCTTCATCTTCCTGGTCAGCGCCGTGGTCTTCGGCGTGTGCGGCATTCTGCTGGCCCGGCCCTTCTTCCTGGCCCAGACGGACATCCAGCCCATCGTGGACTACGGCACGGACTACGCCCGCATCTGCCTGGGCCTCTCCATCGGCATCTTCAGCCAGTTCTGCTTCGAGCGGCTGCTCCAGTCCACGGGCCGGACGGTGTACTCCATGATCACCCAGCTCATCGGGGCGGTCATCAACATCATCATGGACCCCATTTTGATCTTCGGCCTCTTCGGCTTCCCCCGCATGGAGGTGGCGGGCGCCGCCGCCGCCACGGTGCTGGGCCAGATCGTGGCCGCCCTGGTGGGCCTGTGGATGAACCTCCGCTTCAACAAGGACGTCCACATCCGACTCCGGGACATCCGGCCGGACCGGTTCATCGCCCGGGAGATCTACCGGGTGGGCCTGCCCTCCATCATCATGCAGTCCATCGGGTCCATCATGACCTTCGGCATGAACAAGATTCTCATCTCCTTCACCGACACCGCCACGGCGGTCTTCGGGGCCTACTTCAAGCTCCAGAGCTTCATCTTCATGCCCGTCTTCGGCCTGAACAACGGCATGGTGCCCATTGTCTCCTACAACTACGGCGCGGCCCGGCTGGACCGGGTGAAAAAGACCTTCCGCCTCACCGCCACCGTCGCCACGGTCATCATGGTGGCGGGCTTCTCCGCCTTCAATCTGATTCCCCACGTGCTGCTGGGCTTCTTCAACCCCTCGGCGGAGATGCTGGCCATCGGCACCGTGGCCCTGCGGGCCATCAGCATTTCCTTCCTGCTGGCGGGCTTCTGCATCATCGCCGGGTCCATGTTCCAGGCCATCGGCAACCCCCTCCACAGCCTGATCGTCTCCGTCTGCCGCCAGCTTCTGGTGCTGCTGCCGGCGGCGTGGCTGCTGGCTCAGACGGGGAACCTGGACCTGGTGTGGTACGCCTTCCCCATCGCGGAATTGATGTCCCTGACCCTCAGCGTCATCTTCCTCCGCCGGACCATGCGGGGGGCGGAGGAGCGCGTCGCGGCCCTCCGGCAGAAGAAACAGGCCAACGGATAAGGGAGGACATATGGAAACCATCATTGCACAGCTGGCCCGGGAGCTGGGCCAGCCTGAGAAATACGTGGACAACGTGGTCCGCCTCCTGGACGAGGGCAACACCATCCCCTTCATCGCCCGCTACCGCAAGGAGCTCCACGGCGCCATGGACGACACCACCCTCCGGAATCTGGAGGAGCGGCTGCACTACCTCCGGGGCCTCCAGGAGCGGCGGGAGGCCGTGAAGAAGTCCATCGAGGAACAGGGCAAGCTGACCGGGGAGCTGGCCCGGGCCATCGACGCCGCCGCCACCCTGGCGGAGGTGGAGGACCTGTACCGGCCCTACAAGCAGAAGCGCCGGACCCGGGCGACGGTGGCCCGGGAGAAGGGCCTTGCCCCCCTGGCGGAGCTGCTCTTCGCCCAGGGGCGGGACTGCCCGGACCCCCTGACGGAGGCGGCGGGGTACATCGACCCCGAGAAGGGCGTGGAGACGGCGGAGGATGCCCTGGCGGGGGCCAGCGACATCGTGGCGGAACTGCTCAGCGACGACGCGGAGCTCCGGAAGGCCCTCCGGGCCCTGCTGGCCCGGGACGGGAGGCTCCGTAGCGAGGCGGCCGTGGAGGAGGACACGGTCTACCGGCTCTACTACGACTTCACCCAGCCCCTCTCCCGGATGCAGGGCCACCAGGTCCTGGCCGTCAACCGGGGAGAGAAGGAGGGAAAGCTCAAGGTCTCCATCGAGCTGGACCGGGAGCTGGCCCTGCGGACCCTCCGCCGCCGGGTGGTGGTCCCGGGGACGCCGGCCATGGAGTTTGTCAAGGCCGCGGCGGAGGACGCCTATGACCGTCTTGTCTTCCCCTCCCTGGAGCGGGAGGCCCGGAGCGGCCTCACCGAGACCGCCAGCGAGGGGGCCATCGGCCAGTTCGCCCTGAATCTGAAGCCCCTTCTGATGCAGCCCCCGGTGAAGGGGAAGGTGACCATGGGCCTGGACCCGGGGTACCGCATGGGGTGCAAGGTGGCCGTGGTGGACGGCACCGGCAAGGTGCTGGACACCGCCGTGGTCTATCCCACCCACGGCGAGCGGCAGAAAAAGGAGGCCATCGCCGCCCTGGCCCGGCTCATCAAAAAACACGGTGTGGAGCACATCGCCATCGGCAACGGCACCGCCAGCCGGGAGACGGAGCAGATGGCCGTGGAGCTGATCCGGCAGGTGAACGCCGCCGGGGCGAACGTCAGCTACATGATCGTCTCCGAGGCCGGGGCCTCCGTCTACTCCGCCAGCCCCCTGGCGGCGGAGGAGTTCCCGGAGTACGACGTGAACCTCCGCTCCGCCGTGTCCATCGCAAGGCGCTTGCAGGACCCCCTGGCGGAGCTGGTGAAGATCGACCCCAAGGCCATCGGCGTGGGGCAGTACCAGCACGACTGTCCCCCCAAGCGCCTGGACGAGGCCCTGAACGGCGTGGTGGAGGACTGCGTCAACGCCGTGGGGGTGGACGTGAACACGGCCTCCCCCTCCCTTCTCCAGCGGGTCTCCGGATTGACGGCGGCCACGGCGAAGAACATCGTGGCCTACCGGGAGGCCAACGGGCCCTTCACCGCCCGGAAGCAGATCTTGAAGGTTCCCAAGCTGGGGCCCAAGGCCTTCCAGCAGTGCGCGGGCTTCCTCCGGGTGCCGGAGAGCAGGTCCGTCCTGGACAACACCGCCGTCCACCCGGAGAGCTACGGCGCGGCGGAAAAGCTGCTGGAGCTGACGGGCCACAGCCTCGCCGACGTAAAGGCCGGGAAGCTGGAAAACCTCCCGGCCCAGGTGTCCGCCTACGGCGAGGAGAAAGCGGCGGAGGACGCCGGCGTGGGCGTGCCCACCCTGCGGGACGTGGTGGCGGAGCTGATGAAGCCCGGCCGGGACGTCCGGGAGGATCTGCCCAAGCCCGTGCTGCGGACGGACGTGCTGGAGATGAAGGACCTGAAGCCCGGCATGACCCTGACGGGGACGGTGCGGAACGTCATCGACTTCGGCGTCTTCGTGGACATCGGCGTCCACCAGGACGGGCTGGTCCACATCTCCCAGGTGGCGGACCGCCGGGTGAAGCACCCCTCGGAGGTGGTGTCCGTGGGGGACGTGGTGAAGGTCCTGGTCCTGGAGGTGGACGAGAAGAAGAAGCGGATCTCCCTCTCCATGAAGCAGGCGAAATAGACGGCTTGCGGAAGACCAATTTGACGGGAAGGAAGGGTGTGTGCGGGAAACCCAGGAGGGGTTTCCTGCACCATTTCAATCGGCAGCATTTCATCCCAAGGGGATGAAATGCTGAACGCCATCCGGGTGTCGGCTACGACACCCGGATGGCGTTCACGGGACAGCCATTGGCGGCGTCCCGGACCTTCGGGGCCCTGCCCTCCGGCTGGGCGATGACGGTGGAGGACTTCCCCACGACGCGGAAGACCTCCGGCGCGGCGAAGGCGCACATGCCGCAGGCGATGCAGCGGCTCTCATCCACGGTGACGGTCATAAACGGACCTCCTTTTTTGTTCTCACGTTCACGCTTTCTTCATCATATCGCATAAACGCCCGGTTGTCCAGTCTGGAAAATCCAGGGGAAACCGTCGGATTTTGTTTACAGTTCGTCATTTACTTCCCCTCCGGTTTGTGGTATGATGAAAGCCGTTCAACGACCCCGGACAAGTATGGAGGAACCCTATGAAACGAATTGTTCCCAGAGCGCTTTCCCTGCTGCTGGCGCTTTCGCTGCTGGCGGCGCTGGCCGTGCCCGCCCTGGCCTCGGAGGCCATGGGGGACGACCTCACCGCCGTGGACACCCTGCTGAACCAGCAGACCCAGCTGTCCACCAACGTCTTCTGGAGCGAGGTCAGCTCCGATTACCGGACGGAAAACCTGATTACATACACCCCCAATCCCTCCGTCACCCCCATCGTCACCTACGGCGGCGTGCTGACGGACCGGAGCTCCGTGTCCAACACCGCCCAGGCCCTGGAGTCCCAGGGCTGGCGGGTGGTGGCCGGAATCAACGGGGACTTCTACAACGTGAACAACGGCCTGCCCATCGGCATCGTGGTCACCGAGGGCCAGCTCCGCTCCAGCGACGGGGGCTATCACGCCATCGGCTTCCGCTCCGACGGCACCGCCGTCCTGGGCAGGCCCGCCGTCACCATCGGCGTCCGGTACGGCGGGGCCCTGCTGGACGAGGCGGGAGCCCCCCTCCTGGACGAGGCCGGGAACCCCCTGGCCGGAGGAGAGGAGAAGACCTTCTGGCCCGCCGCCTTCAACAAGGCCCGGACCGACACGGGAATCTTCCTCTACACCTATGACTTCAACGCCTCCCACACCACCGGCAGCACCCAGCCCGGCGTGGACCTGATCTGCACGATTCAGGAGGGGAGCTTCGCCCTGGGCGGCGCCACCACCCTGGTGGCCGAGCGGGTGGCCGAGGGGGAGGCGTCCCCGGTGCTGGCCCCCGGTCAGGCGGTCCTCACCGCCAACGCCAACGCCGGGGAGGAGACCCTGAACACCCTGCGGTCCATCGCCCCGGGGACGGCCCTCACCGTCACCCTCACTCCCGCCGACCCGGCCTGGAACGACGTGGCCTACGCCGTGGGAAGCCTGTACTCCCTGGTGGAGAACGGCCGGGCGGCCTCCGGCCTGCCCGCCGGCGCGGCCCCCCGCACCGCCGTGGGCCAGCGGAGCGACGGAAGCCTGATCTTCTACACCATCGACGGCCGGAAGTCCGGCCACTCCATCGGGGCCACCATGGACCAAGTGGCCCGGCGGATGATCGAGCTGGGCTGCGTCACGGCCCTGGGTCTGGACGGCGGCGGGTCCACCACCCTGGCCGTCACCCGGCCCACGGACACCCTGGCGGAGCGGATCAACCAGCCCTCCGACCGGGTGGAGCGGTCCGTGTCCAACCAGATCTTCCTGGTGGCCTCCAATCAGCCCACGGGGCAGCTGAGCCACTTCCACGTCAGCGCGGAGAACGCCTATGTCCTGGCGGGCAGCGGCACGGAGATCTCCGCCGCCGCCGTGGACACCAACTTCATCCCCATGAACCAGCGCTATGACCTGACGGCCTCCGCCGGGACCCTGCGGGGCGACGTCCTCATCACCCCCCCGGAGGGCGGGGACATCACCGTCACCGCCGAGGGCGGCGGCGGGCGGGGCTCCACCGTGGTCCACGCCATCACCGCGCCGGACGCCGTGGCGGTCCGGGACGACCAGAACGCCATCATCACCTCCCTGAACGCCGCCCCGGGCACCGCCGTCCAGCTCCACGGCTCCGCCGCCTACAAGCACCTGCCCCTGAAGGCGGACCAGGAGGTCTTCTCCTGGGCGCTGGAGGGGGACATCGGGACCATCGACGAGAACGGGCTCTTCACCGCCTCCGCCCTGGGGACGGGGAGGATCACCGTCACCGCCGGCACCCAGAGCGCCTCCATCGACGTCACCGTCTCCACCCAGCATCTGGAGACCCTGGAGGACTTCGAGGGCGAGACCACCATCTTCCGGGGCTCCGGCGAGCGGGCCGGCTTCAGCCTGAACCGGGACGGGAACTACGTCCGCTACGGCAAGGCCTCCGGCAAGCTGGAGTACGACCTCACCGAGGGCTCCGCCCAGTGGCACGCCACGGTTCAGCCCGCCGTTCTGAAGGAGCCCTACACGGGCCTGAACCTCTGGGTGGACAGCAACGGCTCCGGCAACACCCTGTCCCTGCTCTACTCCATCGGCGAGGAGGAGGTCCAGACCCTGCCCCTGACCACCCTGGACGTCTCCGGCTGGAAGCAGGTGTCCGTGAACAACCTGACGCCGGGCATCACCCTCCGGGGTCTGGCGGTGGACGGCACGGGGACCGGCGTCATCTACCTGGACCAGATCGTCGCCACCTTTGACGGCGTCGTGGACAGCGAGGCCCCCGTCATCACGGCGGAGCTGGACCAGGAGAGCTGGACCATCACCGGCTCCGTCACCGACGGGGCGGACGGCATCCTCCCGGCGGAGCGGATCAGCATCTCCGCCGGCGGGGTGTATGAGCCTGCCACGGGCCGCTTCACCGTGACCCTCCCCGTCCCCCAGGAGGGACAGGGGATCAGCCGGGTCACCGTCAGGGCCCGGGACTACTCCGGCAACATCGGCCGGACCTCCGTGGACATTCCCGCCGCCGGTGGGACGCGCCGCTTCACCGACACGGCGGAGTACTGGGGGGCGGACTACTGCGACTTCCTGTATGACCGGGGCATCTCCGGCGGCTATGACGACGGCACCTTCCGGCCCGACAGCCTGCTGACCCGGCTGGACTTCGCCGTCATGCTGTACAACGCCCTGAAGCTGGATCCGGCCAAGTACGCCGAGGTGGCCCTGCCCTTCGCGGACCTGGAGAAGCTGCCTGAGCGGACCCTGCCCGCCGTCCGGGCGCTGTACGCCGAGGGCGTGGTCACCGGCACCCAGGGCAAGGACGGGAAGCTGTACTTCAACCCCGCCGGGAACCTGACCCGGGCTCAGGCCGCGGCCATGATCGGCCGGACCCAGGACAAGGGCTACGCCCTGGCGGACCTGAGCTTCACCGACGCGGCGGACATCCCGGGCTACGCCTCCTTCTACATCCGCACCATGGTGGGCCAGGGGATCATCAGCGGCTACGCCGACGGCACCTTCCGCCCCCAGGCCAACATCACCCGGGGTCAGATGGCGAAGATTCTGTACACGCTGCTGTGAGACACGCTTTCCCGCAGGAATGAAAGCAAGCCCCGGCGCTCTCGCGCCGGGGCTTGCTTTTTGTCAAACGCTGTGGTATTGCTGACAGCAAGGATGTCGCAGCAATCAGGTTTGAAAAGGCGGCTGGCCACACCTTCCGAAAGGGGGTGAGGCTGCATGCGGATTACATTGCACATCGGGATCTTCACGGTTACGATTGTAATTAAACGCAGAAACCGCCACCCTGCACGGTGACGGTTTCTTTTGTGAAACACTAAACCAACGAGGGCCAGCCGCAATTGCTGCGGCATCCTTGTATTTTCATGATAGCAAAATTCCGCCGCGCTGTCAAGTCAGATTTCCCGCCGCCCCTCCAGGGCCCGGGTCAGCGTCGCCTCGTCGGCGAACTCCAGATGGCTTCCCACGGGGATGCCGTAGGCCAGGCGGGTCACCCGGACGCCGAAGGGCTTCAGAAGCCGGGCGATGTACATGGCGGTGGCCTCCCCCTCCGTGTCGGGGTTGGTGGCCATGATGACCTCCCGGACCTCCCCCTTGGCCACCCGCTCCAGCAGAGGCTTGATGGCCAGGTCGTCGGGCCCCACCCGGTTCATGGGGGAGATGACGCCGTGGAGGACGTGGTAATGGCCGCCGTACTCCCGGCTGCGCTCAATGGCGGCCACGTCCCGGGGGTCCGCCACCACGCAGACGGTGGACCCGTCCCGCTTGGGGGAGGCGCAGATGGGGCAGAGCCCGCCGCTGGTGAAGTTCTGGCACACGGGGCAGCAGGTGATGTTGCGCTTGGCGTCCACGATGGCGTCGGCGAAGTCCTGAGCCTCCGCCTCCGGGAGGCCCAGGACGAAGAAGGCCAGCCGCTGGGCGGATTTGCCGCCGATGCCGGGGAGACGGGCGAACTGCTCCACCAATTTTTCCAGGGGGGCGGGAAAGTATTCCATAGGGGGGATTCTCCTTTTTCCCCCTGAGAGGGGGGCTTCAGTGTTCGGCCTCTTGACAAAACGGCCGGATTTGCTATAATGAATGTGGAAGAGCGCTGTCACACGGCGGTCAGCCCTTACGATTCAATAGCGAACTATGTTGACCGTTCGGGGACCATCCGGACGGTCAACACGCTTTTGGGGCCAGGTACGCCAACAGCAGCAAAGCCGCCGCGAACGATACCGCGTAACGCAGGGCTTTCGCCCAGCGCCCATTTCCCATCAGCCTCACCCCCTTTCCCAAGGGAGTGGCCAACCGCCTGTTATGTAACAGCGCTCTTCCGCTCACAGCATAGCAGAACCGCCGCCGTTTGTCAAAGGGAATCGGACCGCCCCTCGGTCAGCGCGCTTCCTCCGCCGGAGGCAGGGGAGCGCGGCCCACCAGTTGGTCCAGAGTCACGCCGTAGAAATCCGCCAGCTTCACCAGAACCGGGGCCGTGGGGTCCCGGAGATTTTTTTCATAGCGCTGGTAGGTCATGGCGGACATTTCCAACGCCCTGGCCACAACCTCGCGGGAGAGGGCTTTTCGCTTCCGCAGGATATATAAATTTTGAGACAGAATTTCCATAGTACTCCCCCGAGGTCTTGACAGGGTCCGCAAATCGAGATATAATACCAAATGGTTATAACTAAAAGGAAAAGAGGCTGATTCTATGGAAGGCTATCTCCAGGCCCTCTACGATTACGTCCAGGAGGCGCGGATTGCGGCCTGTCTGGAGACCTGGGAATATCGCCGGGCCACGTATGACCTGGAGGCGGATTGGACGGCCTTCCGCGCCACGCTGACAGCGGACCAGGACCGGCGGCTGGACGCCCTTCTGACCCGGGAGCGGAGCGCCGGAGCGCTGGAGGACGAGGCGGTTTTCCGCTGCGGCCTCTCCATCGGGGTGGGCCTGGGCCGGCTTTAGGCCCCCCGGAGCTCCGCGATCCGCGCCGGGATATCGGCGGCCTTGTACACCGCGCTCCCCGCCACCAGCACATTGGCCCCGGCCTCGACGCAGGTCCGGCAGGTCTCCGGGGCCACGCCCCCGTCCACCTCCAGCTCACAGCCGGGGTTCTTTTCGTCAATCAGCTTCCGCAGGGCGGAGACCTTGGGCATCATATCCGCCATGAACGTCTGCCCGCCGAAGCCCGGTTCCACGGTCATCACCAGAATCAGCTCCACCTTCTCAAGGAACGGCAGCGCCGCCTCCGCCGGGGTCTTCGGCTTCAGCACGATGCCCGCCCGTTTCCCCCTGGCGTGGATTTTGTCGATGGCGGCGTGGATGTTCTCCTCCGTGTCCGCCTCCACGTGGACCGTCACCAGATCGGCCCCGGCGTCGCAGAACTGCTCCACGTACCGGACGGGCCGGACGATCATCAGGTGGACGTCCAGGGGAAGCTCCGTGGTGGGCCGGATGGACTTCACCACCGGGATGCCGATGGAGATGTTGGGGACGAACACCCCGTCCATCACGTCCACATGGACGTAGTCGGCGGCGGAGATGCGTTGGATATCCCGCTCCAGATTCGCGAAATCGGCGGAGAGGATGGACGGCGCGATTTTAATCATGAAAAGCCCCTCTTTTCTTTCAACACGGCGGCGGAAGGGCCGGGACAGGGCGTCCGGGCCCGGTGGCGGGAGCCTGCGGCGGCGCATAGGATGGCTTGAGCGGTCAGGGCGCCCCAACTCCGCGCAGCGTCCGCCCCTCACGTTTGGCGCCGCCGCTCTTTTGAATATAGGGAGCCGGTCCGCCGGAGCGCGTCTCCGGCGGGCCGGTTTCTCCATGGATGATAGTGTACCAAATTCCCAGGCCAAAAGCAACCGAGGCCCGGGATATTTTTCCGCCCAGGCGGAATCAGACCATGGCTATGTTGCGGATGCAACTGTAATATTCCCTGAAAAAGGGGTATACTGAGAAAAAACCGTGGGGAAGGAGGCGGCGGCTGTGGCGTACGGTGTGATTGTGATCGGCGGCGGCCCGGCGGGGCTGTCGGCGGCGGTGAATGCCCGGGCCCGGGGGAGCGCCGTGCTGGTGGTCTCCAACCCTCCGGAGGAGAATCCCCTCTGGCGGGCGGAGAAGGTGGACAACTACCTGGGCCTCCCTGGCCTGACGGGGCCGGAGCTGATGGCGGCGTTCCGGGACCACGCCGCCCGGGCCGGGGCGGAGTTTATGGAGGGCCGGGCCCTCAGCGCCCTGCGGTCCGGGGAGGACTGGTATGTCGGCGTGGGCGATTCCATGGTTCAGGGAAGGGCCGTGGTGCTGGCGGCGGGCGTCGTCCGGGGAAAGAAGTTCCCCGGGGAGGCGGAGCTGCTGGGCCGGGGCGTCAGCTACTGCGCCACCTGCGACGGGATGCTGTACCGGGGGAAGAAGGTGGCCGTCCTGGGCTGGACCCCCTCGGCGAAAAAAGAGGCCTCGTTTCTGGAGGGCATCGGCTGTCAGGTTCTCTACTTCGACAAACCCCGGGACTGCGTCATTCAGGGCACGGACAAGGTGGAAGCCGTCACCTGCGGCGGCGTGACGGAGGCGGTGGAGGGCGTGTTCCTCCTGCGGCCCGCCGTGGCCCCGGGGGAGCTGTTCCCGGGCCTCACGGTGGAGGGGGGATTCGTCACCGTGGACCGGAATATGGCCACGAACCTCCCCGGCGTCTTCGCCGCCGGGGACTGCACCGGCGGGCCCCTCCAGGTGTCCAAGGCCGCGGGCGAGGGCCTGATCGCGGGACAGAAGGCGGCGGCGTATGCCGCGGCGGGAAAATAACAAACAACAAAGGAGATGTGCGGTATGGCATTGCGGCATTTGAAGACGGCGGAGTTCGACGGCCTGGTGGAGCAGGCCCCTCTGGCCATGGTGGACTTCTGGGCCCCCTGGTGCGGGCCCTGTCAGGCCCTGGGCCCCGTGATGGAGGACCTGGGGGTCCGGTACGAGGGCAAGGCGTTGGTTGCCAAGGTCAACGTGGACGAGGAGCCGGACCTTGCCCGGCGCTTCGGCGTCATGAGCATCCCCACGGTGGTCTTTTTGAAGCAGGGCCGGGAGTTCGACCGGAAGGTGGGGGCCTACCCGCCGCCGGTGTATACGGAGGTTTTGGACAAGGCCCTGTAAAAGCCGAGAACAGAACGAGCGCCCGGAATCTCTCGATTCCGGGCGCTCTCTTCTGTTCAGTTCTTCACGCCGCCGGAGGCAGGTGTTCATCAAGGGCTTCCATGCACTTGGAGCTTCTCCTTCAAAGCATCCTGTAAGACACGCGAAAAATTAAGCCCCGCTCTTTCAGCCATATCGTTCAAATAGCTTGGCAGCGTAACGTTTTTTCGTATCGTCCGCAGATCGTTTGCCCGGCGGTAAGCCTCGAAATCCACAACGGCAAAGGCGGAAATCTCGCCCTCCCCGCACCGGATCGATTCCGCGGACGGGACAGGAATTTTCTTTCCTGTGTCCTGGGCGGCGATTCCCCACAGGCCAATGGCGTCCTCCGCCATTTCAATCGCGTCGGCAATGTCGGCCCCTTCCGTGTTGATCTGGAGATCCGGCACGGTTACCACATACCCCGTGTCAACGGGAGTCAAGATGATAGGATAAGCTGTTTTCATCGTGTCCTCCTTATTTCAGGCCCCGGCGTTTTATGATCGCGGCCGCCAGCAGCTCGTTGATTTCTTTGTGCCGCGGGACCGCTTCCATATCCACGCCGTTCGTGACAATTGTATGATTCGTCCCCTCCCGAAGTATCCACCAGCCTTTACTTTTGAAGAGTTTCATCAAATCAGTTCTTTTCAAGTCTCCCACCCCTTAAGAGCATTATACGCATAAAGTGTGCATGTGTCAACTTGAAACCGCCGTCTGAAAAACCTGAAAAGTGAGAGGCCGGGCGCTTCGTTTTTTGGCGCGGGCTCAGGCCTCCAGGTCGACGCGCGCGTCTTGATACAGGGCGTTCCGGGTGAGCTCCGGGCTCTCTCCGGTGAAGGCTTTCCCGGCCTCCTCGTTCCCCTGGAGCTGCCAGAGGAGCCAGGCCGTCACATAGCCGTCGGCCTTGTAGAGCATGCCGCCGTGGTCGCTGTCCGTCCGGCGGGCCATGGCCTTGGGGACGGAGAGGCGGTCATACATGGCGGTCATGGCGTCAAGGGGAAGGACCATCTCCGTCTCAAACTCTCCCTGGGTCCCCGCCAGCATCAGCACGGGAATCTCCACCTTCGTCAGGTCGTAGGGCATGCCCAGGGCGGCGGCGCCCTCCTCCTGGGTGGGGGAGAGGGCCACGGCGGTCTTGTAGAGGCCGCTGTGTGCGTTGTCCGTCACGGCGTTGAAGACCCCCACGCCCCCCTGGGAGTGGCCGGAAATCCCGATGTTCTCCAGGTCCACCTTGCCGTAAAAGACGCTGCCCTCCCCGCCGGTCTCCACGGTCCTGGTGTACCGGTTGGGCACGGAGGGCGCGGTGGCGATGAGGACCACCAGCAGGACGATCAGCAGGAGGAGGACCAGCAGGACGATCCCGATGACCTTCGCGATTTTGAATGTGGCTTTCAGCATGAGGAATGACCGCCTTTCCATTGTCCCGCCATTATAGCACGCCCCGGCGGGGAAGGAAAGCCCCTTTCCCATATTTACACGCCCCCGAAAATGTGCTATCATATTCCCGTTTGACAAGGAGGGATGCCATGAGCAGCCGGGAAGAGGTTTTGTCGCTGCTGCGGGGAGAGGAGGGCTTC
The DNA here is from genome assembly GCA_910576865.1 of uncultured Oscillibacter sp. GTDB lineage: Bacteria > Bacillota > Clostridia > Oscillospirales > Oscillospiraceae > Oscillibacter. The sequence continues at coordinate 76,756 of CAJTKE010000007.1, forward strand.
CTCTCCGGCCAGGACTTGAGCCGCCGCCTGGGGCTGACCCGGGCCGCCGTGTGGAAGGCGGTGGACGCCCTGCGGGGCGAGGGCTATGAGATCGAGGCCCGGACGGGCCTGGGGTACCGCCTGCTGGCCGCGCCGGACCTGATGACGGAGGCGGAGATCCGGAGCTTTCTGGCCGAGACCCGCGTCGTGGGCCGGGAGCTCCGCTGTTTCCAGGAGCTGGACTCCACCAACAACTATCTGAAAGCCTGGACCGGCGGGCCCGACGGCGCGGCGGTCACCGCCGAGAGTCAGACGGCGGGCCGGGGGCGGATGGACCGCTCCTTCCAGTCCCCCAGGGGCCAGGGAATCTACCTGTCCGTGCTCCTGCGGCCCGGGCTGCCGCCGGACCGCCTGCCGCCGGTGACGGCCCTGGCGGGGGTGGCGGTATGTACCGCCGTGGAGCGGGTCTGCGGCGTCCGGCCGGGGCTGAAATGGCCCAACGACCCGGTGCTGAACGGAAAGAAGCTCTGCGGCATCCTGACGGAGATGTCCCTGGAGGCGGAGACGGGCCGGGTCCAGTCCCTGGTGCTGGGCATCGGGATCAACGTGGGCCAGCGGCCGGAGGACTTCGCCCCCGAGGTCCGGGAGGTGGCCACGTCGCTGCTCCAGGTCCTGGGAAAGCGCGTGTCCCGGCCCCGGCTGACGGCGGCGCTGCTGGAGGAGCTGGACAAAGCCTACGCCGCGCTGCTGGCGGGGGACCTGTCGGCGTATCACGCGGCCTACCGGCGGGACTGCGTGAACCTGGGGAAAACCGTCCAGCTGATCCCCTTCGGCGGGGGAGAGCGGGAGACGGCCCGGGCGGTGGACGTGGACGAGGAATTCAGCCTGGTGGTCCGGGGGGAGGACGGGAAGGAGCGGACGGTCCGCTCCGGCGAGGTCTCCGTCCGGGGCCTGTGGGGCTATACGGAGTGAGGGAGAGACGCGTTATGAACGAACAAAGCAAATTCAAACAGCTCTGGGTCCTCTTCTGGACCTTCGCCAAAATGGGGGTCATGACCTTCGGCGGGGGCATGGCCATGCTGCCCATCCTCCAGCGGGAGGTGGTGGACAGCAAGGGTTGGGCCACGGAGGAGGAGCTGACGGACTATTACGCCATCGGCCAGTGCACCCCGGGCATCATCGCCGTCAACACGGCCACCTTCATCGGACAGAAGTACGGCGGCTGGGCCGGGGGGATTGTCGCCACGCTGGGGGTGGTGTTTCCCTCGGTGGTCATCATCTCCATCCTGGCGGGGCTGATCTCCAACTTCGCGGACCTCGCCTGGGTGAAGAACGCCTTCGCGGGCATCCAGGTCTGCGTCTGCGTGCTGATCTTCAACGCCGTCATGAAGCTGCTGAAGAAGTCCGTGGTGGATAAGCGGACGGCGGTGATTTTCGCCCTGGTCCTGCTGGGGGGGCTCTTCCTGAAGCTCTCCCCGGTGTGGTTCGTGGTGGGCGCGGCCCTGGCGGGGATCGTTCTGAAAAACCTGGAGGTGAGGAAGGCATGATTTACGTACAGCTCTTCTGGGAGTTCTTCAAGACCGGCCTCTTCGCCGTGGGCGGCGGCATGGCCACCCTGCCCTTCCTCCAGGCCATCGGCGAGTCCACCGGCTGGTACACCTACACGGACCTGATGAACATGCTGGCGGTGTCCGAGTCCACGCCGGGGCCCATCGGCATCAACATGGCGACCTACGTGGGCTTCACCGCGGCGGGCATCCCCGGGGCCGTCGTCGCCACCGTGGGGGAGGTCACCCCCTCCATCATCGTGATTCTGATCGTGGCGGCGGTGCTCCACAGCTTCCGGAACAACCCCTACGTGGACCGGGCCTTCTACGGCCTCCGGCCCGCCTCCACAGGGCTCATCGGCGCGGCCTGCGTCTCCGTCATCCTGGAGGTGCTGACCAGCGTCCGGCTCATCGCCGGAGAGGGCGGCCTGGTCAAGGTCCCGGCCCTTGGCGGCGGGAGCCTCTTCAACGCGCGGGGGCTGCTGCTGGCGGCGCTGCTGATTGTTCTGACCAACTTCGCGCCCAAGAAGATCACGGGCCTCCACCCCATCGTGTTCATCGGCCTGTCCGCCGTGGCGGGAGTGGCCTTCGGCTTCGCCGGGGCGTAAAAAGAACCGCGCCGTTCCTTGTTTGGAGCGGTGCGGTTTTCGTTGCCGTCGCAGAGGCTTGGCCTGTCACCAGACCGCCAGAGCGCGATCAAGTTCTTTTGGTTACTTTCACCCCAAGAGGTGTACGGGGACTCTAAGTGGCAAAGCCACTAAGAGTCCCCATATCTTTCAAGAAAAGTAATCGAATTCCCAGCCGTCCAGGGACACGGTGTCCCCGTCCTGGATGCCCAGGTCCTCCAGCCGCTGGAAGACCCCGGCGTCCCGGAGGGCCTTGTCGAACCACATGCGGCTCTCGTAGTCGGCGAAGTTCACGTTGGCCATGAGCCGCTGGAGCCAGGGGCCCTCCACGATCCAGACGCCCTCCTCGTGCTGGATGTCCAGGGAGACGGCGGAGCCCTCCGCCTGGGGGGCCCGGGGCACGTAGTCCGGCTCGTAGACGGTGATGGGGGGCAGGGTGGACAATCGCTCCGCCGCCAGCTTCACCAGCTCCCGGGTGCCCCTGTGGGCGGCGGCGGAAATCTCCACCAGGGGATACCCCAGCCCCTCCGCATGGGCCCGGAGGGCCTCCAGCGGGGCGGGGTCCTCCAGGATGTCCGTCTTGTTGGCGGCGACGATCTGAGGCCGCTGGGCAAGGCCGGGGCTGTAGCGCTTCAGCTCCTCGTTGATGGCGTCGAAGTCCTGGACCGGGTCCCGGCCCTCGCTGCCGGAGACGTCCACCACGTGGATCAGCAGGCGGCAGCGGTCGACGTGACGGAGGAAGTCGTGGCCCAGGCCCGCCCCCTCGCTGGCTCCCTCGATGATGCCGGGGATGTCCGCCATGACGAAGCTGACCCCCTCCTCCACCCACACGACCCCCAGGTTGGGGAACAGGGTGGTGAAGTGGTAGTTGGCGATCTTGGGCTGGGCCTTGCTGACCACGGACAGGAGGGTGGACTTGCCCACGTTGGGGAAGCCCACGAGGCCCACGTCCGCCAGCAGCTTCAGCTCCAGGATGACGTCGTGGCTCTCCCCGGGGAGGCCCGCCTTGGCGAAGCGGGGGACCTGCCGGGTGGGGGTGGCGAAGTGGCTGTTGCCCCAGCCGCCCCGGCCCCCCCGGCAGAGGACGAAGGGCTCGCTGCCGCTCATGTCGGCCATGATCTCGCCGCTCTCGGCCTCCCGGACCAGGGTGCCCCGGGGGACTCGGATGACCAGGTCCTCCCCGTTTTTCCCGGCCTTCCGCTTGCCCTGGCCGTCGGCGCCGTTGCCGGCGGCGTACTTGCGCTTGTAGCGGAAGTCCATCAGGGTGGACATGTGGTCGTCCACCTGGAGGAGGATGGAGCCGCCCCGGCCGCCGTCCCCGCCGTCGGGGCCGCCGGCGGCCACGTACTTTTCCCGGTGGAAGGCGATGGCGCCGTTGCCGCCGCTGCCTGCTTTGACCGTGATACGGGCTTTATCGATGAATCCTGATGGCATTTGGAATCTCCTTTTTTCCCCTGAAAAGGGGGGGTTGTTCCGGCCCTTCGGGCGGGGTAGTCAACAGCCCTTTGAGGGCTGGTGCAATGCACCCCCCATGTCGTCGGAAGAAACTCCGCCCGCTCCGCCCCCGCCTGACGGCGAGGTCTCCGCTCTGCTCCGTTCCTTCCTCCTCTCCCCACCGCGCGGGGCGCGGCGGGGGCCCCTCTTTTGCGAAAAGAGACTGCGTCCGCAGACGCGTGTCGGAGGCCAACCGCCGCAAAGCGGCGGCTCTTAGGCCGGAGACGAATGCGCCGTGCATGGTGGAAGAGAGAAAACGGGGGCGTAGCACGGCGCCGACTGTTTGACACGAATGTCTCCAGTCCGCGGCGTGGTGCAAGCGGGGGTTTGGTGGTCGTCGAATGGTCTGACCTCCTCTTTCCGCTGCCGCTAGTCTTCCCCAAACGGAAGCGGCTCCCGGCCCGCAAGCTGGTCCAGGGTTACGCCGAAATAGTCGGCAAACACGCAGAACATGGAGAGGCTCGGCTCCCGTTCCCCGGACTCATAGCGGCGGTAAGTGCCGCCCGCAATGCCGCAGTGCACGGCGACAACCTCCTGGCTTTCACGGCGGCGCTTTCTGCATATCTTTAAATTCTCAGAAAAACTGCTCATACTTTCTCCTGATATCTCTTGACAATTCGTCCTGGTATGAGTATACTAAAATATATCCAAACGATGCGCACCAAAGGGGTGATTTTATGCAGAACTTTCTTGCTGAGCTTTACCACCATGCACAAGAAAGTCTTGTTTCCCAGTATCTCCAGACGGCGGAGTACCGGCAGGCGGTCTCTCATATTGAAGAAGACTGGGAGGCGTTCCGGTCGACGCTGACAGCGGAGCAGGGGAAACGTCTGGACGCATTGCTGACGCATAAGCTGGAGGCCGCACGTTTAGAAGATGAAGCGTCCTTCTGCAGCGCCCTGTCCATGGGCATCACCCTGGGCCGCCTGTATGGGAAGGGTCCTGAAAAACCCCGTATACTTCTTTTCCTCTTTTGGACCGTGCACGGCCCGTTTTCTCGTTTTCTTCTGGAAGAAAAAGAGAAAATGGGGGGTGCATTGGACCAGCCATCGCTGGCCTCCAATCCTCCCCGCCCGAAGGGCCGGAAAAATCCCCCGCCCCCTGGGAAGGGGAAAGAGAGAAAAAGGACCCGGACGGGAAGTCCAGGCCCTTTTAACGCTCACTCAGCCTCGTAGACAGAGACCTGCTTGCGATCCTTGCCCAGCCGCTCGAAGCGGACCGTGCCGCTGGCGGTGGCGAACAGGGTGTCGTCGCTGCCGCGGCCCACGTTCACGCCGGGGTGAATGTGGGTCCCGCGCTGGCGGACCAGGATGTTGCCGGCCAGGACGAACTGCCCGTCAGCCCGCTTGGGGCCCAGGCGCTTGGCCTTGGAATCGCGGCCGTTCTTGGTGGAGCCGCCGCCCTTCTTGTGGGCGAAGAACTGTAAACCAATGCGAATCATGTCGGGGACCATCCTTTCTGTAGAGATTTTCAGATGGGGAAGCGGCGCTCAGTCCGCCTCCAGAACTTCGATGTTTTCCGGGTACTCGTCGTGGAGCATGGTGAAGTAGAGCATCAGCCCCGTCAGAAGGGACTGACAGGTGCTCTCCGCTGTGGGAGCCAGCCCGCCGGGCAGGCGCAGGGAAACCAGCGCCTCCCTCTCGTCCAGGCGCACCGCGGCGGCGAGGCCCAAAACGTCGTTGACGGTGGCCTCCACCAAGGTGACGGCGGCGGTGACGGAAGCGCAGAGGAGGTCCTCCCCCGCCGGGGCGTACCCGCTGTGCCCCCTGGCGTCAAAGCCGGTGATCCGGCCCTGTTCCGTGTAGAACGTGACGCTGGTCATGCTCAGACGGAGATCTTGCCGATCTCGACCTTGGTATAGGGCTGGCGATGGCCCTGGCGCTTGCGGTAGCCCTTCTTGGGATTGTACTTGAAGATCCGGATTTTCTTGCCCTTGCCGTTTTTGACGACGGTGGCCTCCACGGAGGCACCGGCCACGGTGGGGGCGCCGAAGGTGGCCTTGTCCCCGTCCAGAACGGCCAGAACCTGGTCGAACTTCACGGTGTCGCCGGCCTCCTGGGGCAGCTTCTCGATGTAGACCACGTCTCCCTCGGCCACCTTGTACTGTTTGCCGCCGGTCACGATGATCGCGTTCATGCTTGTTTCAACTCCTTCATTACGGGCTCGCTGTCGGGGGCGGCGCGGGAGGCGAACTCCGGGCGCACTTTTCAAGGCCCATTCAAAGCGGCCTCTCTAGTATATCAGCAGATTCCGGGCTTGTCAATGGGGTTTTTCCAAAATCCAGGGTTTTTCCCTCAGCAGGAGGCCAGCAGCCCCTCCAGCTCCTCTTTGGAGAACTTCTCCACCCGGTCGCAGAAGCGGCAGGTCAGCTCCGCGCCTCCCTGCTCCTCGATCATGTCCCGCAGCTCCTCCCGGCCCAGGCTGATGAGGGCCCGCTCCATCCGCTCCCGGCTGCAGTCGCAGCGGTAGGAGATGGGGCACTTCTCCAGCACGTCCAGCTCCAGGCCCGGCAGGGCGGTCCGCAGCAGGGCCTCCGGGTCCGGGTCGGCCTTCAGGAGCTCCGTCACCGGCCCCGCCGCCCGGAGGGAGGCCTCCAGGCGCTCCGACACCTCGTCCCCCGCGCCGGGGAGCAGCTGGACAAGATAGCCCCCCGCCGCCAGGACGCTCTGGTCCCGGTCCACCAGCACCCCCAGGCCGCAGGCCGTGGGAATCTGCTCGGACTCCACGAAGTACAGGGCGATGTCCTCGGCGATCTCCCCCCAGAGAAGGCCCACGCTGCCAACATAGGGCTCCTTCATCCTGAGGTCCCGGATCACCGTCAGGGTGCCCCGGTTTCCCACGGCGGCGCCCACGTCCAGCTTCCCGTCCTCCCGGAGGGGGAGGTCCACGGCGGGGTTGTCCACCGTGCCCCGGACGCAGCCCTCGTGGTCCGAGACCGCCAGCAGCGTCCCCAGGGGGCCGCCGCCCTTGATTTGGAGGGTGAGGCTGGCGGCTTCCTCCTTCAGGGCGTTGCCCATCATGGACGCCGCCGCCAGCAGGCGGCCCAGAGCCGCCGTGGCCACCGGCAGGGTCCTGTGGATCTGCCGGGCCCGCTCCGTCAGGTCCCGGGTGGACACGGCGGAGACTTTTATCAGGCCGTCTCTGGAGATGGCCCGGATCAACTGGTCGCTCATTGAAAAACTCCTCGCTTCAACCACACTCAAATTGCCAGCGGTCCTCGTCCGGCCTCGGAGGCCTGTCCGTCAGGTCCCCCGTCAGCCGGACGGAGGCGAAGCCCGCCTCGGCCAGATGGGTCCGCAATTGCTCTTCGCTCCAGGCCCGCTCCCGGTGCTCCTCGAAGGAGCGGTCCCAGGCCCCGTCGGGCCGGAGGCGGAACAGGTCCACCTGATAGGTGCAGACCTGCCTCTTCTCCGAGAAGAAGGTCCGCCAGACACAGACGGACTCCTCCGTCTCGTCCATGTAGAGCTGCCCGTCCATCCGCCGGAGCTTGCAGGGCGTGTTCACGTCGAACAGAAACAGTCCCCCCGGCTTCAGGGCGCGGCGGACACGGCGGAAGGCCTCCCGCAGATCCCGCTCCGCCGTCAGATAGTTCAGGGAGTCCAGGGTGGAGACCACCGCGTCCACCGGCCGGAGCAGGCGGAGGCCCGGCATGGTCTGATGGAGGAGCAGGGGCGGGCGCTCCAGGCCCTCCGCCTTCGCCGCCGCCTGGGACAGCATCTCCTCGGACCCGTCCGTGGCGATGACCTCATAGCCCCGTTTCGCCAGGAGACAGGCCACGGTCCCCGTGCCGCAGCCCAGGTCCAGCACCGTCTCCACGGGGATGGGGCTTTTTTTCAGCCGCCGGACGAGAAACGCCGCCCGGCGGCGGTAGGCCCCGTCGGCCATCAGGCCGTCATAGCTGGCGGCCAGGGCGCCGTAGGCGCTCATGAGGGCTTGTCCTTCATCCGGGCGAAGAGCTGGGCATAGGCCCCGGTGCCGTAGTTCAAGGAGCGGTTCACCCGGCTGATGGTGGCGCTGGAGGCGCCGGTGCGCTCCAGGATGTCGTTGTAGATCATGCCGTCATCCAGCAGGGAGGCCACCTCAAAACGCTGCTCCATGCTCCTCAGCTCCGCAACGGTGCAAAGGTCCTGGAAAAACTGATAGCACTCCTCCTCGTCCCGGAGCTGCAGTATGGCCTTGTAGAGCTGGCCGCTCTTTTCCTTCTTGCCGATCTTCACGGTGAGACCTCCTGTCGTTGTTCTGAACAGTCCTATTTTAACCTTTCAGAGTGCGAAAGTAAAGGGGGGCGGAGAGGAAAAATTCAGAAAAATCGTCCGCTGTCACCGCCGCCCCCTCCGGCGCATAGGCTGGAGAAATACGGGGAAAGGAGCGGTGGCTGTGGGAGAGCGTCTGGAGGCCCTGGAAACGGTGCCCTTCGCGGCGGAGCGGGAGTGGGAGGTGGAGGGCGTGCCGGTGCTGTCGGCGTCGGCCCAGGTGCCGGAGCCGGTGGACACGGGACGGACCGCCCGGAGGATCAAGCGTTTTTACCGGCTGCAGTGCCGTTCCTTCCTCCGCTACTGCGAGAAGTGCCTGCTGCCCCAGGCGGCGGCGGAGTACCGCGCCGCCCTGGAGGCCAGCCGCCCCCTGCCCTCCTTCCAGGCGGAGCTCACGTATCAGGTCACCTGGAACCAGGGCGGGCTCTGGAGCCTGTACACCCAGGTTCGGGAGGCCCCGGGCCCCGGGCCGGCGCTGCTGACCCGGAGGGGGGACACCTGGGATCTGGCGGCGGGCTATCCCGTGCCGCTGAAGGACTTCTTCCCCGCCGGAACGGCCTGGAAAAAGCGCCTCCTGGCCCAGGCGGCGGCGGAGGCGGAGCGCCGGGAGCGGGCCGGGGCGGGCCGCTGGCGGGAGGACTGGCGGCGCCAGCTCCGGCGGCGGTTCAACCCCCAGAGCTTTTATCTGACGGAGGAGGGCCTGGCCTGCTTCTGGCCCATGTACGCCATCGCCCCGGCGTCGGAGGGGGTGCCGGTGTTCGTGCTGCCCTATGGCCCGGAGGGCCCGCCGGAGCGGGGCGCCGCCCCGGCGGCGGAGTAGAAAAACAGGCCCCCGCCGTGGAGGGGGGCCTGTTTTCGCGCCTTATCTCAGCTTCCCGTTGGCCTCCCAGGCGGCGATGACCGCGTCCATCACCGCCCCCCGGAAGCCCGCCTGCTCCAGGGCCCGCACGCCCTGGATGGTGGTGCCGCCGGGGGAGCAGACCGCGTCCTTCAGCTCCCCGGGGTGCCTCCCGCTCTCCAGCAGCAGCCGGGCGGAGCCCAGGACCATCTGGGCGGCGAACTCCAGCGCCTGCCCCCGGGGCAGGCCGCAGGCCACGCCGCCGTCCGCCAGGGCCTCCAGGAAGAGGTCCGCGAAGGCCGGGCCGCAGCCCGCCACGGCGCTGCCCGCGTCCATCAGCCTCTCCGGGAGGGGGGAGAAGCGCCCCGCCCCGGCCATGGCCTCCAGGAAGACCTGGACCTCCCCCTCCGTCACCCCGGGGCCGGGGGCGTAGAGGACCATCCCCTCCCCGATGGAGCAGGGGGTGTTGGGCATGATCCGCAGGACGGGAACCTCCCCCCCCGCCATGCGCCGGATGTCCGCGATGGTCAGCCCCGCCGCCATGGTGACCAGGACGAAGCGGCCCTTCCGGGCCGGCAGCTCCGGGCCGATCTCCGCCAGCAGCTCCCCCATCATCTGGGGCTTGACCCCCAGGAAGATGTAGTCCGCGCTGCCGGCGATGGTCCGATTGTTGGACAAGGAAGCCCCCAGCTCCTTGGCCAAAGCCTTCGCCTTGGCCTCCGTCCGGTTGGCCAGGAGGAGCTGCCCGCCCTCCAGCCGCCGCCGGGCCGCCCGGGCCAGGGCCCCGCCCATGTTCCCGGTGCCGATGAATCCAAATACCGGCCGTTCCATGTTACCGCACCTGCCCCTCTCCGTAAATCACGTACTTGCAGCTGGTCAGCTCCTCCAGGCCCATGGGACCCCGGGCGTGCATCTTCTGGGTGGAGATGCCGATCTCCGCCCCCAGGCCGAACTCCCCGCCGTCGGTGAACCGGGTGGAGGCGTTGACATACACCGCCGCCGCGTCCACCGCGTCCAGAAAGCGCTGGGCCTTGAAGTAGTTTTTGGTGATGATGGCCTCCGAGTGTCCGGTGCCATGCCGGTTGATGAAGTCCACGGCCTCCTCCATGTCCCTCACCGTCCGGACGGCCAGGATGTAGTCGTCATACTCCGCGTCCCAGTCGCTCTCCTGGGCGGGGACGGCCCGGTCCCCCAGGATGGCCAGGGCGGTTTCGTCACAGCGGAGCTCCACCTTGTGTTTGTCCAGCAGAGGCACGGCCTTGTTCAAAAACGCCTCCGCCACGTCCCTCTGGACCAGCAGGCACTCCGCCGCGTTGCACACGGAGGGCCGGGAGCACTTGGCGTTGTAGAGAATGTTCGCGGCCATGTCCAGGTTCGCCTCATCGTCCACGTAGACGTGGCAGACCCCCTCTCCCGTCCGGATGACGGGGACGCTGGCCTCCTTCGCCACGGCCCGGATGAGCCCCGCGCCGCCCCGGGGGATCAGCACGTCCACGTATCCGTCCAGGTGCATCAGCTCGTTCGCCGTCTCGTGGCTGGTGTCCTGGACCAGGGAGACGCAGTCCTCCGGCAGTCCGGCGCTTTTCAAAGCCTCCCGCATCAGCTCCGCCGCCTTCCGGTTGGAGCGGATGGCCTCCTTCCCGCCCCGGAGGATGCAGACATTGCCGGACTTCAGGCACAGCGCCGCCGCGTCCACGGTGACGTTGGGCCGGGCCTCGAAGATGATGGCCACCACCCCCAGGGGCACCCGCCGCCGCCCGATGATGAGCCCGTTGGGCCGGGTCTCCATTTTATCGACTTTTCCGATGGGGTCCGGCAGGGCCACGACCTGCCGCACGGCCTCCACGATGCCGTCGATGCGCTCCTCCGTCAGGGTCAGCCGGTCCAGCATGGCGGGGCGCATGCCCGCCTCCCTGGCCGCCGCCGCGTCTTCGGCGTTGGCCTCCAGCCACTCGCCCTTCCGCTCCGTCAAAACCTTTGCGATGGCCTCCAGGGCGGCGTTCTTTTTCGCCGTCCCGGCAGTGGCCAGGGTGTAGGACGCGGCCTTGGCCAGCCGTCCCTGTTCCTGCAATGCCGTCATGGCAGTTCCTCCTTATCCGCTTCCCCCGGCCGGTTCTCCCGGACCACCCGGCAGGGGTTTCCGCAGGCGATGGTATCGCTGGGAATGTCCTTCGTCACCACGCTCCCCGCCCCGATGACCACGTTGTCCCCGATGCTTACCCCGGGCAGGATCACCGCGCCTCCCCCGATCCACACGTTGTCCCCGATGGTCACCGGGGCCGTCAGCGTCTTGCAGAAGCTGAAGGAGCCGTCCTCCCTCGGCGGGCCGAAGCGGTCCCGGGGATGGGCGGGGTGAAAGGCGGTGTAGATCTGCACCCCGGGGGCGATGAGGGCGTTGTCCCCCACGGTGATCCGGTTGTCGTCCAGGAAGACGCAGTTCAGGTTCACCTCGCAGTTGTCCCCGAAGAAGATGTTGCAGCCGTAGTCCACATAAAAGGGCGGCGTGATCCACAGGTTCCTCCCCCGGCCCCCCAGGAGCCGGGAGAGAATCCGGTCCTTTTCCGCCAGGTCCCGGGAGTCCAGCCGGTTGTAGTCCCGGACCAGGTCCTTGGCCCTGTGCCACTGGTCCAGCAGCTCCGGCTCCCCGCGGTCATAGAGGAGGCCCGCCAGCATCTTTTCCCGCTCGGTCATGGGGCCTCTCCCCGCTTCCCGGAGACGAACCGGGTCCCGATGTCCCCGCCCTCCACGACACCGTAAAGTCCCTCGGGCCGGGCGCCGTTGGTGATGACCATGTCACAGCCCGCCTCCATGGCGATCCGGGCGGCGGAGAGCTTGGTGGCCATGCCGCCGGTGCCCCGCCAGGTGCCCGCGCCCCCGGCCATCTCCAGAATCTCCGGCGTCAGCGCCTCCACCCGGTGGAGGAGCTTCGCCCCCGGGTCCCGCTTGGGGTCCCGGTCATAGAGCCCGTCGATGTCGCTGAGGAGGACCAGCAGGTCCGCCCCGCAGAGCTCCGCCACGATGGCGGAGAGGGTGTCGTTGTCTCCCAGCACCTTGTGGTGCCCCGTCTCGATCTCAGCGGAGGAGACGGAGTCGTTCTCGTTCACCACGGGAATGATGCCCAGCTCCAGAAGGCTTCCGAAGGTGTTCTTCAGGTGCTCCGCCCGGACGGGGTCCTCCACGTCGTCCCCGGTGAGAAGGATCTGAGCCACGGTGCAGTTGTACTCGGAGAAGAGCTTGTCATAGATGTGCATCATCCGGCACTGGCCCACGGCGGCGGCGGCCTGCTTCATCCGCAGGGCCCTGGGCCGCTCGTCCAGGCCCATCCGGGCCGTGCCCACGGCGATGGCCCCGGAGGTCACCAGGATGACCTCCCGCCCGCTTCCGCTGAGGTCCGCCAGCACCCGGACCAGCTTCTCCATGCTCCTGAGGTCCAGGCTGCCGGAGCTGTGGGTCAGGGTGGAGGTGCCCACCTTGACCACGATGCGTTGTTTGTTCCGAATCACGATTCCCTCCCGCCCCATGGGCATGATTTGCACCCAGTATAACACGTCGGGGAGGAAAAGAAAAGGGGGACGCGCGCAAAGAAACCGGCGGGGTAAACCCCGCCGGTTTCCGCCGCCCTCGGGCCGCCCCTCACCGCCCCTTCCGGCCTGCCCGGACGACGGCGTAGAGAAACATCGCCCCCAGGGCCGTCTCGCCAATCAGCTGGGCGGTGTGGAAGCCCACCACAAAGCTCAGACCCGTCTGTACCGCGATGACCGCCGCCACCGCCAGAAGCCCGATCCCAAGCCCCTTCATCATATCCTTCATCTCTGTTTCCTCCTTTTCTGTTTTCCGTTCCCTTGGAACTGTATCCAGTATATCACAGCCGTATTGGCCGCGCCATAGCTTTGCCTTACAGTTTGGCCCCCATACCTTACAATGCTGTAAGACATGTGTAATTTCTGAAAAACGGCAAAAGCTACCTTCACTAAAAAGGAGGTATCTCACCATGACCAAAACCACCAAGCCCACCCGGGCGGAACCGGACGCCGATACACAGAAGGAGGCCGTCCAGTCCATTCTGGACTTCGGCTCCGCCATGACGGCCACGCCCCACGGCAATCTCTACTGCCTCACCATCATCGGCCAGATCGAGGGGCACATGACCGCCTCCTCCGGGACGAAAACCACGAAGTATGAACACGTCCTCCCCCTCCTGGCCAAGCTGGAGGAGTCCGACGAGGTGGCGGGGGTCCTCTTCCTCCTGAACACCGTGGGCGGCGACGTGGAGGCGGGCCTCGCCATCGCGGAGCTCATCGCCGGCATGACCAAGCCCACGGTCTCCATCGTCCTGGGGGGCAGCCACTCCATCGGCGTGCCCCTGGCGGTGGCGGCCCGGCGGAGCTTCGCCGTGCCCTCCGCCGCCATGACCATCCACCCCGTCCGCATGAGCGGCACCGTCATCGCCGCCCCCCAGACCTACAGCTATTTCCAGCGGCTCCAGGACCGGATCGTGGCCTTTGTCTCCGGCCACAGCCGCATCTCCGCCGGGGACTTCCAGAACCTGATGCTCCAGAAGGACGACATGGCCGCGGACGTTGGCAGCGTCATCTACGGCGAGGAGGCGGTGCGCCTGGGACTCATTGACGAGGTCGGAGGCCTCTCCGACGGGCTCAGCTGGCTGTATGAGGAGATCGACGGGGGGAAGAAAAAGAGGAAGCGCAAGTAGGGGGCGGGCTCTGTCCCGCCCCGTCTCCCGGAAGCCCGGCACTCCCGGAGGAGCGGGAGGGGACAGAGCCCCTCCCCTACGCTCCTTCTACCGATAGAACACCCTGTAGGGGCGGACCTGCGTGTCCGCCCTTTTCCCCGCCCACACCGCACCTCCAGAAGAAATCCACACCCGTCATTTTGTAAGATATACTTGACAAATAGTCGCCCAAGTGCTACACTGGCCCCATCAAACAAAAGGGGGATCATTTATGGATCACTATCACGCCGGGATCATGGTGGGCTTGGCCGCGGGCATCGTCGCGGGGCTGATTTTCGTGGCGTTCCTTTTCAGGAAGAAGGTTCTGGACTGCCACTTTGACGAGCGGCAGGAGCTGGCCCGGGGGAAGGCCTTTCAATACGGCTTCTTCACCCTGCTCATCTCCACCTATGCCTACGGCACCTCGGACGTGGTGTTCGGCCGCTGGTGCGACGCGCTGGCCGGGGTCACCATCTGCCTGGCCGTCAGCCTCTGCGTCTTCGCCGTCACCTGCATCCTGAAGGACGCCTATCTGAGCCTCCGGGAAAAGCCCCGGGTGGTCATGACCATGTTCGCCCTGCTGTCCGCGCTGAACCTGGGCTTCGGCGTCATGCACGTCCTCCACGGGGAGCTGGTGGAGGACGGCGTGCTGACCTTCCGGGCGGTGAACCCCATCATCGGCCTCGCCACCCTGGTGATTCTCATCGTGTACATCGTCAACCACCTCCTCCGCTCCCGGGAAGAGGAGGCGGAATGAAAAACCTCCGCCTGAAGGCCGCCCGGGCCGCCCTGGACATGAGCCAGCAGCAGCTGGCGGACGCCGTGGGCGTCTCCCGCCAGACCATCAACGCCATCGAGAAGGGGGACTACAACCCCACCATCAAGCTCTGCACGGCCATCTGCCGCTGTCTGGGGAAGACCCTGGACGAGCTGTTCTGGGAGGGATAGGTATTTTGCACAAATAAGATAAAGAAAATTTGTACAGATATACAGAAATGCGGCGGCGGTAATTTTATGAAATTCTCACCTACCCAAACCGTCCGGCGTCCGATATAATAGGGCCGTCAGGAAGCATCCATCTTTTGTCCGGGCCCCGTCGGAGGGGGCCTGTAGGAGGAATTTCATATGCTGAGAAAAACGAAAATCATCTGCACCCTGGGCCCCGCCGTGGACAGCGAGGAAATGATCGTGGCCCTCATCAAGGGGGGCATGAACGGCGCCCGGTTCAACTTTTCCCACGGCAGCCACCCGGAGCACCTGGAGCGGCTGAACCGCCTGAAGGCCGTCCGGGACCGGATGGGCTCTCCCGTGGCCACCATTCTGGACACCAAGGGCCCGGAGATCCGCATCAAGAGCTTCGAGACCAAGACCGTGGAGCTGACCGCCGGGGAGGACTTCACCCTCACGGTGGAGGACGCGCCCGGCACCGCCTCCCGGGTCTCCGTCACCTATCCCAAGCTGAACCAGGAGGTGGCCCCCGGGCAGGAAATTCTGATTGACGACGGCCTTGTGGCCATCCGGGTCAAGGAGGTCAAGGGCCCGGACATCCTCTGCGAGGTGGAGAACGGGGGGACCCTCTCCGCCAACAAGTCCATCAACATCCCCGGGGCCCACATCCAGCTCCCCGCCCTGACGGAGAAGGACGTGGCGGACATCCGCTTCGGCGTGGAAAACGACTTTGACTTCATCGCCGCCTCCTTCGTCCGCCGGGCCGCCGACGTGGAGGCCGTGCGGCAGGTCCTCCGGGACTGCGGCGGGGACGAGGTGAAGATCATCGCCAAGATCGAGAACCAGGAGGGCGTGGACAACATCGACGACATCCTGGCGGCGGCGGACGGCATCATGGTGGCCCGGGGGGACCTGGGGGTGGAGATTCCCGCCGCCAGGGTCCCGGCCCTCCAGAAGCAGATGATCCGCAAGGGCCTCCAGGCGGGCAAGCCCGTCATCACCGCCACCCAGATGCTGGACTCCATGATGCGCAACCCCCGCCCCACCCGGGCGGAGGTCTCGGACGTGGCCAACGCCGTGTACGACGGCACCAGCTGCGTCATGCTCTCCGGGGAGACCGCCGGGGGCAAGTACCCCGTGGAGGCCCTGGGGGCCATGCTGGAGATCGTCACGGAGGCGGAGGGCTCCATCGACTACTGGAAGCGCTTCCAGAAGCAGCTGGTCATCACCACCTCCAACAACATCAACGACGCCATCACCCACACCTGCTGCCTGACGGCCCGGGACCTGAACGCCACGGCCATCCTGGCGGCCAGCAGCTCCGGCCGCACGGCCCGGATGATCTGCCGCTTCCGCCCCGCCTGCCCGGTGGCGGCGCTGACCATGCACGAGAAGACCCGGCGGCAGCTTTCCATCTGCTGGGGGGTCATCCCCTTCCTCACCGGGGAGGTCAACTCCACGGACCGGATCTTCTCCCTCTCCGCCGAGGTGGCGGTGAAGGAAAAGCTGGTCCAGCCCGGGGACACGGTGGTCATCACCGCCGGGGTGCCCCTGGGAAAGAGCGGGTCCACGAACCTCATCAAGGCCCAGGTGATTGAGGACAACAGCCTGTAAAAAGAGAGGACGCGGAGGGTGCTCCGCGTCCTCTCTTTCATGCCCTCAGTAGGCGCTGATATCCAGGCTTTCGTCGTCTTCCCCTTTTTCGATCTTCCGGATTTCAACGAAGTATTTCACCGTCGGGCTGACGACAACCTCCGCCCGCTCCCCGGCCCGGCGGCCGAGAATCGCCCTCCCCACCGGGGACTCCTTGCTGACCAGCCCTTTCAAAGCGTCCTGCCGCAGCGTGGTGACAATGCGGACCTCCATCTCCTTCTTCGCCATCTCGTTGTAGATGGTCACCCGGTCGAAGAGGCCCACGGCGTCCGCCGTGTCCTTCACCTCGATGACCTTGGCCGTGCGGATCATCCGCTCCAGGTACCGGATGCGGCTGTCGTTCCGGTTCTTCGCCTGCTTGGCGCACTTGTATTCAAAGTTCTCGCTCAGGTCCCCGAAGGCCCGGGCGGTCTGGACCTCCTCGATCAGCTGGGGCCGGAGCACCCGGACCCGGTGGTCCAGCTCCTCCCTCATTTTTTTGATGTCCACCGCCGTCAGCTCGTCGTACACGGCGCATCCCTCCTTTTCAACCGCTCCATCATAGCCCCTTCCGCTGCCGCTGTCAAGGCGTGGAAGCGGCGGGGGAATGTCCGAGCGCGCTTTATAAGGAGAACATCCCGTAGGGGAGGGGCTCTGTCCCCTCCCGTTTTTTTGAAACTGCCGTGTCTCCGGGAGACGGGGCGGAACAGAGCCCGCCCCCTACTTGACGCCGGCCCGGCGGAGTGCTATCCTATACGAAATACAACGAAAGGGAGGGACCGCCATGGGCCTGGCGGAGCTGCTGGACATCCGCCCCGGCGTCACCGCCGTCATCGGCGGCGGGGGGAAGACCACCCTTCTGCGGACCCTGGGGGAGGAGCTGGCGGCGGCGGGAAGCCGGGTGCTGCTCTGTACCACCACGAAGATCGTTCCCTTCGACGGCCTGCCCAACCTGACAAGCCCCGCGGAGGAAGCCCTGGCGGGGGCCCTGAGGGCCCGCGGCCTGGTCTGCGCCGGGACGCCGGTGCCGGGGACGGGGAAGCTGACCGCCCCGGGCCTTCCCATGGAGAGGTTGGCGGCGTTGGCGGACTATGTCCTGGCGGAGGCCGACGGCGCGGCGGGCCGTCCCCTGAAGGCCCACGCCCCCCACGAGCCGGTGGTCCCGGCGGAGGCGAACCGGGTGATCTGGATGGTGGGGGCCTCCGGCTTCGGCCGGCCGGTGCGGGAGGCGGTCCACCGGCCGGAGGAATTCCGGTTCCTGACGGACCTGGAGATGGAGGACCCGGTGACGCCGGAGGCGGTGGCGGAGGCCCTGCGAGCGGAGGCGTCCCCGGCGTGGCCCCCGGTGCGGGTGTTTGTCAACCAGGCGGAGGACGCCGCCGCCATGGCCGCCGCCCGCCGCCTCGCGGAGCTGCTGCCCTGGCCGGTGTGCGTCGGGGCGTTGAAAAGGAGGAATTGGATATGCTTGTCGTGATTCGAGGAGCCGGGGACATCGCCACCGGCATCGCCCTCCGCCTCTGGCGGGCGGGCATCCGGGTGGTCATGACGGACCTGGAGAAGCCCACCGCCATCCGGCGGACCGTGGCCTTTTCCACAGCCGTGGTTCGCGGGGAGACCGTGGTGGAGGACGTGGCCGCCCGGCGGGCGGACTGCCCCGGCCAAGCCCTGGAGCTGCTGGAGCGGGGCGTCGTTCCCGTGCTGGCGGACCCCCAGGGGGTCTGCGTCCACGCCCTGCGCCCCGACGCGGTGGTGGACGCCATTCTGGCCAAGAAAAACCTGGGCACCAGGATCACCGACGCCCCGGTGGTCGTGGGCGTGGGCCCCGGCTTCACGGCGGGAGTGGACTGCCACGCCGTGGTGGAGACCATGCGGGGCCACGCCCTGGGCCGGGCCCTCTACGAGGGAAGCGCCCAGCCCGACACGGGCGTCCCCGGGCTCATCGGCGGCTTCGCCGGGGAGCGGGTCCTCCGGGCCCCGGCGGACGGGGTGTTTCACCGGTACCTGGAGATCGGGGATCGGGTGAAGACGGGAGACGTGGCGGCGGAGGTGGACGGCCGGCCCATGGTCTGCACCCTGGACGGGGTGCTCCGGGGCATCCTGCCGGAGGGGACCCCGGTTCACGAGGGCATGAAGGCCGGGGACATCGATCCCCGGTGCAAGATCGAGCACTGCTATCGCGCCAGCGACAAGGCCCTGGCCGTGGGCGGCGGGGTGCTGGAGGCGGTGCTGGGGCTCAGCGGGGCCCTGGGCTCCGCCGGGCGGTGACGAACCGCGATGAGAGAAGGAGGATCTTCCATGGCTGAAAACGAAGTGAAGCTGACCAAGCTGGCCAGGTGCGCCGGCTGCGGCGCCAAGGTGGGCGCCGGCACCCTGGCGAAGCTGCTGGAGGGCATCCGGGTCCACGAGGACCCCAACCTGCTGGTGGGCTTCGACCGGAGCGACGACGCCTCGGTTTACAAGCTCTCCGATGAGCTGGCCCTGGTCCAGACCGTGGACTTCTTCCCCCCCATTGCCGACGACCCCTATCTCTTCGGACAGATCGCCGCCGCCAACGCCCTTTCCGACGTGTACGCCATGGGCGGCGAGCCCAGGCTCTGCCTGAACATCTGCGCGGTGCCGAAGGACATGCCCCCCCAGGCGGTCCACGACCTCCTCCGGGGGGGCTATGACAAGGTCTACGAGGCCGGGGCCCTCATCACCGGGGGCCACAGCATCCTGGACGACGAGCCCAAGTACGGCCTGGCCGTCACCGGCTTCGTCCACCCGGACAAAATGCTCACCAACTCCGGGGCCCGGCCCGGGGACGTGCTGCTCTTCACCAAGCCCCTGGGGCTGGGGGTCCTCACCACCGCCGCCAAGGCGGATCTGGCCCCGCGGCCGGCCATGGAGCGGGCCTATGAGCTGATGACCACCCTGAACAAGGCCGCCCGGGACGTCATGGTCCAATACCGGGTCCACGCCTGCACCGACGTGACGGGCTTCGGCCTCCTGGGCCACGCCCTGGAGATGGCCCAGGGCGGCGGCGTGGAGCTGTTCATTGACGCGGGGGCGGTGGACTTCATCCCCGAGGCGGCGGAGCTGGCGAAAATGGGCATCCTCCCCGAGGGCATGTACCGCAACCGCGCCTTCGCCGAGGCGTCCGTGGACCCGGGGACGGTGGAGCTCTGGCGGCAGGACCTGCTCTACGACCCCCAGACCTCCGGCGGGCTTCTCATGGCGGTGGACCCCGCCGACGCGGAGGCCCTGTACGAGGCTTTGATCCCCGCCGTCCCCAGCGCCCGGCGGATCGGGACCGTCCGGGAATACAGGGGGAGGAAGCGCGTCTTCCTGCAATGAGCGCGAAAAAAGCGGACGGCAAAGCCGTCCGCTTTTCAATTCGGTTTTCCGCTCCCGCCGGGACTCAGTACCAGCTGGAGACCCGGACGGTGCAGGCGGCCACCGCGCCGGCGGGGGAGGTGGCGGAGACGATGACGGTGCCGGGCCGGTAGGCGGTCACGGTGCCGTAGGCGTCCACGGAGGCCACGGTGTAGTCCGAGGAGGTCCAGCGGACGCTCTGGCTGGCGACGCCCACGGGATAGACGTAGGCGGCCAGGGTCCGGCTCTCACCGGGGTACAGGGCCAGAGAGGCCTGACTCAGGGAGACGCCGGCGGGCTGCGCCGCCACGAGGCTGACGCTGTTCTTCCGCTGGGCCGGGTCCACCAGACGGGCGGCGATGACGGCGGCGGAGTCCCGGGTGATGCGCTGGTTGGGGGCGAAGTTGCCCCAGGCGTTGTTGCCGGACAGGACGCCCGCCCGGTACAGGGTGTAGATGCCCCACGCGCCGGGGTCGCTCATGGGCACGTCGGGGATGGCCCCGTCCATGACGGAGTTGATGCCCCGCATGGCGGAGGCGGGCACCGCCTTGGACAGTATGGCGGCGAAGCTCCGCCGGGTGGCCGGGTCGTCGTAGTTGTCATACTGGTCGGCGGTGACGATGCCCACGTTCAGGGCGTATTGGATCTCGCTCATTCCGGCGGGGATGCTCCAGTTGTTGTAGACGCTGTGGATGCGCACCGCCAGGGAGACCGCCTCCCGGAGGGTCAGATTGCTCCGGGGACGGAAGTTCACGGTGTCGGGCAGCAGGCCCATCTCGTAGAGGGTCCGGACCCCGTTCTCGTACCAGGACCCGGAGGGCACGTCCTTGTAGGTGCTGGAGGTGTAGGTCCGCACCCGCTGGAAGTTGCCCATGCCCTGAGCGCCGCCGGCCCACACGGGCTGATAGACGAAGCCGGAGTTGTTGGGCGTGGCCACGTAGGTGTAGTTCCCCTCCCAGGGGCGCACGATATAGGACGCGTTGGACACCCAGGGACCCACGGAGTAGACATAGCCGTTGTTCCAAGGGCTCATGGCGTAGCCGGCGCCGGCTTCCGCCGTGGTCCCGGCCACCTCGGCGGCGAAGACAGGGACGGTCAGCATCAGGCAGGTGACCAGAGCCAGCAGCATCGAACATAATTTTTTCATCATAAAGCCCTCCCGCTTATCTATATGCCTAAGCATACGCCTTTGTGATTCTCCCGTCAAGAGAAAATTGGCAGGTTCTGGCGAAAAAAGAGGAAACATGCGGCAAAGGCCCGGGAGGCCGTCGGGGAAATCGTAAGAAAATCTTAAGGAAACGCTGATTTAATCCCCCGAAATGATAAAAGATGTGATAAAATAAGGGAAAGGGGGCGCGGAGTATGAA
>CAJTKE010000008.1 GCA_910576865.1 uncultured Oscillibacter sp.
TGTTTCATACTCCGCGCCCCCTTTCCCTTATTTTATCACATCTTTTATCATTTCGGGGGATTAAATCAGCGTTTCCTATATCACCAGCGCCACCAGCAGGACGCCGAAGATGGACAGGATCTTGATCCGCGTGATTCCGGTGTCCACATAGAGAATCATGTAGATGTCCACCACGATGCCGATGATCTGGGGGATGCCCAGGAACATCATCTTCTTGTTCCGCTCCGCGTCGGGATACTTTTTCCGCAGCACCAGCACGGCGGCGTGCATCATGATGTAGGTGACCAGCCAGAAGCAGCAGGCGGCCTGGCAGATGAAGGTGATGCCCTCGGTGTTCGCCAGATTGGAGATGATGAGGACCGCGTCGCTGATGGCGATGGGCAGCAGGCCGATGTAGGGCGTGCGGTAGCGGTTTTCCTTCAAGAAGCACTTGGGGACTATGCCGTCCTGGGCCATGCCGTGCAGAATCTTGGAGGAGGACATGTACTGCGCGCTGAGGGTGCTGCCCGCCGCCATCAGGCAGGCCAAGCCCATCCAGTACTTTCCGAAATCGCCCAGCAGGTTGATGGCGAAGGTCATCTGCGGGGAGTTGGAGCTGAGCATCTCGTCCTGCGCGACGTAGCGCACCATGGCGCTGCCCATGAGGGACTGGACGATGCAGATGACGATCAGGCCCAGAGTGAAGGCCAGGAAGATGTCCCGCTTCGGGTTCTTCATGTCCTTGGACAGGGGGATGACGGATTCGCCGCCGATGAACAGCCAGAAGGCCAGGGCCAGTGTCGCGGCCACGCCGGACGCGCCGGGCTGCACGGGCGTGACGTTGGAGTAAATGGGGGCCGAGCCCACCACGTTGGTCAGGCCGATGATGCCGAACAGGCCCATGGAGATCAGCAGGAAATAGACCATGAAGTTCTGCACGTTGGCGAAGATGTCGATCCCCTTGAGGTTCACCAGGAAGAACGCCACCAGGATCACCATGGAGACGACCCGGGGGTCCACGCCGGGGAAGAAGAGCTGCGACAGCACCGTGCCGCAGATCGCCAGCTCCGCCGTGCTGGCGAAGATCAGGGCGATGACATAGGTGGAGATGTTGCAGACGATGGAGGGGGCCTTTCCGAAGGCGGCGGAAATGTACTGGCTGGTGCCGCCGTCCGCGTCGGGCATCAGGATGTTCAGCTCGGAAAACGACATTGCGGCGAAGATGTTCAGGATCGTCACAATGATCATGGAGATGATGAAGCCGTTGCCCGCCTGCGCCATGCCGACGCTGAGGGACACCAGGCAGTTTGAAGCCACGATCAGGCCGACGCTGGCCGCCATGGCGCTCCACAGACCAAGTTTCTTCTTTTCCATAAAGTCACCCCTTCTTACTGTTCTTGTGAACGACGAATTTCTCCCCGGGCCGGAGGGCGTGGAACCGCTCCGGACGGGAAATCAGCGGGCGAATCTGCTGGGGATCGGCGTTGCACCAGCCCACGGCGGGCTGGTCGAAGGTCCCCCAGTGGTACATGACCAGCTCGGAGTCGATCAGATGGTTGCTCAGCCTCACCGCGGCGTCCCGGCCCATGTGGCAGGCCATGGCGTCCTCGGAGTAGTCCATGAACACCAGGTCCGCGTCCGTGTGGGTGAAGTGGCTGTCCAGCGGCTCGGAGTCGCCGGGATTCCAGATGACCACGCCGCCGCCGCAGGTGCACTTGTAGCCGCAGCAGTCGCCGGGCTGGTAGACATAGTCATAGACCTGGGGGAAATACTTCTGCCAGGGATGCAGGGCGTCCGTGACCTCCACCGTCACGTCCTCGATCTGGAACGTCTCGCCGACAAGGTGCGTGGTGATCTGCTCCCCGGGGACGCCCAGCTCCTCCAGCGCCTTGCCCACATAGGGGGTGCCGTGGAACGCCACGCCCAGCTTCTGCAGGGCCCGGATGGACAGAAAACCCATGTGATCCACGTCCGCGTGGGTGATGAGGACGGCCGTGAGCTTGTGGATATCGGGGGCGTAGATGGGGGAACGCACCAGAAGCGGCATATAGCCCGTCTGGTCGTCGTCCATGGCCTCGCTGATCAGGGGGTCCTCCGAGGTGGGCGTGATCACGGGGTCCATCAAAATCGTGGTGCCGTGGCTGTTGATCAGGACGCTTGCCGAGGTGAGCCAGTACACGGATACCTCGCCGTGGTTCTCAAAATCCTCGTCCGTCATCAAGACCGGTGTTTCCGCCGCTGCCTGTTTTGTACTCATGCCGCACATCCTTTCAATCTGCCGGAGCTCCCGGCTTTTTTATGGTTTCCAATTTCCCCGGTTTTTTCCCCGGGGGCCGTCAGATCACGTGCTCCGCCTCCATCGCGTCGATCTCCTCGTCGGTATAGCCGGCGATCTCCCGCAGCACGGTCCGGTTGTCCTGTCCCAGGGAGGGGGCGGCGGACCGCGCCTCGTCGCCCCGGCCGTGCATCTTGATGGGAGAGCCGGGGATCCGGATCACCTCCCCGATGGCGGGGTCGTACACCTCCCACAGCATCTTCCGGACCCGGAGCTGCTCCAGCTCGGAGGCCTGCCGGACGTCCAGGATGCGCCCGAAGGGAATGCCCGCCCCGGCGATCATCTCCTCCAGCTGGTCCAGCGTGTACTGGCTGCTCCAGTCCTCGATGACGCGCTTCAGCTCCGGCAGGTAGTTCCGGCAGCGGTCCACGTTGGTCCGGTAGGCCGGCTGGTCGATCAGGTCCTCCCGGCCGATGATGCGGCAGAAGTCCGCCCAGAACCGGTCGGTGCCGCAGCCCATCACGAAGGCCCCGTCCTTGGCGTGGAAGGAGTCGAAGGGCGCGATGCCCGGGTCGATGTTCCCCATTCTGCCGGGGACCAGCCCGGCCACCGTGTAGGAGATGATGAAGTTCTCCATCACGGAAAACAGCGTGTCCAGCATGGCCACGTCCAGGCGCTGTCCCTCTCCGGTCCGCTCCCGCTGGTACAGGGCCATGCAGATGCCCAGAGCCAGATAGGTGCCGGAGTAGTTGTCCCCGAAGGAGGGCCCCGCCTTCACGCAGTCCTGGTCGGGATAGCCGGTCACGCTCATCAGCCCGCTCATCGCCTGGGCGACGATGTCGTAGCAAGGCCGGTGGGCCAGGGGCCCGTCCAGGCCGAAGCCGGAGATGGAGCCGTAGATGATCCGGGGATTGATCTCCTTCAGCTTCTCATAGCTGAAGCCCAGCTTTTCAAAGGTTCCCACCCGGAAGTTCTCGCAGACCACGTCCACGTTGGCGATCAGGCGGCGCAGGGCCTCCTTGCCCCGTTCCGTCTTCAGGTCCAGGCGGATTCCCCGCTTGTTGCGGTTGATGTAGGCGTAATAGGCGCTGTGCCCGTTTTTCAGCGGGCCCCAGGTTCTGCACTGGTCCCCGGACAGGGACTCCACCTTGATGACCTCCGCGCCGTGGTCGGCCAGGTGCATGGTGCAGAAGGGGCCGCTGTACGCCTGGGTGAGGTCCAGCACACGGACGCCCTCCAATGGCTTCATTTCTTTCCGCCCGCCTCTCTGATGCCCCGGAACGCCGGGTCCTGGGCGCCGCGCTGGGCCTTCTTGGGCGTCACGCAGATGCCCTCCGCCCGTCCCACCAGCACCGGTGGGTTCAGCACATTGGCGGCGGACTCCTCCAGCGCGCTGTCCCGGGCCAGCTCAATGACCTTGTACGCCTCAAAGCACATCCGGTGGGAGGTGTTCCCCACCTTCTCCAGCCATCCGTAGTACTCCATGAAGTCGCCCGCGTAGACAGGCGCCAGGAAGTCGATGTGCTCGTACGTGCGGTACAGCGCCTCGTCTCCGTCCATGCGGATCGCCAGCTCCGTGGCCAGGTCGCCGAAGAAGTCCAGCATCCGCGCCCCGTTGACCAGGTCGCCCGCGTAGTGCACGTCCTTGGTGCTCATGCGGACGCGCAGCATGACCTTTTCCCCTAACATGACTCTGCCCTCCTTGAATAAAGTGTAAAAACGAAGCTCGATTTTCGGGTTCGTTTTGTCTATCTTAGTGAATTCTCCAGGGGGAGAGTCAACTGTTTTTTCCGTTCCGCCTGTGCGAAGGTGGGGAAAAACCCGCCCCGGCGTTTACCCGGGACATGCCGGAAATCCGCCTCTTTTCACCGGGGGACCGGCTCCGGGTCCCCGGTGAGCCAGGGCCGCCGCCATTTTCCGCATGGAGCGGGGCGGAAAGCCGGGCGGTTGGATGGGAGACTTTTTTCTTCCGCCGGAAAAGCGGCGAAGGAGGCGGACAAACTCTCCACCAACGGGAGGGTTGTCCGTCTCCTTCGCATGCCTGAAATTTCCACGGGCCCGCCTGCGGTCAGACGGATTCCCGCTCAATGGGGATGGTGATTTTCGTGACGTAGTTCCCCTCGCTTCCCGTGTCGATGGGGGTGATCAGGAACGTCTCCGAAATGTCTCCGGACACGTGGTAGTGATTTTCCTTGATCCAGCGCAGCATTTTGATGTGGGCCTTGATGATGTCCTCATATCCGCCCACGTACACGGAGGTCAGAGCCGTGTATCCGCCGGACTGCTTGCAGATGGAGGCGTCTGAATTCCCGATGATGGGCGCGCTGATCTCATAGTCGCAGGTGTCGGAAAAAAACTGCTCCAGCGGCGGGTTATGATAGGTGGCGGTGAAGGGGCCGGAGGGGAGCAGGCTGTTCTTCTTGGCGATCTGCACCAGGTCCCGGCGGGCGGCAAAATTGATTTCGTGGTTGATATAGTTGGTTTTGTGCTGGTGCAGAAAGATCACGTTGGACACCGGGATCCGCTCCACCATCAGGGACAGGTCCTCCTGGTCCGAGGAGGTCCGGGCCTCCATCAGGCTGTCGCCGGATTTGATGCGCTCCAGGAAGGAGGAGAGGAAGTCCCTCTGCATCTCCATGCGGGTGATCTTCTTGCTGAACTCGTCTATCCTCCCCTCCAGCTTTCTGATCAGCCGCCGCCGGTCGTTCTGGCCCAGCATCTCCTGGATTTCCTTCAGCGAGAAGTCGAAGTTCTTCATGTTCTGGATGAAGAACAGCTGGTACATCTGGTCATACGTGTAGTAGCGGTAATTGGTCTCCGGGTTCTTCTTGTATGACGGCAGCAGCCCGATGGAGTCATAGTGCCGCAAGGTCTTCACGGACACGTGGCACATCTTGGAAAACTCCCCGATGGAATACAGCTCTGAAGAATGCATCGTATGACCTCCCAAATCCGGCGCCGGTTTTCCCGGGACGGCCCGTCCCCGGGGGCGCACGCCGGCGCTCCGATTCCGCAGCTGTTCCGGGCTCTTTGGGGTATTATAACACTTTTCCCGCGGCACAGGCAAGATGCAAGATCGATTTCCCCCGAAGGGGAAGCCGGGGGAGTTCCGGCCCCGCTTCCCGCAAGTCATGCGTGACAAACCGGCCGGAGTGTGGTATGATAAGGAAAAAGCCGGAAAGGGGGGCGCCCGATGATTGAGAACCATGGCCTGATCGAATATCTGCTGACCACCGGCGGGAACCTCCAGGGCCGGGAAAGCCTCACCGCCCAGCAGATCAAGCGCTTCACCGACGAGATGCCCGGCGGCTTTTTCATGTACCGGGACGACAGCGGGGAGGTCCTCTACGCCAATCAGGCCCTGTTCCAGATTTACGGCTGCGAGACGGAGGAGGAGTTCCGGGAGCTCACCGGCGGCACCTTCCAGGGCATGGTCCACCCGGAGGATGTGGAGGAAGTGGAGGAGAGCATCCGGGAGCAGATCGCCCAGAACAGCTTCGATCTGGACTATGTGGAGTACCGCATCATCCGGAAGGACGGGACCGTCTGCTGGGCGGAGGACTTCGGCCACTATATCCGGACCGAGGGCATGGGAGGCGTGTTCTACGTCTTCCTGGCCGAC
Source organism: uncultured Oscillibacter sp. (assembly GCA_910576865.1). GTDB lineage: Bacteria > Bacillota > Clostridia > Oscillospirales > Oscillospiraceae > Oscillibacter. The sequence continues at coordinate 5,877 of CAJTKE010000008.1, forward strand.
GCCACCGAGCGCCACCGCCGCCGCGCCGCCGAGCGCGCCGCCCTTTTGGAGGAAAAGCTCCAGGAGCAGGCCGAGCAGAACCTGGGGTTCCTGGAGCAGATGAACGACGAGCTGGTGCGCCGCCTGGAGCTGATCGAGGGCCTCAGCGCGGATTATGAGACGGTTTTCCACGCCGATCTGGCGGCGGACGTGATCCAGCCTTACCGGGTCAGCGGGCGGGAGGGCTTCCAGTTCGGCCGGGACCTGCAGGTCCGGCCCTTCACCGGCTTTGCCGACGGCTACGCCGACCGCTGGGTCCATCCGGAGGACCGGGAGCGCTTCCGCCGGGAGGTGGACCCGGCCTATATCAGGCAGGCCCTGTCCAAACGCAAATCCTATCACGTCAACTACCGGATTCTCCGCCAGGGAGAGCCGGAGTATGTCCAGGCCTTCGTGGTCAACGTCAGCCCCAATGAGGGGGTGACCCAGATCATGTTCGGCTGCCGGACGGTGGACGAGGAGGTCCGCCGGGAACGGGAGCGCTCCGCCATCCTGGAGGAGGCCCTGGCCCAGGCCAAGCTGGCCGGGGACGCCCGGAACACCTTCCTCTCCAACATCTCCCACGACATGCGCACGCCCATGAACGCCGTGGTGGGTTTCGCCGCCCTGGCCCGGCGTCATCTGGATGACCGGACCCGGCTGGAGCAGGACCTGGCCCGGATCGAGGACTCCAGCGCCCAGCTCATGCAGCTTTTGAACAACGTGCTGGAGCTGAGCTGGCTGGAATCCAGTCAGGCCCATATCGAGGAGACGGCCTGCGCCCTGCCGGAGCTGGCCCGTGAGGTCTGGAACGGGGTCCGCCCCTACGCGGAGGAGCGGGGGGTGGAGCTGGTCCTCACCGCAGTAGAGACGGAGCATTCCCAGGTCTGGTGCGACCTGCCCAAGCTCCGCCAGTCCCTGGGCCGGCTGGCCATGGGGGCCGTGCGCCGGGTGAGGCCCGGCGGGCGGGTGGAGCTGCTCCTCCGGGAGCGCAGCGCCACCCGGGCCTATGGGTCCTATCACTTCATCGCCGAATGCTCTTCCACGGGCGTCCCCCTGAGCGAGGACGTGTTCGCCGCTTTCTCCCGCCAGGAGATCACCGTCGCCTCCGACGCGGAGGGCGCGGATCTGGGTCTTCCCATCGCGCGGCGCGTCATGGAGCTGATGGGGGGCAGGGTGGAGGCACAGGCCCTGCCGGACGGCGGCGGCCGGATCACCGCGTCCTTGAACCTGCGCCTCCAGGAGGAGGCGGAAGCCCGGGGCGTCCGGTCCCCCACGGGGGAGCGCCGGGTGCTGATTGCCGAGGACAACGAGCTGAACCGGGAGATCGCCTCGGACCTGCTGGAGGAGGCGGGCTTCCTGGTGGACACCGCCGGGGACGGCGCGGAGGCGGTGGAGAAGGTGAAGAGCGCCCCGGCGGGCCACTACACCCTGGTCCTGATGGACCTGCGGATGCCGGTGATGGACGGTCACAGCGCCGCCCGGGCCATCCGGGCCCTGGAGGACCCGGAGAAGGCCAACCTGCCCATCGTGGCCCTGTCGGCCAACACCTTTGACGAAGACCGGAAGCGCTCCGCCGAAAGCGGCATGAACGCCCATCTGGCCAAGCCCCTGGACATCGACCGCCTGCTGGAGCTGATTTCCGGCATTACGGGAAACCAGAAATAAAAACACCGTGAGACTCACGGTGTTTTTTTTCCGCCCTTCCAGGGGGCGAAGAGCCGGGGGGCGATGTCCCGGACCTCCGGCCACATGAGGAAGGCGGCGGCGAAGCCCATGCCCGCCCCCAGGCGGAGCTTCTGGTTCAGGGTGTCCGCGTCGTCGAAGAGGACGAAGTGGGCCTCTCCGTCCCGGCTGTAGGTGAAGTACCGGGCGCAGAGGTCCTGGGAGAAGAAGACGGCGGGTTGCTCCCGCTCCATCAGCTGCTCCAGGGCCTCCCCGGTGAGGGGCGTCCCCTCCCCGGACCGGGCGGGGAGGCGGAAGTCCATGCGCAGCCGCTGCACATCCAGGGCCAGCCGCCCGGCCCCGCCCGCCCGGGCCACGGCCTCCTGGAGATATTGGGAGAAGCTGCCCCCGGAGACGGCGGTGCAGAGAAGGACCGTGGCTCCCGGGGCGGCGCCGGCATAGGCCTCCGGCAGGTACAGCGCCCGCCGGGAGGCGGACAGCGCCGGGGCCAGGGCGGAGACGAAGGCCGTCCGGTCCCGCCGGGGGGCCTCCTCGAAGTCCAGCAGCACGCCGGAGTAGCCCCGCCGCCCGCACTCCCGCAGGGCCGCGTCCCGCAGGTCCTCCGGGCTGTCGATGAAGGGGGCCTCCCGGTCGCTGACGGACAGAAGCCCTCCTTTTGTCTGTAACAGCAGGCTCTGCCGCAGCAGCGCCGAGCCGGGGCCCACGCGGTAGGCCACGTGGGCCAGATTCCGGCAGTGGCCCTGGGCCTCCCGGGACGCCTCCGGCGTCACGGCCAGATAGATTTGCAAATCCCACTCCCCCTTGCGCCCGGGTTTGAAAGCTGGTATACTGGAAATGACTTCAGAAGACTCTATGCGAGGAGGCCGCCGCCTATGCCCTTTTCCCTGATTCCCAGCCGCCTGTTCGGGAGCTACCGGGAGGTGACGCCGGAGCTTCTGCAAAAGGCGGGGGTGGCGCTGCTGCTCAGCGACCTGGACTTCACCCTGGCCCCCAAGTCCGTCCGGCGCCCGGACCCGGCCCTCCGGGCCTGGATTTCGGAGCTGAAGGCCGCCGGAATCCAGGTGATGATCGTCTCCAACAACCGTTCCGGGACCCGGGTGACGGAGTTCTGCGCGGACCTGGGCATCCCTTATCAGGGCCACGCCGGGAAGCCCTCCACCAAGGGCCTGCGGGCCGCCATGGCCCGGGCCGGGACGGACCGGACCCGCACCGCCATGCTGGGGGACAAGCTGCTGACGGACATGCTGGCGGCAAACCGGGCGGGGGTGCTGGCCTTGATGGTGGAGCCCCTGGGCGGGGCGGCGACGCCCTGGCAGAAGGTGCTCCATGCCCTCCAGGCGCCGTTCAAGGCGCTCTGCCGGCGGCGGGGCTGAAAATATTTTCCCCCGGTTCCGGACAATTGGCGGAAAAATACTTGCAATCGCCGCCGGGATGGGATAAAATAGCTACGGCTATAATGGAAGAACCATGGAAAGAGAGAAAATGTCCCCTCACGGGTCGTTTTCTCGGATAAAGATTTGTGAGGAGGATTTTATTATGCCGACAATTTCCGCGGGCGAGTTTCGCAAGGGAATGATTTTTGAGATGGAAGGCAAACCCATGCTGGTGGTGGACTTCCAGCACGTGAAGCCCGGCAAGGGCGCGGCCTTTGTGCGCACCAAGTATAAAAACGTCATCACCGGGGCCATCCGGGAGGAGTCCTTCAACCCCACCGCCAAATTCGAGCAGGCCAGCGTGGAGCGGAAGGACGCGGAGTACAGCTACAACGACGGGGACCTGTACTACTTCATGGACCCGGAGACCTATGACATGACGCCCCTGAACCGGGAGGTCCTGGGCGACGCCTTCAAGTTCATGAAGGAGAACACCGTCTGCAAGCTGGTGAGCTACAAGGGCAGCGTCTTCACCGTGGAGGTCCCCAACTTCATGGACCTGGAGGTCACCGAGACGGAGCCCGGCGTCAAGGGAGACACGGCCACCAACGTGACCAAAAAGGCCACCCTGGAGACCGGCGCCGTGATCCAGGTGCCCCTGTTCATCAACGAGGGCGAGAAGATCCAGGTGGACACCCGCACCGGCGAATATTTAGGGCGCTGTAAAGAGTGATTGCGGCAAAGGGGGGATTTCATCCCCCCTTTGGATTCCCTGTGAAACCGTATTTTTATGATAAGGAGGTCATTGACTATGGAAATCACTGAGAAGGTCGCGTATCTGAAGGGCCTGGCGGAGGGCATGGAGCTGAACACCGACAAAAAGGAGGGGAAGCTCCTGGCCGCCATCATCGACGTGCTGGAGGACATCGCCCTGGAGCTCAGCGACATTCAGGACGCCCAGGAGGAGCTGGGCGAGGGCCTGGACGCCGTCAGCGACGACCTGGAGGACGTGGAGGACCTGCTCTACGGCGAGGACGAAGAGGACGAGGACGAGCCGGAATACGAGCTGGACGACCTGGGGGAGGACGAGGACTGCTACGCCACCACCTGCCCCACCTGCGAGGAGACCATCTACTTCGACGAGTCCGTCCTGGAGGACGGAGAGGTTGTCTGCCCCAACTGCGGCGAGAAGCTGGAGTTCGATCTGGACAGCCTGGACGAGGACGAGGCGGAGGACGAGGAATAAAACGGAAGCATGTCAGGGCCGGGTACCGGTAAGGTGCCCGGCCCTTTCAAAGGAGCGAGGCCCATGATTCGAGAAAAGAGCTTCTACCGCGCCTTTTTCGCCCTGACGCTGTCCCTGGCTCTGCAGAACCTGCTGACCTTCGGCGTGAATCTGATGGACACCGTCATGCTGGGCCGCTACAGCCAGGAGGCCATGAGCGGCGTCAGCCTGTGCAACCAGATCCAGTTTCTGCTCCAGATGCTGGCGGCGGGCGCGGGAGAGGGGGCCGTGGTGCTGGGGTCCCAGTACTGGGGGAAGAACCGCCTGGAGCCCATCCCCCACATCATCGGCGTGGCCCTGCGCCTTGGGGCGGCGCTTTCGGCGCTGTTGTTCGGGGCCGTGCTGCTGTTTCCCGCGGAGCTGCTGGGCCTGCTGAGCAACGACGCCGGAGTCATCGCCCAGGGGGAGGCCTATTTCCAGATCATCTGCTTTTCCTACGTGATCTTCACCGTCACCAGCATCCTGGTGTCCTCCCTCCGGTCCGTGGGGCTGGTGAAGATCGGCTATGTCATCTCCTTCTCCACCCTGTGCATCAACGTCAGCCTGAACTACCTGCTGATCTACGGCAATTTCGGCTGCCCGGAGCTGGGGGTCCGGGGGGCGGCGGCGGCCACCCTGGTCTCCCGCTGCGTGGAGCTTCTGATTGTGGTCTGGTACCTGAAGCACCGGGAGAGGAAGCTGAACCTGACATGGAAAAAGCTGGTCTTCATCGACGGCAGCTATTGGAGGGACTATAACCGGGTCTCCGCCCCGGTGCTGGTGAATCAGGCCCTCTGGGGCGTGGCCCAGATGGTCCAGACCGGTATTCTGGGCCACCTGGGGGGCGACGTGACCGCCGCCAACGCCATCGCCGTCCAGGTCTATCAGGTCCTCTCCGTGGTGGCCTACGGCGCGGCCTCCGCCTCCGGCATCGTGGTGGGGCGGAGCGTGGGCCAGGGGAAGCGGGACGCTCTGCGGCCCCTGGTGTCCACGCTGCAGGTCCTGTTCGTCGCCATCGGCCTTGCCTCCGGGGGATTGATCCTCCTGTCCCGGGGGCCCATCCTGGCCTTGTTCGGCGGCAAGCTGACGGAGCGGGCCCGGGGGCTGGCCCTCCGGTTCATGGCCATCATCGCCCTGACCACGGTGGGAACCGCCTATCAGATGGCCTGTGACAACGGCATCATCCGGGGCGGGGGAGACACGGCCTTCAGCGCCAGGATGAACCTCGTCAGCATGTGGGGGATCATCGTGCCCCTCTCCGCCATGGCGGCGTTCTGGTGGGAGGCACCGCCGGCGGCGGTGTTCTTCCTGCTGAAGTGGGACCAGCTCTACAAAATCATCCCCGTGGCCCTCCGGCTTCACAGCTGGAAGTGGGTGCGGAGCGTCACCCGGCCCGACGGGCCGGAGGAGGAGGAAGCCCATGTTTAGAAAAAAAGAGCCCCAGGAATCCAGACCGCCGGTGAGCCCCCGGACCCGGGGCAATCTCTACGGCCTGGGGGCGCTGTATCTGGCGTACCTGTTCTATCAGATCGCCAGGCCCTACCTGACCCGGGACCCTTACGGCCCCACCGCGTTCCAGTTCGCCCTGGGAGCGGTGATCCTGGGGGGCGGCGCGGCGGCTCTGGCCTTTCTGGCCTGGAGGATGTACAAGGCCCCCCTGCCGGAGGAGGAGCCGCCGGAGGAGCCCTCCCTTCCTGAGGAAGCCGCAGAGGACGGGGAGGACCCGGAGGACGATTGAAAAGCGGGACCCGTGGAAAACGGGTCCCGCTTTTTTCGTTATCAGGCTTCCGTCCCCTCCGGGAAGCGTTCCCGGAGCAGCCTCTGCATGTCCTCCGGCAGGGGGGCGGAGGCCTCCACCCGCTCCCCGGTGACGGGATGCTCCAGCGCCAGCGCGCAAGCGTGGAGGGCGGGCCGGGGGATAAGGGCCGGGTCCTCCGTGCCGTAGAGCCAGTCCCCCGCCAGGGGACAGCCGAGATAGGCCATGTGGACCCGGAGCTGGTGGGTCCGCCCGGTCTCGGGCCGGAGGGCCAGGAGGCTGAGGCCGTCTCCCCTGGCCAGGATCTCGTAATGGGACACGGCGGGAGACCCGTCGGGCCGGACACGCCTGGCCACCACGGAGGACTCGTCCCGCCCGATGGGGGCGTCCACCGTTCCCCGCTCCGGCTGGGGACAGCCCAGGCAGACGGCCCGGTACTCCCGGCGGAAGGCCTCCGTGTGCAGCTTCCGCCGGAGCAGGTCGTGGACGTAGCCGCTTTTGGCGATGACCATCAGGCCGGTGGTGCCCTTGTCCAGGCGGTTCACGGGATGAAAGAGGAAATCCGCCCCCCGCTCCCAGGCCAGAGCCCCCGCCACCGTGGGGGTGCCGGGGAGGAAGTTGGAGGCGTGGGCCGTCATGCCGGCGGGCTTGTTGACAATCAGCAGGTGCTCGTCCTCCCGGACCACCGGCAGGGGCCAGGGCCCCGGCGTGACGGGGGCCTTGGGGGGACGGCGGTCCTCCGTCTCCACCTCCAGCACGTCCCCGGCCCGGAGGATATGGGGCGTGTGGACGCACAGGCCGTTGACCCGGATGAGGTCGCCTCCGTGGGCCAGCCGGGAGACGGCGTGGGAGGAGAAGTGGAGTCCCGCCCGGAGGATGTGCCGCACCGTGGCCCCGTCCTCCTCCGGCGAAATGACTCTGGTGATGACCGCCATCACTCCACCTTCTTCCGGGCTCTGGAGAGGTCCAGGCGCACCAGGGTCCCCTGGCCGGGGCGGGAGGCGATGGAAATGCCGTGGTTCAGCCGGTCCAGCACCTGACGGCAGAGGTAGAGGCCGATGCCGGTGGACTTCTTGTCCTCCCGGCCGTTGAAGCCGGTGAAGCCCTTCTCGAAGACCCGGGGCAGGTCCTCGGGCCGGATGCCGATGCCGCTGTCGGCGATGACCAGGGTCTCCCCGTCGCCGTAGATCCGGACCCGGCCTCCCTGGGGGGTGTACTTCACGGCGTTGGACAGCAGCTGCTCGATGACGAAGGCCAGCCACTTCTCGTCCGTCAGCACCGTCTTCCCCGTCTCCTGGAAGTCCAGGGAGATTTTTTTCAGGATGAACAGCCGGGCGTACTTCCGCAGGGACTGGCGGAGCAGGGCGTCCAGCTCGCAGTCCCGGAAGACGTAGTCCGTGGAGTCGCCGCCCAGGCGGAGATAGCCCAGGACCATCTCCACGTACTGCTCGATTTTCAGAAGCTCCCCCTCCAGCTCCGGCCGGGGCTCCTCCTGGAGCAGCAGGTGCATGGCGGCGATGGGGGTTTTGATCTGGTGAGCCCAGAGGGTGTAGTAGTCCGTCATGTCCTGGATGCGGTTCCGGTCCTCCAGGGCCAGGGCGGCCCGCTCCGAGGCCAGGGCCTGACACAGGGCCTGATAGTCCGCCTCCAGCAATCCCCCGGGGGGCGGCAGGGGGAGGACCTTCTCCCGGACCTGGGCCAGCAGGCCCTCCAGCTCCCGGTGCCGCCGGAGAAACCGGACGTAGCCCACGGCGAACAGCGCCAGCCCCAGGGCGAAGCACAGGGCGAAGGCGTAGCCCACGGACTCCAGGGGCAGGTCGTAGAGATAAAAGACGGCGGAGCAGATGCCCAGGCACCCCGCCAGAAGAAAGAGCAGCTTCCAGTGCCGCCTGAAATACGCGCCCGGCAGCTTCATACCATCCCGTCCTCCACCAGATAGCCCGCGCCCTTCTTCGTGCGGATGAAGTCCGGCAGGCCCGCCGCCTCCAGCTTCCGCCGGAGGCGGTTCACGTTGACGGAGAGGGTGTTCTCGTCCACGAAGCTGTCCGACTCCCACAGGGCGGTCATCATGGCGTCCCGGCTGACGATCCGGCCCTTTTTCTCCAGCAGGAGCTGAAGGAGCCGGCTCTCGTTCCTCGTCAGCTCCACCCGCTGGCCGTTTATGGCGACGGTCCCGTTGGCGGGGTTCATCACCGCCCCGCCGCAGGTCAGCAGGGCCGGGGCGGCGGCGAAGTCATAGGCCCGGCGGAGCATGGCCTGGACCTTGGCGGAGAGGACCTGGAGGTCGAAGGGCTTGGCCAGGAGGTCGTCCCCGCCCATCTGCATGGCCATGACCATGTTCACGTTGTCCGAGGCGGAGGTCAGGAAGAGAATGGGAACCTTGGAAATCTTCCGGATCTCCTGGCACCAGTGGTAGCCGTTGAAGAAGGGGAGGGAGATGTCCAGCAGCACCAGCTGGGGGTCGAACCGGGCGAACTCCTCCAGCACAGCGTCAAATTTCCGGGCCCGGGCCACCTGATAGCCCCAGCTCTCCAGATGCCGCTCCACGGCCCCGGCGATGACGCCGTCGTCCTCCACGATGAATATCCTGTACATGGCGGAATCCCCCCTTTGAAGGCCATCATAGCACAACGGAGGGGGAAAATCAACGCGCCGTTTCCGGGCGGAGAAAAGACCCGCCGGAGACGGCGGGCCTTTTGGAAGGCTTTGAATTTGTGAGACGCCTCAGATTTTCCCGGCCAGGACCAGGACCAGCAGGACGAAGGTGGCAAGCAAAGCGAAGGAGAACAGCAGGAAGCCGGCGTCGAAGCGGTCGCCGCTCTGGGCGTTTTCCCGCTCGGGGACCAGCCGGGCTTTCCGCAGGGCGGTGACCACGGGCTTGTAGAGGATCAGGGTCAGGGCCATGTTCAGCCCGCCCTTGGCCAGATTGAAGGGAAGGAACACCGTGGGCAGCATGGCGGCGACGACGGAGCGGTCCATGTGCATGTAGATGGGGGTGATCAGGTAGTTCCAGAGGAGCATGGTCACCGTCAGGGCGGCGATGCCCACGGTCAGGCCGATGACCGCGCCCTTCCGGGTGCGCATCTTCTGGTAAATGAAAGCGGCGGGGCAGGCGAAGGCACAGGCCGCCAGCAGGTTCATGACGCAGCCGATGATTCCCGTGTCGCTGACGGTGAACATCTCGATGAAAGCCACCACGATGGAGATGATGGCGGCGGACAACGGCCCGAAGAGGAAGCCGCCGATGGCGATGACCGTGCCCTTGATCTCGAACTGGAGGAAGCCCGCCACCTTGGGCAGCAGGTTGCTGATGAGCATGGCGAGGTAGGTCAGGGCCACCAGCATGGCCAGGGACGTGACGGTTTTGACGGTGACCCGGGGACGGGCGGCGGAGACGGCGGCGGTGTTGGGTTCGTAGTTGGACATGAAAAAACACTCCTTTACATACTTGAAAACACCCTGGATGCTTTGGCTTCTCCAAGGTGAACAAGCAGCAAAGAAGCGCGCCGAAAGGCGCGGCTCAAGCCGCACTCATCTTCTTCCATCCAGACTGTGACTGTTGGTCCCGGAGTTCCACCGGGTCAGCGGGGGCCGTGCTTTGGGAAACGGCCTCCGGTCGCGGACTGTACCGCCAGTGGGGAATTTCACCCCGCCCTGAAGACAAAGTATTCAGTTCTGTTTCCTGGGCCCAGTATACGACAGCCGGCGGGAAAATGCAAGCCCCAATTTAAATTTTTTCCGGAGTTGTCTGTGGGGCCCGGTCTCCTGACCGGGCCATCTCCCGGGAGCATGGCGGTTTCCGGGGGAATGGCCCAACCAGGGGTCAGGCCCCACAGTCTGTTCAGTCCCGGTCGATGTGGTTCTGGATGCGCTGCATGATCATCTCCAGGGCCACCAGATTGTGGCCCCCCTCCAGGACGACGATGTCCGCGTACTTCCGGGAGGGCTCAACATACTGCTCGTGCATGGGCTTCACCGTGGTCAGGTACTGGGTCACCACGGACCGGAGGGTCCGGCCCCGCTCCTCCACGTCCCGGAGGCAGCGGCGGAGGATGCGCTCGTCGGCGTCGGTCTCCACGAAGATCTTGATGTCGAACATCTCCCGGAGCACCGGGTCCTGGAAGATCAGGATGCCCTCCACGATCAGAACCTTGGTGGGGAAGATCTCCACGGTCCGGTCCGTCCGGTTGTGGTCCACGTAGGAGTAGACGGGGCACTGGATGGACCGGCCCTCCTTCAGCTCCCGCAGATGCTGAATCAGCAGATCCGTGTCGAAGGCGTCGGGGTGGTCGTAGTTCTGGAGGGCCCGCTGCTCATAGGTTTTGCCCTCCTGCCGCTTGTAGTAGCTGTCGTGTCCGATGACGGTGACGTCGGGGCCGAAATGTTCCTTGAGATGCCGGGTCAGGGTGGTTTTGCCGGAGCCGGTGCCCCCGGCGATGCCGATGATGATGGCGCTCATGCCGTGTTCCTCCCGTCGGTTCGATTCGATTCTCCAAGTTCCATTATATGGTTCCCCGTCGAAAAAGCAAGGAGAACCTGAAAAGTTCACAAATTTTGACGAACTCGCACTTGACGCCGGCCTGGAAAATGGATATGATATAAAATGCGATTGTAATGAAACGACACGCGGGAGGACCGATATGGCTATGAAACGCTGCCCCGTCTGCGGGGAGAGATATTCCGATACATACAAGGAGTGCCCGTTCTGCGAGGAGGAGGAGTACTGGGAGGAGGAGCAGGAGCCTGCCAGCCGTCCCGTCCTCCGGGAGGGAGGCCGGGCCACGGCCCGGACCGGCAGGAGCACCTACAGCATCGTGACGCCCATCCTGATCGTCCTGATCGTCCTGATGGCGCTGCTGCTGGTGTATCTGCTCTACGGGGACAAGTTCCTGGGCAAGGACAAGCCCAAGGAGCCGGACGACTCCGGCAAGACGGACATCACCACCCCGGTGGACCCCGGGGCCAGCACCCCCGCCGTGGACCCCAACGGGGCGGACCTGCCCGGCACGGGCGCGCCCTCCGACACGGACACGCCTGAGGGCCCGGAGGACGGCACCTCCATGCCCGAGGGCGGCGGGGACACGACGCCCGGAGACTCGGGAAGCTCCGGCGGCATGAGCTACGCCACGGCGGCGGCCCTGCCCGGCGGCCTGACCCTCAGCCGGACGGACTTCAGCCGGAGCGTCTCCGAGGGCGGCTGGCAGCTGAAGGTTTCCGGCGGCACCGGAACCTACACCTGGATCAGTGAGAATCCCTCCATTGCCACGGTTTCCAGCGACGGCACCGTCACCCCCGTGGCCTCCGGCACCACCCACGTGGTGGTCACCGACGGGTCCAAGCGGGCCATCTGCATCGTCCGGGTCACCGGCGGCGGCTCCACGCCGTCCTCCGGCGGGACCACCACGACGCCGCCCTCCACGCCCTCCTCCGGCGGGACCACCACTACAACGCCGCCCTCCACGCCGTCCACCGGCGGCGGGTCCCTGAGGGCGGGCAAGGCCGTGGTGGTCAACGGCGGAAACGGCGTCCGGGTCCGCTCCGGCCCCGGCACCAACTACGACATCCTGGCCACGGTGCCCAACGGCGGCTCCGTCCAGATTGTCCAGTCCGCGGGAACCGGTGACTGGTATGAGATCACCTTCTCCAACGTGGGCGGCGTGACCACCACCGGCTACATGAAGGGCGAGTTCCTGGCGAATTCCTGAGCGCAACAAAACAAGGAAAACAAAGGCATCCCCGGACGGTTTGTCCGGGGATGTTTCTTGCATGGGCGGCGGGTTTGTGATATAATGAAAAGCTGTGAAATTATGTTCCGACAATGGAGGACGCTTTTATGACCACCCAGGATTTTCAGCAAAAATCCCCCCTGCAGATCTTCCTCTCCTACTTCCGGCCCCACCGGAAGCTGTTCGTCATGGACCTGGGCTGCGCCCTGCTGATCTCCATGATCGATCTGGCCTTCCCCGCCGTGTCCCGGTGGTGCATGTACGAGCTGCTGCCCCAAAGCGCCTACCGGACCTTTTTCGCGGTCATGGCGGTGGTCTTCGCCGCCTTTGTGCTCCGGGCCCTGCTGACCTACGTGATCTGCTACTGGGGCCACACCTTCGGCATCCTGGTGGAGGCGGACATCCGCCACGACCTCTTCCGCCACATGCAGGAGCTGAGCTTCAACTACTACGACAAGAACCGCACCGGCCAGCTGATGAGCCGCCTGACGGCGGACCTCTTCGACATCACGGAGCTGGCCCACCACGGGCCGGAGGACATCTTCATCTCCGGTGTGACCATCGTGGGGTCCCTGGTCATCATGTTCACCATCCAGTGGCGGCTGGCCCTGGTCATCGCCTGCATCGTGCCGGTGTTTTTCGCCGTGGTCTGGTTCTGCCGCCGGTCCATGAGCGAGGCCTCCGCCGCCGTGAAGCAGAAAACCGCCGTCATCAACTCGGACATCGAGTCCGGCCTCTCGGGCATCCGGACGGCCAAGGCCTTTGCCAACGAGGGGGCGGAGCTCCAGAAGTTCGACAGCTCCAACGCCACCTTCAAGACCTCCAAGCGGGCCTTCCACAAGGCTATGGGCCGGTTCAACGCCACCATGGAGTTCTTCCTGTGCATCCTCTCCGCCGCCGTCATCGCCGCCGGGGGGCTGTTCATCATGCGGGGGGAGCTGAACGTCATCGACCTGACCACCTTCAGCCTCTACATCACCACCTTCGTCACCCCGGTGCGGAAGCTCAGCAACTTCGCGGAGCTCTTCGCCAACGGCACGGCGGGCCTGGGCCGCTTCATCGAGCTGATGCGGGAGGAGCCCGCCCTGAAGGACGCCCCGGACGCCAAGACACTGGACCGGGTGGAGGGGAAGATCGACGTGGACCACGTCAGCTTCGCCTACCAGAGAGACGCGGCGGTGCTTCACGACGTGGACCTCCACATCCGCCCCGGCGAGACCCTGGCGGTGGTGGGCCCCTCCGGCGGGGGGAAGTCCACCCTCTGCCAGCTGATTCCCCGGTTTTACGACGTGACGGAGGGGGCCATCCTCCTGGACGGCACGGACGTGCGGCAGGTGACCCAGGAGTCCCTCCGGCGGAACGTGGGCGTGGTGCAGCAGGACGTGTTCCTCTTCGCCGCCAGCATTCTGGAAAACATCCGCTACGGCCGCCCCGGGGCCACCGAGGAGGAGGTGGCCCGGGCCGCGCGGCTGGCGGAGATATACGACGACATTGTGGCCATGCCCGACGGGTTCAACACCTACGTGGGGGAGCGGGGCGTGCTCCTCTCCGGCGGGCAGAAGCAGCGGATTTCCATCGCCCGCATCTTCCTGAAGGATCCCCCGGTGCTGATCCTGGACGAGGCCACCTCGGCCCTGGACAGCGTGACGGAGGCCAGACTCCAGGAGGCGTTTGACAAGCTCTCCCAGGGCCGGACCACCATCATCATCGCCCACCGGCTCTCCACCGTCCGGAACGCGGACCGCATCGCCGTCATCGAGGACGGGAAGATGGTGGAGCTGGGGGCCCATGAGGAGCTGATGGCGAAGGACGGGGCCTACGCCGCCCTGGTCCGCACCCAGGAGCTGCGCCATGGATAAGGGCGCGCTGCTGGACCGCCTGGGTTTGACCGGGGAGGACCGGCTGACCCTGGCGAAGGTCCTGGACAAGGCGGAACAGGCGGAGAACCGGAATATTCCCACTTTCACGGATTTCCTCAGCCCCCGGCAGCGCTCCCAGGCCGTGGAGCTTCTGCGCTTGGCGGGGATTTCCGAGAGCTCCCATGTCCCCCAGGGGGGCTATGAGGGAGCGGAGCGGCAGGTTCTTTTGTTCCTCCCCGACTGGCTGGAGGCGGAGAACGCCGAGAGTCCCATTCGATGCCTCCGGGCCTCCTTCCGGGAGGAGGAGAAGCTGACCCACCGGGACCTCCTGGGGAGCCTGATGGGCATGGGCGTGGTTCGGGAGAAGATCGGGGACATCCTGGTGGCCCCGGACAGCGCGGACCTGCTGGTGCTGGAGGGCGTTGCGGACTTCCTGCTGCAAAGCTGGGACTCCGCCGGGCGGGCCAAACTCAGCGTGTCCGCCATCGAGCCGGACAACCTCCACATTCCCACGGTTCAGCGCAGGGAGGTCCGGGACACGGTCAGCTCCCTCCGGCTGGACGCGGTGGCGTCCTCCGGCTTCCGATTGGCCCGGGGCAAGGCCGCCGCCCTCATTGAGAGCGGGAAAGTTCAGCTGAACTGGCGGGAGTGCGTGAAGCCGGACAAGCTGCTGGAGGCGGGGGACGTGGTGTCCGCCCGGGGCTTTGGAAAATTCGAACTCAGCGAGGTGGGGGGATTGACCCGGAAGGGGAGAATCTCCATTGTCTTGCAGGTTTACGTTTGAGGAGGACGGGCAGTGCTGGAATATGAGTTTGAGGCCATCGCCGCCGACAGGGGCTTTTTTGTGGGGAAGACCACGGGGCACCGGGAGGCCATTCTCCGCCGGGCGGCGGAGGGCTGGCGCTACGCCGGGTGGATTCCCACCCAGCAGATGAACGGCAGCGTTTTGGAGCTGGATTTGATTTTCGAGCGGGAAACGGAGGGACAAGCGTGAACAAGGAACAGATCGACCGCATCAACGAGCTGGCCAGAAAGGCCCGGTTCGTGGGTCTGACGCCGGACGAGGAGAAGGAGCGGGCCGCCCTCCGCCGGGCCTATATCGACTCGGTGCTGGGGAACCTGCAGGCCCAGCTGGACAACACCTACCTTGTGGACGAGCAGGGAAACAAACGGAAGCTGGAAAAGAAAGAAACGGAGGAGTGAGCCATGGCGGACAACAGGAAAAAATCCTCCGGCGGCGGGGACTGGGGCTGGCCGCTGATCATCCTCTCCTTCTGCCTGGGCGTGTGGCCCATCGGGCTGGTGCTGCTGTTCGGCAAGCTCTTCGCCGAGGACGAGAAGAAAACTGTCCAGGAGGCCCCGCCTCTCCAGGGGACGGCGGAGCAGACCAACCCGCCCCGGCGGCAGACCAAGGCCACCAAGGCGGTGAAGAAGGTCACCAAGTCCCCCCAGACGAAAAAGTCCACCGCCCGGTGGCTGAAGCTGCTGGGGGCCATCCTGCTGGGCATCGGCGTGGCCGCCATGGGCGACGCCGGGAGCAGCGCCTTGTGGGCCATGCGGAACGGCTGGGAGTCCTTCTGGTGGGTGGAGGACCTGCTGAGCGGGCTGGCCTTTGCCGCCGCCGGCGGCGGCATGGTCTTCAAGGGCGTCTCCATGGACCGGCAGCTGAAACGCTTTTCCAGGTACCTCCTGGTTCTGGGAGACCGGGAGGCCATGCCCATCGACGAGCTGGCCCGGACCCTGGGCTACTCGGAGCGCCGGGTGGAGAAGGACCTGGAGAAGATGATTGACAAGGGCTACTTCGGCGGGAAGGCCTACCTCAACATGGAGCTGGGCTATCTCTTCCGCTCCAGCGGGGCGGGGGAGGCGTTCCGCCAGAGGTTCGAGGAGGCCGTCCGGGAGGAGACCCGGGAGACCGCGGAGTCCAGGCGGCAGGCCGCTCCCAAGGAGACAGAGGAGGGCTATTCCGGCATCCTCCGGAACATCCGCCGGGCCAACGACCAGATCGCGGACCCCATTCTCTCCGCCAAGATCGACCGGCTGGAGGAAATCACCGCCAGGATCTTCAAGGCCGTGGAGGAGGATCCCCGGAAAAAGGACCGCATCGGGACCTTTCTGAACTACTACCTGCCCACCACCCAGAAGCTGCTGGACTCCTACGCGGAGTTCGAGTCCGCCGGGGTGGAGGGGGAGAACCTCCGTCAGGCCAAGGAGCGGATTGAGAACACCATGGATTCCATCGTCAAGGGCTTCGAGCATCAGTTGGACGAGCTGTACAAGGCGGACGCCATGGACGTGGACTCGGACATCCGGGTCATGGAGCATATGCTCCGCCGGGACACCGGCAGCGCGGAGCAGGATTTCGGCCTGGGAGGCTCCGCCGCCCGGACCGCGCCGGAGGACGAGTGAACCGCGCCGGGGCCGGGGCCCCGGCGGACGAACGAGGGAGGAGACCAGATGAAAAAGAACCCGCGGGCGGTGCTGGCCGCTCTTGCCATCGCGGCGCTGATGACGCTGTCGGCGGGCCTGGGCCTGCTGGAGACTGCGGACTGGGCCGTCTCGGACGCCTGGTACCAGGATCCCCTGCTGTTTGACGGGGAGATCGTGCTGGTGGGCATTGACCAGAAGGCCATCGAGGACATCGGCCCTTACGATGAGTGGGGACGGGAGATCGTCGCCATGGCCATTGAATATCTGAATGAATCGGAAGACCGCCGTCCGGCGGCCATCTGCCTGGACGTGCTATATATCGGCGAGAGCGACCCGGAGGCCGACGCGTGGCTGGCGGAGGCCGCGGAGGCTTACGGCAACGTGGTGACGGGCTGCGCCGCCCTGTTTGAGGATGGATTTGTGGAGGGGGAGGACGGCGAGTTCTTCCGGGACCGCTTCGCCATCCGGCTTTTTGAGGAGCCCTTCCCCGCCATGAGGGAGGCGGCGACCATCGGGCACATCAACGCCATGCTGGACGCCGACGGCATCCTGCGCCACCACCTGCTGACCATCCATGTGCCCGACGGGCGGGAGATTCCCTCCATGGTCCTGGCGGCGGCGCAGAAATACCAGGACTTTTACGATCTGGGCCCGGTGGAGCGGCCCCCGACGGACGGGAACGGCTTCTGGTACGTCCCCTTCAGCGGCGGGCCGGGGGACCTGTGGGAATCCATCTCCGTGGCGGACCTGCTGGCGGGGGAGGTCCCGCCGGACTACTTCGCCGGAAAGGTGGTCCTGATCGGGCCTTACGCCCCGGGACTCCAGGACAGCTATTTCACCTCCATCGACCACGCCGAGGCCATGTACGGCGTGGAATATCAGGCCAACGCCATCCAGGCCCTCATCCGGGGGGACCACAAGCGGGAGGTGGGGGACGGCCTCCAGCTGGCGGCGCTGTTCCTTCTGCTGGTGTTGTCCCTGGCGGCGTTCTGGCAGAGGCCGGTGAAGGTCTCCACGGCGGTCTGGCTGCTGCTGGCCGGGGGCTGGCTGGGGCTGTGCAGGCTGCTGTACGCCCGGGGCTATGTGCTTCACGCCCTGTGGGTCCCCCTGGGGGTCACGATCCTGTACGCCGGGTGCCTCGCCGCCAACTACATCCGGGCGGCCCTGGAGCGGCGGAAGGTCACCAACACCTTCCAGCGCTATGTGGCCCCGGAAATCGTCCGGGAGCTTTTGAAGGAGGGCGAGGCCCTGGAGCTGGGGGGCAAGCAGGTGGAAATCGCCGTGCTGTTCGTGGACGTGCGGGGCTTCACCACCATGTCCGAGGCCCTGGAGCCCCCGGAGGTGGTGGAGATTCTGAACCGCTACCTGACGCTGATTTCCGACTGCATCCTGAACAACCACGGCACACTGGACAAGTTCGTGGGGGACGCGGCCATGGCCTTCTGGGGCGCGCCGCTGCCCCAGGAGGACCACGTCATGCTGGCCTGCCGGGCGGCGATGGACATGGTGGAGGGCTCCGAGGCCCTGTCCCAGGAGCTGCTGGCCCAGTACGGGCGGACGGTGGCCTTCGGTGTGGGCGTCCACGTGGGGCCGGCGGTCGTGGGGAACATCGGGTCCCCCAAGCGGATGGACTACACCGCCATCGGCGACACGGTGAACACCTCCGCCCGGCTGGAGGCCAACGCCCCCGGCGGGACGGTCTACATCTCCCGCGCCGTGGCGGACGCCCTGGAGGGGCGCATCCGCGCCGAGTCCCTGGGAGATACCATTAAATTGAAGGGCAAAAAGGACGGCTTTGAGATTCTGACCCTGGAGGAGATTCTGTAAGAACTCCTGAAATCTTGTTGTGAAAGAGGCGTACGTATTATGATGAGACGAACTGTGAGGCTGTTATCCTTCCTGATGGCCCTGGCCCTTGTGACCGGACTGGCGGCACCCGCCCTGGCGGCGGAGACGGCGGCGGTGATCCGCCTGACCAAAACCACCGGAACGGTGGAGATTTCCAAGAGCAGCGGAAAGTCCGTTTCCCTGCTGAAGAACATGCGCCTCTACAACGGCTACCATGTGGAGACGGACGAGGAGAGCTATGCCTGGATCAATCTGGACGATTCGAAACTCCTCAAGGAGGACGCCGCCAGTGAGGTCGAGGTCCGGAAGGACGGCAAAAAGCTGGAGGTCCTCCTCTGCTCCGGGAATATCTTCTTTGACGTGGCGGAGCCCCTGGAGGACGACGAGTCCATGAACATCCACACCTCCACCACCGTGGTGGGCATCCGGGGGACCAGCGGATGGATTCGGGTGGTGGACCGCTGGACTACGGAGATTTCCGTGCTGGAGGGCACGGTGGAATGCTCCGTCACGGACCCGGTGACCAATCAGGTGAAAGCCGAACCCATCAAGGGCGGTGAGCGGGTGACCTGCGTCGTCTACCCTCGGGAGCAGGACGGGGACAAATGCGACATCCTCCGGGAGAAGTTCACTGTGGAGGACATCCCCGGCTTCGCCCTGACGGACCTGACCCGGGATATCCCGCTGTGCGACAAGATCGAACAGAAAACGGGGCTGGACATCCCCCGGGACCTTGCCGCCGTGGCCGGGGGCGACCCCAGCGGGCGGACGCCGGACCGGGAGAGCGCCACGAAGGAGGTCCTTGACGAGTCGGACCGACGGGAGGACGAGGACGAGGAGGACCTCCACGACCGGATCGAGGAGGTCGAGAAGGAACTGGAGAAGCAGCCGGACAACATCTCCCCCAGCAAGCCGATTGAAAAGCCCGTGACTCCCGCCCCGGAGACGCCGGACCGGGACGACAGCTCCGATTCCGGCGGCAGCGGGACCACCACCCCGACACCCACGCCTCCGGACCCGACGCCGCCCGAACCGACGCCTGACCCTGATCCTGATCCTGGCCCGGAGCCCGGCCCGGACCCCGACCCGGACCCGACGCCGCCGGAGCCGGCGACCTACACCATCGCCTTTGACGCCAACGGCGGAAAATGGGGAACCGGCACGGTGCAGACCCCTGTCCAGACGAATCCGGACGGCACCGCCGCCTGGCCGGAGGAGCCCGTCCGAGCGGGCTACTACCTGGACGGCTGGTACGACGCGCCCGAGGGCGGAAACCAGATCACGGCGGACCACGTTTTCACGGCGGACGGCACCATATACGCCCAGTGGCTCTCCACGGCCTTTGCCTGGAAGTGGGACGAGGCCACCAAGACGCTGACATTCTCCGGCCAAGCGCCGATGCCGAATTACGGTCCTTACAGTTTTTCTGACCGAGAATGGAAGGACTACGTGGGCGAAGTGGAAAACGTTGTTATAAAAAATGGCCTTACCAACATAGGGGGTTACGCCTTTGCCTACTGCTCCAAACTGACCAGCGTGACCATCCCGGACAGCGTCACCAGCATAGGGCAAAGAGCCTTTTCCGACTGCGCCAGCCTGACCGACGTGACCATCCCGGAGGGCGTCACGAGAATAGAGGATTACGCTTTTTACGGCTGCTCCGTCTTGTCCGGCACGCTGACCATCCCGAAGGGCGTCACCCAAATAGAGGAATGTACCTTTTACGGCTGCTCTGCATTGTCCGGCACGCTGACCATCCCGGAGGGCGTCACCAGCATCGGGGAATTCGCCTTCAAGAACTGCTCCGGCCTGACCGGTACTCTGACGATCCCCGACAAAGTCGCCAGTATTGGGTCCAACGCCTTTTCCGGCTGTTCCAGCTTGACCGGCACGCTGACCATCCCGGACAGCGTCACCAGTATTGATGAATGGGCCTTTTCCAACTGCTCCGGCCTGGAGAGCGTAAAGATCCCCGGAACTGTTGCCCAGATCAGCAGGTACGCGTTCCGATATTGCGGCGGCCTGACCAGCGTTTACATCTCCGACGGCGTCTCCAGTATTGGAGAACGGGCTTTTGAAAGGTGCGTCAAATTGACCACGGTCAGAATGCCAAAAAGCGTGGCCAGCGTCGATAACGCGGCTTTTTCCGAGACGAATGTGGCGACCGTCAACTTCGGGGGCTCGTCCGGCGAGTGGAGCGCGGGACGGTTTTACGACACGGGCCTTCTCTTGAAGAACCCTACAATCAATTTTGACCAACCATAATAACTATAAAAAGGAGAGAGGAATCATGAAACACACCATCCGGAAAGCGGCGCTCTGCGCCGCACTGGCCCTGGCCCTGGCGGTCCCCGCCCAGGCGGCGGAAACCGGCTTCACCGACGTGCCCGAAAACGCGTGGTACGCCTCCGCCGTGGCCTGGTGCCGGGACAAAGGCCTGATGGGCGGCACCTCCGCCACCCGGTTTTCCCCGGACCGGCCCATGACCCGGGGGATGCTGGCCTCGGTGCTGTACCGTCTGGCCGGGTCCCCGGCGGCGGGGGAGAACCCCTTCCCCGACGTGGAGGGCCGGCACGCCCCCGCCGTGGCCTGGGCCGCTGAGAAGGGCATCCTGAACGGCTACGCCTCGGGCCGCTTCGGCCCCGATGATCCCATCACCCGGGAGCAGCTGGCGGCGGCGTTCTGGCGCTTCGCCGGCAGTCCCGCCGCCGCGGCGGAGGACTACGCCGACGAGTCCGCCATCTCCTCCTACGCCGTCCAGGCGGTGGACTGGGCCCGCTCCACCGGCCTGATGAGCGGCCGGGCGGACGGCCGCTTCGACCCCAAGGCCGGGGCCACCCGGGCCCACATGGCCAAGGTGCTGGCATCCTACGCCGGCGCGCCCCGGGCGGCGTCCCAGGTCAGCGCCATGGACGTCATGTGTCAGCCCCAGGGCATCGCGGAGATGCCGGACGGCTCCCTCCTGGTCACCGACGGGTACGGCAAAGTGGTCTGGCGCGTGCGGGACGGAAAGAGCACCGTCTACGCCGGAGCCGACACGGTGGAGGACGTCTACGGCCAGCCCGTGGGCGGCTATCACGACGACACCCGGCCTGACAGCATTTTCAAAGACCCCTGGGCCGTGGCCCCGTTCCTGGGCGGCTGGGCGGTTTCGGACACGGAGAACGGCGTGGTTCGCTTCCTCCGCCCGGAGGACGACAAAAAGGCGGGCCGCACGGACGTGACGGACCTGGGCATCAAGTTTGACCATCCCACGGGCCTCGCCGCCGACGGGGACGGCAACCTCTACGTCTCGGAGACCTACCTGGGCACGGTGCTGAAGATCACCCCCAAGGGAGAGATCACCACCATGGCCTCCGGCCTGTCGGAGCCCATGGGCCTGTGCTGGGCGGACGGCTCGCTGTACGTGGCGGAGAGCGGCGGCAACCGCATTCTGAGAATCAGCGGCATCCGCCGGGTGGCGGTGGTGGCCGGCAGCGGTGAATCCGGCAGCGCCGACGGCACGGCGGAAAAGGCCCGGTTCTCCGGCCCCAAGGGCGTGGCGGTGGACAAGGACGGCACGGTCTACGCCGCGGACACGGACAACGGCACCATCCGCCGCATCCGGGACGGGCAGGTCACCACGATCCTCTCCCGGAACCCCATGGACGTGACAGAGCTGTTCCCCTCCGCCCCCGCGGGGATGCTGATTCAGGGCGACACGCTGTATGTGGCGGACGCCTTCGCCAGAAAGCTGCTGGCCCTCCCCCTGCGGTAAGAGAAGAACGTAAAAAGCGGCGTCCCGGAGACGGGACGCCGCTTTTTCGCTTGTCAGGGGGCGGAGAAGACTTTGCGGCCCGCGCTCCACACGGCCCGGACGGCGTTCCTCTGCCGCCGGTAGACGCAGCGCTCCAGCCGCTCCGCCGCCGTCAGGGGATGGGGCTGGGGAAGAGCTCCGTCGTCCAGCACAATGGCGTGGAGGGAATTCCCCGGCGCGAAGCCGGGCTGTTCCCCGAAGAACGCCGCCCCGGCGGAGGTGCCCAGGTACCAGCCCTCCGTCACGGTGAGGAAGTCCGTTCCCCAGCCGTCCAGGATCCGCCGGGCCTTGGAGGCCCGGATGGACGCCGCCACCACGTCGAACATGTTGAGATGATCCCCCCCGGCGATGTCGCTGCCCAGGGCCACCTTCAGTCCCTCGTTCAGCATGGCCCGCACCGGGGCCACGCCGGAGCAGATGTTCTGGTTGGAGTCCGCGCAGTGGACCACGGTGACCCCGGCCTCCCGCATGGCGGCCCGCTCCCGCCCGTCGGACCAGACGCAGTGGGCCATGAGGGTTCTGTCGTTCCAGAGGCCGTATTTGGCGTAGGTCTCCCAGTACTGGGCGCAGTCCGGGTGCAGCTCCCGCACCCAGGCCACCTCTCCGGTGTTCTCCGACAGGTGGGACTGGACGGGGAGGCCCCGCTCCGCCGCCAGCTTCCCCAGGAAGTCCATCAGTCCGTCGGTGCAGGAGGGGGTGAACCGGGGGGTGATGATGGGCTTGACGTGCCGGAAGTTCCCGCACTCCTCCAGCCAGCGGAGGGTCTCCCGTTTGGACTCCTCCGTCTCCTCCTGAAGGGCGGGGATGCCGTTCCGGTCCATGTTGACTTTGCCCACGTAGCCGGTGACCCCGGCCTTTTCCAGCTCCTCCATCAGAATCAGCGTGGCCTGACGGTGGAGGGAGGAGAACATGCACACCCGGGTGGTGCCGTTCTCAATGAGCTCCCGGGCCAGCTGACCGTAGACTTCCCGGGCGTAGTCCGGGTCGGCGAAGCGGGCCTCGGTGGGGAAGGTGTAGGCGTTCAGCCAGTCCAGCAGCGGCAGGTCCATGCCGCAGCCCTGCATGGGGTACTGGGGGGCGTGGAGATGCAGGTCCGCCAGGGACTGGAGGATCAGCGCGTCCCCGAAGTCCTCCACCGCAGCCCCGGCGTACCGTTCCGGCAGGGTGGGGAAGACCCCGGTGGTGATTCCGTCCTCCGCCACGAGATAGCCGCCCTCGGTGATGTCCAGCTTCCCCAGGGCCGGGGCGGAGACGATGGTTCCCTTTAAAATGGCAGTCGGCATGACAGCAGCTCCTTTGCGATTCAATGATACCACCTTATCACAGCCTCCCGGGGAACGCAAGCACCACTTCTGTTTCCCCCGCTTATACTGGCATACGGGCCCCGGGGCTTCCCGGGCCCGAATCGAGGATAAGGCGTTGATGTATATGCTGCGGTCTCTTGGCTGGGCCGCCCTGGGCACGGGCTTCACGTTTCTGATGACCACCCTGGGCGCCGCCATGGTGTTTTTTCTCTCCGGGGAGCCGAAGCCCCGGTTTCAAAAGGCGATGCTGGGCTTTGCCGCCGGGGTGATGACGGCGGCCTCCGTGTGGAGCCTGCTGCTTCCCGCCATCGATCAGGCGTCGGAGGAGGGGCGGGTTCCCGGCTGGCTTCCGGCGGCGGCGGGGATGCTGCTGGGGGTCGTGTTCCTGGCGGCGCTGGACGGCCTGCTGCCCCGTCTGCGGCGGGCGAAGGAAGTGAACGACGCCTGGCGTCAGAACACGCTGCTGATGACGGCCATCACCCTACATAACGTGCCGGAGGGCATGGCGGTGGGGCTGGCCTTCGCCCTGGCGGCGGCGGGGGAGGGAGCCGCCGGGGCCATGGCCCTGGCTCTGGGCATCGGCATCCAGAACTTCCCCGAGGGGGCGGCGGTGGCCCTGCCCCTGCGGCAGGAGGGCCGGGGGCGCCTGGGCGCCTTCACCGGCGGCATGCTCTCCGGGGCGGTGGAGCCGGTGTTCGGCATCCTGGTGGTGCTGATCGCCGCCTGGGCCCACCCCATGATGCCCTGGCTTCTGAGCTTCGCCGCCGGGGCCATGCTGTACGTGGTGGTGGAGGAGCTGGTCCCCCAGGCCCACAGCCGGGCGGGAACCTGCGGGTTTGTCGGCGGGTTCCTCATCATGATGGTGCTGGATGTGGCGCTGGGATAGCGGGGGAACCGCCTCTCACCGGTTATAGTCGAAGTGCAGGCGGATCCGGTCCCCCCGGAACATGACGTGAATGACCTCAAAGGGCACGTCATTCTCGGAATAGTTCAGCTGTTCCAGGGACAGCAGCGGGTAGCCCGCCGCCACCTCCAGAAGCCTGGCGACGTTGGAGGAGGCGAAAATCACCTCCAGGAATTCGTTGGTGGAGCAGATGTGGTAGCCGTAGGCCTCCATGATGTCGGACAGCATCGCGTGGTAAATGTCATGGGATTCAAAGTCGGGAAACAGATGCCGGGGCAGAAAGGAGTCCGAGATGGAAAAGGGCTGTCCGTCCACATAGCGGATATGCCGGTAAAAATAGACATCGGAGCCCTCGCTCACCCGGAGGAGGGAGGCGAGCTTGGGGGAGGCGGTGACGAGCTTGCACTCCAGGACCTTGTTTTCCGTCAGATACCCCTTCTGCTCCAGCTGTTCGCGGATGAGCTGCTTGTATGGCGCGTGGGCGTGTATTTTCTTGGGAAGAACAAAGCTCCCCTTTCCGTGGACGCTCTCAATCAAGCCGTCGTGGATCAGGGTAGCCAGTACATTGCGGACCAGGGTGCGGCTTACGTGATACTGCTGCATGAGCTCCGTCTCCGACGGCAGCTTGTCCCCGGGCTTCCAGAGGCCCGACGCCAGATTGCCCCGGAGAGCCTGCTCCAGCATCTCCTGCTTCGTGTGTTTTTCCATACAGTCCCTCAACCATACCATGAATTTGAATGGCTCCGCGTCTTGCGGAAATCATGTGTTTCCACCGGTTTCCATTGCATTAAAGTATATCAAAGCGTCCCGGCGATGTCAAATTGAAATTGGGTCCGGGGAACCGGACGGCGGGGACGCGGCGGGCCGGCGCCTGACAGACGCCGGCCCGCCGTATGTTCCATGCGCTTGTTCAGGGCCGTCAGAGCGTCACGTTTTCCGCGCTCATGACCGCGCCCTTCAGGATGGACCCCACGGTCTGCTTGTAAATGCCCATGAAGCCCTTGGGCATGTCCACCTTCAGATCGAATTCCCGGATCCGGCGGCTGATCTCCTCGTCGGACAGCTCGACCCGCAGATACCGCTTCTCAATGTCGTACTCCACGATGTCGCCGTCCCGCACGGCCACCACCGGGCCCCGGAGACCCGCCTCCGGAGAGAGATAGCCGAAGCACGCGCCCGCCGCCGCGCCGGACAGCCGCCCGTCCGTGATGGTGCAGCAGGTGGCGCCCAGGGCGCTGCCCTTCAGGCGCGTGGCGAACTGATAGGCGGAGCCCGGTCCGCCCTTGGGTCCCTGCATCAGGACGAAGACCGCCGTGTGGGGCTCGATCTCGTCATTTTCCAGGGCCTCGATGGCGGACATCACCGTGTAGAACACCCGGGCCTTCCCGCGGAAGCGCCAGAGCTCGCCGGGGACGGCGGACTTTTTGATGAAAGCGCCCTCCGGCGCGATATTTCCCTTCACGAGGACCAGCCCGCCCTCCGTGTCCAGCGGCTGGTCCCGGTGACGGATGACCTCGGGGTTGCGGTTTTCGGCCTGGGCGATGTTTTCCCCCAGGGTCTTCCCGTTGACGCACAGGCAGGACAGGTCCAGCTGGTCCCTCAGCTCCGCCAGCAGGGCGTGGAGGCCGCCGGCCTCGTCGAAGTCCCGCATGGTGTGGGGGCCGTTGGGCCGGATGCCCACCAGGAGAGGGATCTCCTGGCTGGCCTGGGCGTAGATCTCGCTGCAGTCGATTCCCAGCTCCGCCTCCGTGGCGGCGGCGGGGATATGGATCACGGTGTTGGAGGAGCCTCCGATGGCCATGCAGACCTTGATGGCGTTGGTGACGGAGGCGTCCGTTATGATTTGGCGGGCGGTGATTCCCTTCCGCCACAGCTCCATCACCTGGCGTCCCGCCTCCCGGGCCACCTCCAGCAGCTTCCCGCTTCTCGCCGAGGTCGTGGTGTTGCCGGGGAGGGACATTCCGATGGTCTCCACCATGAAGCTCATGCTGTTGGCGGTGCCCATCATGCCGCAGGCGCCGGGCGCCGGGCAGGCCGCGTCAATGAGCTGGTCCATGTACTCCTGGGTGATTTTCCCCTCCCGCAGCTTGGTCAGGTTGATGCCGATGTCGATGAAGTCCACGTTTTCTCCGTTCAGCTTTCCGGTGTTCATGTACCCGCCCGTGACAATGATCGTGGGCAGGTCCAGGCGGCCGGCGGCCATCAGAAGGGCGGGGACCACCTTGTCACAGGTGCCGATCAGCACCAGGGCGTCCATTTTGTTGGCCTCCGCGTACATCTCGATCTCGTTGACCAGCAGGTCCCGGCTGGGCAGGACGTAGGACCCGCTTCCGATGCAGTCGCACAGGTTCATGCCGTTGAAATTGAAGGGGACGCCGCCGGCCTCCCGCACGCCCTTGCAGACGGCCTCCGCCACGGGCAGAAGGTGGATGTGCCCGGGGTTGATGTCGCTCCAGGTGTTGACCACGCCCACCCGGGGCTTTGCCAGGTCCTCGTCGGTCAGCCCGATCCCGTGAAGCAGGGAACGGGGGGCCGACAGGCCCTCATAGGTTTTGAATTGGCTCCTTAACTCAGTCATAAATACATCCTCTCCATGTTTTTGTAATCATTGCGGCTTGTCAGGCGGGGTCTGGCGCCCCGCGGAAGCGCGCCGCTTCCGGTGGATATGAATCTGACGGACGATGATCGTCACCGCCGACAGCAGGCCCAGCAGATCCGTGGCGGCGCCCGGGATCACGAGCAGGAATCCCGCCGCCCCCAGCAGGGCGGATTCCCAGGTTTTCAGGTCGTAGACGACGAAGCGCTCAAAGGCCATGCAGAGCATGGTGATGCCGGCCACCGCGGTGAACAGCGTCGAAACGGTCTCCAGCAGCGGCGCGCCCGTCACCAGCAGGATGCTGGAGTTGTACACGAAGACATAGGGCACCAGCAGCCCGGGGAAGGCGATCCGGAAGGAAATCCAGCCGGCCTTGGCGGGATTGCACTGGGCGATGCCCGCGCCGGCGTAGGCCGCGATCGCCACCGGGGGCGTGATGGAGGCCATGATTCCGTAGTAGAAGCAGAACAGGTGGGCGGCGATCACGGGGACGCCGAAACGGGTCAGCACCGGGGCCACCAGCGTCGCCATGACAATGTAGACGCCGGTGCAGGGCAGGCCCATGCCCAGAACGACAGAGAGGAGCATCGCCAGGACGCAGGTAAGAAGCAGCTTGCCCTGGGCGAGGACCAGAATATAGTTCCCCAGGACCGTTCCGATGCCGGTCAGGGTCACGATGCCGATGATGAAGCCCACGCAGGCGCAGGCCACCGCCACCGATACCGAGCGCTGCGCCCCCAGAATCAGCCCGTCGATGATGTCCCGGAAGCTCATCCGCGTGGTTTTCCGGAGCTGGGCCACCACCACGGTGGAGACGATGCCCCAGAAGCCGGAGAAGACCGCCGAGTAACCGGCGCAGATCATGTAGATCACCAGGATGAAGGGAATCAGCAGGTGGCCCCGCTCCTTCAGGGCCTTCTTCAGATCGGGGCACTCCTCCCTGGTGAGCCCCCGGAGGCCGTTCTTTTTCGCCCGGAGGTGAACGGCGATGAAAATCGCGAAGTAGTACAGGACACAGGGGCAGATCGCCGCGAACATGATCTGCTTGTAGGGCATCCCGATATAGTCCGCCATCAGGAACGCCGCCGTTCCCATCACCGGCGGGACGATCTGCCCGCCGGTGGAGGCGCAGGCCTCCACCGCCGCGGCGAATTCCGGCTGATAGCCGATCCGCTTCATCATGGGGATCGTGAAAGCGCCGGTGGTCACCACATTGGCCGCCGCGCTGCCGCTGACCGTGCCGAAGAGGGCGCTGGAGAGCACGGCGACCTTGGCGGGCCCCCCGGGCTGGCGTCCGGTCAGGGCGATGGCCACGTCCTGAATCAGGGCCCCCAGGCCGCTTTTTTCCAGGAAGGCGCCAAAGATGACGAACAGCACGATATAGTTGGCGGAGGTTCCCAGGCAGGTCCCGAAAATGCCCTCCGGGATCATGTACAGATGGTCCACCAGCCGCCGGATGCTGCCGCCCTTGGTCTGAAAGATGCCGGGCAGCAGATAGCCGAAATACCCGTACAGCAGAAAGATGATGGCGATCAGGCTCAGCTCTTTGGCCACACAGCGGCGGGTCGCCTCCAGAATCAGGAAGGTCAGCACAATCGCCATCACCATGTCTGTCCGGTTGGCGATTCCGCTGCGCATCAGGAAGTTTTTGTTGTCCAGAATGACATAGCCGATGCAGATGATGGAGACAAGGGAAAGCGCCACGTCCAGGGCGGATGGCCGTTTCCGCTTTTTGGACCCGGGATACATCAAAAACGCCAGCGCCATGACAAAGAAGAGATGAATGGAGCGCTGGAGCATGGTTTCCAGAAGGCCCGTGCCGGAGGTGTAAATGTGGAAGCACGCCATCAGCAGGGCCAGGACCGCCGCCGCCTTGCGGTGCCATCCCGCCTCCGTGACGGTGTTTTCCTCCTTTGAATACTTCTCCAGCACCTCCTGCTGCAGCTTTTCATCCACAGTTTCCAGTTCCGGACGCGCCTGCTTGGTTTTGTCTGATTTGCCCATAAAAGCCCTCCAAGAGAACGGGGCCAGGAATGAACTGGCCATTCAATTCATTCCTGGCCGTTGGTGTGGCGCCGGACCGCTTACAGCAGGCCGATCTCCTTGTAGTACTTCTCCGCGCCGGGATGGAGCGGGACCTTGATGGCGTCCAGGGAGGCCTGGGCGTCAATGTCAAAGCCGGCGTACAGCTCACAAAGCGCCTCGGTGTCCTCATACATGGCCTTGGTGATCTGATAGGCCAGATCCTCGGAGATGCGCTCCGCGTCGACGCAGAGGACCGTGGGCAGGGCCACCGTGGGGATGTCGGCGTCCTGTCCGTCATAGGAGCCGGCGGGGATCACCGTCTGGAAATACACCGCTCCCTCCCCGGTGGTCAGGGCGTCGATCTGCTCCTGGGTGAGGCCGATGACCTTGCCCTTGCCGGACATGGTGTGCTCGGTGATGACGGAGTAGGGTACGGAGGCCGTGTTGATGAAGCCGTCGATCTGCCCGTCCTTCAGCTGGTCGGAGGATTCGTTCACCCCGATATACTGGGGGACGATGTCCTTTTCCACGTCCATGCCGCAGGCGGTGAAGACCCGTTTGGCGTGGGCGTTGTCGCCGGAGCCGGGGCCCCCGATGCCGAATTTCCGCCCCGCCAGATCGGTGACGTTCTGAATGCTGTCGTCATTTTTGACCAGCATCTGGAGACAGCCGGAGTAGAGGACCACCAGGGCGCGCATGTTCGTGTAGGGCTCGCTGAAGCTCTCCGAGGAGCCGGTGTAGGCGCCCAGGCAGTCGGCCCCGTTGATCACCGCGATGTCCAGGTCGCCGGCCTGCATCAGAAGGCCGTTCTGACCGCCGCCGGTGGTGGGCTGGGCGGTGAAGGAGCCGAAGCCCTTTTCGTTGAAATACTGGGAGAGAACGGTGGAAATTGTGTAATAGCCTCCGCCGGAGGAGCCGCCGCCAAAGGCGTGGATCGCGTCCTCGCCGCCGCCGGAGGGGGCGGCGTCCTCCAGGTTCAGATCAATGCTGGTACTGGGCTTGGAGTTGGTGGAGGAGCTTTCCCCGCCGGTGGAGGCGGCGCCGCCTCCGCCGCCGCAGGCGGTCAGCGTGAAGAGGGTCGCGGTCACAAGGAGAGCCGCCAAAAGAGACCTGATCTTTTTCATGTGTTTCTTCCTTTCTTCTCTTACCTTATCCTGTTTACCTGCATTTATGTCAAATCGTCATCAGACGGATGACCTCCTCCCGGGTCTTCCCGGACAGGCCGAGGGCTTCCGCCGTCCGCCCCAGCTTTCGGAAATCCTTCTCGCAGACAAGGCCGGCCAGCTGGATGAACAGATCGATGACAGGGGTGTCCACGCCGCAGACGCGGCCGAAGGTGGACAGCGGGACGAACCCGCCGGTGACGTCCTCCAGGACGAAACGGTGCTCAAAGTTTTTGGGGCTGGCGGAGCCGCGATAGGCCGTGTTGGCCTGGAGCATGTTGTAAAGGCTGTCGGGCTGCAGCCCGTAGGCGCCCTGGAGCCACTCCCGCAGCGTCTTCACCCGGACGCCCAGCTTTTCCGCCACCAGGACCCGCTCCCTGTCGGCGTGCTCCATCAGCAGGGCGATGTGGGGCGTGATGCCCTCCATGTAGTAATCAAATGCCTCTCCGGAGTCGATTTTATTCGTGTTCATGACCGTGGGAATCACGTGCATCAGGCACCCGGAAATGGACATGGACGTCTCCAGAATGGAAGAGGCCGCCTTCAGCTGCGGATAGACCGGACGGAGGCGCTGAAGGATGCCCTCCGTGGTGCCGCTGGGATAGCCCGCCAGCAGGAGGCTTTTTTTGATGCCGGTGACGTAAATATGGCCGGGCTCCAGCTGCCGGCAGCCGTAAATCAGCGTCGGGCATTCGGCGATTTCCGGGAGGCTCTGAAGACCGGCCTGTTTCAGTGCCGCGGTGAACTCCAGAGCGCCGCCGCAGTGGCCGGGGTTCAGCACGATGGTCTGGTCCGCCGTCACCAGTCCGGCCAGCGCCCGGGCCACCGCGCCGTGGGCGTCCGTGGTGGTGACGACCATGATGATCTCCGCGCCTTGGACGGCCTCGCCGAGGTTCGGCGTGATCCGGTGGATCACCGCGCTGCCGGTCAGCCGGTTTTCCAGGGTGATGCTCCCTCTCTCCTGAAGCCGGGAAATCTTCTCCCGGTCGATGTCGTACAAGCTGACGCTGTGCCCCAGCTGCGTCAGATGCGCGGCCATGCACTGCCCGCCGCTGCCTGCTCCGATGACTGTGAAACGCATATCCATCCTCCCGTTCCCTCAACTTATTTACATAAGTATGTATAAGTTGGATTGTACAGGCTTTCGGCGGATTTGTCAAGTGTTTTTTCCAGGCCGGGCAGGGCGGGAAAAAGCCGGCCGCGTGACGCTTTCCGTCACACGGCCGGCTCTTTCCGGAAGGATTTTCCTGTCAGTTTTTCGCCGCCGGGCGCACGCCCCGGCTCAGGTCTTCGCGTTGATCTGCGCGCCGCATTTGGGGCAGGTGATGACGATTTTCCCCTTCCCCGTGGGGACCCGGCAGATGGTCTTGCAGCTCTTGCAGGTGAAGTATTTGTGCTCCTTGTCGGCGTGGCGGGCCCGGGCCCCGGCGTTCCGGTTCTTGATTCCGCAGTACCAGTTCACCCACTTCTGGTTTTCCGTCCGGCGGCGGGAGAGGTTCCTGGAGAAAGAGCGGAACAGGATCACGATCATCAGGAAGAACAGTACGCTCTCCAGCACCCGGACGGCCAGTCCCTTCTTCAAAAAGAAGCAGATCAGCTCCGCCGCCCACAGCACGAGGTAGCCCCGGAACAGGGCCTGATTCAGCTGGTCCCATCCGTTGCGTCCGTACATGAAGCGGGCGACGGCTCCGCCGATTTTCTGGAAGAATCCCATACGCTTGAACTCCTTTGCCGGTCCTGTCTGTTTGATGCATTCCATTTTACTCGCAACCGGCGGGACAAACAACCGCTTTGGGCGGAAATTTACAAAATGGTCATTTATTTTCCAGGGGCCCTGTGCTATATTTTAGAGTTGTTATTAAATTGAAAGAAGGAAGTGTATCCAAATCATGGCAAAGAAGCAGTTCAAAGCGGAATCCAAGCGGCTCCTGGATCTGATGATCAACTCCATCTACACCCACAAGGAGATCTTCCTCCGGGAGATCATCTCCAACGCCTCCGACGCCTGTGACAAGCTCTGTTACCAGGCCCTGACGGACAGCGCCGTGGGCATGGACCGGGGGGATTTCAAGATCGAGATCACCGCGGACAAGGACGCCCGGACCCTGACCGTCTCCGACAACGGCATCGGCATGGACAGGGCGGACCTGGAGAACAACCTGGGCATCATCGCCTCCTCCGGCTCCTACAAGTTCAAGCAGGAGCTGGGGGACGACGCCGGGGAGACCGACGTCATCGGCCAGTTCGGCGTGGGCTTCTACTCCGCCTTCATGGTCTCCGACCAGATCACCGTGGTAACCCGGAAGCATGGTTCCGAAACCGGGTACAAGTGGCAGTCCTCCGGGGCCGACGGGTACACGATTTCCGAGTGCGAAAAGGAAACCGTGGGTACGGACATCGTCATGCACATCAAGCC
The DNA here is from genome assembly GCA_910576865.1 of uncultured Oscillibacter sp. GTDB lineage: Bacteria > Bacillota > Clostridia > Oscillospirales > Oscillospiraceae > Oscillibacter. The sequence continues at coordinate 38,041 of CAJTKE010000008.1, forward strand.
CGACACGGACGACGAGAAATACTCTGAGTTCCTGGAGAACTGGCGGCTCCAGGAGCTGGTGCGGAAGTACTCCGACTACATCCGCTTCCCCATCCGCATGGAGGTCTCCAAGACCCGCAAAAAAGAGGATTCCCCCGAGGACAAGCCCGAGTACGAGACCTACACCGAGGTGGAGACCCTCAACTCCATGGTGCCCATCTGGCAGCGGGCCAAGAGCGAGGTCACCCAGGACGAGTACTTCAAATTCTACCGGGACAAGTTCCACGACTACGCCGACCCCCAGCGAGTCATTCCCGTCTCCGTGGAGGGCAGCGTCACCTACAAGGCCCTGCTCTTCGTCCCCGGGGCCGCGCCCTTCGACTACTACACCAAGGACTTCGAGAAGGGGCTCCAGCTCTACTCCAACGGCGTGCTCATCATGGACAAGTGCGCCGACCTCCTGCCGGAGCACTTCCGCTTCGTCCGGGGCGTGGTGGATTCTCCGGACCTGAGCCTGAACATCTCCCGGGAGCTCCTTCAGCACGACCGGCAGCTGAAGGTCATCGCCGGAAATCTGGAGAAGAAGATCAAGGCGGACCTGGGAAAATTCCTCTCCGAGGACCGGGAGGGGTACCAGAAATTCTGGAAGAACTTCGGCCGCCAGCTGAAGTACGGCGTGGTGAACGAGTACGGGCGGCACAAGGACCTGCTTCAGGACCTGCTGCTGTTCTACTCCTCCACGGAGAAAAAGCCCGTCACCCTGGACGAGTACGTCTCCCGGATGAAGGAGGACCAGAAGTATCTCTATTACGCCGCCGGGGAGACCGTGGACAAGATCGACAAGCTCCCCCAGACCGAGGGCCTCCGGGACGCGGGGACGGAAATCCTCTACTTCACCGAGGAGGTGGACGAGTTCTGCGCCCAGACCCTCCGGTCTTACAAGGACAAGGAGTTCCGCTCCGTCCTGGACCAGGAGATCGAGGAGGGCGCCGAGAAAAAGGCCGAGGAGGAGGCCGAGGCCCACAAGGCCGTCTTCGACTTCGTGAAGGAGACCTTGGGGGACAGGATCAAGGAGGTCAAGGCCAGCGCCCGGCTGAAGTCCCACCCCGTCTGCCTCACCGCCGGGGAGGGGCTGAGCTTCGAGATGGAGAAGTATTTCCAGGCCGTCCAGCCGGACTCCGGCCTCAAGGCGGAGCGCATCCTGGAGCTGAACGTGGAGCACCCGGCCTTCCAGGCCCTGGAGGCCGCGGTGGAGGCGGACGGCGAGAAGGCGAAGGCCTACGCGGAGCTTCTTTACAATCAGGCCCTCCTCATCGCGGGCTTGCCGCTGGAGGACCCCTCCGGGTATACGGATTTGGTCTGCGGATTGATGAAATAAGAAAGGGAAGGGACCCGGCTCAAGGCCGGGTCCCGTTTTGTCAGGGGATGGGGTTGTTGTCCTTGTCATAGACCGTGGCCCTGTCGGGGATGACATCGGTTTTGCCGCTTGTAAGCGCCGTCCATTCCGCCGCCGTCCCGCCAAAGCGGATGGTTTGCAGATTCTGGCAATAATAGAAGGCGTAGTCTTCCAAGCTGGTCACACTCCCTGGAATCGTCACAGAGGTCAGGCCGCAGTTTGAAAAGGCGGAGCCCTTGATGGTAGTGACGCCCTCCGGGATGTCCACGGAGGCCAAACTGGCGCAGTAAATAAACGCGCTGCTTTCTATGGTTGTGACGGTGGAAGGGATGGTCACGGAGGCCAGGCTGGTACAGTTGTCAAAGGCGTATTCCCCAATGCTGGTGACGCCCTCGGGAATGGCCACGCTGGTCAGGCCGCTATAGGCGAAAACGTTTCCTCCTATAGTTTTCACACTGCCGGGAATAGTCACGCTGGTCAAGCCGGAGCATCTATAAAAGGCGGAGTCCCCAATGCTGGTGACGCCCTCGGGAATGACTATGCGGGTCAGGCCGGAGCCATTAAAGGCGGAGTCCCCTATGCTTGTGACGCTGTCCGGGATGGTCACGGAGGCCAGGCTGGAGCAGCTCTGAAAGGCGTAGCCCCCAATGCCGGTGACGCCTTCCAGCAGCACCACATTCTCGACAGTGGACTGATACTCGTTCCACTCAGCGCCTGATATACCCGGTACCGATTTCTTGGCAATGGTCAATGTCTTGGTTCCCTGGTCGAAGTACCAGTCGGCCCAGTGGGCGAACAGCTCCGTTTCAGCGTCGAAAACCTTGCCGGAGGAGACTGACTCGCCGCCGTCCGCGGCGGTGTACCATCCGGTAAACACCTGACCCGCCAGGACAGGCACCTCCGGCCAGTCGAGGACCTTTCCGGTTTCGTCCGTCCGGGAGATGATCGCCCCGATATTCGTGCCCCATATTCCGCCGTTGGCGTTGAAAACCACGGGGTAGGTCACCGGCTCCGGCGGTGTGGGGTCCGGGTCGGGGTCCGGGTCAGGCTCCGGGCCGGGGTCAGGGTCGGGGTCCGGATCAGGGTCCGGCGTCGGGTCCGGAGGCGTGGGTGTCGGGGTGCTTCCGCTGTCGCCGGAGTCGGAGCTGTCATCCCGGTCCGGCGTCTCCGGCGCGGGGGCGGGCTTTTCAATGGGCTTGCTGGGGGAGATGCTGTCCGGCTGCTTCTCCAGCTCCTTCTCGACCTCCTCGATCCGGTCGTGGAGGTCGTCCTCGTCCTCGTCTTCCCGCCGGTCCGACTCGTCAAGGACCTCCTTTGTGGCGCTCTCCCGGTCCGGAGTGCGGCCGCTGGGGTCGCCCCCGGCCACGGAGGCGAGGTCCCGGGGGATGTCCAGGCCGGTCTCCCGCTCAATCTTGTCGCACAAGGGAATGTCCCGGGTCAGGTCCGTCAGGGCGAAGCCGGGGATGTCCTCCACGGTGAACTCCTCCCGGAGGATGTCGCACTTGTCGCCGCCCCGCTCCTGGGGGTACACGACGCAGGTCACCCGCTCGCCGCCCCGGACGGGCTCGGCCTTGATCTGGTTGGTCACCGGGTCCATGACGGAGCATTCCACCGTGCCCTCCAGCACGGAAATCTCCGTGGTCCAGCGGTCCACCACCCGAATCCATCCGCTGGTCCCCCGGATGCCCACCACGGTGGTGGAGGTGTGGATGTTCATGGACTCGTCGTCCTCCAGGGGCTCCGCCACGTCGAAGAAGATATTCCCGGAGCAGAGGAGAACCTCCAGTCGTTTGCCATCCTTTCGGACCTCGACTTCGCTGGCGGCGTCCTCCTTGAGGAGTTTGCTGTCGTCCAGGTTGATCCAGGCGTAGCTTTCCTCGTCTGTCTCGACGTGGTAGCCGTTGTAGAGGCGCATGTTCTTCAGCAGGGAAACGGACTTTCCGCTGCTTTTGCTGATTTCCACCGTTCCGGTGGTCTTGGTCAGGCGGATCACCGCCGCCGTCTCCGCCGCCAGGGCGGGGAGGGTCAGGCCCAGCGTCAGGGTCAGGGCCAGGGCCAGGGACAGAAGTTTCTTTCTCAGCATGTCCGCACATCCTCTTCGCGGTTTTTTGTAAAACATCAAACCTGATTGTACCAGGGATTCCGGCGGATTGCAACCGGGATTTGACGGGTTCCCCCGGCCTTGCCAGACCGGCGGCGCTGTGCTATACTGAGGGGTAATTTGTAAAAACAAAAGGAGCGTACGCCATGAATCAGAAAAGCGTGGACCTTGGCAGCGGAAAGGTGAGCCGTCTGCTGTTCTCCCTGGCCCTGCCCACCATCACGTCCCAGATCGTCAACATGCTGTACAACCTTGTGGACCGGGTCTACATCGGCCACATGCGGCCCGTGGACACCGTGGGGGCCCTGGCCCTCACCGGCGTGGGGGTCTGCCTGCCCATCATCATGGTCATCTCCGCCTTCGCGGCGCTGGTGGGCATGGGCGGCGCGCCCCGGGCCTCCATCCAGGAGGGCCGAAAGGACCCGGAGGGCTCCCAGAACATCATGGGCAACAGCTTCACCCTGCTGGTGATCACCGCCCTGGTCCTGACTCTGGTGTTCCAGCTGTTTGCCGAGCCCCTGCTGCTGACCTTCGGCGCCAGCGAGGACACCATCGGCTATGCCCTGGACTACATGAAGATCTATTCCCTGGGCACCCTCTTTGTCCAGGTGACCCTGGGCATGAACGCCTATATCACCGCCCAGGGCTTCACCACCGTCAGCATGAAAACCGTCCTCATCGGCGCGGGGCTGAACACGCTGCTGGACCCGGTCTTCATCTTCGGCCTGGGGATGGGCGTCCGGGGGGCGGCCCTGGCCACGATTCTCTCCCAGGCGGTTTCCGCCGCGTGGGTCCTCCGCTTCCTCACCGGACCGAAGACGAAATGGCGCCTGCGGTGGGAGTACCTCCGGCCCCGGCCCAAGGTTTTTCTGCCTTGCCTTGCCCTGGGCCTGTCCCCCTTCATCATGCAGTCCACGGAGAGCCTCATCGCCGTGTGCTTCAACTCCTCCCTGCTGAAATACGGCGGAAACGTGGCCGTGGGGGCCATGACGGTGCTGACCAGCATGATGCAGTTCGCCATGATGCCCCTCCAGGGCCTGAGCCAGGGGGCTCAGCCCATCATCAGCTACAATTTCGGCGCCCGGAACGCCCGGCGGGTGAAGGACGCCTTCAAATGCCTCCTGCGCTCCTGCGTGATTTACTCGGCGGTCCTCTGGGCGGTGGTGCAGCTGTTCCCCCGGGTCTTCGTGCAGATTTTCAACAACGCCCCGGAGCTGGTGGACTACGCCGCCCGGGCCCTGCGAATCTACATGGGCACCACCTGCCTCTTCGGCATCCAGATCGCCTGCCAGCAGACCTTCGTGGCCCTGGGGAACGCCAAGACCTCCCTTTTCCTGGCGGTGCTGCGGAAGATCATTTTGCTGATCCCCCTGATCTACATCCTGCCGAACTTCTTCGCCGACAAGGCCTTCGCCGTCTTCCTGGCGGAGCCGGTGGCGGACTTCCTGGCGGTGTGCGCCACCGCCTCCATGTTCGCCGTCCAGTTCAAGCGGAGCATGGCGGAGCTGGAGGGCGGCGGGGCCGGGTGAGGGGGCTCGGCGGTCCTCGCCCCGGTTGCAATTTGTCAAAACCCCTGCTATAATATAGTGGAAATTTTTTGCCGGGAGGAATGATCGGCATGACGAAAAAAGGCTTCTTTCCCTGCTCCTGGCCCTGGCCCTGGCACTGGGCCTGACCCTCCCCGCCCTGGCGGCGAAACGGCGGCGGTGATCCGCCTGACCAAAACCACCGGAACGGTGGAGATTTCCAAGAGCAGCGGGAAGTCCGTTTCCCTGCTGAAGAACATGCGCCTCTACAACGGCTACCATGTGGAGACGGACGAGGAGAGCTATGCCTGGATCAACCTGGACGACAGCAAGCTCCTGAAAGAGGACGCCGCCAGCGAGGTGGAGGTCCGGAAGGACGGCAAGAAGCTGGAGGTCCTCCTCTGCTCCGGAAATATCTTCTTCGACGTGTCCGAGCCTCTGGAGGACGACGAGTCCATGAATATCCGGACGTCCACCATGGTGGTGGGCATCCGGGGGACCAGCGGATGGATTCGGGTGGTGGACCGCTGGACCACGGAGATTTCCGTGCTGGAGGGCGTCGTGGAGTGCTCCGTCATGGACCCCGTCACGGGCCGTGTCGAGCGCGGGGAGGTCCGGGGCGGCGAGACGGCGGCGTGCGTCGTGTATCCCCGGGAGCAGGCCGGGGACAAGTGCGGCATCCTCCGGGAGAAGTTCACCGTGGAGGACATCCCCGGCTTCGTGCTGACGGAGCTGGTCCGGGACATTCCCCTGTGCGACAAGATCGAGCGGGAGACCGGCCTGGACATCCCCCGGGACCTCGCCGCCGTGGCCGGGGGCGACCCCAGCGGCCGGACGCCGGACAAGCAGACCGCCACGCCGGAGGTCCTTGACGAGTCGGACCGGCGGGAGGACGAGGACGAGGCCGACCTCCACGACCGGATAGAAGAAGTTGAGAAGGAGCTGGAGAAACAGCCGGACCACATCTCCCCGGATAAGCCCATCGAAAAGCCCGCCCCCGCCCCCGCTCCGGAGACGCCGGACCGGGATGATGACGATGACTCCGACCCCGGCAGCAATTCCGGCGGCACCACCACCCCGGAGCCCACGCCGCCGGATGATCCGACGCCCCCCACACCCCCCGACGAACCCGAGCCCACGCCGCCGGATGAGCCCGACCCCACGCCGCCGGAGCCGGCGACCCTACACCATCGCCTTTGACGCCAACGGCGGAAAATGGGGAACCGGCACGGTGCAGACCCCTGTCCAAACGAATCCGGACGGCACCGCCGCCTGGCCGGAGGAGCCCGTCCGAGCGGGCTACTACCTGGACGGCTGGTACGACGCGCCCGAGGGCGGAAACCAGATCACGGCGGACCACGTTTTCACGGCGGACGGCACCATATACGCCCAATGGCTCTCCACGGCCTTTGCCTGGAAGTGGGACGAGGCCACCAAGACGCTGACCTTCTCCGGCCAAACGTCGATGCCGTATTACTCCTATGGCAGCACAGATGGAATAGATGGACGGCCCTGGAAGGATCATATAGGAGAAGCCAAAAATGTTGTGATAAAAGACGGCATCAAAAGTGTGGGATCTTGCGCGCTTTGGAATTCTCCCACGCTGGAAAGCGTGACCATTCCTGACAGCGTCACGAGCATCGGAAGAGACGCTTTTCGCGGGTGCAGAAGCCTGACCAGTGTGACCATCCCGGAGGGCGTCACCAGCATTGGGAGAGAAGCCTTTGATTCCTGCACCAACTTGACCGCCATCAACTTCACCGGAACAGTGGCGCAGTGGACGACGATTACCAAGGAGACCAACGCGATCCCCTCCAAGGTCACGACCATCCACTGCTCGGACGGCGATACCGCGCCCTGACCCCTCTGCCCGAAACTGGGACCCGGCTTTTGCCGGGTCCTTTTTTGGAAATTCTCCGGCAGAATTTCGGCGTTGTGCCCAAAGATTTCCGGCTTGCTTTGTGCTAAAATCCAAGTCATCTGGATAAGCCAAAGTTTTTTGTAAAAACTACTTGCAATATGAATCCTAATCGTGTAATATAGTTTCATAAACCATATTACACGATATTGACAGCGCAAGCTGAGGAGGAGCGCCATGGAGGCTGTTTTGACAAAGCGGGAACTGCAGCGGGCCCGCCTGCGGGCGGTGCGCCGGGCGAAGGTACAGGCCCGGAACGAGCCCCCCCGGCTGACGGCGGGGGAGGAGCTTTTCAACGCCATCAGCCACGGCGCGGGGGCCCTGGGGGCGGCGGCGGCGCTGGTGCTGCTGCTGCTCCGGTCCCACGGGGCCATGGAGCTGCTGGCCACCTGCGTCTACGGGGTCAGCATGGTGCTGATGATGCTGATGAGCTGCGTCTACCACGCCATGCCCGCCGGGTCCGGGGCCAAGCGGGTCCTCCGGCGGTTCGACTACACGTCCATCTACCTGCTGATCGGCGGCACCTTCGCCCCCATCCTGCTGGTGTATCTGGGCGGGACTCTGGGGGCGGCGCTGTTCTGCGTCCAGTGGGCGGTCATCTTCACCGGCGTGACCCTGGTGATGGTCTTCGGTCCCGGACGGTGGCAGGCCCTGCACTTCACGCTGTACTTCCTGATCGGGTGGAGCGGCCTTGTGTTCCTGCCCCGGATGTACCTCCACAGCCGGACCCTGCTGTGGTTCATCTTCGCGGGAGGCCTCGCCTACACCCTGGGGATGATCCCCTTCGCCGGGAAGAAGAAGTATGACCACTGCGTCTGGCACGTCTTCGTTCTGGCGGGGGCGGCGCTGCACTGGATCGGCATCTACACCCAGGTTTACGCCGCCTGACGCCTGTAAAGAGACCGGAAGCCCGGACTCCGCCCCCACGGGGCGGGGCCCGGGCCTTTTCCTGCTCCGTCGGCATCAAGATTGTGTTAAAAATTGGGGGGACGGGAAATCTGCGCAAGCGTTATCCCTCTTGAAACGCTTGACTTTTTCGGAGGAGTTACTATAATCAAACTGTAACAAATTCACTCCCCGCGCCCGCCGGCCCGGGCGGGGGAGCATGAGAGAGAGGGGATGCCAGATGAAAGAACACAAAAGGGGCCTGGCGCTGTGGCTGGCGGCGGTACTGGCGCTGCTGGCGGGCGCGCTGCTGGCCGGGTCTCCCGGCCGGACGGAGACCGTGAAGGAGGCCATGCGGGACGCCGTGCTCCACGATGTCAACCGCGTCAGCCTCTTCGGGCTCAAGGAGGTGAACCCGGGGCTGATCTCCGCCTTCACGGTGACGCTGATTCTGCTCCTGGCGGCGGCCTGCATCCGGGTTTTCGTGATCCCGAAGTTCCAGTACAGGCCCGGGAAGCTCCAGATGCTGCTGGAGGAGGTCGTGGGCCTGTTCAGCGGCATGGCCAGGAGCAGCAGCCCCCACCGCTGCGGCTTCCTGGGGGCCTATATCTTCGCCGCCGGGGCCTACATCTTCGTGGGGACGCTGTTCGAGCTGCTGGGCCTCCAGGCCGTCACGGTCCACGGACACCCCATTACGCTGCCCGCGCCGCTGTCGGACGTGAACGCCGCCATCGCCATGGGGACGTTCTCCTACCTGATGATTCTCTCCGGCGGCGTGGCGGTCAACGGGGTGCGCGGCGTGGGGAAGACGCTGAAAGAGTTCTCCCTGCCCATCTCCATGAGCTTCCGGCTCTTCGGGGCCCTGCTCAGCGGCCTGCTGGTGACGGAACTGGTCTATTACTACGTCAATCTGAGCTTTGTGCTGCCGGTGGTGGTGGGCGTGCTGTTCACCCTGCTTCACGCCCTGATTCAGACCTATGTGCTGACCATGCTGACGGCGCTGTACTACGGCGAGGTGTCCGAGCCCTCCCCGCCGAAGGCGAAGAAAAAACACCGGGCCGCCTGAGTACGGCCCAGACATTTGAAGAAGAACATAATGGGAGGTTTTTGAGATGAACAAGTTTGTGAAGAGGCTTTGGATGCTGGGTCTGGTGCTGGTACTGGCGGCGGCTCTGGCCGTGCCCGCCCTGGCGGCGGGGGAGGAGACGGGAGAGACCGCCGCCCAAACGGAGACCCAGGAGTCCTCCGGAGGGAAAACCATGGCCTCCGCCCTGGCCATCGGCTTGGCGGCTCTGGGCGGCGCATTGGGCATGGGCATCGCCACCGGCAAGGCGGCGGAGAGCATCGGCCGCCAGCCGGAGGCCGAGGGCAAGATCCGGACCACGCTGATGCTGGGCCTGGTCTTCATTGAGACGGCCATCATTTACGCCCTGCTGGTGGTCATCCTCATCATCTTCGTGTTGTAAGGCAGGTGGAGGCAGTGAATATCCCCCTGAATATCGATTGGCAGCAGATTCTGCTGCACTGGATGAATCTTGCGATTCTCACCGGCGGGCTGTACTTCCTGCTTTACGACCCGGTGAAGCGGTTCATGGAAAAGCGGGAGGCGTACTACCGAGGCCTGGAGGAGCAGGCCGCCGGAAAGCTCCGGGAGGCGGAGGAGCTGAAAGCCGCCTATCAGGCCAGGCTGGACGGGGCCGAGGAGGAAATTCATCAGGCCCGGGCCAAGGCCCAGGCGGCGGTCCAGCAGTCCGTGGAGGAGCAGATGGCCCAGGCGAGGCAGATCGTGGCCAAGGCCAAGGAGGACGCCGCCGCCAGCCGGGAGCAGATCATCAAGGAGTCCCAGCGGGAGCTCCGGGAGCTGACGGTGGCCGCGGTGAAGAAGCTGACGGTGAAGGCCGACACGGACCTCTTTGACCAGTTCCTGGATCTGGCGGAGGGAGGAGAGCCCCATGAGGACCACTAGAGGCAGTCTCAAGGCGGAGCTCCGCAGCGCCGCGAAGCCGACGGAGGAGCAGCTCCGGCGCTTTGAAAAATTCCTGGCGGACAAGTACAGGCGGAAGATTCCCCTCCACTGGGAGGAGGACCCGGCCCTGAAGCAGGGCTTCCGTCTCCAGGTGGGGGCGGACATGTACGACTGGACCATACGGGGCCGGGTCCGGCAGTTCCGGGACTACCTCCGGGGACTGGAGAGCGGGTCCGACGACATCCTGCCCCTGATGCGCCAGGCGGTGGAGGACTGGACCGTGGCCGTGAACCCGGAGGAGATCGGCGAGGTGGTCTCCGTGGACGGCGAGATCGCCTCGGTCAAGGGCCTGGACCACGTGCAGTACGGGGAAATCCTGGTCTTCAACTCCGGCGTCAAGGGTATGGTCCAGGACCTGCGCCGGGACGGCGTCAGCTGCATCCTCTTCGGCAGCGGCGAGGAGGTCTCCGCCGGCAGCATGGTCCGCCGGACCCTCAAGACCGCCGGCATGCCGGTGGGAGAGGGCTTTTTGGGCCGGGTGGTGGACGCCCTGGGCGTCCCCGTGGACGGCAAGGGCAAGATCCGGGCGGAGGCCCACCGGCCCATCGAGGCCCCGGCCCCGGGCATTCTGGACCGCCAGCCGGTGAACACCCCCATGGAGACGGGCCTTCTGGCCATCGACTCCATGTTCCCTATCGGCCGGGGCCAGCGGGAGCTGATCATCGGCGACCGGCAGACCGGAAAGACCGCCATCGCCCTGGACACCATCCTGAACCAGAAGGGGAAGGACGTGGTCTGCGTCTACGTGGCCATCGGCCAGAAGGCCAGCAGCGTTGCCCAGATCGTGGAGAACCTGAGCCGCCGGGGGGCCATGGAGTACACCGCCGTAGTCAGCGCCCCGGCCAGCGCCTCCGCGGCGCTCCAGTATATCGCGCCCTACGCGGGCTGCGCCCTGGGGGAGCACTTCATGCGCCAGGGGCGGGACGTGCTCATCGTCTACGATGACCTCAGCAAGCACGCCATCGCCTACCGGACCCTCAGCCTCCTCTTGGAGCGGTCCCCGGGGCGGGAGGCGTATCCCGGCGACGTGTTTTACCTTCACTCCCGCCTCCTGGAGCGGGCGGCCCATCTTTCCGACGAGCTGGGGGGCGGCAGCATGACCGCCCTGCCCATCGTGGAGACCCAGGCGGGGGACGTGTCCGCCTATATCCCGACCAACATCATCTCCATCACCGACGGGCAGATCTTCCTGGAGAGCGATTTGTTCTTCGCGGGCCAGCGGCCCGCCGTGAACGTGGGCCTCTCCGTCTCCCGGGTGGGCGGCGACGCCCAGACCAAGGCCGTGAAGAAGGCCGTGGGCACCCTCCGGCTGGACTTGGCCCAGTACCGGGAGATGGAGGTCTTCACCCAGTTCTCCAGCGACCTGGACGACGCCACCAAGCGCCAGCTGGCCTATGGTCAAGGGCTGATGCGTCTGCTGCGCCAGCCCCGGTACGCCCCCCTGTCCCAGCACCAGCAGGTTGTGGTCCTGACCGCCGCCATGGCCCGCGTCATGCAGGACGTGCCCCTGGAGGACATGGACGCCTTCCGGGCCCACCTGCTGGCCGAGGTGGAGGCGGAGGCCCCGGACCTCTGCGGCCGCATCGACCGCACCGGCCAGCTGGACCCGGAGGACCGGGAGGAGATCGCCGCCCTGGCGAAGCGGGCCCTGGAGAGCTTCACGGGAAAGAAGGTCGGCTGACATGGCGGGGACCAAGGAGATCAAGACCCACATTGAGAGCGTGGGGGAGACCCGGAAGATCACCAACGCCATGTACCTGATCGCCTCCACCAAACTCCGCCGGGCCCGGCAGGAGCTGGATCAGACCCGGCCCTACTTCGAGGCCCTCCGGGGGGAGATCCGGCGCATTTTCAAAACGGCGTACAATGTGGACAGCCGCTTTTTCTATCCCATCGGCAGCGACGCGCCTTTGAAGGGGACCTACGGCTGCCTGCTCATCACCGCCGACAAGGGCTTGGCGGGAGCCTATAACCAGAACGCCATCCGGGTGGCCCAGCAGCTTCTGGAGCGGCACCCGGACACCAAGCTGTTTGTGGTGGGGGAGTACGGGCGGCGCTTCTTCGACCAGCGGAAAATCCCCATTGAGCACAGCTTCCTCTACACCGCCCAGAATCCCACCATGGCCCGGGCCCGGGAGATCAGCGCGCTGCTGCTGGACGGCTTCGACCGGGGGGAGCTGAAGGAGATTTACGTCATCTACACGGACATGGAGAGCGCCATGAGCTTCCAGGCCCGTTCCACCCGTCTGCTGCCCTTCCACCGGACCCACTTCGCCGGGGCCCCGGCGGGGGAGGGCGCCATGACGGAGCGTTTCGAGTTTTACCCCGATGTGGGGACGGTGCTGAACAGCGTCATGCGGAGCTATGTCACCGGCTTCATCTACAGCGCCCTGATCGACAGCTTCTGCTGTGAGCAGAACGCCCGGATGACCGCCATGGAAAACGCGGACCGGAACGCGGGGAAGCTCCTGGGGGAGCTGTCCCTCCAGTACAACCGGGTCCGGCAGTCGGCCATCACTCAGGAGATCACGGAGATTTCCGCCGGGGCCAGGGCCCAGCGCCAGAAGAAGGGAAGGTAACCGATTTTGGAAAGAGGCATCATTGTACAGGTCTCCGGTCCCGTGGTGGACGTGGAGATTCAAAGCGGCGAGCTTCCCCGCCTGCGGGAGGAGCTGACCGTGGAGAAGGACGGGGCCCTTCGGGTGATGGAGGTGGCCCAGCACATCGGGAAGGGCACGGTGCGCTGCGTCATGCTCTCCCCCAGCGAGGGCCTGGCCCGGGGCCTGGCCGTGGACGTGCCGGACCGGACCATCGAGGTCCCCGTGGGCACGGCCACCCTGGGGCGGATGTTCAACGTCCTGGGCCAGCCCATCGACGGCGGCGGCCCCGTGCCCGAGGGCACGCCCACCAAGAGCATCTACCGCAAGCCTCCCGCCTTTGACGAGCAGAGCCCGGCGGTGGAGATTCTGGAGACGGGCATCAAGGTCATCGACCTGTTGGAGCCCTACCCCCGGGGGGGCAAGATCGGCCTTTTCGGCGGCGCGGGCGTGGGCAAGACCGTCCTGATTCAGGAGCTCATTCACAACGTGGCCACGGAGCACGGCGGTTACTCCATCTTCACCGGCGTGGGCGAGCGAAGCCGGGAGGGCAACGACCTCTGGCGGGAGATGCGGGAGAGCGGCGTCAGCGAGAAGACCGCCCTGGTCTTCGGCCAGATGAACGAGTCCCCGGGCGTCCGGATGCGGGTGGCCCTGGCGGGGCTGACCATGGCGGAGTACTTCCGGGACAAGGAGCGCAAGGACGTGCTGCTGTTCATCGACAACATCTTCCGCTTTGTCCAGGCGGGCAGCGAGGTCTCCACGCTCTTGGGAAGGATGCCCTCCGCCGTGGGCTATCAGCCCACCCTGGCCAACGAGATGGGGGAGCTCCAGGAGCGCATCACCTCCACGAAAAACGGCTCCGTCACCTCCGTTCAGGCGGTCTATGTCCCCGCCGACGACCTGACGGACCCGGCCACCGCCACCACCTTCGCCCATCTGGACGCCACCACGGTGCTGAGCCGGAAGATCTCCGAGCAGGGCATCTATCCGGCGGTGGACCCCCTGGCCTCCTCCTCCCGGATTCTGGAGGCGGACGTGGTGGGAGAGCGGCACTACCGTATCGCCCGAAAGTGCCAGGAGATTCTGGAAAAGTACATGGAGCTCCAGGACATTATCGCCATTCTGGGCATGGATGAGCTCAGCGAGGAGGACCAGAAGACCGTGGCCCGGGCCCGGCGGCTCCAGCGCTTTTTCGCCCAGCCCACCACGGTGGCGGAGAAGTTCACCGGCATCCCCGGCGTGTACGTCCCCCTGAAAGACACCCTGGAGAGCTTTGAAAGATTAGTGAACGGCGATCTGGACCAGTATCCGGAGGCCGCGTTCTACAACGTGGGCACCTGGAGGGACGTGGTGGCCAAGGCGGAAAAGATAGAGGCGGGTGAGGCGTGATGGAAGTTTTCCAGGCCCATATCCTGGCGGCGGACCGGAGCTTTTACGAGGGGCCCTGCGTCAGCCTGACCGTCCCCACCAGCGACGGGGAGCAGGGCATCCTGGCCCACCACAGCGACATGATCGCCGCCGTGCTGCCGGGAACCCTGCGCTTTCAAACGCCGGAGGGCCCGGCCCAGACGGCCGCGGTGTCCGGCGGCATGGTGAAAATCGAGAAGAACGAGGTTCTGGTGCTGGTGGACTCCGTGGAGCGGCCGGAGGAGATCGACGCCGCCCGGGCCCGCCGGGAGGCGGACGAGGCCCGGGAGGCCATGCTCCAGAAGAAGAGCCGCCAGGAGTACCAGCTGGCCCAGGCCAGCCTTGCCCGGGCCATGAACCGCCTGCGGGTCAAGGCCATGGAGATACGATGAAAAAACGCCCTCTCCCTTTTTCGGGAAGAGGGCGCTTTTCACGCGCTGCGCTGGGCGTGGACGGCCTGGGACCGGGCGGGGCTCAAGGCGAAGTAGTCATAGCTGACCTCGCTTCCGCTGCCTCCCCAGGTGGTGTCGATGTGGTATTCCACGCCGTCCAGAATGGCGGAGGTCCAGATGTGGTCCCCCTGGATGACGGTGGAGCAGGAGATGCCCTCCAGCTTCAAAAACAGGTTGTAGGCCCCGGTGTAGCCGTCGCAGACGGCGGTCTGGCGGGCGAACAGGTTGTAGGGAATGTGGCTGAGGGAGTCGTCCCCCGCCTGATAGTCGTAAGCGCAGTTGCCGCAGATCCAGCCGTAGTAGACCCGGGCCTTCTCCAGCTCCGTCAGACCTGGGTGGAGGGTTCCGTCGGCCCAGAGCTGATCGTGGACGGCGATGGCGGCCTCCATGGCGGCGGCGCGGTACTCCTGGGTGCGGCCCTCCGCCCCGGCGGCGGTGAAGCTCAGGGTCACCAGCCCCGCGCCCCGGGTGCAGTGGACCTCGTTGTAGCTCTGCTCACAGTGGGCTTTCATCACGGCCAGGGCCTGATTCATAAGCTGCCGGGCGTCCGCCTCGGAGAGGCCGGGGTAGTAGAACACGATCTGATCCCGGCCCTGGGCCAGCATGGAGCGGAGGGCGCTGTCCAGCTCCTCCCGGCTGGCCGGGGCGATGCTGTAGGCTCCCGGCTCCACCAGATCCGCCAGGGTGGTCCCGGCGGCGCTGTTTGGATTGCCGAGGTCCCACTGGGGCCGGACCCGCAGGGCGGGGTCCGCCAGACGGGTGATCATGGCGGCGGCGGCGCCCCGGGTGATGAGCTCCCCCGGGAGGAAGGATCCGGCGGCGTCGCTCCCTGTGGAAATGCCCTTCCGATAGAGGTCCAGGATGTCCTCACAGTAGGGGATGGTTTCGTCCACGTCGGGGATGTGGCGGCCGGATTCCCGGGCCTGGGCGACCAGCTTCTCGTGGACGGGGGGCAGGACCTCCTCCGGCAGGACCCTCGCCAGAACGTGGGCCACCTGGGCCCGGGTGGCGGGGAGGGTCAGGCTGTCGTCCAGCTCCGTGTCCAGGACGCCCTCCGCCTGGAGATAGCGGAGATAGGGCAGGGCGGCGGGACCGCCGTCCCCGCCGTAAGCGGCGGGACCGGCCTCCGGGTCTCCGGTCCGGTAGAGGCCCCGGACGCGCCCGGCAAAGATGACGGCCTGTCCCACGGTGATGGAATCCCCGGGGCCAAAGGTGCCGTCACCCTTCCCGTTTGTCAGGCCGTACTCATAGAGAGCGGCCACATTGTCGTGGAAGACGGAGTCCGGGGCCACGTCGGAGAACTCCCCGGCGTAAGTGCGGCTGCGGGCAAAGCCGGCGGTCTGGGCGGCCTGAGCGGGGATCGACAGCAGCAGGCCCAGCGCCAGCAGCAGGGCGGGGAACTGTTTTTTCATGTCGCTCCTTTCCGGCGGGGGAGGCTCACGTCAGGATGTTCAGGTCCTCGGCGGTGCGGTCCTCCACATAGGGGTTCAGGTGCTCGTTGACC
This sequence comes from uncultured Oscillibacter sp., assembly GCA_910576865.1. Taxonomy (GTDB): domain Bacteria; phylum Bacillota; class Clostridia; order Oscillospirales; family Oscillospiraceae; genus Oscillibacter. Next base: position 53,835 of record CAJTKE010000008.1, read on the forward strand.
ATGGCCAGGACCTCTTCCTGGTTCAGGTAGATGTAGGGGGACTTCCAGTCTCCCGGCAGGGTGGCGAACTCGATGCTCTCCGCGCCCATGGCGGCCACCTGCCCGCCCATCCAGACCAAGTTCCCCACGGTCAGGTCCGTCTTCACGTAGTCCACGAAGATCTTGCAGTAGTCATCCAGCTTCGTGATGCTGGCGGGGGTCATCAGCTGCTTGGCCACGGCCTTCAAGAACTCCTGCTGGGTGTGCATCCGGCCGATGTCCTGGGAGGCGTAGCCCTCCCGGCAGCGGACCACCTTCAGGGCCTCCGCCCCGTTCAGGTGCCGCATGCCCTTGGAGAAGTGGATGGACAGGTCCTGATAGGGGTCGTCGTAGTCCATATCGATGGGGATGTAGAAGTCCACGCCGCCGATGGCGTCCACCAGGGCCTGAAAAGCCTTCAGGTTCACCAGGACGGTGTAGTCCACCGGGATGCCCAGCTGGTCGGAGACCGTGTCCGCCAGCAGCTCCATTCCTCCCGCGTTGTAGGCGAAATTGATTTTCCGGTTTTTGCCGTTGATGCTGGATTTGGTGTCCCGGGCGATGCTGGCGCCGAAGACCTTCCCGTTTTCCACGTCCAGGGCCACCAGGATGTTGGTGTCCGTGCCGCCGTTGCCGTCGTCGGCCCCGGAGACCAGGATGGTCCAGAACTGGGGCTTGCGCTCGTAGTGGGAGCGGAGGGCCTCCGCCTCCTCGTCGCTGAGGTCCTCCGAGATGGCGGGGGTGTTGACCCGCTGGATCATGACGGAGTCTCCGGCCTTCTGGTCCGGGGCCCGGAAGTAGACCCGGACGACGGCGTAGCAGAGGCCGATGAGGATGAAGAGCAGCAGCAGGGTGACCAGCCAGGGGCTGCGCTGCTTGCGGCGGAGTCTTGAAGCCATGGGAACCTCCCGTGCGCCGGGGGACGGCGCGTTACATGAAAAGTGATGCGGGGCCTGTCCCAAAACGGGGCCCGCGCAAAGGATGTCTGCTTCATTATAAGGCGGGCGCACGGAAAAGACAAGAGAAAAAACAGCGGCTGAGCCGCCATTTTTTCCGTCGAAATTCCACTGTTTTTGTCATTTCTTCCAAGGGATTCAAAATATTTTCAGAAAGTTTACAACTTGGACAAATTTTCCTGTGGATTTGCCTCCCCCGCCGCCGGAGGGGCCTCCGCCGTCCGGCCCAGGGCCACCTGCTCCAGCAGCGCCTTGATGTCCGCCAGCAGCTGATTCTGGTAGGACAGGGCGCAGCGGATGTAGTGCAGGGCCGGCTCCGGCGCGGGGGAGGGAGCGGAGTCCTCCAGGGGATGGGGCCAGCGGCGCACCTCCGGCTCCGTGTAGGACGGCGTGCCCGGCCGGCGCGAGACGGGGACGGCCTGCCGGCTGGAGCTCCGGCCGGCTCTGCCGTGTTGACGATTTGCCATATGGGTCCCTCCTGGCGCGGCGTCAGTCGCCGCGGTATTTTTTTCGGGTGGCGATGCCGCCCCGGATGTGCCGCTGGGCCTTGTTCACGTCCAGGACGGCTTTGACCTGCAAGTACAGCGGACGGTTGAACAGCGGAAGCCGCTCGGAGATATCCTTGTGCACCGTCGACTTGCTGATGCCGAACCTCTGGGCGGCGGCCCGGACCGTGGACCGGTTCTCTATGATGTAAAGAGCCAGGCGCTCCGCCCGCTCCTCCATGTTTCCCTTCAAAACAACCTCACTCCCTGCCTCTTGTTGGTCCATCCTATGCGCCGCGCCGCCGGGAAATGCGAAAAACTTCTTGACATGGAGTGGACTCCACGTGTTATGCTGGAGGACGGACAGATCAGAAAACGAGGAGGTATATCCGAATGCGATACCGTACATTGGGCCGGACCGGCATTCAGGTGGGCGAGATCGGCGTGGGCTGTGAGGGCTTTCTGGAAAAGACACCGGAGGAGGTGAGCCGGTGGCTGGACGTGTGCGAGGCGGCGGGGGCCAACTGCATCGACCTCTACGCGCCCAATCCGGAGTTCCGCTCGAACTTGGGGATGGCCCTCCGGGAGCGGCGGGAGAAGTTCGTCCTCCAGGCCCATCTTTGCTCCGTCTGGAAGGACGGGCAGTACAAGCGGACCCGGGACATCAACCAGGTCCGGGAGGGCTTCGAGGACCAGCTCCGGCGTCTGGAGACGGACTACGTGGAGATCGGCATGGTCCACTACGTGGACTCCCTGCCGGACTGGGAGGCGGTGAAAACCGGCCCCGTCATGGACTATGCCCGGGAGCTGAAGGCGGCGGGAGCTGTGGGCTGTATCGGCCTCTCCAGCCACAATCCCCAGGTGGCCCTGGCGGCGGTGAACTCCGGCCTCATCGACGTGCTGATGTTCAGCGTGAACCCCTGCTATGACCTCCAGCCCGCTTCCGAGGACGTGGAGGAGCTTTGGGCCCCCAGGAACTACGCCGCCCCACTTCTGAACATGGACCCGGAGCGCCAGGAGCTCTACGAGACCTGCCAGCGCCTGGGCGTGGGCATCACCGTCATGAAGGCCTTCGGCGGCGGGGATCTGCTCAGCGGTGAGCTCTCCCCGGCGGGAAAGGCCCTGACGGCCTTCCAGTGCCTCCAGTACGCCCTGGACCGGCCCGGCGTCGGCTGCGTCATGTCCGGCGCCCGGAGCCTGGAGGATTTGAAGCGGAGCCTTGCTTTTGAAGAGGCGCCGGAGGAGGAGCGGGACTACGCCGCCGCCCTGGCGGCGCTGCCGAAAATCAGCTGGAAGGGCCACTGCATGTACTGCGGCCACTGCGCCCCCTGCCCCCAGGGGATCTCCGTGGCGGACGTGACGAAGTTCCTGAACCTCTCCCTGGCCCAGGGAAGCGTCCCCGAGACCGTCCGGGAGCACTACGCCGCCCTGCCCCACGGGGCGGGGGAGTGCGTCCGGTGCGGGGCCTGTGAGACCCGGTGCCCCTTCGCCGTGCCCGTCATGGAGAACATGCGCAGGGCCGCGGCGCTCTTCGGGAGGTGAGGGCATGCGTACCGTTTTGATTCTGGATGGCCAGGGGGGAGGCGTGGGGAGCCAGCTGGTGAAGCTGCTGAAGCCCCGCCTGACGGAGGACTGCCGCCTCCTGTGCGTGGGGACCAACGTGGCGGCCACCGCCGCCATGCTGAAGGCCGGCGCCGCCCAGGGGGCCACGGGGGAGAACGCCGTCATCCACAACGCCGCCCGGGCGGACGTCATCCTGGGGCCCATCGGCGTGATTTTGGCCAACGGCATCCTGGGGGAGGTGTCCCCCGCCATGGCCGCCGCCGTCTCCGGGTCCGAGGCGGTGAAGATTCTGATCCCCTCCGCCTCCTGCGGCGTATACGTGGCGGGGGTGGAGGAGTGCCGCCTGGAGGAGTACCTCCGCCGGGCGGCGGACCTGGCGGCAGGGGAGCTGGGACTGTGAGCGGGGAGTTTCTGGACATTGCCCGGGAGCACCGGGCCCGCTATCCCCTGATGGAGCCCCGGGACTTCGCCAAGCTGGCCTATCAGAGCGAGTTCGGTCCCGCCCACATGGTCCAGAGCCCGGACAAGGTCCTGGCGGCGCTGCTGGCGGAGCGAAAGGAGGCGGGGGCGGAGCCCCTGCCCATGGAGCCCATCGGAAACGGCCTGTGCCGCTTTCCCATCACCCAGGCGCTTTCCACCCTCTGGGAGCTGCCCCTGATCGGGCGGATGTTCAGCCGGACCATGTGGACCACGGAGGGCACGGTGGAGGGCCTGACGGAAAAACTGGAGGCCCTGGCCTCCCTCCCGGTCCCCGGCATGGAGGAGTATCTGGAGGGCTGGCGGCGGGAGGGCTGTCCGCCGGTCTCCCACAGCGAGGCGTTCCGGAGGGCCTACAACCCCCACTACCGGGTCCTGCGGCTGGACTGCGCCCGGTTTCTCCCGGCGCTGATCCCGCTGGAGAAGCTGGCCCGGGACACCGGGATTCTGGGGAAGAGGCCGATTCTCTTCGCCATAGACGGCCGCTGCGGCAGCGGGAAGACGGGCTTCGCCGAGCTGGCGTCGGGCCTCCTGGTCTGCTCCTCCGACGTGGTCCACATGGACGACTTCTACCTTCCGTCGGAGAGGCGGGGGGCGGACTGGATGGAGGTCCCCGCCGGGAACATGGACCTGGAGCGGCTGCGGCGGGAGGTGCTGGATTCTCCCGACCGGGACAACGGAGACACGGCCTACCGTCCCTATGACTGCCGGACCGGGCTTTTCAAGGACCCCGTGGAGCTCTGGGAGCCCCTGACCATCGTGGAGGGCACCTATTCCCAGCACCCGTCCCTGGCGAAGTACTACGACTATAGAATCTTCCTCACCTGTGGCCGGGAGGAGCAGACCCACCGCCTCCAGGCCCGGGAGGGGGACTGCTACCCCACCTTCAACCGGGTGTGGCGGACGCTGGAGGAGCGGTATTTCGCCGCCTGCGGCACGGAGAAGGCCGCCGATCTGGTGGTGGACACCACCGGCTTCTTTGAATAGAAGGGTTGGCTCCAAAATGCGGGAAGGAAGATAGTTACGAAAGAAACCCAGGAGGGGTGTCTTTCGTTTTCAATCATAAGTTTTTCAGTGCCTTGAAAGGCATTGAAAAACTTGCCCCGCCCGCCGAAATATTCGGCGGGCGGGGCTTGGCAGAAGCCAGACCCCTGTGGTATACTTTTATGGAAACAACCCGCCGCCAGGAAGGCGGCGGACTGTCAGAAGACGGAAAAACTACATGTAAGGAGTTTTTCCCATGAACGAAACCAAAACACAAAGGCCGGTCCAGACCCTGGTGACCGCCGCCATGCTGCTGGCCGTCGGCTACATCCTGCCCTTCTTCACCGGGCAGATTCCCCAGATCGGAAACATGCTCTGCCCCATGCACCTGCCGGTGCTGCTGTGCGGCCTCCTCTGCGGCTGGAAGTACGGCTTGGCCGTGGGCTTCCTCCTGCCCCTGCTGCGGAGCGCCGTCCTGACGGCGCCCCCCATGTTCCCCACGGCCATCGCCATGGCCTTCGAGCTGGGGGCCTACGGCCTCCTGGTGGGCTGGCTCTACGCCCGGTCCCGCTGGCAGTGCGTGGCCGCGCTGTACCGCTGCCTGATTCTCGCCATGATCGGCGGGCGGGTCGTCTGGGCCGCGGTCCGGATCGTCCTCTCCGGCGTGTCCGGGCAGGCCTTCACCTGGCAGATGTTCCTCTCCGGCGCGTTTTTGACCGCCATCCCCGGCATCATCCTGCAGCTGGCCTTCATCCCCGTGGTGATGGTGGCCCTGGACCGGACCGGGATGGTCCGCTTCCGCCGGGGAGGGGAGACGGCCCAGACGGCTTGAGAATGCGGTTTTTGAATCAGCGGGTCAGGAAGACCTCGCGGAGCAGCGCCTCCGCCTCGTCCAGCCTCGGCCCGTCCAGTCCCGCGTAATTGATGACCAGCGTGTGGTCATAAGCGGGGTTGGGAATGGCGGCGTACTCCGACAAAAAGCTGAGACGCACTCCCTGGCCCTCCGCCCTCTGGCGGAGGGCCTCGTCGTCCTCCGGCCTGTCCTTCAGCCGGAGGAGGAAGTGGAGTCCCGCCCCCCGGTCGGTGATGGAGGCGGCGAAGGGGCAGTTCTGGAAGCGCTCCAGCACCGCCGCCCGGCGGAGGCGGTACTTCTTCCTGGCCCGGGAGATGTGCCGCTCGTACCCGCCGCCGGAGAGGAACCGGGCCAGCACCTGCTGGTCCAGGGTGGGAACGGTGGAGGCGTAAAAGCCCAGTTCCCGCCGGTAGCGCTCCAGCAGCCGGGGAGGCAGGACCATGAACCCCACCCGCATGGAGGGGGAGATGGTCTGGGAAAAGGTGTTCATGTAGATGACCCGGCCCCGGGTGTCGATGCTCTGGAGAGTGGGGATGGGCCGGCCGGTGAAGCGGAACTCGCTGTCATAGTCGTCCTCGATGATCACGGCGTCCCGCTCCTCCGCCCAGCGGAGGAGGGCCTGCCGCCGGGCGATGGGGGTGACGATGCCTGTGGGGTAATGGTGGGCGGGGGAGAGGTGGGCCGCCGTGGCCCCGGAGGCGTACAGGGCCTCCAGGCGCATGCCCTGGCCGTCCAGGGGGATGGGGCGGCAGACCGCGCCCCACTTGCCGTAGACCTGCCGGATCTTGGGGTAGCCCGGGTCCTCCAGGGCGAAGACGGTTCCCTCCCGGCCCAGGAGCTGGGCCAGGAGCAGGTACAGGTATTCCGCCCCCGCCCCCACCACGATCTGCTCCGGGGACACCGCCATGCCCTTGAAGTCCCGGAGGTCCTGGGCGATGGCCTCCCGCAGGGAGAGGAGGCCCTGATAGGGGGCCGGGGACAGATGACTCCCCTCGGAGAGGACCTGACGGGTGAGCCGGGCCCAGAGGGCGGAGGGAAAGGGGTCCACCTGCCCGCTTTTCAGGTCCAGCCGCCAGGACCGGGGCGGCTCCTCCGCCGGAACGGGAGCCCCCTCCTCCGCCGCCGGGAGGCGGCGGTCCACCTGGGAGACGAAGAACCCGGACCGGGGCCGGGCGTCCACATAGCCCTCCGCCTCCAACTGCTGATAGGCCCCCTCCACCGTGACGACGGATACCCGCAGATGCTCCGCCAGGGCCCGCTTGGAGGGCAGGCGCTCCCCCGCCGTCAGGGCGCCGCTGAGGATGTCGTCCCGGAGACGGCGGTACAGGTATTCATACAGGGACAGGCCTCCCCGGGCCTCCAGGTCGTATGTCAGCATGACCACGCCTCCTCTGACCTTATGAATAATTCTTGTTTTGGCTATTTCTATCATACCATAATTGCGCTATGATGACAACATCAACCGACAAAGGAGCGAAGCGGAATGGAAAAGACTTTAAACCGGGAGATGGGCCGGGCGGGCGCCCGGATGCTGGCCCTGACGGGGCTGTTCGCCGCCCTGGGCTGCGTGGGGACGATGGTTTTGCAGGTGCCTTCCCCCACCGGCGGGTACATGAACCTGGGAGACGCGGTGGTGATCCTGGGGGCCTGGCTGCTGGGACCGGTATACGGAGCGGTGGCCGGAGGCGTGGGCCCCGCCATGGCGGACCTGCTGAGCGGCTATGCCGTCTACGTTCCCGCCACTCTGGTCATCAAGGCCCTCATGGCCCTGACGGCGGCGCTGCTGTACCGAACCCTGGGGAAGAAGGGACTGCTGCTTTCCGCTCTGGCGGCGGAGGTCCCCATGGTTTTGGGCTACTGGCTGTTTGACGGGGTCCTGGCCGCCCTCTCCGGCGGAGGGACCCTGGGACTCTGCCTGACGGGCAGCGCGGCCGGCGTGCCCAGCAACCTGGTCCAGGCCGCCTTCGGCGCGGCGGCGTCCACGCTGCTGGCGCTGGCGCTGCGGCGGAGCGGATACGCCCGAAAGCGGTTCCCCGGGTTGTGAGCGGCGGAAAGAGAACGGGCCTCCAAGGCGTTTGCCTTGGAGGCCCGTCAGCTTGTCAAAAACGTGGGAACCTCAGCTCAAACCGTCCGGGGCGTTCCACCCGTCCCAGGGGGACGCCTGGGGCGGCTCCGCCCCCAGGCCCACGCCGGAGGTCCGTTTGGCGGTCTCAAAGTAGCTGAGCTGGACGCAGACGTAATTGGGATAGTAGAATAGTGCCACCGCGATCTGCCAGATGCCGAAGACCAGGTCCAGGACCAGGATGGGCAGGCCGAAGTATGTATCCGGGGAGGGGATGCCGTAGAGAATCTCGGCGGTGACGTCCCGGGCCACGATCTGGGTCAGAACCATGGTGGGAAACCGGGCCAGCAGGTTCCAGCCGAAGTAGCTCAGGTCCAGCATGAAGAGCTGGGACTTGTAGCCCAGGGTCTGCCGCTTGCTCATGTCCAGGGCCTCCATGGCGCCGATGCCGGGATTCTCGTAGAGGTTGAACCGGGCGAAGCTGTACCGGTAGGCGGCGATGAAGCCGGGAATGATGAAGAGCAGGGACCAGAGAAAGATGAAAAAGAGGGTGACAAGGTCCAGCACAATGAGTTTCCCCACAAAGGAGAACCCGTCAAACAGCGTCAGGTACTCCGCCCGCTCGCCCCGGCGGATGGCCATGCAGTAAAGCACAAAGCCCGCCGTCAGGACGGTGGACAGCAGTCCGGCCAGAATGGAGATGAAAATACCCAGAAAGCCGCCGCCTCCCACGGAGGAGATCAGTCCCAGCGCCAGCGTCAGTCCCATGAACAGGGCGGTCATGCCCTTGGGGGAGACCTGGGCCTCCCGCAGCAGCTCCGCCGCCTCCCACTTGCATTTTTTCCGGTCTATGTTTTCAAACATCATGATAGGGCCTCCTGTTTTCCGGTGAAATCCTGTCTCCAGTGTAGCACAGTCCGGCCCGGATGGCAAGCGGCAAAACGGACCCGCCGGGAGGCGGGTCCGTCCATTTCATGCCAATTCCCCCTGAGGGGCGTCCAGAAGGTCCAGCTCCTGGAAAATCTGAGTCTCCAGCTCCTCGTAGGCCCGGGGGCCCCGGGAGCGGCGCATCCGGCCCCCCAGGCGCTCGCCGCCCGCGAAGAGGTGGATGAGGTAAAACCAGACCTCCTTCATCCGCTGGGAGGCGGGAGCGGCCTGCCCGTCGGGGGCGGCCTGGGCGTAGAAGTCCTGATAGGCCCGGTAGAGCTCCGTGGTGAAGGCCTGGAGCTCCTCCTTCGTGGCGGCGGGGCCGCCCCGGAGCCGCCGGAACAGCGCCGGGTCCGCGATGGCCCCCCGGCCGATCATGGCGGCGTTCAAATTGGGAAACCGGGTCTCCAGAGCCCGGACGCCCGCGACGGAGGTCAGGTCCCCGTTGTAGCAGACGGGATTCTTGCTCTCCGCCACGGCCAGGGCGAACTGATCCATGTGCACCGCCCCCCGGTACTTCTCCGGCCGGACCCGGGGGTGGACGGTGAGGCAGGCGATGGGGTAGCGGTTGAAGATTTCCAGCAGCCGGGGAAACTCCTCCGGCACGTTGTAGCCCAGGCGGGTCTTCACGGAGACGGGGACCCTGGTGCCGGAAAAGACCTGATCCAGAAAGCGGTCCAGGCGGTCCGGGTCCAGCAGCAGGCCGGAGCCCTTCCCCTTGGCGGTGACGGTGCCGGAGGGACAGCCCAGATTCAGGTTGACCTCCCCATAGCCCATGTCCGCCAGGGCCTCCGCCGCCCAGACGAAATCCGCCGCCTGCTTCGCCATCACCTGGGGGACCTGGGGAAGATTCTCCGGGTTCTCCAGCTCCCGGCGGTCCCGGGGGGTGATGACGTGCTGGTCCGTGGGGGAGATGAAGGGGACGAAATACCGGTCCGCCCCGCCGAAGTGCTTGTGCCACACCCGGCGGAAAACCCGCTTGGTGATGCCGTCCAGGGGGGCGAAGTCAAAGCGGGCAATCATCCCAGCCTCTCCTCCCACTCCTGGAGCTTGAAGCCGGTGAGGACGAAGCCGTCCCCTACCAGAATGGGCCGCTTCACCAGCATGCCGTCCGTGGCCAGCAGGGCGATCTGCTCCTCCTCGCTCATGGCGGGGAGCTTGTCCTTCAATCCCAGGGCCTTGTACTGGAGGCCGCTGGTGTTGAAAAAGGGCTTCAGGGGCAGGCCGCTGGCGGTCCACCATTGGCGGAGCTCCTCCGCTGTGGGGTTTTCCAGCTTGATGTCCCGGACCTCGCAGGCGAGGCCCTTCTCGTCCAGCCATTTTTTCGCCTTCTGGCAGGTAGTGCACTTTGGATACCAGAGAAAGAGCATGGGGGATTCCTCCTTTGCGTTACAGGACCAGCAGTTCCTTGGGGGCTCGGGTCAAGTTCCGGCGTCCCTCCGGGGTGATGAGAATCACGTCCTCAATGCGGACGCCCAGTTTCCCGGGAATGTAAATCCCCGGCTCCGCCGAAATCACCGCCCCGGCGGGGAGGGGCGTTTCGTTGGAAGACGCGGCGTTGGGGGCCTCGTGGATTTCCACGCCCACCCCGTGGCCGAAGCTGTGGGTGAAGTACTCCCCATAGCCCGCCTCCGCGATGACGCTTCTGGCGGCGGCGTCCACTTCTTTGCCGGCCACCCCAGCCCTGGCGGCGGCGATGCCCACCTCCTGGGCGGCCAAAACGGTTTTGTAAACCCGCTCCATCTCCTCCGTGACGGACCCCACGGCAACGGTCCGGGTCATGTCGGAGCAGTAGCCGCCGTAAATGCAGCCGAAGTCCATGGTGACGAACTCCCCGGCCTGAATCTCCTTCTCCGAGGGCACGCCGTGGGGCAGGCTTCCGTTGGGCCCGGAGACCACGATGGGGTCGAAGGACATGTCCGACGCGCCGTAGTGGAGCATGAGGTACTGGAGACGGGCGGCGATCTCCTTTTCCGTCACGCCGGGGCGGAACTCCTTCAGGATGTCCTCCAGGGCCCGCTCGGCGATGCCCTGGGCGGTCTCCATGGCTTGGAGTTCCTCCGCGTCCTTGGTCTGGCGGAGCTTCAAGATGGGCTCGGAGGCGCCGACCAGCTCGCAGGTGGGACGGCCCTTCTCCGACAGGGCCTTTTTCAGGCGGCGGAAGGACTGGACGGACATCACCGCGTCCTCGATCCCCAAGCGGCGGATGCCCTTCAAAAACACCTGCTCCTTGAGCTGGTCCGCGAGGCCCTTTCCGGGCTTCACCTCCCGGAGCTCCGCCCCGTCCAGGCGGCGGGACGCGGCCTCGGTGTACCGGGCGTCGGTGAAGAAGACGGCGTCCTGACGGGTGACGAGAGCGGTCGCGTCCGTACCCGGGGTGAAGAAGCCGGAGGCGTAAAAGCGGTTGGCCTCCCCGGTGAGGAGGACGGCGTCCAGGTTTTCCGCCTCCAGGGCGGAGGCGATGGCGGCGTAGTGGTTCATAGAAAGACAGTCCTTCCGGTTTTGAAATGGGCGGGGAAGCCCCCGCCCGGTTTGATTTATCCCATGGACCCGCTGCCGCCCATGAGGGCGGTCATCTCCTCGATCCGCTCCAGCGGGAAGGGAGGGGCGCACAGGGGCTTCATGGCGATGCTCATCAGCTTCATGGGGTTGTCGTCCGCCGCCACCCGGTTGGAGCTGAGACTGCCGCAGCGGCGGCAGCGGTGGACGATGGCCCACTCGCCGCCCTTGCGGACCCAGACGGCAATGGGGTCCATGACGCCGCCGCAGTCCGCCGCCCGGTCGCCGGGCTCCACGTCCAGGTGGACGCTGGAAAGGCAGTTGGGGCAGTGGTTGCGGTGGTCTCCGCCCGCCCCGGCGGGGGTGACGAGGCGGCCGCAGACCCGGCAGGTGAAGGCGTCGGTGCAGGGGTGGGTTTTGTACCAGCCTTTTTCGTATAGCTTCCGTTTGTTTTCACGGTTCATGATGAAGTTTCCTCCTGAAGATGTTCCGAATCTTCCGGGAGGAATGGCGAGTGCAGATTTGCCAACCTCCCGGTTAAGCGGCACTCTCCGAAGCAAAAAATTTCCGTTTCATAAGATACTCCTTAGTTTTCATTTCCAGTGTTCTCCGCCGACGCCCTCACAAACCCGTAAAACAGCGGGTGGGGCCGGTCGGGGCGGGACTTGAACTCCGGGTGGAACTGCACGCCCACGAACCAGGGGTGGTCCGGCAGCTCCACGATCTCCACCAGATGCCCGCTGGGGGACAGGCCCGCCAGGACCATTCCCTTGGCCTCCATCTCCTCCCGGTAGTCGTTGTTGAACTCAAAGCGGTGGCGGTGGCGCTCGGAGATTTCCGCCGTGCCGTAGAGACGGCGGCTCTCAGTGCCCTCCTTCAGCTCGCAGGGGTAGCGGCCCAGGCGCATGGTGCCCCCCTTGTCGGTGATGTTCACCTGATCCGGCATCAGGGCGATGACGGGGTGCTGGGTGGTCTCGGAGAACTCGGAGGAGTGGGCGTCGGCGTAGCCCAGGACGTGCCGGGCGAACTCAATGACGGCCATCTGCATCCCCAGGCACACGCCGAAGTAGGGGACCTTGTTCTCCCGGGCATAGCGGACGGCCTGAATCATACCCTCGATGCCCCGGTCGCCGAAGCCGCCGGGGACGATGACGCCGGCGCAGCCCCCCAGCTCTTCCTCCACGTTCTTCTCCGTCAGGGTCTCGGAGTTCACCCAGCGGATGTCCACCACCACGTCGTTGGCGGTGCCCGCGTGGTTCAACGACTCCACCACGGAGAGGTAGGCGTCGTGGAGCTGGACGTACTTGCCCACCAGGGCGATTTCCACGTGCTTGTGAGCGTTCTTCTCCCGCTGGACCATGGCGGTCCACTCCCGGAGGTCCGGCTGGTGGGTGATGAGGCCCAGCTTCCGGCAGACCACCTCGTCCAATCCCTCCCTGGCCATCAGCAGGGGGACCTCGTAAAGGGTCTCGGCGGTGGCGTTCTGGATGACGCAGTCGGATTCCACGTTGCAGAAGAGGGCGATTTTCCGCCGCACGTCGGCGGTGATGGGGGTGTCGCAGCGGCAGACCAGGATGTCCGGCTGGATGCCCAGGGAGAGGAGCTCCTTGACGGAGTGCTGGGTGGGCTTGGACTTCAGCTCCCCGGAGCCGGGAATTTCCACGATCAGGGGCACGTGGATGAACAGCACGTCCCCCTGGGGCCGCTCGGCCCGGACCTGACGGATGGCCTCAAGGAAGGGCTGGGACTCGATGTCGCCCACGGTGCCGCCGATCTCGCAGATGACCACGTCCACGTTTTCCCCGGCCATGGCGTAGACCCGGCTTTTGATCTCGTTGGTGATGTGGGGGATGATCTGAACGGTGGCCCCCAGGTAGTCCCCCCGGCGCTCCCGATTCAGCACGGACCAGTAGATCTTGCCGGAGGAGATGGAGCTGTTGCCGGACAGGTCCTCGTCCACGAAGCGCTCGTAATGGCCCAGGTCCAGGTCGGTTTCGGCGCCGTCGTCGGTGACGAAGACCTCCCCGTGCTGGTAGGGGCTCATGGTGCCGGGGTCCACGTTGATGTAAGGGTCGAACTTCTGGTTCCGGACCCGGACGCCCCGCTGTTTCAAAAGCCGCCCCAGGGACGCGGCGCAGATGCCCTTGCCCAGGCCCGAGACCACGCCGCCGGTGACAAATACGTATTTCGTTGCCATACCGCTCTCCTATTCTTTCGTTGTTCCCGGCCGTCCGCCGGACTGCATATACCAATTCATCTTATCATCTGGGCCCCCGCTTGTCAACGGCGCGGAGACCCGGAGCATCGACAAAAAAGGCACGGCCGCCCGCTTTCCGCCGCCGGGCCTGCCGGAAGAGGAAGAAAAAGGATACTACTTGTAAAACGCCGCCGCCTGTGCTAGAATAATGGGGAAACTTTTGAGAGGAAACGGTGGCCGTATGGAGAATTATTCATTCAAGAGCGTGGCCTTCGGCGGGTTTGACAAGCAGGACGTGGTGCGCTATCTGGAGCAGTCCTCGGAGAAAGCCGCCGCCGCCCAGCGGGAGCTGGAGGCGGAGAACGAGGCCCTGCGCAGGGAGGCGGAGGCCCGGGAGGCCGAGCTGGAGGCGCTCCGGGGGCGGATCGAGGAGCTGACGGCCCAGCGGGACGGTCTCCAGGAGAAGCTGGAGACGGAGACCGCCGCCCGGGCGGATCTGGAGCCCCTGCGGGCTCTGGAGCAGGACGTGGCCCGGCTCACCGCCGAGCGGGACGCCCTCAAGCCCGACGCGGAGAGCTACGCCCGCTTCCGGGAGCGCCTGGGGGCCATCGAGTGCGAGGCCCGGAACCGGGCCGACGACCTGGAGGAAAAGGCCGCCGCCCAGACCCGCCGGACGCTGGAGGCGTTCCGGAGCGAATACCTGCGGCTGATGAGCGCTTTCGAGTCCACCGCCGGGCACGTGAACGGGGAGCTGCGGAAGATCGAGGTGACCCTCAGCCAGCTGCCCCGGGCCCTGGACCAGACGGGGTCGGAGCTGAACGAGCTGTCCGCCTGGCTGGAGAAAAAGACCGAGAAAAAGCCGGAGGGCAAGGGCTGACGCCCGCTCCGGGGAATGAAACCGACGGACCTGGGTAAGCTACCGCCGAAAGGAGGGGTTCCCATGGTTCATTTGAGCACCTGCTTTTCCCTGGAGAACGCCGGGGACAAGCACGACGAGAAGCTGCTGAAGCAGGGGCTGGACATGCTGCCCGGCGTCACCTCCGTCAGCCTCAGCGGCCGGGGCTGCGTGGCGGTGGACTACGACTCCACCGGCGTCTGCCAGGAGCAGATCCGCCAGAAGGTCCAGGAGCTGGGCTACCAGCTCAGGACCGAGGATTGACAAAAACGGAGCCGTCCCCGCCGGGGACGGCTCCGCTTTTTTGTCACACGCGTTTCCAGGAGGCCCCGCCCTTCACGTCGGTGACCTCGATGCCCTGGGCTTTCAGCTCGTCCCGGATGCGGTCCGCCTCGGCGAAGTTCTTCGCCTTCTTGGCCTCGTACCGGGCCAGGACCTTGGCGTCGATGTCCGGGTCTCCCTCGCCGGTGATGACATAGTCCCCGCCGCCGGACTGGACGGTCTGGGCCGCTTTCTCCCGGAGAGCCGCCGCCTTTTCCAGCAGACTCAGAGACAGCACCTTGTCGAACTCCCCGATGACGGCCAGCTTGGTGGCGTCGTTGGTTTTCGCTTTCAGGGCGTCGAAGACCGCCGTCACCGCCATGGAGGTGTTCAGGTCGTTGCCCACCTGCTGGAGGAACTTCTCCCGGTACCCGTCAAAGACGGCCCGGTCCACGTCCCCCTCGGGCTTCAAGGCCGCGACGCGGTTGAGCAGCTTGGTGTAGGCCGCGGCGGCGTTGTCCAGGTTCTCCCAGGAGAACACCAGGGTCTTCCGGTAGTGGCTCTGGAGGCAGAACCAGCGGTAGGCCAGGGGGTCGTACCCCTTCTCCTCCAGCAGGGAGACGGTCAGGAACTCACCCTTGGATTTGGACATCTTTCCCGCCGGGTCGTTCAGGTGGTGGACATGGAACCAGTAGGGGCACCAGGGGTGGCCCAGGTAGCTCTCCGACTGGGCGATCTCGTTGGTGTGGTGGGGGAAGGCGTTGTCCACGCCGCCGCAGTGGAGGTCCAGGTATTCCCCGTTGTACTTCATGGAGATGCCGGAGCACTCGATGTGCCAGCCCGGGTATCCCACGCCCCAGGGGGAATCCCACTTGAGGGCCTGATCCTCGAACTTGGACTTGGTGAACCAGAGGACGAAGTCGTTTTTGTTCCGCTTGTTGGAGTCCTCCTCCACGCCCTCCCGGACGCCCACGGCCAGATCGTCCTCGTCGTGGTCGTTGAAGATATAGTACCGGGCCAGCTTGGAGCTGTCGAAGTAGACGTTGCCCCCCGCCAGATAGGCGTAGCCGGTGTCCACCAGCCTGGAGATGATTTTGATATACTCGTCGATGCACCCCGTGGCGGGCTGGACCACGTCGGGAGTCTTGATGTTCAGCTTCCGGCAGTCGTCAAAGAAGGCGTCGGTGTAAAATTTCGCGATGTCCATGACGGTTTTGTTTTCCCGCTTGGCGCCCTTGAGCATTTTGTCCTCTCCGGTGTCGGCGTCGCTGGACAGGTGCCCCACGTCCGTGATGTTCATGACCCGGTTCACGTCGTACCCGGCGAAGCGGAGGTATTTCTCCAGCACGTCCTCCATGATATAGCTCCGGAGGTTGCCGATGTGGGCGAAGTGGTAGACCGTGGGCCCGCAGGTGTACATCTCCACCCGGCCGGGGGTGTGGGTCTTGAACTCCTCTTTTTTGTGGGTCGCGGAATTGTAGAGATACATGTCGTTGTTCCTCCATTTTATGGGGCCGTCACCGGCGGCCCTCTTTTTTGCCGTTCGCTTATGCGGGCTTCTTCCTGTTGGACCGCTTCCGGCCCTCCAGGGCCCGCTCCAGCTCCTTCACCCGGCGGGCCAGACGCTCCAGCTCCTCCCGGACCGGGTCCTGGACGTTGATCTGGTCCACGTCGTCGGCGTAGTATACGGGCTGGCCGTTCACCCGGACGATGCGGGCGGGTACGCCCACGGCGGTGGACCCCGGCGGCACCTCGCTGAGGACCACGGCCCCGGCGGCGATGCGGGCGTTGTCCCCCACCTTGAAGGGCCCCAGCACCCGGGCCCCGGAGCCCACCATCACATTGTTCCCCAGAGTGGGGTGGCGCTTTCCCTGGTCCTTTCCGGTGCCCCCCAGGGTCACCCCCTGGTACAGCAGGCAGTCGTCCCCGATCTCGGCGGTCTCGCCGATGACGATGCCCATTCCGTGGTCGATGACCAGCCGCCGCCCGATGGTGGCCCCGGGGTGGATTTCGATGCCGGTCTTCTTCCGGACGCGCTGAGAGATCCAGCGGGCCAGGAAGAAATGCTTCCGCAGATACAGCCGGTGGGCCAGCCGGTGCCACAGCAGCGCGTGGACGCCGGGGTAGAAGAGGAAGACCTCCAGCTTGCTGCGGGCGGCGGGGTCCCGGCGCTGGTAGGCGGCCAGCAGGCCGCCGAGACGAGTCAAATACATGGCGGTTCACTCCTTGCAAGGCCGGGAGGAAACAGGAACGCCTCCCGTACCGAAGTACGAGAGGCGACGAATCGCGGTTCCACTCTCATTTATCACTCAAGGGGCCCTTGACGGGGGCCGGGCGGAGGGATTTTCCCTCCCGCTCACGGACGCACTTCACGGCCCCCTCCGCAGGCGCGCTTGCAGCCGGTGGCGCGCCCTCTCTGCTCTTCGGCAGACCGATACTCTTTCCGATCATTGCGGTATTCACTTGACTCTCTCAGTATATTAGCAAGTTCCGTCTTCCGTGTCAAGGCTTTTTCATCGGACGGGATTCCGTTACACCTTCAAAATTACACGCAAAATGCCGATAACAGCCAGATGGACGGGGTAGAAGCCGTAAAAAAACCATTTGGGGATTTTGATACCCGTCCGGGAAGGCAGATAAATTGGAAAGACCGACAGCACGCCAAAGATGGTCCAGTTGATCGCATGCCCCGCTACGATAAGGGACTTGGGGTCCTCCGGGTATCCGCTCCACAGAGCGGGGAGCCACCACAGGATATAGAGTCCGGCCCCCAGAGCGGGGCGGTTCCGGCAGAGATAGAAGATCAGCATCAGAATAATGCCGCTGCCCGAATAATCGAAGTTCACGAGATTGGCCAGCAGGAACATGCCGGCAAACAGCACCCACTTTTTTGTATGCAGTCCCCACATGGCCAGCAGGCTGACCAAAAGTGTGAAGAAAATATTCATATTCATCCACTCCGCCCGCCAATCCCAGGGGTGGAAAGCGAAGATATAAAAGGGCTGTGAGACAAGGGCGAAAATCCCCAGGCGAATCAAATACTTCTTGATGTCATGGGTATAAAGCAGCCCGACTGTCAGACAGTAGGCAAAAACAGGAAAGGCCAGCCGGCCGATCCAGCGGAAAACCGGATATTGCGGGAAAAAGGCGCCGCCTATGTGGTCAATGGCCATGGAGATGATGGCGATGAGCTTGAGGAAATCGGTGTCCAGGTTGGTTTTCAACCTGGGCGCGGAGGCCTGATCGGTTGGCACGGCATATCACTCCGTCTCAAGATTTGTATTTGTCGTTTCGTGGACCTGAGTATAGCACAAGGCCAATCGGAGTTCAACCCTCATTTCGGAGCGTTTATCTGTTTTTCGACAGCCTGAAAAGTCCGCCGCGGGGCGCCTTCCCTTGGAAAAGAAAGTGAAGGGAACTTCATGTTTTTCTCTTGACAGCCCGGGGGAAGCGTGGTAATATGAAGCCAGCTTCACAAGAAGTGAACTTCACATGAGGAGGGACGGCGTGAAAACGAAGGTGCGGGAGCTGCGGACCGCCGCTGGCATGACCCAGCAGCAGCTGGCGGACCGGGTCCACGTCTCGGCGCGGACCATCATCTCCATTGAGAAGGAGCAGTACAGCCCGTCGCTGATGCTGGCCTACCGGATGGCGGAGGTCTTCGGCGTGACGGTGGAGGAGCTCTGTCTCCTCAGAGAAAATCGGGAATTGGAGGATCGGAACCATGAAAATCTACCATAAGAAGAACTTCAAGCTGGGGCTGTGGTCCCTGGTCCTGGCGGCGCTGCTTCTGGCGGCGGGGCTGTGGCGGGGGAACTTCGACTGGAAGGACGGCGTGCTGTGCGCGCTGCTGGCATTTCTGGGCGGGGGAAATTTGATCCGCAGCCTGTCCCGGGAAATGTCCCGGGAGGACAAGGTGGAGGAGCTGGACGAGCGGAACCGGCTGGTGAAGCTGAAGGCCCAGAGTCAGGCGTATCACATCAGCCAGTTCGTCTTCCTCTGCGGGGCATCGGCGCTGTGCGCACTGGGGAAGTGGAACGGCTCCATGCTCTGGGTGGGCGCGGGGCTGGGCCTGATGGCGGCCTTCCTCTTCGCCCTGGCGGCGGATTTCATTACCTGGGTGTACTACGATGAGCATACCTGAATAAAGGAAAAGGACCCGCCAGAGCAGGCGGGTCCCTTTTTGTAAGTCTTGGTTGCCGTCGCTCTGGCCTGGACAAGTACCAGACAAACAGAGCGAGCGAAAGTTCTTTTGCTGACTTTTACCCTCCGGGTATACGGGGCCTCTAAGCGGCAAAGCCGCCAAGAGTCCCCATATCTTTCAAGAAAAGTCAGTTCCTTCCCACCGCTCCGGCGGAGTCTTTCAACAGCACGTCGTGTGCGCCGCCCTCCACGATGGAGACGGAGCTGACCAGGGTCAGCTTGGCCTTCTCCCGGAGCTCCGGGATGGTCAGCGCGCCGCAGTTGCACATGGTGGAGCGAATTTTTGCCAGGGTCGTCGCCATGCCGTCCGCCAGGGCGCCGGCGTAGGGGACGTAGGAGTCCACGCCCTCCTCGAAGGAGAGCTTGGCCGCGCCGCCCAGGTCGTAGCGCTGCCAGTTCCGGGCCCGGGCGCTGCCCTCGCCCCAGTACTCCTTCATATAGCTGCCGCCGATCAGGATCTTGCTGGTGGGGGACTCGTCGAACCGGGAGAAGTACCGGCCCAGCATGCAGAAGTCCGCCCCCATGGCCAGGGCCAGGGTGATGTGATAGTCCTGGACAATGCCGCCGTCGGCGCAGATGGGGACGTAGACGCCGGTTTCCTCGAAATACTTGTCCCGTTCCGCCGCCACGTCAATGACCGCCGTGGCCTGGCCCCGGCCGATGCCTTTGGTCTCCCGGGTGATGCAGATGGAGCCGCCGCCGATGCCGATCTTCACGAAGTCCGCCCCGGCGTCCGCCAGGAAGCGGAAGCCCTCGCCGTCCACCACGTTGCCCGCGCCCACCTTCACCGTGTCGCCGTAGCGGTCCCGGATCCATTTCAGCGTCCGGGCCTGCCACTCGGAGTAGCCCTCGGAGGAGTCGATGACCAGCACGTCCACCCCGGCGTCCACCAGGGCGGGGACCCGCTCGGCATAGTCCCGGGTGTTGATGCCCGCGCCCACGACATAGCGCTTCTGGCCGTCCAGCAGCTCCAGGGGGTTGCCCTTGTGGGAGTCGTAGTCCTTCCGGAAGACGAAGCTGACCAGATGCCCGTCCTGGGAGACGATGGGCAGGGCGTTGAGCTTCCGGTCCCAGATGATGTCATTGGCCTCCTTCAGGCTGGTGCCCTCGGGGGCGTAGATGAGCTTGTCGAAGGGGGTCATGAAGTCCGTGACGGGGGTGGCGGGGTCCAGGCGGCTGACCCGGTAGTCCCGGCTGGTGACAAGGCCCAGGAGCTTTCCCGTGCCGGTGCCGTCGTCGGTGACGGCCATAGTGGAGTGGCCGGAGCGGGCTTTCAGCTCCAGCACGTCCGCCAGGGTGTCCCCGATCCGGAGGTTGGAGTCGCTGGTGACGAAGCCGGCCTTGTAGTTCTTCACCCGGCGGACCATGTCCGCCTGCTGCTCCACGGGCTGGGAGACGAAGATGAAGGCGATGCCTCCCTCCCGGGCGAGACCGATGCCCATCTGCTCGCCGGAGACGGCCTGCATGACGGCGGAGACCATGGGCACGTTCATGGTCAGGGGGCACTCCTCGCCGCGTCTGAACTTCACCACCGGGGTCTTCAGGGTCACGTTGGCGGGGACGCACTCGGCGGAGGAGTAGCCGGGAACCAGCAGGTACTCGCTGAACGTATGGGAGGGCTCAGAGAAAAAGTAGGCCATGGCGGACACCTCATTTCTATAAATTTCAGGAAGTATACACGATGGAAGGGGCGTTTGTCAAGCCCCGTTTCAGAGGCTGAAGTAGTCCTTCGCCGATGCGAAGAGATGAAGGTCGTACTCGCCGGGGACGTTCCGATACAGGCCGGGGCCGATGCGCTCGGCGTGGCCCATCTTGCCGAAGACACGGCCATCGGGGGAGGTGATGCCCTCCACGGCCCAGGCGGAGCCGTTGGGGTTGAAATCCGGGTCCATGGTCGGCAGACCCTCCAGGTCCGCGTACTGGGTGGCGATCTGGCCGTTTTCCGCCAGCTTCCGGAGGAGGTCCGCATTGCAGAGGAAGCGGCCCTCGCCGTGGGAAATGGGCACGGCGCAGACCTCACCGGGCTTCACCCGGGCCAGCCAGGGGGACTTGTTGGAGACGATGCGGGTGTTCACGATTTTGGACTGGTGCCGCCCCAGACGATTGAAGCTCAGGGTAGGGCAGGATTCGTCACAGTCCACGATCTCGCCGTAGGGCACCAGACCCAGCTTGACCAGGGCCTGGAAGCCGTTGCAGATACCCAGGGCCAGACCGTCCCGGTTTTGGAGAAGATCCATGACGGCCTGGGAGGTCTCCGGGCCCCGGAGGAAGGCGGTGATGAACTTGCCGGAGCCGTCGGGCTCGTCGCCGCCGGAGAAGCCGCCGGGGAGGAAGAGAATCTGGCTCTCCCGGAGCTTCCGGGCGAAGGCGGCGGCGGAGTCCGCCACGTCCCGGGCGGACTGGTTGTTGATGACGAAGATTTCCGTCTCCAGGCCCGCCCGCTGGGAGGCCCGGGCGCTGTCGTACTCGCAGTTGGTGCCGGGGAAGACGGGAATCAGGACCTTGGGCTTCGCAACGCCGATCTTGGGGGCGGGACGGGTGAAGGCGGGGCAGTCCAGAACGGGGGCCTCGCCGGGGGCGGAGGCTTGGGTGGGGTACACGTCGGCCAGCACGGACTCGTTCAGGGACAGCAGCTCGTCGATGGGGGCGGAGTCCTCACCGATGGCGACCACGGGCTCCGCTGTGGTGACGCCGACGCGCTTGGCGCGGGGGAGGTCAATTTCTTCCGTCAGCTCGGCCACAATGGTTCCCCGGTTCAGACCGTACCAGCGGTGGGGAACGGCGGCGTCGGCGGCAAAGCCGATCCGGTTGCCGAAGGCCATGTTCATGACCGCCTCCGCCGTGCTGTGCTCCACGGCCCAGGCGGCTTTGACCTTGCCGCTTCGGGCCAGCTCATGGAACGCCGCCCAGGCGGCTTTCAGGTTCCCGGCATTGCTGCCGCCGAAGCAGTACACCGGGTGACCAGCCTCCTTGAACTCCGGCGTGATGACCTCCCCCGCCTGAATGGGGGCGATGGCGAAGGAAATCAAGGTCGGGGGCACGTCCAGGTCCAGGAAGGAGCCGGACATGGAGTCCTTGCCGCCGATGGCCGCCGCGCCGAAATCCATCTGGGCCTCCATGGCCCCCAGCAGGGCCTGGAAGGGCTTGCCCCAGCGGTCGGGGTCGGTGCGGAGCTTTTCAAAATACTCCTGGAGGGTCAGGTAGGCGGCCTTGTAGTCCGCGCCGGAGGCGACCAGCTTGGCCAGGGAAATCACCACGCTGCTGATGGCCCCGGTATAGGGGTCCTCGCTCATGATGTCCGGGTCGAAGCCCCAGGCCATGACGCTGGCCTGCTCCGTCTCCTGGCCCGGGAGGACCGGGAGGAGGGCCGTCATGGACTGGGCGGGGGTCCGCTGCGTTTTTCCGCCGAAAGGCATGGTGACGCTGCCCGCGCCGATGGTGGAGTCAAAGCGCTCCACCAGTCCCCGGCGGGAGGCGCATTTCAAGCTGGAGGCGGTCTCCCGGAGGTTTCCGGGATCGCCGATGGGGAGAGTGCGCCGGGCCTCGGGAACGGAGACCCGGGCGTGCTTCACCGCGCCGTTGGAGTTCAGAAACTCCCGGCTCAGGCTGACAATGGTTTCCCCTTGCCACCGCATGAGCATCCGGGGCTCCGCCGTCACCAGGGCCACCTGATAGGCCTCCAGGTTCTCCACCTTGGCGGCGGCGATGAATTTCTCCGCGTCCTCGGGGGCGACGACCACGGCCATGCGCTCCTGGCTCTCGGAGATGGCAAGCTCCGTACCGTCCAGGCCGTCGTACTTCTTCCGCACGGCGTCCAGGTCGATGGTCAGCCCGTCCGCCAGCTCGCCGATGGCCACGGACACGCCCCCCGCGCCGAAGTCGTTGCAGCGCTTGATGAGTCGGGTGACTTCCCCGTCCCGGAACAGGCGCTGAATCTTCCGCTCCTCCGGGGCGTTGCCCTTCTGGACCTCGCTGGCCATGGTCTGGAGGGATTTGGCGTTGTGGCTCTTGGAAGAGCCCGTGGCCCCGCCGATGCCGTCCCGGCCCGTGCGGCCCCCCAGGAGGATGACCACGTCCCCGGGGGCGGGGCGCTCCCGCCGGACGTTCTCCGCCGGGGCCGCGCCGACGACGGCGCCCACCTCCAGGTGCTTGGCGACATAGCCGGGGTGATAGACCTCGGCAACGTGCCCGGTGGCAAGGCCGATCTGGTTGCCGTAGGAGCTGTAGCCCGCCGCCGCCGTCTGGCAGAGCTTTCGCTGGGGCAGCTTGCCGGGGAGGGTCTTCTCCATGGGCGTCCGGGGGTCGCCGCAGCCGGTGAGGCGCATGGCCTGATGGACATAGGCCCGGCCGGACAGGGGATCCCGGATGCAGCCGCCGATGCAGGTGGCCGCGCCGCCGAAGGGCTCGATCTCCGTAGGGTGGTTGTGGGTCTCGTTTTTGAACATGAGCAGCCAGTCCTGCTCCTCGCCGTCCACCACGGCGGGGACATGGATGGAACAGGCGTTGATCTCCTCGCTCTCGTCCAGCTCCGGCAGGAGGCCCCGCTTTTTCAGGGCCTTCGCCGCGATGGTGGCGATGTCCATCAGGGTCTCGGGCCGGTCCTTGGCCCCCTCGCCGTAGACCTCGCTTCGCAGGTTCAGGTAGCGGTCATAGGCGGCCTGGACGGCGGGGTCGGAGATTTCCGCGCCGTCGATGTGGGTGGAGAAGGTGGTGTGGCGGCAGTGGTCGGACCAGTAGGTGTCCACCACCCGGACCTCTGTGATGGTGGGGTCCCGCCGCTCCGTGTCCCGGAAATAACCCTGGAGGAATTTCAGGTCGTCCAGGTCCATGGCGAGGCCCAGCCTCTCCAGCAGGGCGCCGAGGGCCTCCTCGTCCATGGCGGTGAAGCCCGTCAGGATTTCCACCCGCTGGGGGGCGGGATGCTCCCGGACCAGGGTTTCGGGCTTCTCCTCCGCCGCCTCCCGGCTCTCCACGGGGTTGATGAGGTGGCGGCGGATCTTCTCCAGGTTCTCCTCCGTGAAGGGGGAGGGGCCCTCCCCGGCGCTTTCAAAGAGGTAGACCGTGGCGGCACGGACCAGGGGCCGCTCCCCGCCGGTCATCAGCTGGATGCACTGGGCGGCGGAGTCCGCCCGCTGGTCAAACTGCCCCGGCAGGGCCTCCACCGCCAGGGACCAATGAGGACAGTCCCCGGCCACGGGGACCGCCTCGTCCCAGACGATATCCACCTGGGGCTCGGAGAACACCGTCAGGCGGGCTTTCTCAAAGGCCTCCCCGTCCAGGTTCTCCACGTCGTAGCGGTGCAGGACGCGGACGCTGGTGACGCCCGGAATGCCCAGAAAGCCCCGCAGATCCGCCAGCAGGCCCCCGGCCTCGGGGCTGAGGCCGGGACGCTTTTCCACGTAGATACGCCTTACCATATCATCCCTCCAGGGCCCGGAGGGCCCTTTTTCCAATGTCGTGCCGCATGTACCTGCCCTCGAACTCGACACGCTCCGCGGCGGCGTAGGCGTCCCGCAGGGCGTTCCGCAGGGTTTCCCCCACGGCGGTGACGCCCAGGACCCGGCCCCCACTGGTGACCAGCTTCCCGTCCGCTGTCAGCTTGTCCCCGGCGTGGTAGACGGTGACGTTTGCGGGCAGGTCCGCCGGGACCGTGATTTCCTTCCCCTTGGGATAGCTGCCGGGGTAGCCGCCGGAGGCCAGGATGACGCAGGCGGCGGCGCCGTCGGACCACTCCACCTGGAGGTCCCCCAGAGTCTCGTTTTCCACAGCCCGCATGACGGTGAGCAGATCGGTTTTCAGCAGGGGCAGAACCACCTGGGTCTCCGGGTCGCCGAAGCGGCAGTTGTACTCAATGACCTTGGGCCCAGCCGGGGTGATCATCAATCCGAAGTACAGACAGCCCTTGAAGGGACAGCCCTCCGCCCGCATGGCGGCCAGGGTGGGGAGGAAAATCTTTTCCATGCACTCCGCCGCAACCTCGGGGGTGTAGCAGGGATTGGGGGCGATGGTGCCCATGCCGCCGGTGTTCAGTCCCGTGTCGCCGTCCCCGGCCCGCTTGTGGTCCATGGAGGAGGCCATGGGGGCGATGCTCCGGCCGTCGGTGAAGGCCAGGACGCTGACCTCCGGGCCCGTCAAAAACTCCTCGACGACGATCTGGTTCCCGGAGTCGCCGAAGGCCTTGTCCTCCATGATGGACCGGACGGCGGCTTCCGCTTCCTCCAGGCTTTGAGGGATGAGCACGCCCTTGCCCAGGGCCAGCCCGTCGGCCTTGACCACGATGGGGAAGGACACGCCGCTCCGCAGGTACGCCAGGGCCCTGGCCGGATCGTCGAAGACCTCGTACCGGGCGGTGGGGATGCCGTATTTCTTCATCAGGTTCTTGGAGAAGACTTTGCTGGCCTCGATGCGGGCGGCTTTGGCATCCGGTCCGAAGCAGGGGACTCCGGCCTCGTGAAGCCGGTCCACGCAGCCCAGGGCCAGGGGGTCGTCCGGGGCGACGACGGCGAAGTCGATGGAATGGGACTTGGCGAAGTCCACGATCTTTTCAATGTCCCTGGCCCCGATCTCGGGGACGCACACCGCGTCCCGGGCGATGCCGCCGTTTCCGGGGAGGGCGTAGACGGTCTCCACCCGGGGATTCTCTTTCAGCTTTTTGATGATGGCGTGCTCGCGGCCTCCGCCGCCGACGACTAAAAGTTTCATGGAAGCCCTCCTCAATGATGGAACAGCCGCATTCCGGTGAAGCACATGGTCATGCCGTACTTGTCGGCGGTTTCCATGACGTGGTCGTCCCGGATGCTTCCGCCGGGCTGGACGATGTACCGGACGCCGCTCTTCCGGGCCCGCTCCACGTTGTCCCCGAAGGGGAAAAACGCGTCGGAGCCGCAGGTGACGCCGGTGAGCCGGGTGATCCAGTCCTTTTTCTCCCGCTGGCTCAGAGGCCGGGGGCGCTCCGTGAAGACGTTCTGCCACGTGCCGTCCGCCAGCAGGTCCTCCCACTCGTCGGAGAGGTAGACGTCGATGGCGTTGTCCCGGTCCGGGCGGCGGATGCCCTCCACAAAGGGCAGGGCCAGCACCGCCGGGTGCTGCCGCAGCCACCAGTTGTCCGCTTTGGTGCCCGCCAGGCGGGTGCAGTGGATGCGGCTCTGCTGGCCCGCGCCCACGCCGATGGCCTGCCCGTCCTTCACGTAGCAGACGGAGTTGGACTGGGTGTATTTCAGGGTGATGAGGGCCACCATCATATCGGTCTTCGCCTCGTCGGGAAGGTCGCGGCATTTGGTCACGATGTTGGACAGCAGGGACTCGTCGATTTTGTACTCGTTCCGGCCCTGCTGGAAGGTGACGCCGAAAACGTCCTTGTACTCCTGGGGAGCGGGAGTGTAGTCCGGGTCGATCTGGACCACGTTGTAGCCGCCCTTTTTCTTGGTTTTCAGAATCTCCAGGGCCTCCTCCGTGTAGCCGGGGGCGATGATGCCGTCGGAAACCTCGGCCTTGAGATACCGGGCCGTGGCGGCGTCGCACACGTCGGAGAGGGCCGCCCAGTCGCCGTAGGAGCAGAGGCGGTCCGCCCCCCGGGCCCGGATGTAGGCGCAGGCGATGGGGCTCAGCTCCGCGTCCGGGTCCACGAAGTAGAGCTTCCGGTCCGTCTCGCTGAGGGGCAGGCCCACAGCGGCCCCGGCGGGAGAGACGTGCTTGAAGCTGGCGGCGGAGGGGAGGCCGGCGGCCTCCTTCAGCTCCCGGGCCAGCTGCCAGGAGTTCAGGGCGTCCAGGAAGTTGATATAGCCGGGCTTGCCGTTCAGGACGGTCAGGGGCAGGTTCCCGCCGTCCTTCATGAAGATGCGGGAGGGCTTCTGGTTGGGGTTGCAGCCATATTTCAGTTCCAGCTCGTTCATGGTCCGCGCTCCTTTGTATGTGTATTGATGGTGGTCAGTCCTCGGTCAGCTCGAAGGGCTCCGGTCGGAATTTTCCGTCCTCCCCCCGGACGAAGGCACTGCGCCAGGGGGCATCCAGCAGGGGGATGATCTCGGGGTCGAAGTTGCACACGGTGTTCAGGTCGAAAATCCCGGTGTGGCGGATGTCGGCGATATACTCCTCGCTCTCGTCGCCGGAGAAGAAGCGCCAGCCGCTGTCGGGGAAGCCGGTTTCCGGTTCCTCCCGGTAGCACCAGCCCACCGGACAGCCGTCCACGGCGATCCGGTCCGTGGCGAAGCAGCCGTTGGGCCCGTCCCAGTCCGGGAGGTACAGCCGCATCTCCGAGGGCCAGAGGCGGTATGCCTTTTCCCTCTCGGGGGTGTGCCAGAAGCCGCTGTCCCAGGCGGCGTCGTTGGCAAGCAGGGTCCGGACCAGATCCATCCATAGCCGCTGGGCCTGGTGGAGCTCCGGCAGGGGGGTGCCCTGGCGGAAATCCCAGTACAGCGCGCCGCAGACCAGACTGGCGGCGTACGCCTCCCAGCTGCCGAAAGCCTGGGCCTGGACGATCTGCTCCTCCGCCAGCTGGTCGAAGTCCTCCCGGGTCACAAGGCCGCAGGCCAGCGCCGCCCGGAGGTGGCCCACCCGCTCACTGATGTCCCAGCCCAGATAGCCCAGGTGGCCCACCAGGGGGTAAAACTGGGCGGAGAAATCCCGGGCGGAGAGGAAGAAGTCGGCGGCATCCCGGTTCAGGGAGGCGAAGTCAAACAGGGGCCGGCCCTCCCAGAAGCTCTCAAAGTCCAGGTAGTGCTCCTGGCAGCGGAACTGCCGGTCGCAGAAGTCCAGCAGACTCTGTTTGTCCGTGACGCCGTAGACATCCCGCAGGTGGGCCCGGCAGGCGGCGGCGTCCGCCTCCGAGGCGCAGCGGGGCAGGGTGGTGAAGAAGTCCGGGCCCGCCGCCCGGGCCTCGGGCAGGCCGGGGACCTTCCGCAGGGAGGGGACCCCCGCCAGCAGCGCCAGGAAGGCGTCCCGTTCACAGGGCCTCCGCTCCCGCCGGGAGCGGTCCAGCAGGGCCTTGATCTCCCGGTCCAGGCCGGTGCTGCAGGGGTGGAAGTCGCGCAGCTTCGAGAGTTCCATCATAAGACCGTCCTTTCTTTTCGGTGGGTCAGACCCCGGGCGACCAGCTCCGCCGCCTGGGGCAGGAGGACCCACTCCGCCTGTTCCATCACCCGGCGCTGGAGGACCTCGGGCGTGTCGCCGGGGAGGACCTCCACCGCCTTCTGGAGGAGGATTTCCCCTCCGTCCGGAATTTCATTCACAAAATGCACCGTGGCCCCGGTGACCTTCACGCCCTTTTCAAGGGCCGCCTCGTGGACCCGCAGGCCGTACATCCCCTTGCCGCAGAAGGAGGGGATCAGGGCCGGATGGACGTTCAAAATGCGGTCCGGCCAGCGCCGCACGAACTCCTCCGACAAAATGGAGAGGAAGCCCGCCAGGATGATCATGTCCGCCTGGTACTCGGTGAGTTTTTCCATAAGCCCGGCCTCGAAGGCCTCCTGGGTGCTTCCCTTCCGGGGGACGGCGAAGCCGGGGACGCCGTGGTTTTTCGCCCGCTCCAGGGCGTAGGCCCCGGAAGAACTGGAGAGGACCACCACGATCTCCCCGTGGGGGATTTTGCCCGCCTCCCGGGCGTTCAGCAGGGCCTCCAGATTCGTTCCGCCGCCGGAGACCAGGACGGCGATTCTCGCCTTGCTCATGCCTTTTCAAATTCCATGCCGCTGGAGTCCTTCGACACGCAGCCGACGCAGACGGCGTCCGGTTCACCTGCAGCCGCCAGCAGCTCCAGGGCCTTCTCCGTTTCCGCCAGGGGTACGGCCAGCACCATGCCAAGGCCCATGTTGAAGGTGTTGTACATGTCGTGGTCCGAGATGTTCCCCCGTTTTTGAATGAGGTCAAAGATGGGCTGCTTCGGAATCACGTTGGGGATGATCCGCGCGCCCAGCCCCTTGGGCAGCATCCGGGGCACGTTCTCGAAGAAGCCGCCGCCGGTGATGTGGCTGGCTCCGTGGAGGTCGATTCCGCCCTCCAGCAAAGCCTGGACGGCCTTGACGTAGAGTTTCGTGGGGGCCAGCAGGGTCTCGCCCAGGCTCCTGCCCTCCAGCGCCTCCACGGGAGCGGTCAGGTCGGTGTGCTCGATGTCGAAGACCTTCCGCACCAGGGAAAAGCCGTTGGAGTGGACGCCGGAGGAGGTGAGGCCGATGAGGGCGTCCCCCTCCCGGATCCGGTCGGGGCCGATGATCTTGGGCCTGTCCACCACGCCCACGGCGAAGCCCGCGATGTCGTAGTCGTCCGGGGCCATGACGCCGGGGTGTTCGGCGGTCTCGCCGCCGATCAGGGCGCAGCCGGACTGGACGCAGCCCTCCGCCACGCCGGAGACGATGGAGGCGACTTTCTCCGCCTCGTTCTTTCCAATGGCGATGTAGTCCAGGAAGAAGAGAGGCTTCGCCCCGCAGCAGATGATGTCATTGACGCACATGGCCACGCAGTCGATGCCGATGGTGTCGTGTTTGTCCAGCAGCTGGGCCAGACGGAGCTTGGTGCCCACGCCGTCGGTGCCGGAGACGAAGACGGGCTCCGTCATGCCGGAGAGGTCCGGGGCGAAGAGCCCGCCGAAGCCCCCGATGCCGGAGACCACGCCGGGAATT
This sequence comes from uncultured Oscillibacter sp., assembly GCA_910576865.1. Lineage (GTDB taxonomy): Bacteria > Bacillota > Clostridia > Oscillospirales > Oscillospiraceae > Oscillibacter. The sequence goes on from CAJTKE010000008.1 coordinate 82,828, forward strand.
CTGGTGCGCTCCACGAAGGGCTTCATCAGCCGCACGCCCTCATAGCCCGCGGTGATGTCCACGCCGGCGGCGGCGTAGGCGGCGGAATGGGAGTTTTCCATATTGAACCTCCGATTCATTGTAGGGGCGGCAATCTACCGCCCGATATATCAGGCGCCGGGCGGGAGGAGAACGGGCGGCAGGTTGCCGCCCCTACGGGTTTCATTCCTTCCCCGTCCAGCAGTAGGTGCAGATTTTGTCCTTGTCGATGCCGATGGCCTCCAGCAATCCGTCCAGGGACTGGTAGCCCAGGGAGTCGAAGCCCATCTGCTCGCAGATGGTTTTCAGCATGCACTTTCCCCGCTCGGTGGAGGCGTCGGCGTACTCCTCCAGGTGCTGCTGCCCCTCGTCCCCCTCCAGGGCCTGGATGGTCTTCCGGCTGAGGAGCTCCATGTCGGAGTTGCTCCGGGAGAAGTTCAGGTACTTGCAGCCGTACATGATGGGGGGGCAGGCGGAGCGCATGTGGACCTCCTCCGCGCCGGACTCATAGAGGAATTCCACCGTCTCCCGGAGCTGAGTGCCCCGGACGATGGAGTCATCCACAAACAGCAGCTTTTTGCCACGGATGAGCTCGTGGACGGGGATCTGCTTCATCTTGGCCACCTGGTTCCGCACGTTTTGGCTCTCGGGCATGAAGGACCGGGGCCAGGTGGGGGTGTACTTCACGAAGGGCCGGGCGAAGGGCTTCCCGCTGCGGTTGGCGAAGCCGATGGCGTGGGGCAGGCCGGAGTCCGGGACGCCCGCCACGTAGTCCACCTTGGGCAGCTGGCCCCGCTGGACCTCGTCCCGGGCCATGATCTCCCCGTTGCGGTACCGCATGACCTCCACGTTCATCCCCTCGTAACAGGAGTTGGGATAGCCGTAGTAGGTCCAGAGGAAGGCGCAGATGCGCATGTCCTTCCCGGCGGGGGAGAGGGTCTCCCAGCCCTCGGGGGTGATCTTCACGATCTCCTGGGGGCCCAGCTCATAGGCGTCCTGATAGCCCAGCTTGTGGTAGGCGAAGGACTCGAAGGAGACACAGCAGCCCTCCTCGTTCTGGCCGATGAGCACAGGCAGACGGCCCAGGCGGTCCCGGGCGGCGTAGATGCCCTCCGCCGTGAGGATGAGGATGGTCATGGAGCCCTCGATCTGCTCCTGGGCGTACCGGATGCCCGACACCAGATCGTCCTTCTGGTTGATGAGGGAGGCCACCAGCTCGGTGGCGTTGACCTTGCCGGAGCTCATGGCCATGAACTGGTGCCCGTGGTCAGAGAAATACCGTTCCACCAGTTCCTCGGCGTTCTGGATGATGCCCACGGTGGAGATGGCGTACAGCCCCAGGTGGGAGCGCATCAGCAGGGGCTGAGGGTCCGTGTCGCTGATGCAGCCGATGCCCGCGCAGCCCCGGAACTCCGCCAAATCCTTCTCGAACTTGGTGCGGAAGGGGGTGTTCTCAATGTTGTGAATCTGCCGGTGGAAGCCGGCTTCGGCGTCGCAGACGGCCATGCCGCCCCGACGGGTGCCCAGGTGGGAGTGGTAGTCCGTGCCGAAGAACACGTCCAGCACCACGTCCCGTTTTGAAATCGCGCCAAAAAAACCGCCCATTCGCAGCCTCCTTATTTTTTACGCTTGCACAGAAAGAGCCAGACCGCCGCCGCCAGCGCCGCCGCCAGAAGCACCAAAGCGGCGATCCCGGCGGGGGTGGTGGAGACAAAAACCACGGTGGGCCCGTCCGGCCCTCCGATGACGCCCATTACAGCGCCTCGTTCATGCGGCGCATGACCTCGGCATAGGCGTCCTCCACGCCGCCCAGGTCCCGGCGGAAGCGGTCCTTGTCCAGCTTCTCGTGCGTCTGCGAGTCCCAGAGGCGGCAGGTGTCGGGGCTGATCTCGTCCGCCAGGACGATGGTTCCGTCCTCCAGGCGGCCGAACTCCAGCTTGAAGTCCACCAGGGTCACGCCGCAGGAGGCCCAGAAGGCCTTCAGGAAGTCGTTGACCTGGAAGGCGTATTTCTTGATGGTCTCGATCTCCTCAGGGGTGGCCAGCTTCAGGGCCAGGGCGTGGTACGTGTTCAGCAGGGGGTCCCCCAGGTCGTCGTTTTTGTAGGAGAACTCGATGGTGGGGGCGTCAAAGACGATGCCCTCCTCCACGCCGTAGCGCTTGGCGAAGGACCCGGCGGAGATGTTGCGGATGATGACCTCCAGGGGGACGATGGAGACCTTTTTCACCACGGTTTCCCGTTCGCTGAGCTCCTCCACGAAGTGGGTGGGGACTCCGGCCTTCTCCAGCTTCGCCATGAAGCGGTTGGTCATTTGATTGTTGATGACGCCTTTTCCCACGATGGTTCCTTTTTTCAGGCCGTTGAAGGCCGTGGCGTCGTCCTTGTAGTCCACGATGTACAGGTTCGGGTCGTCGGTTTTGAAGACCCTCTTGGCCTTGCCCTCATAGAGCTGTTCCAGCTTTTGCATGTCAGATTCCTCCGTCAAGTAAAATGGTGGTTGATGAAATGCCGGGTCAGATTTCCGCCTGGAGGGCGGCGTCCTTCTCCTCAATCTGGGCGGCCATGTCCCGGCGGGCGGCGTCCAGCCAGGAGGCCAGATTTCCGTCCTCCACCGCCAGAATCTGGGCCGCCAGGATGGCGGCGTTCTTGGCCCCGTTCAGGGCCACGGTGGCCACGGGGATGCCGCTGGGCATCTGGACGGTGGCCAATAAAGCGTCCAGCCCGTCCAGGGCGCCCCCCTTCATGGGGATGCCGATGACGGGCAGGGTGGTGTTGGCGGCCACGGCTCCCGCCAGGTGGGCGGCCAGTCCGGCGGCGCAGATGATGACGCCGAAGCCGCTCTTGCGGGCGTATTTGGCGAACTCCGCCACCTGGGCGGGGCTGCGGTGGGCGCTCATGATATGGGCCTCGTAGGGGATGCCGAAGGCGTCCAGCTGGGCGCAGGCGGCCCGGACCACCGGCCAATCGGAGTCGGAACCCATGAGCACGGCTACTTTCTTCATCGTGAAATCTCCCTTCAAATTACAGTTTCTTTCGCAGAACCGTGTGGCGGAAAATGCCGTCGGCAAAGTATTCGGCGGAGCAGAACACCGGCTTGCCGTCGATGTCGAAGTCCACCTCTTCCATATACAGCAGGGGGGCGCCCGGGGAGACCTGGAGAACCTCCGCCAGCTTCCCGTCCGCCGGGACGGCCCGCAGGTCCGTCAGGTCCAGGTAGGGATACACGCCGCAGGACCGCTGGAGGAAGTGGAAGATGGGGGGCTTCAGGTCCTCCTCCGTGTAGGCCCCCTTCACCAGGGACTTTTCAAACACGTCCTCGCAGTAGATGGCGGGACGGCCGTCGGCGGTGCAGAGGCGGGAAACCCGGAGCATGGGGGTCCCCTCCGGAATGCGGAGCTGGGCGGCGGTCTTTTCGTCCGCCGGCTCCTCCCAGGAGCGGATGGAGGCCACCGCCGGTTCAAAGCCGTTCTGCCGGATCATGTCCAGGAACTCCACCTCAATGTCCATCCGGGTGTGAACGTCCAGCACGTGGCGGTTGATGACGGTGCCCACGCCGTGGCGGCGGGTGATGAAGCCCTCCCGCTCCAGGGAGGCCAGGATGTCCCGCAGCTGGGTGCGGCTGATCCCCAGCTTCACGCAGAGCACGCTCTCCCGGGGCAGGCGCTCCTGACCGGCGTACTCGCCGGTGCGCATGGACTCCAGCAGCTGGGCGCGGATGGCCTTGGTATGGGATGTGTGTGTGTTCATTACCAGATACCTCGTTCTGACGAAAATTCCGGGAAGGGGGAGGCCCCGGGCCGGCATCGGGATAGGTCATACCTATTGTATCGGTTTCCGGGCCGAACCGCAATTGACAAAATTGACAGTTCCCGACGGGTTTCCGCCTCCGGCTTGTGATGGATTGCAAAGACCCCCGGCTGGAGGCCGGGGGTCCGCGTGAAAATCATTGCAGAATATAGACGGTGCAGGTCCGCCTGCCGAACTGGATGCACTCCTCGTAGGTGTCATAGTAGAGGTCGATCTTGCTTCCCTTGACGCCGGTGTCCTCCGCCACGGCCAGCCCGTAGACCACGTTTCCGCCGGCCACGATATACATCCGGGTGCCCAGGGGGATGACGCTTTTGTCCACGGCCACGGAGCCCACGTGGACCGCCGTGCCGCTGGCGGTGCGGGTGCCCACGCCGTCGTGTCCGGAGGTGTAGGCCGTGGCGGTCATGGAGCGGACGCCGGAGTAATTCAGCACCGTGCCGTCCTTCAGGGTCAGGGTGCCGCTGCCGTCGGCGTTTTCCGAGACATTGGCGATGCCGCCGCCGGTTTCGCCGTGCTCCGTCAGGATGCTGTCCGGGTCCTTCTTGTCCGGGGCGGCGGCGGGCTTGGCCTTGGGTTTGGTGCCGTATTCCACGATTTTGTCCACGGCGGTGGTGCTCAGCTCCTCCACGAACTGGCGGCTGAGCCGGGCCCCGTTGGACCAGACCACCTCGTAAACCGAGGAGCGGACGCCGTCGGCGCCCTCCTGGACCACCTTCTCCTCACCCTCCGGCATCTCCGGGTTGGCCACCCGTTGGGTGGAGAAGGAGACTTCCTCCGTCACGTACTCGTAATAGGTCAGGTCCGAGGCGATGTTCAGGTCCACGCCGCTGTCGGAGACCGTCACGCCGATCATCTCCAGGGGGCTGGGATAGACGTGGAGGCGGGAGAGAAGGTTGGACACGCTCTCCTTGTGGGACTGGACGGTGACGGCGGAGTCCGCGTGGCGGACGGTGACGGTGGTGTCCTCCTGCAGGGTGAGGTCATAGCCCCGGGCCCCGCTGGAGACGTAGAGCATCTGGGAAGAGAGGTCCGGAGCCTCCTTCTGGGAGGGGTCCAGGATGATGGCGCCCTCGTCCTCCGTGCCGGTGATGAGGAACAGGGAGTCGGCCCAGCCGGTGGCGGACAGGCCGGTGACGGCGGCGGTGAGCAGACAGAACAGCACCATGCCGCCCCGCCGGAACAGGGTGTATAACAGGTTTTGTCGTTGGTCGGTATTCACGTTCATACCCTCCTGAATCAAGGTTCCCTTCGGGGAGTATTGGGCGGCCGCGCCGGCTGGCCGGGCGGCTTGTAACTTTTGTTACCGCTTGGAAACTGGCCTCAGTATACACCTCATCCCCACTTTTGTCAAGCCTTTCGGGCTCTGGAGGCATGATAAACCCCACTTTAGACCCATTTGGACAAGAATTGACTGGAAAAGATTCGGGGAAAGGCCGGGAAAAGGTTACAAAACGGTAACGAGAAGAGGGCGGGCCGGGGGAAAAGGAAGGGACCCGGCGGACGGAAAAGCGCCCCCGGTCCCCTGAGAGGGCCGGAGGCGCTTCCTGTTTTTCTGTTTTCAGCCTCAGCCGCCGGGCGTTACTGCCGCACCCACTGGGCATATAGGGTCACATCCTTGGTGATAGGGGTGCTGGCGGTGTACTCTGTCCCGGTTCCGTCCGCCGCCGTATTCCATCCGGTTAATTTGTAACCAGCAGGCTGTGGGTCTGCATGAGTACCCGTGCATAGGAAAATATCCGGGAGCTTGTCACCCAGGCCGGTATTTTCGGGTACCGTTACGCTTCTCGGTGTCCAGGAGGTCGGATACGTGTCGTCAGCATTGTAAAGGTAGCCGGTCCACGCGCCGCTGCCAGCCGGAACGTTGTCCTCCAGCCTCACGGTATACACCCGGACCCACTGGGCGTAGAGGGTCACATCCTTGGTAATGGGTGTGCTGTTCGTGTAGGTTTCCCCGGATCCGTCCGCCGCTGTGTTCCAGCCGCCGAACTCATACAACGCGGAAAGTTGGATGATGCCCGCGCTGCCGGCTTCGAAAACCAGCTTCAAATCTGTTCGGAGACTGGAGCCCAAAGTCGATCCCTCAAGCACGTCTGTGATTTCTTCCGGCCATGTCAAAGCCGAAGGAACTTGACCGTCAGGCCAATATACAGGCGCATAATTGCCTCCCCAGCTAGATTCCTCTGCCAGCGGCGGCACGTTGCCTTTCTCCAGCGCCACGGTGTATTTCTCCAAAGGAACCCACTGTGCGTAAAGAGTCACATTCCCCGTAATGGGCGTGCTTGCCGTGTAGGTCTCCCCGGACCCGTCCGCTTTCGTGTTCCACCCGCCGAACTTATAAACGGTGGAGGGGGAGTACAGCCCGCCGGTTTCAAAGCGGAACAGCTCCACCGCCGGGAGGCGGCTTCCCAGGGCCGTCCCGCTGGTCACATCCGTGATATTGCCCGGCCAGGACGGGGAAGCCGCGTTGACCCCCGGCACATACGCGCCCGCCGCGCCCTCGTTCTGCGCCGGTACAATGCCCTTCTCCAGCGTCACATTATAGGAGGCCGGAGGGACAGGGGGACTGTCGGACCCGCCGGGCTCCGGGTCCGGGTCAGGTTCCGGGCCGGGGTCAGGTTCCGGGCCGGGGTCAGGGCCTGGGTCCGGCGTCGGCTCGGGCGGCGTGGGGGTCGGGGTGCTCCCGCTGTCGCTGGAGTCGTCGTCATCGTCCCGGTCCGGGGTCTCCGGGGCGGGGGCGGGGGCCGCCGGTTTTTCGACGGGCTTGCTGGGGGAGATGCTGTCCGGCTGTTTCTCCAGCTCTTTCTCGACCTCCTCGATCCGGTCGTGGAGGTCGTCCTCGTCCTCGTCCTCCCGCCGGTCCGACTCGTCAAGGACTTCCTTGGTGGCGGAATCGCCCTCCGGCGTCCGGCCGCTGGGGTCGCCTCCGGCCACGGAGGCAAGGTCCCGGGGGATGTCCAGGCCGGTCTTCTGCTCGATCTTGTCACAGAGGGGGATGTCCCGGGTCAGGTCCGTCAGCGCGAAGCCGGGGATATCCTCCACGGTGAACTTCTCCCGGAGGATGTCGCACTTGTCGCCGTCTTGCTCCTGGGGGTGGACGACGCAGGTCACCCGCTCGCCGCCACGGACCGGCTCGGCCTTGATCTGGTTGGTCACCGGGTCCATGACGGAGCACTCGGCCTCGCCCTCCAGGATGGAGACGCGGGTGGTCCAGCGGTCGGTGATCTCCACCCAGCCGCTGGTGCCCCGGATGCCCACCACGGTGGTGGAGGTGTGGATGTTCAGGGACTCGTCGTCCTCCAGGGGCTCGGACACATCGAAGAAGATGTTGCCGGAGCAGAGGAGGACCTCCAGTTTTTTGCCGTCCTTCCGGACCTCGACCTCACTGGCGGCGTCCTCCTTCATGAGCTTGGAGTTGTCCAGGTTGATCCAGGCGTAGCTTTCTTCACCCGTCTCCACATGGTAGCCGCTGTATAGGCGCATGTTTTTCAGCAGGGAGACGGACTTCCCGCTGCTCTTGGAGATTTCCACCGTTCCGGTGGTCTTGGTCAGGCGGATCACCGCCGCCGTGTCCGCCGCCAGGGCGGGGAGGGTCAGGCCCATTACAAGGGCCAGCGCCAGGGTCAGGGACAGAAGTTTCTTTCTCAGCATGTCCGCACATCCTCTTCGCGGTTTTTTGTAAAATACCAAACCTGATTATACCAGGGTTTCCGGCGGATTGCAACCAGGATTTGGGCCCTTCGGGAAAAGCTCGGCGTAGACATTTCCCCGGAACCGTGCTATGATGCACTCAAGCGAAACCCTCCCCCGGAGGAGGAGAGAGGAGGACAGGCCTTTGAACATCGGGAACGTATCCATCCCTTCCAAGCTGGCGCTGGCCCCCATGGCCGGCGTCACCGACGCCGCCTTCCGCCAGCTCTGCGCGGAGCTGGGGGCGGGCTGCACCTGCACGGAGCTGATCTCCTCCAAGGCCCTCTGTTACAAGGACAAGAAGACCTTCTCCCTCCTCAGGCAGTTCCCCGGGGAGCACCCCGCCGCCGTTCAGATTTTCGGCAGCGACCCGGCCTGTATGGCGGAGGCGGCGCAGATCGCCATCGGGCACACGGGGGCGGACATCCTGGACATCAACATGGGCTGTCCCATGGGGAAGATCGTGAACAACGGAGACGGCGCGGCGCTGATGAAGGACCCGGAAAAGGCGGGGCGCATCGTGGAGGCGGTGGTGAGGGCCCTTCCCGGTGTTCCCGTGACGGCGAAGTTCCGCCGGGGCTGGGACATGGGGAGCTGCAACTGCGTGGAGTTCGCCCGGGTGCTGGAGCAGGCCGGGGCCTCCGCCGTGGCGGTCCATGGCCGGACAAGGGCCCAGGTCTACGGCGGACAGGCGGACTGGAACTGCATCCGGGCCGTGAAGGAGGCGGTGTCCATCCCCGTCATCGCCAACGGGGACATCTGGAAGCCGGAGGACGCCGCCCGGATCTTGCAGCACACCAAGGCGGACATGGCCATGATCGGCCGGGGGTGCTTCGGGAACCCCTGGATTTTTCAGCAGGCCAGGGCCCTGCTGGAGGGGGAGCCCGTGCCGCCCCTGCCGCCCCTGGCGGAGCGGTGCGATCTGGCGGTGCGGCAGTTCGAGCTGGCGGCGGAATATAAAGGAGAGCGAACGGCCGTCCTGGAGGCCCGGCGGCATTACTGCTGGTACCTCAAGGGCGTGCCCTACGCCAATTATTATAAGGAGCAGATCGTGCGGATGAACACGCTGGAGGATGTGTACCGGGTGACCCGGGGCATCAAGCGGGACCTCCGGGACGGACGGGAGGGACGCCTGTGACACAGGAACAGAAATGGGTGGACGCCGCCCGGGAGGGAGACCAGGAGGCGTTCGAGGAGCTGGTGCGGCTCTATGAAAAGCGGGTGCTGGCCCTGACCCGGCGGATGTGCCGGAACCCGGAGGACGCCGCCGAGGCCGCCCAGGAGGCGTTTTTCGCCGCGTGGCAGGGGCTGAAGAGCTTCCGGGGGGACAGCAGCTTCTCCACCTGGCTCTACCGGCTGGCCTCCAACGCCTGTGTGGACCTCCTCCGGCGGGAGGGGAAGCGGCAGGCGGCTGTGTCATTGGATGATGAAGATTTGAATCTGGATTTTCCGGCCTCCCTTTCCTCCCCTCAGGAGGAGGTGGAGCGCCGGGAGCTGCGGGAGCAGATCGAGGCGGGGCTCCGGGCCCTGCCGCCTTCCCTGCGGGAGGCGCTGATACTGCGGGAGATGCAGCAGCTGCGCTATGACGAGATCGGCGAGGCCCTGGGGCTGGACATCGGGACGGTGAAGTCCCGCATCAGCCGGGGGCGGAAAAAACTGCGGGCTTTTTTGCTGGCGGGAGGGAACTTTTCTCCGTCGCCTCCGTCTAAAGAGACAGGAAGGGAGGGCCGTACATGAAATACTGTGAGGAATACGCGGCCCTGTTGGACCTGTTCGTGGACGGGGAGCTGCCGCCCGAGGAGGCGGAGCGGGTGCGGGGCCACCTGGAGGGATGCCCCGGCTGCCGGGCCTATGTGGACGACGCGCTGGCCCTCCGGGCGGCTTTCCCGGACGTGGAGGACACTGTAATCCCGGAGGGCTTTACAGAGGGCGTGATGGAACGGATTCGGACGTCTCAGACCCGGGACACGAAGGTCGTGGAGCTGAAACGGCGGAATCTCCGGCGCTGGGTGGGGACCGTGGCGGCGATGGCGGCGTGCTGCGGACTGATTGTCCTGGCCCGGACCGGCCCGGCCGCGCCCGCGGGCGGTGAAAGCCCGATGGCCCGGATGGAAAGCGCCGCGCCTTCCGCCGTTTATCACACCGCCGGGGAGACGGGAATCCAGCCCCAGGCGGCGCCGGAGGCGGCGGATGAAGAGAAAGAGGAGGCGCTGGTCCAGGAGAGGGCGAAGAGCGCCGCGCCGGACAACGGCAGTCCCTCGACCGGCGCGGCGGCGGGCCAGCGCAGCCTGATGGCCACCGCCGCGGCTCCGACAGCCCCGGCGGATATGCCCACTCCGACGGAGGCCTGCATGCCGGAGTCAGGCGCGGAAACCACCGAGGACACCGCCGGAGAATACTGCGATGATACTGATATTGCGCTCTGCCTTACCGTCGAGGAGGCGGGGGACCTGTTGAACGGGTTCACGCCGGAGCGGGAAGACGAGCTGGAACGCCGTTACAGGCTGAACGCGATGGAGTACGAGGCGCTGCTGGAGGACCTGGGACGGTGGGAGAGGCTGCCGGAGACGCCGGAAGGGGGCTTCCAGGTAGTGGTGACAGGTCCTTTTAAATAAGGAGTGGAACGAGGACCGGCTTCTCGAAGGAGGCCGGCCCTCGTTGCCGTTGTGGGAACTGCACAGAGGTCATACCGGGATTCGGGCGATTCGCCGTTATTTTACAAAAAGCGTAAAAATTTGAAAAAAGGTGTTGACAAACGGTGGGGCATCTGGTATTCTAACAAAGCTGTCAGGCACGACGGCTGGTCGGGCCCCTGAGAATCGAAAAAAGATTTAAAAAAGGGCTTGACAAGAGCTTGAGAGTGTGCTAGAATAGCAAACGTTCCGCCGAGAAGGCGTGTACCTTGTAAATTAAACAACGTAACGAAAAGAAAGCACCAGACGGAGCTTTTGCTGTGAGGAATCACAGTGGAAGCGCCAAGGTTGTGGGTGAGTAGGGAGTGGTCAATTCTCCCGAAAGCAGCAACTGAAAAAATGCTTGAAGCTATGACAAATAGCTCTATGTTGGTTTGAACAGCCGCGAGGTTGTTTGGATACCATTTTATAGAGAGTTTGATCCTGGCTCAGGACGAACGCTGGCGGCGTGCTTAACACATGCAAGTCGAACGGAGCACCCCTGAAGGAGTTTTCGGACAACGGAAGGGAATGCTTAGTGGCGGACTGGTGAGTAACGCGTGAGGAACCTGCCTTTCGGAGGGGGACAACAGTTGGAAACGACTGCTAATACCGCATGACGCATTTGGATCGCATGGTCTGAATGTCAAAGATTTATCGCCGAAAGATGGCCTCGCGTCTGATTAGCTTGTTGGTGAGGTAACGGCCCACCAAGGCGACGATCAGTAGCCGGACTGAGAGGTTGGCCGGCCACATTGGGACTGAGATACGGCCCAGACTCCTACGGGAGGCAGCAGTGGGGAATATTGGGCAATGGACGCAAGCCTGACCCAGCAACGCCGCGTGAAGGAAGAAGGCTTTCGGGTTGTAAACTTCTTTTAAGGGGGAAGAGCAGAAGACGGTACCCCTTGAATAAGCCACGGCTAACTACGTGCCAGCAGCCGCGGTAATACGTAGGTGGCAAGCGTTGTCCGGATTTACTGGGTGTAAAGGGCGTGCAGCCGGAGAGACAAGTCAGATGTGAAATCCACGGGCTCAACCCGTGAACTGCATTTGAAACTGTTTCCCTTGAGTGTCGGAGAGGTAATCGGAATTCCTAGTGTAGCGGTGAAATGCGTAGATATTAGGAAGAACACCAGTGGCGAAGGCGGATTACTGGACGATAACTGACGGTGAGGCGCGAAAGCGTGGGGAGCAAACAGGATTAGATACCCTGGTAGTCCACGCTGTAAACGATGGATACTAGGTGTGCGGGGACTGACCCCCTGCGTGCCGCAGTTAACACAATAAGTATCCCACCTGGGGAGTACGATCGCAAGGTTGAAACTCAAAGGAATTGACGGGGGCCCGCACAAGCGGTGGATTATGTGGTTTAATTCGAAGCAACGCGAAGAACCTTACCAGGGCTTGACATCCTGCTAACGAGGTAGAGATACGTCAGGTGCCCTTCGGGGAAAGCAGAGACAGGTGGTGCATGGTTGTCGTCAGCTCGTGTCGTGAGATGTTGGGTTAAGTCCCGCAACGAGCGCAACCCCTATTGTTAGTTGCTACGCAAGAGCACTCTAGCGAGACTGCCGTTGACAAAACGGAGGAAGGCGGGGACGACGTCAAATCATCATGCCCCTTATGTCCTGGGCTACACACGTAATACAATGGCGGTCAACAAAGGGATGCAAAGCCGCGAGGCAGAGCGAACCCCAAAAAGCCGTCTCAGTTCGGATCGCAGGCTGCAACCCGCCTGCGTGAAGTCGGAATCGCTAGTAATCGCGGATCAGCATGCCGCGGTGAATACGTTCCCGGGCCTTGTACACACCGCCCGTCACACCATGAGAGTCGGGAACACCCGAAGTCCGTAGCCTAACCGCAAGGAGGGCGCGGCCGAAGGTGGGTTCGATAATTGGGGTGAAGTCGTAACAAGGTAGCCGTTCGAGAACGAGCGGCTGGATCACCTCCTTTCTAAGGAGACCTCGGACAGTGAGACATCTGTCCGTAACATCCTGGTCAGCCGTTTGAGTGTTGATGAGTAGTTACGTTGTTTAATTTAGAGGGCATACGCCTTCGAGGGAATGGAGAGATGTGGGGATATAGCTCAGCTGGGAGAGCGCCTGCCTTGCAAGCAGGAGGTCGCCGGTTCGATCCCGACTATCTCCACCAGACGGGCCCATAGCTCAGCTGGCTAGAGCGTACGACTGATAATCGTAAGGTCGGTGGTTCGAGCCCACTTGGGCCCACCAGACAGCATTTGCTGTTGGACCTCAAAACCCAAAGGGATTTGGATTTTGAGGTCTGGCTTCAAAAGAGGCTGGAAGCTCTGCACCTTGAAAACTGAACAATGTGATGAAAGCAAGTAAGGCAACAGAGAGGCAAGCATCCGAGAGGATGCGAAGCGTAATTTGATTGTGGAACAGCGTCCTGATGGACGCAGGGTAACAATTACAATTTCGAAAACTTCTTTGTGAAGCCTGCATAATTCATGAGAATAGCTATCTCAGTGAATGGCCGTTGAAGAGACAGAAGCCCGTCCCCTCGTCCCTCGACTCCAGCCCACCAAAAATCCTCAGATTTTTGGTGAAGGAGGAGAAGGAAGGAGCGGATATGAAATCCTCACCGAAGGTGGGGATGGAATGGAGCGAGTTTCTTCGACGAAGGTCAAGCTGAAAAGAGCGCAAGGGGAATGCCTTGGCATCAGGAGCCGACGAAGGACGTGACAAGCTGCGATAAGCCGCGGTGAGGAGCAAATATCCCTTGACCCGCGGATTTCCGAATGGGGCAACCCACATGGACAATATCCATGTAGCGTGCGTTGAATCAAATAGGCGTACGCGGGGAACCGCCTGAACTGAAACATCTAAGTAGGGCGAGGAAGAGACATCAACCGAGATTCCGTAAGTAGTGGCGAGCGAACGCGGAGTAGGCCAAACCGGAGGATTTATTCTCCGGGGTTGCGGACGATCATCACGTAAGCTAGTCTAGTTGAACGGTCTGGGAAGGCCGGCCACAGAGGGTGAGAGCCCCGTAAGCGAAAGGCGATGCTTATAGATCGGATCCAGAGTACCGCGGGACACGTGAAACCCCGTGGGAAACCGGGTGGACCACCATCCAAGCCTAAATACTACCTGATGACCGATAGAGGAGCAGTACCGTGAGGGAAAGGTGAAAAGGACCCCGGGAGGGGAGTGAAAGAGAACCTGAAACCTTGTGCTTACAAGCACTCAAAGCACGTTAAAGTGTGATGAGGTACTTTTTGTAGAACGGTCCGGCGAGTTATAGTAACGAGCGAGCTTAAGGCATTCAGTGCCGGAGGCGCAGCGAGAGCGAGTCTGAACAGGGCGTGTGAAGTTCGTTGCCATAGACCCGAAACCGGGTGACCTACCCATGAGCAGGTTGAAGTGGGGGTGAAACCCCATGGAGGACCGAACCGACCCCCGTTGCAATGGTGGCGGATGACTTGTGGGTAGCGGTGAAATTCCAATCGAACCCGGAGATAGCTGGTTCTCCCCGAAATAGCTTTAGGGCTAGCGTTGTATTAGATTACCGGAGGTAAAGCACTGAATGGTTTAGGGGCTGATAAAGTTACCGACGCCTATCAAACTAAGAATGCCGGCTAATTGATGTACAGCAGTCAGACAGTGTGAGATAAGTTTCATTGTCAAAAGGGAAACAGCCCAGACCCACAGCTAAGGTCCCTAATATACGCTGAGTGGAAAACGATGTGGAGTTGCGAAAACAACCAGGATGTTGGCTTAGAAGCAGCCACTCATTAAA